>JAGQLS010000038.1 GCA_020429045.1 Candidatus Woesebacteria bacterium
CTGCCGACATCCTTCCCATGCTGATAAGGCCGATACTACGACAATTGGATTGGTACGCTACGACGCTCGGTAAAACTGCCTTCGAACATGACGACTCCACTGCTATACCCTTCCTCGGTACCACTGGTTCGCCGCATCATTGCTAGTGCCTTCCGCTGGTTCGGCCGGACCAACAAAGAATACGGCCTTTGCGAACTCACCGTGGTTGGCTTCCTCGGCACCACGAAACCAACCGAATCTCGACTGCCTGAACCCTCGTTTTCAGCCAGCAGCAATAACCTTCTGCGGAAACCATCTAACGCCGTGTTAAGGGGCGGCCAGTGCGTAGCGCCGTTTGCGAAACAATGCCGAAGGCATTCGCAAAAAGGCGCGGAGTACTGGACGTCCCAGCGAGCTTTGCGAGCGGCTTGAACGCCTTGTTAGGTGCGTTACCGCCACGGTGTTGCGCTCACTGACACCTTGGTTTCCGGGCCGACGGTTGCCGGGGAATACGAAGGGCTCTTACACCGAAACACATGACCTTTATTTTGGTTCGGCAACAATTGGATTTCTACATGCTCCGCACAAAAGAACGCCTCCCCGCCATTCGGGTTGAATTCAGCCATGAGCTTCTTAACCTCCACAGGGTAGGCATTGAGATTTT
>JAGQLS010000039.1 GCA_020429045.1 Candidatus Woesebacteria bacterium
TCAGGTCGTGGAACAGTTGTTACCGGTCGTGTTGAGCGTGGAATCGTTAAAGTTGGTGAAGAGTTAGAGATTGTTGGAATCAGAGACACCAGAAAAACAGTATGTACCGGTGTTGAGATGTTCCGTAAACTTCTTGACGAAGGTCGTGCCGGTGATAACGTAGGTGTATTGTTGCGTGGTACAAAACGTGATGAAGTTGAACGTGGTCAAGTATTATCACATCCTGGAAAAATTACACCACACACTGAGTTTGAAGCTGAAGTTTATGTATTGTCAAAAGATGAAGGTGGACGTCATACTCCATTCTTTAAAGGATACAGACCACAGTTTTACTTCCGTACAACTGACATTACAGGTGCAGTTGAATTACCGGAAGGAGTTGAGATGGTAATGCCTGGCGATAATATCAAGATGCGTATTACATTGATTAATCCTATTGCGATGGATGAAGGATTGCGTTTTGCGATTCGTGAAGGTGGTCGCACAGTAGGTGCTGGTGTTGTTTCTAAGATTTTTAAATAATTAGAACGGTACTTTAAAAAGAAATAAGATTTATTTTTCTATAGAGCGTTGCGAGAAGCGCGCTCTTAACTTAAGAGGCAACGGTAATGGCCGATCAAAAAATTAGAATAAGA
>JAGQLS010000003.1 GCA_020429045.1 Candidatus Woesebacteria bacterium
AAGGTACACCTTCTATTGTTTATAATGTCGATGGTCTTAGGGATAGTGTCCAAAATGGAAAGGCGGGATATTTATGTTTGCACAATAACCCAGATGAGTTAGCTAAAGCTATTTATGAACTTTTCTCAAATGAAAACATGTATAAAGATTTACAAAAGAAAGCTTGGGAGTTCAGCAAACAATATACATACCAACGTAGCTACCAGGATTACATCAAAGCTATCGAGTATGTTTCATGAAATGTTGTACTCTCCACCATCCTTATATATGAAAAAGGTATTAAAACTTATCACAAAAAATGCTTTTGTTCAGGGAAGTTTTCTGCTTGTTGCTTCAAACTTTGTGGTCGGATTCATGAACTATCTTTTCAATATTTTTGTAGGACGTGCGCTGGGGCCGGTGGGGTATAGCGAAATCGCAACACTCTTTTCATATTTAGTAATCGCTACCATTCCGTTTGGGGTTATTTCGTTATTATTGATACAAAAACTTGGCGATGCTCAAGAACCAAAAAAATATGCAGCCATGGTGCACCTGTGGCTTATGCAAAAATTGCAACGTTATTGGTATGTAGTGGTATTATTTTTTTTCATTACTCCTGCACTACCTAGTTTTACAAATTTGAAGCCAGTAGTGGCATACTCATTGCCGATTCTGATATTTCTTTCGTTTTTCATTGCGTATTATAGTGGTGCTTTGCAGGGATTGCATGAATTTTTATGGTATGCGGGCATCTTGGTTATTGCAACGTTAATCAAGCTCATCGGTGGAATAATGGTGTTTGCTAATGTGGGCGACTTGTCGACTATCATTATTTGTATTGTGTTTTCTTTTGTTTTTACCGTTTTGCTCAATGAACTTTTCCTTGCAAAAAACATCTACCACATGTTCAACGCTGTACGGATTTCATCGAAACGATTACGATCTTTTTTACGTGACACACAAATGTGGCTCACAATAGGAACAAGTGGAACCATGGTTCTTCTTAATAATGTTGATATTATTTACGTAAAAAAAGTGTTTGATGCAGAACAAGCCGGGATTTATGGATCATGGGCTTTGTTTGCAAAAATAATTTTATATGTATTTGGTCCGCTTCTCACCATAAGTTATATTTTCTTCGCGAACAAGAAGCAACAACGTTATCATGTCTTTACATTCGTTGTATCGTTCGTTTTGTTGATTGTTATCGGTATCGGCTTATATATTTCGTACGCAACCTTTGGCAACCTACTTGTCAACATGTTGTTTGGAGAAAAATTTGCCATGGTCGTACCACATATGATTTGGGCAGCTCTTTTTGGAGTAGGTTATATCACTATGTCTTTTATGAACGGATATTTTTTGGCAAGAAAAAGCAAAGTAGCGCTCATCCCAACAATGTTATTTCCTGGCTATATCCTTGGCTTGCTTCTTTATCCACACACCGTCAGACAAATTATGCACGTTGATACGATCTTCACTTTTGCTTGTATCATAACGTTCTTTTTAGTGTTTTGTAAAGAGCAATTGATCAAGAGAGAAGAATGAGTGTCCAGCTATCCATGCCCCAGAAATATGGTGCGCTTTATCTTCTTGATTATCCGTATGAGTAGATTGTAATGATATTTGTCTGGTTGCAGGTCCTCAACAGTCGGGTAGAAATACCACCGCGACTTGATATCGAGATTAACGATATTGCTTATCTTTATACGCTCAATATCTTGATCTTTGATCGTGCGTTCAACCCAAATCTGAGTTGGTCCTTCATGGAAATAGAGTGGAATCGTAAAGTCGAGTTCTGTGTCGTTCCAGCGATCAACGAGTGGTATTTCTCCTTGATTGGTTATTAATAGATCTTGTTCGCCATCGCGCCAGCCGAAATTGTATCCAGACATATGTATTTTTTCACCCATCGTGGTAATTGTGGGTTTTACCTTCACAATAGTTAAATTTTCTCGTAGATTTCGCTGATATTGTTGATACGTAAACAAACATAACCAAATACCCCCAATGAATCCCCCAATCAACACAAAGCCTTTGATGGCGACAAGAAGCTTTTTTGTATTTTCTTCGCGTGAAATCGACTTCACAAGATTTACTGAGAATTGGGTCGTTAGCTTCATTAAAGATTTTATATCGGTAAAATCCTCTCGCTTGATATCCATCTTTGTAAATGCTATCTGTTGTTTTTTAAAAGATTCCTTAAAAAAAATAAACTGTGGCTGGCTCAAAAAAACGACACAATCGGGCAAAATATTGGCAAAAAATATGGTGAGGAGGAGTGTTTTGATCCACAAAAATGGAACAATCACAAATATGGTTCGTGCAAAAAAATGTCCAAAACAAAATGATGCAAGAATATAGATTACAGCCTCAGCTTTTGTACCATCCCATACACAGTTTTTTCCCATGCGGTTGCGATCTTTTCGTAAATACACAGCTGATAAAATAAAGAGAAACAACACTACCAGCCAAGCGCCAAAATCAGCAGGAAAAAAATCAACAATATATGACTCAAAAAAATCAAATCGAATGATCGAAAACACATCTTTCCATATATATGCCAATGTCAAGTATGCAATGAGTGAGATATGAAATAACCAAACTAAAAAAATGTATAGTTCTATCAAATACTCTTTAAAACTGTTTTCAAGTTGTTTGATATTTTTGATTATCATGATTATTTGCAAAAGAGATTATCTGTTGCAGTACCGCAATTGATAATAGCATAAATACAGCAATGCTAAAAATGGTAATTACTTCTTCGATATGCAGTGGGTCACCTATTGGGTCGTTCACAAAATAAAAAAACGGTATGCAGAAAAGGAAAAATATAGCCATGAACGCGTGCATGGTCGACGAGATGCGCAAAAGACTGATGAGCGGGAGATAAGCAATAAACCAAAATGTTTCATTATCTACGCCGTAGTGCTTGAGCGTTTCATCAAATATCCCGAGTTGCTTAAGAAGTACCAGCGAAAAAAAATAGAACAAAGTGAGGATGAATTGTCGTTGCCAATTTTTATGTAGAATTATTTCTCGGATCTCGTTTACGATGTGATTAAAACGTGTATGCAGGGCTAGATACAGTATCAACACTAAACCAAAAATAACGGTGTAAACGATAAATAGCCCCGGAGAAAATGCCAAACGGCCAGCATAATAAGCAAAAATGAATATTGTCAACATAACAAATAAACGAAAGAGTTCTGTGCGCTTCATACTAATGTCCATTTTATCACACATTTATCACACAAATAAAAAAGAGAGAGACAAACTTCGCATTTCAGCCTTGTTATAATGTTCATTATGCATATTATATGGTTCACTTGGAAAGATCGAAAACATCCTGAAGCAGGTGGCGCCGAACATATAAACGAGGCTCTTGCCAAAGAACTGGTCAATGAAGGTCATGAAGTTGTTTTTATTGTTTCGCGATTTAAAGGTGCGAATAAAGAAGAAATGATCGATGGTTACAAGATAATACGTGTTGGGAACAGATACACGGTGTATATTGCTGCGTTTTTTTACTATATGAGTCGCCTAAGAGGTTGGTCTAACCTTGTCATTGAGGAAATAAATACCATGCCCTTCATGACTCAATGGTATACGAAAGAAAGACGGGTTTTGTTGATTTATCAATTGTGTAGAGAGATCTGGTTTTACCAATTTGTATTTCCTTTCAACCTTGTTGGATATATCCTTGAGCCGGCCTATTTGTGGTTGTTGAGAAAAAATAAGGTCATGACCGAATCGCAAAGTACAAAAAACGATTTGAAACGTTATGGATTTTCCGAAAATAATATCTCTATTTTTCCCATATGTATTGATATCAAACCGCTTGTTTCTATTTCCGATAAAACCCTTTACAAACAATTCACTGTTCTTTCTCTTGGAACAATTCGCAGCATGAAAAAAACCCTTGATCAAATACAAGCCTTTGAGATTGCAAAAAAAACCATTCCTGAGCTAAAGATGAAAATTGCCGGCAAATATATTGGGTCATATGGGAAAAAAGTGAAGAAATACATATATAATAGCCCGTACGCGAAAGATATCGAATACCTTGGAATGATTTCTAAACATGAAAAAAAAGAACTCTTGAAAAAATCGCACATTATCCTCGTTACTTCGGTAAAAGAAGGCTGGGGGCTTATTGTGTCTGAAGCGGCAAGCCAGGGCACTCCTGCGATTGTCTACGACGTCGACGGGTTACGAGACAGTGTATTGCACAAAAAAACTGGTATCATTTGTAAAGCGCGTGTCGCTGACTTGAGTAGTGCTATCGTAAAATTGTATAAAGATAAAAAAAAGTATATGGTGCTGTCAAAAAACGCCTTGCAAGAAAGCAAGAAGTATACAATAGTAAAAAGTTATAACGCTTGTAAACATATGTTTAATGTATGACATACCCAAAATTATCTATCCTTATCGTTGCGTTAAATGCCGAACGAACCATCGGTGATTGTCTCAAATACATCAGACAACAGACATATCCTCACATTGATGAAATTCTTCTTGTCGACGGAGGCAGCACAGATAACACCTTACAAATCACTCGCAACGCCAAGATGAAGATAACCATTGTGAAAGGTGGATATAAAGAGAATCAAGAAGCGCGCAGAGCCGTAGGAATTATGAAAACAAAAAACGAATATATCGCCATGATTGATACCGACAACTATCTACTTGATCCAAACTGGCTCATCGACATGGTCGAACCGTTAATGAAACATAAAGATGTTATTGCATCACAAAGTTTACGATATGCGGCTCCAAAAGGAGAACCGCTTCTCAACAGATATTTTGGCCTTTTGGGTGCAGCCGATCCAGTAGCGTATTATCTGGGAAAAGCGGACCGGTTGAATTGGGTCTATGATAAATGGAATCTGTTAGGCACGGTCAAAAAAGAATACAAAAAATACTGGATCGTAGCATTTAAACCTCGTTCCTTTCCAACGGTCGGCGCAAACGGAATCATATTCAAAAAATCGTTGTTGCTTGAATCAAACTGGGGAAAGCCCGAAAATTATTTTCACACCGATGTATTTGTCGATATTGCCAAAAAATATGGTCGGTGTCGATTTGCTATCGTAAAAAATGAAACCTATCACAATACCGCAGATACGCTGGCCACTTTTGCTGCAAAACGCACGCGATACATGACGTTGCATCATCAACATTTACAATCTGCTCGTCGGTATAGTGTGTTTGACCCAAAAAACCCATCTGATATTATCAAATTGGGACTGTTTGTCATTTACGCTTTGACATTTGTTGAACCGCTATGGCAAGCAATCTATGGCTTTCGTAAAAAAAGAGACATTGCGTGGTTTTTGCACCCCTATGTGTGCTTTGTCATTATGCTTTCGTATACCAAAGCTCTTGTTCATAATTATTTTGTTTCCCGCTGACCACTATGAAATACACCATCGCTATTGTTGGATCAACAGGGTTCATTGGAACAAATCTGTGCAAAAAATTACAAACGGACTGCAACCTTATTCCAATAACCAGATCCATGCTGGATCTTAGAGATGAATCAAATACTATTGCTACTTTCAAAAAAATACAACCACACATCATCGTCAATGCAGCGCACACGGGGGTGAATTCGCGCATTGATTATTCAAGTAATTATTTGTACGACAATCTCAAAATAGTAACCAATATTCTTGAGGGGGCACGACATATCAAACAGTTAAAGAAAATTATATTCCTGGGTTCAAGTCTGGAGTACCAAGATACGAAAAAACCTATTGATGAAAAAACATCGCTCCAGCCAAAAAACGTATATGCAACAACAAAAATGTTGTCATCTATGCTTTCTCTTAATCTTGCTAGACAATGGGGGCTCCCTTTTTTACTCCTGAGACCGTTTAATTTGTATGGTCCATATGATACGAAAAGTGTCATTTGCTACATCGGTCACTCGTTGCTCAAAAATCGCTCTGTTAAGCTAACTAAGGGGGAGCAGTATCGTGATTATCTTTTTATCGACGATTTTGTTGCAATCTTCAAACAAATTATTTCCCATATATCATTATTTGATAATTATGACGTTTTCAATATCGGTTCAGGAAAAGCTACTCAGTTGTCGACCATTTTCAAGACTGTTTATGACATAATGGGTAGACAATACGACTATGAAGAAATACCATACCCACAAAATGAATACTGGCACAATGTAGCAGATATTACAAAAATTAAAACAATTATCGATTTTCCTGAATGTACACCCACATCAAAAGGGGTAGAGCGAACGTTACTATGGATACAACAATCTCAAAAATAAAGAAATTTTTGGCTCAAAAGTTTCCTTTTATTGTTTTTCTTGCTGTGGCGATATATTCCACACGACTATTTCTTTTTAGCAAAGGGATCATACTAAACGGGGAGCTTTTCACATCAACTGACTATATATTTTTGTTAAAACAATTTCTCCATGCATGGGGGACATACACAACATTTGGAAGTTCAAATATAGGACTCACAACAAGCTACGGGTTAAATTTTGTATTTTGGATTCTACCTGCCGGCCACCATCTGCCTTTGCTTGCTTTTTTTAGCGTTTTAGAATTATTTTTTGGCGCTGGGACTATTAAAGTCATCGTTTTTATCGCGATACTGTCACCCATGATTGGTATGTATTTTTTTGCGCGCTACTGGTTTCGTTCTATACAGAATACTGTTTTAAGGAATGCTATGAGTACAATGTCGAGTCTTGTGTACGGCATCAGTGCGCTTATGGGGGATAGGATCTCAGCAGGTCATATAAAATACAACTTTGGACACGGAGTTTTTCCGCTGATTCTCCTTACTACGCTTCTTGCTGTCGAAGGAAATGAAAAGTCAAGAAAAAAATACATCTTGGCAACCGGCCTCCTGTTGGGAATTTTGATATGGCTTATGCCACATTTGATTTCTTTATTCATTATTATGTGTTTTTGCTATCTTGTGTTTTGTATACGCGATGCAAAAGAGGTCGTTCGACTAATAAAAACTGGCATCATTTCGGGCTGTATAGCATTCTTGCTCAACATTCACATTTGGCTTCCGACACTTTTGTACAGCGAACCACTCAGCTACATTGCAAATCCAGAATATCTTCTTCCTTGGGTTTATTTTATTTCGAGGTCCATACAATTTTCGATCCACTTTGGTTTGGCAAGTGCTTATGAACGTGGTATTTTTGCTGAAAATTATACTCATATCTTGCTATGGAAATTTCTTCTTCCTATCTTCGCCTTTATTGGATTAATTTTTGAAAAAGATAAACGAAAAGCTTTGTTTCTTCTTTTTGTCGGGGGGCTTGGGTTGATTTTTTCGATGGGAATCAATTATCCATTCGAAGATGTATTTACTTATTTGTACGAACATTTATTTTTATTTAAACCCTTCCGCGATGTAGGAAAATTTCTTATTTTGTACCTGTTTAGCGTATCTCTTCTTGTTCCGAATGTTTTGACATATTATCAAGGCTGGTTTAAGAAGAAAAATTATGTTCTTGTTCCTTTGCTTGCAATCTTTATTTATTACATGTTTTATACCAATCCAAATTTTGCATCGGGAAATTTTTACACCATTAAACCTTTTACTCTCCCAAAAAAATATACTGCGCTCAACGAATTCCTTTCACAAGATGCTGATGACTTCCGTGTAGCTGTCTACCCAAACGACAGCAGCATTGGTGGATATGATTGGTTTCCGGAAGAATATAATCCTCCTGCATACCATACAATATTTGAGGCGGTATCTCCACTTTCCAAAAACGTAGCTAACTCCAATAGAGTCATGTGGGACTGGTCTTCGCGATATCTTGATTATCTTGAGCAGCATCTTGATGCGTCGTGGGTTATTGAACGACTCGCAAATGGGGGAGTGAAATATTTCATAATTGACCATAGCTTACCCAATTACAAAACAATTGAAAAAATATTCAATAATCATACAGAACTACACAAACTCGTTGGCTCTCTTGACGAATTTAGCATATATAAAATTAACCAGTTCTCCAAAGTTATACCAAAAAAGCAAGATGCTGTGTATTATTTCGGCGATGTCTATGGCATGCAATATGTGCCCTCGGATGTTGCACTCATAAATTTGGGTATCGATAAACAGAAAAATCCCTTTGATCTTTTATCACAAAATTATTCAAATACGATTGTACTTTTTAATTCTTCGCCAGACGATTTGTTTTACACCTTACTTCGCAAATATAAATTTTCGTTTTTCCCCGAAATTCGATTTGTCAAAGATACTACAAAGGAATTTTTCGTACCAGCTGCTTACCTGCAATATCGGACACAACAAGGTATGGTTTTTTACAATCCTGAGATCATACAAACAGATGGACCAAATAGTATCGAGAAAAAATTCAACACCGTTAGTGGAACATATAAAGTATTGTTGAGTACGCTCAGTACAGAAGGGCAAAGCAATCAAATTCAACTTACTATTAACGATCAAAAAATAGTAAAAGAAGGCTTTCGCCATAAAACAAATTCTGTAGAATGGGTCGATTTTGGGGAGGTGCATATCGACAGAGCCGAGTCTACTATCGCCATTGAGAATCAGGGTGCAGGAACATTATACGTTGATATGCTACTCCTTGTGCCAATTGATGAATTCAACAGCATGCACGATGAGTTTGCTCATATGATGCAGGATAAAAATATTGTTACGCTCGACGGTCCAGTAACCAAAGAAGAGCTTGCGCTTGATACAAAAGATACCATTACGGTTCTACCAAATACCTTTTCGCCTTATTGGGACCTGTGTGATAAAGAAGTATTCCGTGTCAATTTTTACGCTATCGGTAGTAAGTGTGGAAGTGACGATACTATTAAACCGTACTTTAAACCAGAAATGCTCTATCGTATTTCGCTCTTTGCAATGATTTTTGTGTATGGTATTATTTTAAAAGCTTTACTTGCACGTAAAAAATAGATATACTTTTATCCATATTTATGATCAAACTTATTAAATCCACTTTTTATAACGAAGAGGATACAAAAAAGAAATTGACTTACTTCATCAGTAATGCCACACAATTAAGTTTCGGACCCCAATGTCAACAGTTTGAGAAAAATTTTGCTAAATACCAGGGAGCCAAAGATTGTGTCTTTTTAAATAGCGGAAGCTCAGCAAACCTTGCCATCATCCAAGCGCTTGTTAACCTTGGGAAGTTAAAACCAGGTGACATTGTAGGATTTTCTGCGCTTACATGGTCTACTAATCCTATGCCGCTTATTCAGCTTGGGCTCCTTGCGCTCCCGATTGATGTTGAAATGTCAACGCTCAATGTTTCAAGCAAAAAACTCAAAGAAGCGCTTGATCGATACCCGATAAAAGCTTTCTTTCTTACCAATCTATTGGGTTTTTGTGATGATATTGACGAAATACGAGTGTTATGCAAAAAACGTAATGTACTCCTCATTGAAGACAATTGCGAATCACTCGGCACTATATACAAAGGAGAAAAATTAGGCAATTTTGGTATTGCGAGTACTTCCTCATTTTATGTCGGACATCACATGTCTACAATCGAAGGTGGTGCAGTCTGTACAAACAATATGTCGCTTGCAAACATGGTGCGAATAGTACGCGCGCACGGTTGGGACAGAAATTTGAGCAGTGCAAATCAAAACAAAATTCGCAGCAAATTTAAAGTAAATTCTACGTTTTATTCACGATATACATTTTACGATCTTGGGTACAACCTAAGACCAACAGAAATTAACGGATTTTTAGGGAGTCTCCAACTCAAATACATCTCTGAGATTGTAAAAAAAAGAAATAAAAACTTCTTTACCATGGCAAAAGCTATTTATTCTCGGACAGATCGCTATTTCCCTGTGAAATACGATCATATTGAATTTTTATCGAATTTCGCATTTCCGGTTGTGTGCAAATCGGTAGCAATACGCGACGCATTGGTAGAAAAATGCTCCAACAAAGTAGAAATACGACCCATCGTCGGGGGTGACATGACACAGCAACCTTTTTTCAAAAAACACATGAATATGTTTGCTCACGTTTTGCAACAATCAAATGCAGAGCTTATTCACAAACAAGGACTCTACGTAGGCAACAATCCTGAATTGACCGCAAAAGAATTGCAAACAATCATACACTTATTCACCAGCTAGGCACTATGAGTTCTTTCAACAACAGCGATATCGATCTCCTTGTTTTGACTTGGCACCAAACATATCTCTCTTCCTTTGCAGGCGGATATATCAGGTTGCGAGAATTTTTCCAATATATGCCGCGCAAATTACGATTTCTTGTTCTTGATAACGCTCCTTCGATTTATAAAGATATTCTTCATAAAAAAAACATCCGAACCTATCAAACTACAAAGGTGATTAAACCCCTCATGAAACGTATCTTTTTCCTATGGTTTGTTTTAGAAAACATAAGCGCAGCTTTTGTCATATACCGCCATGCAAAAAAATTGATACAAAAAAGAGGGGTGAAGGTGGTATACGTACCAATTGGGGAATTTTTCCACTTATATATACCAGCGATTCTATTAAAAAAGAAACATCCTTACCTTAAACTCGTAGTCGATATCTTAAATTATGAACTGCCGGGAAACAGTTATTCAAATTATTTTCGCATTCTAACCAAAGCAGGAACAAACCCAATTATCGCTATAGGGATACTTCTACATTACGCGATCATCACAACAGTAATGAATGCTACGATACGATCAATTGACTATATGTTTACCGTGAGCCCAGACTTGGTAAAAAAAATTAAACGCGTATATCAAAAATCTACGATTGATTATACGCCATCTGGCATAAACCTTTCCGATGTTGTCAAGAAAGATACAAAAAAAATATTTGATGCTGTCTATGTCGGTCGAGTAACCGTAAGAAAAGGAATTTTTGAAGTCCTTAACGTTTGGAAAAACGTTGTTTCGCAAAAACCAAACGCACGTCTTGCTATTGCTGGACACACAAGTGAAATGGTTATGAAACAGCTCAAAAAAACCATTGAGCAATATGGTATCAAAAAAAATGTGACTATTTTCGGAGTAGTGAGCAATAAAAAAAAGTTTGAAATCTTGTCGCAAAGTGAGATTTTTCTACATCTTGCACCATACGAGCCGCTCTTTCCAGTAATCGGTATACTCGAAGGACTTGCCGCAGGCTTACCCGTCGTTATCTACGATATGCCCGTTGTGAAATCGCAAAAAAAAGAGTTACATGACATTCCTTGTATCATGATCGTTGAAAATGGGAATACATCGCAAGCTGTAGATACCATCGCAGATTACCTTGCATCAAATATAAAAAATAAGCAAATGGTTACAAAACAGGCGCGGACCTACGCTAAACGATTTGATTGGAAAGTCATCGCACGCAAAGAACTTGATATTATTGAAGGTTTGATTAATAATTAACAACATATGGACACCCGAGATTTCAATACGAAGCGGTACGCAACTCCTTTTGTCGACGAACTCACCCCTTTTACTAGAATACGTATTGCAAAAATGATTGACATGATTAACCCTTGTAATAAATTGCTCGATATCGGCTGTTGGGATGGATACATCATGAATGAGATACTAAAAAAAGGAAAGGCGAAAAAAGTAGTAGGTGTTGACAACTCAAAAACAGCCATTGCATCGTGTAAAAAAAATGGTTTTGAAGCGAAACTTGTTACTTCAGTAGATCAAAAAATGCCCTTCAAAAAAGACGCATTTGACGCTGTCTCTGCCGGCGAAGTTATCGAGCATTTATTTGACGTCAATGGATTCATTCAGGAAATACATCGTGTGCTTAAACCTGGCGGTCAGTTTGTTTTGACAACGCCAAACATCGCCTCTCTCGGGAGTCGAATCACCCTCGCGTTGGGCAAAATTCCCTGGATGATCGAAAATGAACTTGGTGGATTTAATTCTGGACACATTCGTTATTTTACTTTCGATTTTCTCGAATATATGCTCAAAAAACACAACTTTGTCGTAAAAAAAAGAAATGCGGATATTTTACACGTGGGACATACAATTTTTACAGGATCTGATCGTTTAACTAAAACTTTTTATAAACTTGGAAGAATTATTATTATTAAGGCACAAAAAAAATGATCGTCGTACGCGCACCACTCCGCATCAGCTTTATGGGCGGAGGAACAGATATTGCAAAATTTTACTCTAAATATGGCGGAAAAGTTATTTCCACGACAATTGATAAATATGTAAATGTTGTCATAAACAGAACGCCTCTGATTCCTCGCATTTCTGTTAAATATTCTGTTTCCGAGGTTGCTGATAAACCAGAAGACATATCGCACACGCGTGTCCGGGCTGGACTTATGTGCACCGGCATACGAAGTGGAATAGAGATTGCATCATTTTCAACGCTTCCTTCCAAAACCGGTCTTGGTTCTTCTTCAAGTTTCACAGCAGCACTACTTATGGGCTTGTATGCCTTTACTGGTAAAAAGATTAGTAAAAAGGAACTTGCCGAAGAAAGCTGCACATTAGAAATAGAAACACTAGGCGAACCCATCGGTAAACAAGACCAGTATGCCGCAGTCTATGGTGGGTTCAATACCATAGAGTTCAGACCAAACGGCAAAACAATCGTGAAACCCGTTCTTATTGACTACAAAACACGTACCGAATTTGAAGATCGACTTATTCTTCTGTATACCGGCATAACGCGCGATGCATCTTCTGTACTTACCGTGCAAAAAGCTAACATGGAAAAAAAAGTCGAACAAATGAAATTTCTCGCAGCATCTGTCGACGTATTTAAAAAAGAACTAGAGAAAGGAAACTTTAAAAAATTAGGAGAAATGCTTCATGAAGCATGGCTCGCTAAAAAAAGTTTGGCGTACAACATGTCAAATAAGACAATCGATCGATTATACGATACAGGAAGGCGTGCTGGTGCGTGGGGAGGTAAAATCTTAGGTGCAGGTGGTGGTGGGTGCATACTTTTTTTATCACCCAAAAGTAAAAAAAGTGTAATTAAGGAAGCGTTAACAAAACAGATCAAAAGAATGAAGCTCAAAAATGCCAAAATCATTCCCTTTTCTATGGTGCAATCTGGAACCGAAATATTATTTAATGGAGAAGATCGATCAAATCATTACGTATGAAAAACTATATCAATAATTTTTCTAAACACGTTACGCAAGCTATTTTGACTATCCCACATAAAGAAATTGCTAAGGCGCTTTCATTGCTTGAAGCGGTATACGAACGGGATGGACGAATCTATGTATTTGGTAATGGTGGTTCGCTTGCCATGGCCACGCACTGGGTGGGCGACTTTAATAAAACCATATTTAATAATCTTCTTGAAACAAAAACAAAACGTTTCCAAGCCATCAGACTACCAAGCACTGAAGTCGAACTTACCGCATGGGCAAACGATATTGGCTACGATATGGTGTTTGCCGGACCTTTACAAAATTATCTCACTGATAGCGATTTGATTATTGCCATATCCAGTTCTGGAAACTCACCTAATATTGTGAAAGCAGTACAATATGCCAACAGGAGAAAGGTGCCGGTTATCGGGCTTTCAGGTTTTGATGGGGGAAAGCTGAATAAACTTGCTGATATCAAAATTTTGGTGAAAACCAAAAAAGGAGCATATACAACAGTTGAATGTGTGCATAATATGATCTTACATCTTATGACGCAATACTTCAACGACTATTTTTCTGAACTTTATGAAAAACGCAAAGGCAGTATTTCTCGATAGGGATGGTACGCTCATTTCTTCTGTCCACTATCTCCGTAACTTTTCGCAGCTACGACTATTGCCCAAAGTTGCAGAGGCGATACGCATACTCAATAAAAAAAACTATCTTGTGTTTGTAATAACTAATCAAGCGGTTGTTGCGCGTGGCTATATAACCGAAACAACATTAAAAGCAATTCACGAAGAACTTCTCCGCAGACTCAAACGCAAAGGAGCCCGGGTTGATGGCATTTTTTATTGTCCTCATCATCCGAATGCAGATATGCCTGTATACAGGAAAGACTGTAAATATCGTAAGCCAAACACTGGATTTGTTGATGAAGTTGTTGAAAAATATTCTATTTCACGAAACGATTCGTATTTTATCGGCGATACCGAAACCGATATGCAGACTGCACGTAATGCAAAATTACACAGCATATATATCAATCACAATACCAAAGAACCAATAGACGCCGAGTATCGGGTAAAAACAGTGTATGAGGCTGTTACATCAATAATTACAAAAACATAATGCAGGCGCTTATTCTTTCAGCAGGACAAGGAACCAGATTGTATCCATTAACCGAAAAAACGCCCAAAGTTATGTTGAAAGTGAACGGAAAACCAATGCTGCAACATCATGTGGAACTACTTAAGAAACACGGCATCAATAATATCTTTATTAACACGTATGCGTTTCCTCAAGTAATCATGGACTTTTTTGGCGATGGGAGCAAATTTGGCGTTCGCATAACCTACAGTAGGGAAGATACGAAGTCGAGTTACCTAGGTCCTAAACTTCTTGGTTCTGCCGGCGCACTGCATAATTTTAAAAGCCAGATTGTTGACGATTTACTTGTCTTATACGGCGACGTATACACCGATATTGATGTATCTAAATTGATTAAGACTCATTTCGACAGAGTGTCTATGTTTACTACCGTTGTGCATGAATCTTCACACCCTCACGATAGCGATCTGGTGGTGTTTGATAAAAAAACGCACAAGGTAACAGAATGGGTTACTAAACCACACGAGTTGAACCGAGGTTTCAGCAATGCGGGTTTATATATCTTTAATAAAAAAATGCTTAATTATTTGCCATCCAAGGTCCCTGCTGATTTTGCGCACGACTTCATTCCATTGCTCGTCAAAGAAGGTCTGGTTTCTGCCTATGTAACAGAGGATTTTATGATGGACATGGGAACGCCGGAAAGATATAATAAACTCATTTCGTTACGTACCTCATGAAAAAAACAGCACTTATAACTGGCGGCGCCGGATTTATTGGCTCCCATACTGCCGATGCGCTCTTGAAAAAGGGATATAACGTAAGAATCTTAGACGCTTTCACCAAACCGGTTCACCAATACGGCATACCCGGATACCTTGCAAATGAAATTGAAGTGCTAAGAGGTGATGTAAGAAAACGAAAAAACATTTATGAAGCACTCAAAGGTGCGGATGTCGTTTTCCACTTTGCCGCTTTTCAAGACTACCTCCCTGTATTTAGTAGATATTTTGATGTCAACGCAACTGGGACCGCATTACTTTACGAACTTATTGTGAAGCATAATTTACCAATACAGAAGTTGATCCTCGCTTCTTCCCAAGCTGTATATGGTGAAGGAACATATCGATGCAACAATGGGCATACTGTATGTCCATCTCAACGTTCTATAAAGAGTTTAAAGAAACATCAATGGGATTTTGTTTGTCCCCACGACGGTCTTGCCCTCAAACCTCAGTGGACCAACGAGGAGGCCAAACGTGTTCCACATAATTCTTACGGCATCTCAAAAGTTGCTCAGGAATCTATCGCGCTTAATCTCGGAAAACGTTATTCTATTCCCACCGTTGCACTTCGGTATTCCATTGTTCAAGGGCCACGCCAATCTCCTTTCAATCTCTATTCAGGAGTACTTCGCGTTTTCGTAACGCATCTTCTTGCTGGCACTTCGCCAACCATTTACGAAGACGGCAAACAATTACGCGATTTCATCAATATCTATGATGTCGTTAAAGCAAATATATTGGTTCTTGAAGATGCACGAGCTGACTACCAAATTTTTAACGTGGGGAGTGGTAAAACATGGACGGTACGATCATTTTTCGATATTGTTCAAAAACAACTTAACTCTGATATCCCGCCAAAAATAGACAAAACGTTTCGGGTAGGGGATACTCGTCATATTTTTTCTGACATAAACAAAATTAAAAAGCTTGGATTTGCACCTTTTCGTAGAATTGAAGAATCAATTGGTGAATACGCAAAGTGGGTCCAAACCTTGCCACATTTTGATAAATTGATTACATCCTTAGGGAAAACATGATATGCATATTTTATTTTATTCCCCGGTAAAGCTTCAAAGTGGGGGTGGGTGCGAACGATGGCACTGCGATATAACAAATTCGCTAAAAAAACAATTTCGTTGCTCGTTAGAGATTGTGACCGCAGACCTTGGAGAGGACAGGTGGTCGCCGGAATACTTGAATACTCAATTACAGGGAATTCCGTATACGCAACTTACTTTTTTACATTTTTTTGGCATACTAATTCCCACTGTAAAAAATTTCATCTTTTTGTACAAAAAATGTAAACAAGCCGATGCAGTACATTTTATTTATGGATTTATGGGGCAAGACGTCTTCATGGCAATGCTAAAATTTTTCACAGGGGTAAAAATTGTGGTGGGACATCACGCGCCTATTTTCCATTCATCAAAAATACATAATTATTACATGAAATTTGTGTCTCGATATATATTGGGTTATTTTGATTTTCATCAAACATTAAATGCTTCAGATAAAACGTTTTTCGAAAAGAAGTGGAAAATAAAAAATGTCTATTTTATTCCCAGCGGAATACGTGTAGATAGATTTCTCAAGCTGAAAAGAAAACGACATGATGATATCACTTTTTTGTCTGTTGGTCGTTATGCCAAACAAAAAGGGTTTGATTTAGCTGTTGAGGCGATTGACCTTTTTAACAAAAAATTCCCTCAAAATAAGGCTCAATTTATTTTCATTGGTAGCGGTGACATGGTTAATGTTATTGAAAAATATGCAAAAAGAAATAATAACATTATTAACGCTGGATTTATTGCCTACGAAAACATACCAAACTATTATGAAAATGCTGACATATATCTTCTTACCTCGCGTGAAGAACCTTTTGGGTTGGTGCTCATTGAGGCTTGGGCTGCTGGCATACCTGTTTTGGCGACCAAAACAGAAGGGCCAATCGATATGTTAAAAGAAGGTGTGAACGGCTGGTTTATCAAAGAAATTTCAGCTGTGAAAATAGCAGATGCGATCGAAAAAATCTATCAACAAGCGCTCAAAAATCATTCTTTTTTGTCATCTTTTGAAATTGAATGTAAAAAAACCGGTCGATATTATAGTATTGATCGAACAGCACAAGAAATGAAAAAGAATTTCTTTATGGAGCGCTCTTCTTGAACTTGTACCACCTATGAAGTTTTGAGACGAAAAATATAACTATATTTGCCCATAGTTTTTGGAATATATTAGATTTTGGAGACGATCTGAGGAGTTTTTTCTTATCCTTCTGAAAATTTCTTTCTATGTTCTCAAGCGTAATGTTGTGTTGTAATTCATATGCTTTGGCGTAGGTAAAAAAGTAATACAATGAAAATTGTACAGCGCTTATAAATCCTTTTGTACCGAGCAAAAATAATCTTCCAAAAAAATAGTGTTCAATGAAACTCCAAATCGGTCGTATAATCAGCCTCACTACCAAAAACGAGCGAGGAACAGATTGTGAATGAAAATTGGTATAGGTATTTAATGTTTTGAGGGATTTCTCAGTATTATACAAAGAGAAATGATAAACAGAATATTCGGGTAGAGGTGGAAGGTAAAGAATATCGGAAGGTTTAACGTCTGGAGCAAAACGACCGCGTTGATGCATGATATTCTTGTCAAAAAGCAATGCGCCCTTCTTAAAAAAGTGTATATTGATGAATGCAATTATGCTATCTGCATCGCCTTCATAAAGGACTGTTATTTTGTTTTGAATCACAATTCTATATTTATCTTCTTTCGCTATTTTTTTATATAGATCAAGACATGTCTTTGGAATGATTTCGTCTGCTGCAGCAAAACAAATCCAATCGGTATCTACATGACTCATGGTGTACTTCATCTGCTCTTCAGTTTCCGTCCAGCCAGCATTTTTGTGTCTAATAACAGTTGCTCCATATTTTCTGGCTATTTCTCTGGTTTTATCAGTACTCTCGTTATCAACCACCAACACTTTACCATATCCCACAAAATTTTTTAAAGGGTATTCTATTCGTTTCTCTTCATTAAATGTTGCAATAATAAAGGTGATGTTTTCTTTCTGCATAATCGTTATAATGGACAAATAAGTAACTCTTCAATTCGTGCTATGAAAAAAATAATACCACACCTCATCCCTTTATGTATACTCATACTTATTTCTGTTATCGTCCATCATGTATGGTTTTTTAACCTTTCTCCTATTACGCAGGGCGATTGGGGTATTGACTATGCAGAAACCATCAAAGAGTATATCGCTCTCCCCAGTATTTGGACGAGTAGCTTTGGACTTGGAGATATAAATCTGGGCATATCGTTTTGGCCTTTTCTATTTTCGATGGGTTTGGCAACAAAGCACTTCTTTCTTTCTCCTGCTCTATCTGAGCGGTTATTCATTCTTTGGCCAGTTGCTCTTTTTACACCTATATTTACCTATTTTTTGGCATATTATATCCTTAAATCGCGGGTTGCATCTATGGTGGCAGGGGTTGTGTTTACATTTAATACTTTTCTGATGATTTCTCGAGGAGGCCCGCTACTTCTACACATCTCTATGACGTGTGTGCCACTATTTCTCCTTTTCTTTATGAAAACCCTTGAAACGAAAAAGGTGGATCTTGCAATTATTACGGGTCTCATCGGCTTCCCAGTAAGTTTTTTTGAATTCCGAATGTTTTACATTGCTGTGTTGGTTGTGGGAATATATACGGTATATTTTTTTATTACTAATAGCGAAGAACTAGGTTTGAAAACGATTACTAAAATGAGTGCCCTTGCACTAATTGCCTTAGTCATTCCGATTTCTTTTAACGCTTATTTGTTCCTTGGTTTACAAAATGTCCATGTTCTTACTAGTAACGAAATCTTTAATAGAGCTTTGTTTGGCGCTCCTTATATTAAGCTCATCAAAATTATGAGCATGTTCCAGTACGATTGGACCGGGGGGAGAATTGAGCCCTGGGTTGTCCAGCCGATTCTTCCTCAATTTTTTTTGGTTCCATTGCTGGCATTTATCGGTTATTTTTTGTATCGAAAAGACAAAAAAATAACTTTTTTTGCACTTCTTGCCTTGTTAGCGATCTTGTTGACGAAACAAACCAAACGACCATTTACAGAGCTCTATCAATGGTTATTTGATAATATGCCGGGTTTTAATGCATTTCGTGAATCCGGAAAATTTTCCTATTTTATTGCATTATCCTACAGCATACTAATTGGTGGACTAGTAAAATATTTTTTGCAAAAAACAAAAAACGCGCGCGAAAAATACATAACATATTTTTTTGCATTAATCATAGTGATTCTGTTTCTCTCTTTTGCAAAACCGCTATTCACTGGGGAACTGCGAGCGTTATTTGTTCCGCGTACTAGACCTCAAGACTACATCACGCTGAAAGAATTTATCATCAATCAGCCTGACTATTTCCGTGTTTTGTGGGTTCCAGGTAATTCGCGATGGGGGATACGACTTGCAAATCATCCTGAAATGAGTAACTATTTTATGAATCAGAACTCATGGAGCGATTCTCTTTTAGCGCAAAACGGTGGAGTCTATAATATTTCTGCGATCTATGACATTGCATTTTCAAACGATTTACTTGACCGTTCTTCAATAAAATATGTTGTCATTCCTCTCGAAGATAAAGAAAATGATAATTTTTATCGATATATGGGGGATCGAAAAAAATTTATTGAACAGATTGAGTCGTTTGATTATCTTCACAAAATTGATATCGGCACCAGAGAAGTACTTGTTTATGAGAATGATGATTTTCGACCTCATATCTATACAACGAGTCAAAAAGAGACGCTTGGAAAGAATATTCCATATCAGCCGATAGGTTTTGAACGAATCAGTGCGACAGAATATCGAATCCATATAACCGATGTGAAAGAACCGTTGTATATACATTTTTCTGAGAGCTACCATTTCGATTGGAAGATCAGAATAGGAGAGTTTCACTGGTATGATGTCTTTTTTCAATCAAACTTTTTTTTGACAGATAAGGATCATTTCCAAAATGATGCCAAACTGAATTCGTTTTTTATAAATCCTGAAGCAATCTGTAAATCAAACGATAATTGTAAAAAGAGTAAGGATGGATATGATATAGATTTAACAATCTATTTTCGTGCACAAAGTTATGTCTATGCTGGCTTAATCATAAGTGCTGGAGTATTTATGCTTTGTGTATCATATCTTGGATATGTATTATTTAAATGGAAGTTACAAAAAGATTGATCAATATGTTTACTCCTTACTTTTTAATAACTCATTAATATGAAGACAAAAATTGTTTAGCTGTTTCAATAACATATCTCATCATCTCATTTGTAATCCCCGGGAAAACCCCCATCCAAAAGGCCTGATTCATCACACGATCAGCATTTTCTAACGTGCCAATAACGCGCTTTTGCTTGAGACTAAGATACGCTGGATGTCGCAAAAGATTTCCTGCAAATACATTGCGCGTGCCAATCTGATGAGCCTCCAAATATTCGGTTAAATCATTGCGCGAAAACGGTGCTTGCTCTTTGACGATAACAGGAAAACCAAACCAACATGGATCTTCTTTCTTTGTTATTTCAATAAGTTGGAAAAATTGGGGATATTGCGAAAAAAACGTATAGAGTTTCTTATAATTTTCTTTTCTTTTTTTAATAAATGAGGGGAGTTTTTTGATTTGTGCACATCCAATAGCCGCTTGAAAATCGGTGAGCTTTACGTTAAACCCTATCTGAGAGTAGGTATATTTGTGGTCGTATCCTTGAGGTAATTCGCCCAATTGCCAGCCAAACCGCTTGCGACAGGTATTGTCCTGACCGGTGTCGCACCAACAATCACGACCCCAGTCACGAAACTGCCTAACAGACCGATGAATGAACGGATTATTCGTTATGATCGCGCCACCCTCACCCATAGTCATCTGGTGAGCCGGATAAAAACTATATGTTGCAATATCACCAAACGTGCCGACCAGTTTGTTATTATACAAAGAACCTAATGCGTCGCAGCTATCTTCGATGAGCCAAAGATTGTGTTTTTTTGCAAGATAGGTCAATTTCTCAAGGTCAAACGGTATGCCAAGCGTGTGTGCAATCATTATGAGTTTTGTTTTTTTAGTGATTGCTTTCTCGATTTGGTCAACAACAGCATTGAGAGTTTTAAGATCGACATCGACAAATACCGGTACCAATCCAAACTGAATCCCGGGATTGACAGTGGTAGGAAAACCAACTGCTGCGGTTATATATTCGTCTCCTTTTTTGAGCGCGCGATCGCCAAACACAGATGAGGTGAGAGAATAAAGCGCGATGAGGTTTGCAGACGAACCAGAATTTACTAATGTCACGCATTTACTACCGGTAAAGATTTTAAATTTTTTTTCAAATTCCTTCACAAATCGTCCTTCGGTCCACCAACAATCTTTTGCAGCTTCTACGGCGTTGTTGATTTCTTCTTTGTCATATACTTTGCCAGAAACTGGTACATAGGTTTTCCCGGGAATAAATGAATTCTTTTTTTTCATGCAGATTATGTTTTATTGATAATTTCATCGATAATATATATCGGGCGAGCTTTCGTTTCCTCCACGACTACTTGAATGTATTTACCAATAATGCTTATTGCAAGTAGCTGAATGCCACCAAAAAAGACAATGGAAACAAGAATCGTCACCGCACCTTTGATTGGATTTCCAAAAAAAAGAAAAAGTAACAGATACCCAATGATAAACAGAAAAGAAGCGATGACAAGTAAAAATCCAAAATAAATCATAATATCAAGAACTAGATAAGAAAAACCAAAAATACCTCGCTCCGAATGCTTGATGTATTGATACAAATTGTACGAGCTGATGCCAAACTGTCGCTTCTTGCGCTTGTAGTGCACATATGCCGTTTTGAAACCTACCCATGCACGGAGGCCTCGATAAAACCGATATTTTTCCGGTATTTGCGCAAGTGCATGCATGACTTTTTTGTCTATTAAACCATATGATCCAGCATTTATAGGAACTTCTATATTTGAAATTGACTTAAAAATTTTATAAAACAATTTTCTCGCTGCAGTTATCAATGCAGGATCTTCAATTTTGTCTCGTATACCAAGTATAATCTGATAGCCCTGTTCCCACTTGTGAATAAACGTAGCAATTAAGCTAGGTGGATCCTGCATGTCTGCCTCATAAAAAATGAACGCATCTGCAGTCGAATGGTCAAGCGCTGCCTGACCGGAAGCCTCTGGTCCAAAATTTCGCGAAAGAAAAATGCCGGTGACGCGTGTGTCTTTTTTCACCAATGAGTTGATACGGTCTCTTGTTCTATCATTACTTCCATTGTCAACAAATATAAATTCAAACGTGTAATTTTTAATTTTAGATGTTGTTTGTTTTAACAATGTGTATGCTTTTTCAACATTCTTTTCTTCGTTGAAGCAGGGGATACCTATTGAAATACGTTTTCTTTTCATAGAAATACAAACAACTGAAAACCATTATATCAATAATGACTTGCATATGTAACGAAAACAATTGAAATGAACTGTCCAATCTTTAGGCAGAAAATAGATGAGACAATTTTTCATCGTTTCACGTATATTTTGTTTTTATCAATAGTATATTTCCGCTTTTCGTACCATGTGTATAATTCTTGTATTGCTTGATTCATTGGAGTAAATGTGAATGGACCTATTTCCTTCAGTAGTCGAGTATTATCCCCACTATATTCTCTACCCATTCCCTTCTTTTTTACCTTCACTTTCAGTTTTTTTCCTGAAACAGCAATAACTTTCTGAGCGAGAGTAACCAAATCGTGTGTTTTACCAGAACATACATTGAAGTGTTTGTGTTTTGGTTTTTTTGATCCAACGAGTAATTCTATTATCTTGACAAGGTCATTGATATAAAGATAATCAAAAGTAATATTTTGATTAATGATGATATCCATGCCATATAAAGCAAAACAAATAGCGTTCGAAATAAAACGTAAGCGCCACTCTTCATATTTTCCAAACAAACCAAAAATACGCAAATCGTAAATATTGGGTGAACTTTTTATGTACTTCGACATAATATATTTTGAAAATCCATAATCATCTATGGGAACATGATTGTCAAAAAAATCTTCAGGCGCCTTGGGAATTATATATCGCTTGTCGTATTCTGCTCCTGAACCAAAATAGATCATCTTGCCGTAGGAAGTGTGATTGCGGGCAAGATTGAAGAACATGCGTAAATTATTGTGTAAAACCATTGATTTATCTTTTTTTGATGTAAGAGTGGCATCATGAATTGCACAGTGAATAACGATATCAAATTCATACTTTTTTAGATATGCTTCTACTTTTTTCTCGTCTAACAAGTCCAATTCTTTTGAAGATGGAGCAGATACATTGTAGTTTTTTTTAAAAAATTCGTTTAGATTTTTCCCGATGAAACCGGAACCGCCCGTGAGAAAAATTCTCTTTTTCATGCAATGATTATACTGCATTATGGATCTTGTGGTGTAGAAGTTGTCAGCGATTCTAAGGAGTCAAAAATGTTTTGCGATAATTGATCAAGTGGCGCTTGAGTGTCGAGGATTGATGGCTCGGCAAAAGTAATGGATGTATAACTTTTATGAGCCCACCGATATTTTTCTATTGTGTCAATGGTGTGATGCACTCCGCTTGCTCTTCGAGAGTCGATACGTCTCTTTATCTCTTCTTCGTCCGCGGTGAGCTGAAAAATTCTTATCTCTATGCCTTGTTCTTGTAGTTTGCCATATAACTCTTCTAAAGGTTGCTTGAATTCTGCTCTTGAGAATGTACCGGTAAGCAGGGCTGGTGTGCCATTTTGCAAGGTTTCTGAAGCTCGCCGGCAAATAGTCTGGTATGCAGTAACCATTTGGTTCGTTTCAGGATCGGGTTCTAAAAGTCCCGTTTTGGGAAATAGTTCCCAGCGGGTTATGTCTACATCAAAAAGTGTTAAATTGGATTGTGCGGATAGAATATCACCTAATGTTGTCTTCCTAGACAGTGGAGGACCACACAAAACGAGAACAAAAGGTTTATAACTTTTTATATTCTCGCTAATATCATTTTTTTTCATCCATTATTTTCCTCTCAATTTTCCAGCGCTCCATTTCGCAAGCATGGGTTGTGCAGGATCTATAAATAATTCACAAACAATAGGGCCTTTATGTTTTTGCACCTTTTCGACTTTGTGCAAATCTGCATCGCTTGCTATTTTGACATAGTCAAAACCCCAGGCTTTGGTAAGTTTTTCAAAATTGGGGAAGCTCACGCCAGATGCAGGGTCTGCGGCAAATACTTTTTTAAAGTAATTTGTGTGCGTAGTACGAATAGAAAAGTATCCATTGTTATTCCAAATATAGAGTTTGATTGGTAGTTTGTGGTGTAAGACGGTTTGCAGCTCTTGAATGTTGAGCATAAGCGATCCATCTCCTTCCATGCAGACCACTGGTTGTTTGCCCGATGCGATACACGCCCCTATTGCATATGGCAAACCCGAACCCATGTGGCCCAACCCTGCGTTGGTAAGAAAGCGTTGCCCACGCTTAACCCTGAGTGCTTGGTGTGGTCCAACGCTTGCCATACCGTCTGCTGTAGTTACGTGATGTCCATCAAGGTGTTTGCTGAGCTCTTCCAAAAATGCGTATATGTTCACATATCCTTTTTTTGGCGTGTAGCGACTGGGGTCAATTGCTGGAACATCAATATCCCACCGATTGAGCGTAAGATCTTGGTTATACAATTCCTCAAGAAATGTTTTGGCGTCTGCGTGGACCGCAACATCAGTGTTAATCATTTTTTTGTGAAGTTCATTTTCATCGATATCTACCATGATGACTTTTGCCTGAGTGGCAAAATTTTCATAATCGTATGAAGTTTGGGTAAGCTGCATGCGCTCTCCTACAACGAGAAGCACATCACAATTATCAATTGCCCAATTAGCCGGCTTGCTGCCGGGCACTCCTTGACGACCGAGATACTGTGGATATTCGTAGGTTACCAAATCATCACACGTGAAAATCGTTGTTGCTGTGTTGATATTAAGTTTTTTCAACACCTTCCACAAAATTTCCTCGCCACCCCCTAGCCTGATTCCGTTGCCAACCAATAACATCGGGCGTTTGGCATTTTTTAACATATCTACAATGGTTTTCATGGGGATCTTGTTGCTTGTTGTTTGGGAGAAAAAAGCAGGAAAGTATCCGCGTAGGTTCTTGGGGTCTACTTCTGCGGTTTGAATATCGAGCGGAATCTCAACCCACGATGGTCCGGGGCGTCCATGGGTTGCAAGATACACTGCCTTTTCAAGATGATAGCGGATATCTTCGGGGTGTTCAACTGTCTCGGCATACTTGCTCATGGGTTTTACCATATCTATGACGTTGAGTTCTTGAAATCCTGTAGCTCGTACCATTTGACCGCCATTATTCTTGCGCGGAGTAATGTTGTCTGTTTTGACCTGACCGTTAATGACAAGCATTGGTATGCTATCAAGCCAAGCGCCAGCTGCACCGGTTATTGCATTGGTGCCACCAGGACCGGTAGTTACAAACACGACACCTGCTTTATTGGTCATTCTTCCATATCCCTCTGCAGCTATTGCGGCTGCTTGTTCGTGGTGCATGCAATAGGTTTTGAGTTTCTTTGCTCTTCCTAATGAATCAACGATGTGCATGATACCTCCGCCGGAAAGGAGAAATGCGGAATCAACATAATTCTCAACAAATTCCACAATATAATCACTCAATTTCATAAAAATAGGTTAAAAATATAAATATGTAAAGTATAACAAATGTATGAGTATCATCGGGTTAGCAAAAAATGAATCGCTCTATAGACTGTCTCAATAGGATGTAGTTGTTGGTCTGAATATCTATCTAAAAGCGGATATGGTTTTGATAGAAATACACCTTGAGGTATTTGATGCTTCTGTGAATTCGTAAATGTGTAAGGAAAATCCGAGTCAACCAAGATACCTTTGTCGTTTCCGTCTGGCATATCGCCGATAACCACTACTTGATTATCATTAAGAACGAGTTCTGCCATAACATGCTCAAGAGCTGCTAATTTTGGATCTTTTCCTTCAAACGAACGCGTTATATGGGCAAATGTTTCGTCTCCACGGCTTATCTGCAGATGTATATCATGGGTTTGCTCAAGATTTTTAATAATTTGAACCAATTTGTCTAAAAGAGCTGAATGTTGTTTTATAGTCTGTGGCAGTACAATGCTTATTTTAACATCCTCAGCAAAACACCAAGGATATGGACGACTTGCCGAAAGAACTTGAGGATTTATAATTTTATCCCACGACTGTGCTTTCATTTGTAAAAACATCCTTAATCCGTTGCTATTGAGCTTGTTTGCCTCAATATGTTCTTCCTTATATATTCGATTCACTTCTTGGATAATCTGTTGCACAATTTCCAATGGTATATTATGACAATATATGCGTTCAGTTTTTTTGGGGAAAATACGATACATCATTGTACCATTACCTCCAGCGAAATATACATGCGGACTACGATCGACCGGCTGTAATAATTTCTGTAGGACAGGAACGAGAATTTGGTAGCCAGTAGCAGCTCGGGCGGAAATAATAACCAGTGATGCGAAGTGATTTATGATCTCTTGCATACACGATTTAGCAGAATCGATAGTGTAGAGATCGCTTCCTGAAGCAACAAGAGTGCCGTCGTAATCGAGCGCAAAAAGTTTCAAATCTTTTTTTGCCCGATTAAGCATTGTTGAAGTTCTCCTACTTGTTGGTCCAACTTGTTTTTTTGTCATAATACATTCAACAGTTGTAAAACTGACTATATTGAATTATCTTAATAAATCTCTAAACCTGAATACATGCCTTACCCCAAAACTGCGTGCACGTTCTTCAATCTCTGGCGTAGAGTTAACCGCAAGTATGATCACCACGTCGGGTTCCATAAGGCGTATTACGTCGGGCTCTTCAATCTTTGTACCGTGCACCTCGTCCAGAAATGACCCTAAATAACTATCCACAAGGGTGAAAGGGTGATCTTTTGTTAAGCCTCCAAATCGTACCAATGCATCAAAAATCCTACCCGCTCCCCAGAGAACAACTTTTTGTCGGTCCATAAATTCCTCTAATTTTTTTGTCACGGTTTTTAATTTCTCTCTATTATTTTGTAATCTTTGAGCGTAATCTTTAATAAGACTCTTATATGTTTCTACTCGCTGCTTATTTTCTTTGATCGATGGAGATTTGGATTCGTATTTTTTGTTTTTTTGCAACACGAGAGTGATGTGCCAGTTGTCATCATCGTGTTGTCCGGAGAGAATATCGAACCCGATATTTCGCACAATTTGGCAAAGAATATCTCTATCAAAATGATACGCGTGCTTATCGTAAAAAAATTCTTCGACCGTATCTGAGTAGTTAATAACAGCTATGTTGGGAACTTCGATGAATGCATAACCACCAAACGAAAGCAAATGAAACATACGTACGAACATATCTTTAGCAGAGTCTGCATGCTCCAGTGTGTGAAAACAATAAATAAAGTCAAAGATCTTTTTTGCAAAATCTACTTTTTCAAAACGATCTTGCAATAATGTAAGGTTGGAAAGATCTTTATATGGTTTTACGATGTGCTTGTCTGGTTCAACGGCTGTAATTGATTTCCCAGGATAATTCTTTTTCAACCAAAAAATAAAATCGCCTCGATTAGCACCGATATCAAGTACTGTTTGTAGTGTGTCGAAAGGAATCTTGCTTTTGAGCAAATCATTGTTTTGGTCGAGGCGCAATTTTTTACCATGGCGAATATTGCCCCAACCAGCGCCACTACTGGTACTGACAACACGTTTTTTATTTTTTTGCTTTGTATATATACTCTGAGCTAAACCACACTTTTCACATAAACATACGATTGCGCCACGGTCCGAAGCAGGCACAGAATACACTTGTAGTAATGATCCGGAACAAAAATCGCATTTCTTCATAGCATCATTTCAAAAATTGTTAATACTGAACTGTGTACACTTCCTTATCTAAATAGCCACATTTCCGCAGTGTGTCTCCTGCTATTTCCTCAAACTGTTGAAGTTGTTTTTTGTTTAATGAAAAATCCATGGGAACAAACACGTTTTGTGGACGTTGCATATAGGTAAACATATCATCAGTGTATTCGATATCTATAAATGAAAGAAATTGGGAAAAAATCTCTTTATTTTTTGTTAAATCTTCGAGTTTCACCGTCATTTTTTGCTTCTTGGGAATTACAGATAACGATTTTTCAATGGTAGTAAGAACTTGGTTCCAATGGTAACAAATGCGCTGATATTGATCAAAACAAGGAAAATCCTCATGATGAGGTTGATTTTTTTGGGGAATATTCCACCAATATTTTTTTTCTGGAGGCGGCTCTGGATATTTTTTTGGGTTCTTGAGCCAGTTTTGCATAGCTCGTACGCTTACGTCGTCATAAATTTCTGGTGAAAGCTTATGAAAATACGAACTGGTCACCTTTCGACCATCGCGCATAACGTGTATAAACTTTGCTTGTGGAAACATGTCATATAGCGGCTTTACAATCCACGACAATTTATTTGAACAGTCGATCCAATATTTTGCCTTACTATAATAAATCCCTGCGCCATGAAGGTGGTTTATTTCTTCTTTTGTTTGTTTATCATTGAAAAAACCCATGAAATATTTGCAGGCAACGGGTTGGATGTGCGTACAAAGGTATTCGTGGTAGACCTCAATATGTTCATGTCCCGATAAAAGCCTAAAAAGCATCCGAGTACCAGATCTTCCTGATCCAATAATAAAAACAGGCACGGTTTTATTGGGCATATGGTGTTTGAATAGTAATATAGTTGTTGTCTTTGAGAAATGAAATGATTTTTTCTACGCTTTCTTTGGGTTTCATATTGGTTGTGTCTATGGTGAGCTCTGCTTGTTCTGGTTGTTCATACGGATCATCGAGTCCGGTGAGTCCTTTTATTATACCTAATTTGTATTTTTTATATAATTCTTTGGTATCACGTTGCATACATACTTCGACTGGAGTTGAAATATATATTTCTACATATCGTCCATGTTTGCCAATGCGTTTTCGGTTCATCTGACGGGATTCAGCGTAGGGTGCTATAGCACTACAAATAGCTATACCTCCGTGTTTGGTGATAAGATCTGCTACAAATCCGATCCTCTTTATATTTTCGTTTCTGTCCTCGTGAGAAAATCCGAGCCCTTTTGAAAGATTTTGCCGAATAATATCGCCATCAAGGAGCGTTACGGGTTTATCTTGCAATTCAATGAGTTTGTAATACAGCAAGGTTGCCATAGTTGATTTTCCCGCGCCAGAAAGTCCGGTGAAAAAAATGGTAAGGCCATCTTTTTTTTGTTTTGCGATACCTTTTTGTAATTCTTCGATAATTTCCGGAAAGGAAAACCATTCTGGAATAGATTCACCCGCTTTTAACATGTTGCGCACTTGTGTGCCTGATATCTTTTTAACGCTATGTTCTTTCTTAACCTCGCTTACTGGGATATACGATTGTTTTTCTTCGACATACACAAGTTCCTGGAAAGGTACAACGGTTATACCGAGCTCTTTTTCATATTTTTGAACCAGTTGCTGGGCGTCATATGCGCCATAATAATTTTTCCCTGCACTATTTTTGCCGGGCGACGCATGATCTCGACCAACAATAAAATGTGTGCAACCATAATTTTTCCTTATGATTGCGTGCCATAGAGCTTCCTTGGGTCCAGCCATACGCATGGCTAAGGGTAAAAGACTAATGGTTGAAAAATCTTTGATGTATTTTTGTAATTGTATGTAGCTGCGAACTCTACTGATATAATCAACGTCTCCATCTTTTGTCATCCCAACTGCAGGATGGAGTAGTACGTTTCCTTGATATTGTTCTGCGGCCTGTTTAATAAGAGCGTAGTGCACTTTATGAAGAGGATTACGTGTTTGAAAACCAATAATCCTATCCCATTTTTTTTCTCGGAAAAAATCCTGCAACTGTTGAGGAGTATGGCGAAGATCACTAAAATCATAGCGCTCAATAGAATTGATGCCCTTGATTGTCCCTCCAAAATAATACGAACCCATCTCGTTGAACAGGTGGTTTACACCAAAATGCTCTGTATTGGTCGTTCTGTAAATACTTTCTGCTTCCTTCTCTTTGTCGGGCTTATATATTGATTCTATATGCATAAGCGCCAAGGCTTTTCCAAATGAATCGGCAAGAATGATTTCCTGCCCCTCTTTAAAACGTCTTGCGTCGAGTGCTAATGTGATGGGTATTGACCAGACAATATCGTTTGCCAAACGCATCCTATCGACAACCGACTGATAATCGTCTTCGTTCATGAACCCAGTAAGCGGAGAAAATGCTCCGGTCATAAGAAGTTCCAGATCGCACAATTGCCGCTTGGTGAGATTTAAACGCGGTAGGCTCACCAGTTTTTTCTTTATATCAGAATTGTCTCCTTGTCGCATCATGAGGTTTTGAACTGGTCCTTTATATCCAAGGTAAGTGTTGTTTGACTTTTTCATAGTGATGCTTGAATTATATCTACTATCTGTTTGTGTATTGTGTTGTTTGAAACAACAACGCCATGGTGATTGTGCGTTGAAGATGTATCATTATATACTAATCGTCGCCCATATATGTCGGTCATCGTTCCACCCGCCTCGCGCACGATAATTTCTGGTGCTGCGGTGTCCCAAATACTCGTCTTGTCCGATGTGTTTATGTAAATATCTGCTTTTTGTTCGACAATCATTCCTACTTTCAAACCGAGACTACCCATCAGTATGCTTTTGTTTACACCAAGTTTCTCTAGGACGGCATCATCAGAGGGGAGGTGATGGCTCCTGCTTGATACGATATTCATATCGTGAATTATATTTTTTTTTGACACGAACATTTGTTTTGTTTTGCCATCGGGGGACCTCTTGTAGGCACCGTGGCCTTTGTGCGCGTGATAACCAATGTGGGTTACCGGACAATATATAACCCCAAGTATTGGAACACCTTTTTCAACAAGACCAACCATGATACAAAACTCGCCATTTTTTGTTATGAAGTCCGAAGTGCCATCTAGGGGATCGATAATCCATATATTGTCTGTATTTTTGCCCGTTCGCTTGCCTGTTTCTTCAGAAATAATAGAATAATCATCTCGGGAGAAATGATCAAGAAGCATGCGTGAAGAAATCGTGTCTGCTTGAGTAACCGGCGATCGATCTTTCTTAACTTCAATTGAGAGAGGTGCCGTATTTTGATATATGGCTAAAATACGAAACGAAATCTTTTGAAGCACATCATACACTTCTTCTATTTGTTGTTCGCGTGATTGTGCCGTCATTCTATCCAATGTTTTAAATATGTTTTTCTATCTTTGTTCTTATTAATGGTGTCGTCTTCATAAAACGAATCTTGTTTGAAATGAGTTGAGGAAATTTCTTCAATGATACCGCCTTTGGGAGCAACAAAACTATGATGCACGCCCCGTTCAATGGTCACCAGGTCGCCTGGTTTGTAAATCTTTTTTTTGCCATCGAGTATCACGTGAAAATTACCATATAACACATGAAATGTCTCCTCTTTCTTTTTGTGATATTGAATAGGATGCAACTGCTTTGGTAACATGACGATGAGCTTCTTGCAGTAATCACGATTGATACACGTGACAAGCGTAGCGCCAACTTCATAAAATTTCTCCATCCCATAGTGGTGTGAAATCTCGATGTCAACATTTTGCGGCATAATCACATTGCCTTTTTTAATGATGTCGTTGACCTTAAGGACAATCGCTAATACGTCTTCGCGCATATTCTTAAATTGTATGTTGTTGGGCATGATGGGTTCTTTTGCTTTTATATCTGTCTTTGCATACATATACATATATTTTGATAAGTCGTTGGCGACTAATTGATCTTTCTGATTAGGAAATGCATTAAAAACGCCACTGGATTCGATTCTCTGACCTTTTTTAATATCGTATTTTGCAAAAACACCTCGTTTGAATTGTCGTAAATCTGACATTTCTTTTTCGGTGAATTGGGCGCGTTCTCCAATAACACCACCAACATCGATTGCCTTTTGTGCTGATTCAAGCCATGCTTTGATTTGCGATGGGGTAGAGGAGTAAGCATTTTTCGCATATTTTTTTGTTTCTACAGCAACATGACGTTCAAAAATCGACGCACCTTTTGCTAGGGCAAGTTGAACCGGTATGGCGTTACTCGGCTCCTCGTGTGTCGAAAATCCGATGACAACGTCTGGATACCGTTGTCTTAAAAGATCTATTTGATTGAGTTGTAATTCTTCATCTGGTGTTGGGTATTTTCCTACACAATGCATGATGGCGAATTGTTTTTTTCTATTTTGAAAAAAATTCACCACCCGATCAATGGTCTCAAGCGATGCCCCGGCTGTTGAGGCAATAATAGGCTTGTCTGTTTTTACAATACATTCAAGAAGTGGCCAATCGCCAAAAGAACAACTACCAATTTTAATGACGTCAAAATTGTGTTTTACAATGAGATCGACGGATACTTCGTCAAAAGGCGTACAAATCGAAATAAAACCGAGTCGTTCCATTTCTTTTCTCAAGGCCAACGCCTCCTTATCGAGAAGCTTGGTTTCTGAGAATCGCTTCACGTATTTTATGTCTTTTCTGTCTGCATAGTCGGGGTGAATGAACGTGGGAATATCACGATACTGTAATTTGAATGCAAAACGAAAATCAAATTGTTCTTTGACTTTATTACATTCTTTAATGATGCGTAGTCCATGCTTAAGGTCTCCCATATGGTTATTTGCCATTTCAAAGATAAATAGGGGCTTAAAAGGATTCTTTTTTTTTCGTGTAAAAATTTCTGCGATGATCTTATTTTTACTTTTCATATGGATAATGCAAATTGATAATTATTTTTTTACATACAATCTTTCTGTTCTGTATACCAATCAAATACTGTTTGTGTGATGGTTTTTAGCGTTCGTTTTGGTTCCCAAGATAATCTTTTTTTAATTTTTGTAAAATTGAGCGATTGATATGGAATCTCATTTTTACTTTCGTTGAGTACTATGTATTGTATTTTTTGCTTTAAAGCTTTTTCAACCTCCTGTATGAGCGCTAAAACCGAATACGTTTCATGCGAACCGAAATTAAATGCTTCTCCTTTTATTTCATCAATGTGTTGTGCAAGGAGAATATATCCATCGACTACGTCTTTGACGTAGAGGTAATCCCGAACATGAGAGCCATCGCTGCGTAGTTGCAATGTTTGATTGGTGATGAGCGATTTCATAATACCTGGAATGATGCGAGAAAAATTGAGATCCCCTTCTCCATAGATGTTGCCGAACCGTGTTGTGACAACCGGAACATCATATGTTTTGTAATATGAGGTAGTGATAAGATCCGCGGCAGATTTGGAAACTTCATACGGGTGGTCGCCCCTCAACGGATCGCTCTCTTTATATTTATCTTTTCCTTCCAGTTTGCCGTACGCTTTATCTGAAGAGGCAACAATGATGCCTTTAATACGTGGATATAACCGAGCACTCTCAAGAATATTGATAGTTCCTCGGATGTTGGTGTCCAACGTTCGCCGAGGATTATAATATGCGGTTTCGACCAAAGGTTGCGCAGCAAGATGAAAAATGTAATCTATTTCTGATTTGGTAACTAAATCAAATAGCCGCTCAAAATCTACAATGTCGACCGGAGCTACAGTAACTCGCTTCGAAAGTTGTTGTTGTATAAAATATGAGTAGGGATTCAATGATTGATACGTGGTGATAACATGAACTCCAAGATTATCTAGATCTTCAACCAAATGAGAACCAACAAAACCGGTACCGCCAGTAACTAAAATGTTTTTTCCGTTTAATGTGCTCATATTGATTCACAAATTACCATACCTTCCATGGTGGGGTATCGGATAGCCACATTTCATTTAATACGCTAACTTCTTTATATGTATCCATGCAATACCAAAATTTATCATGTTTGTAGAGCGATAACTGTTTTTTTGCGGCAAGTCGTTTTAAAGCAGCGTGTTCGAGTTCACCTGGATTGATATAATCAAAAAATCGTTTATCAAAAATCATAAATCCGGCATTGACCCATCCTTTGAGTATGGGCTTTTCGACAAATTCAGTAACGATATTATTGTCTCCGACTCTTGGTATCCCAAATTTCGTTATTGGATTGACACCTGTTATAGTCCCTATTGTTTTTTGCTTCTTATGAAATGCAACCAAGTCTTTTACATCTAAATTGATGACTCCATCGCCATATGTAACCATAAAATAGGTGTCTTTTTTTGGTAGATAATCGCGGCAAAGAAGAATACGCTCGCCGGGGAGTGTGTCGACTCCAGTGTCTACAAATGTAATCTTAAAGTCGTCAATTTCTTTCCTATTCTCAAGATGATACGTTATATGATGATCTTTTGTTTGAAGCGTAAAATCAGTGACGAATGCTTTTTGGTTGAGGAAAAAATCTTTGATGTAATCAGCTTTATATCCAAGCGCTAGAATAAACTCGTTAAACCCTGCTGCGGCATAAATCTTCATAATATGCCAGAGAATAGGTTTGTTCCCGATCATGACCATCGGCTTTGGTTTAAATTCCGTTTCTTCTTTCAATCTTGTCCCTGTGCCTCCGCAAAGTATGATTGTCTTCATAAGAATAGTTTATTGTAACGAAAAGCGCTCAATTTTCAATAAAGTCTGGTGACTTTTATTCACAAGATTAAGTATATTGTACATTATATCAAACGTCTTGATACATATGAATAAAAAACTGCAGCTTACGGCACTTGGTATCATCATTTTGCTTGGGTTTTGGCTAAGGATAAGCAGTATCGCGCACCAGGCTTCGTACTGGAACGACGAAAGCAATGTCGCATTATACGCTCGAACATTATTGCAAACGGGTGAAGCAACAGATTCAACCGGTTATACAACGGGGCTATACCAGTCGGGTATGTACTATGTCACCAGCCTCTCGTTTGTTGTGTTTGGTGTCAACGAGTTTGCCGGCAGATTCCCTTCTGTTGTCGTCGGAACCATACTGATCGCTGTTGTCTATATAGTGACGAATGAACTGATGGGAAAGAAAGAAGCCCTCACAGCGGCTTTTTTCACTTCGTTCCTACAGATTCAACTCGCGTGGTCCACACAACTGAGGCCATACATATGGATGGAACTTTTCACAATTCTTATTGTGTACTATTGTTATCGTAGCGCGCAATCCAAACGCGTGATAGAAAAAAACATTTTTATCGCCCTGTTTTTAAGTTTTATTTCCTTCTTGTTTCACGGCATTGGTGTTTTCAACGGTGTGATAATTGCCGGTATTATTTTATATAAAAGTCTACGAGACAAACACTATGCAGCATTAGGGTTGTTGGTTGTCTTGGGAGTTGCAACTCTTGCTGGCATACTGACCACGCCGTTTGGGAGTAGGGAAATGTTATTAAAATATTATACCGACACGCTTCACTATAGAACATTCTTGCTTGCTAACTATCTTTGGTTACTTACAGGCGCGCTGATGGGAACATATGCTCTCTCAAAAAAAGAAGCGCAGAAAATGGACCTTTCAATTTTACTCGCGGGAAGTGTAGCTGTGATATTTATTTTGGCCAACTTCAAAGTCAATCCGCGACATGTACGACATTCGCTACCTGCGTTTCCATTGCTTTATATACTATGCAGTGTAGGGATTGTTTGGCTCGGAGAAATACTGCACTCGATGCTGCGGTTTGTACAACTTGATACAAAAATCGACAAAAAAGGATTTCTTTCGTGGTTTTTTGCTTTAGTACTTTTTTGTGTTTTCCCGCTGTACAGACATAAACTTATTTTGTCTCCTCAATCATACTATTCCATAAACGCTGACGTACGTGAAAATCCTTTGCCGGATTATAAAACCGCCTTTGCAAAAATCAAAACACTTGTCGGCGATAATCGAGATATCATCATTTTGGATAGTTGGTACGATCGTGTGCTCTGGTACCTACCGGGACAAACGTATGGGTGGTTATTCAAAAATCCAAATGCAACGTCGGTTGCAACCGCAGAAGAATTTGAAGCACTGAAGAAAAATCGCTCATCTGGTATAGTAATTGTTGAAAATTGGCAGAGCTTGGCTTCTGAAAATCTGCAAAATCATATTCGCGAGACATTGTATCATGAATTTGATCAGGGAACGGTTGTAGGGAATGAAAATGATTCCTGGACTATCAGCGTGTATAGTTGGGGCATACATGACCAACCAGTTGAAAATAAACAATATTTGCATGATTAAAAAAGGCGTAATTGTCACCAGTATTTTTATTTTTTCAACCGCGATTCAACTCGCGAGTCAAATTGTTGTAGCACAACTATTTGGACCGCGATTGCAACTTGATATATTTCTAGCAGCAGTTGTGATACCGGCAATTGTAGTCACGGTTATTTATGGTACGTTTAATGATGCTTTTTTACCACTCCTAGGCAGACACAAGAAAAACAAAGACGCTTTTTTTGTAAACCACCTTATTGCCATAACGATGATAACGATTGCTGTTATGGTACTTTTCATAATTTTAAGCCCCTCGCTGGCACGGGCACTCTACAGCAGTAGGGGAGCAATCTTTATACAAGCGGTAAGCGTGCAAATGCGTATATTGTTTCTTGCGGTGCCCCTTGCTACGATCGCTACCCTGTGCGGGAGTTACTTTTATGTGCAGAAACGCTTTGTTCGTTTTCCTCTTGCTCAGGCAGTAGGAAGCTTAACAAACTTAATGAGTATTGCGGTGTTGTCTGCAACGATCGGAATATGGGCCCTTGTTGTAGGCTTCATTTTCAACATTGTGATACAAATTTTGTTTGTTATACCAAATCTTCGGATGAAATATTCATTCCTCTTTCCCAATTTAAAACCATTTTTAACAGCACTCGTACCGCTTATTATCGGTTCGTTTGCCCTACGCTCAGACGTACTCATTATCCGATCGTTCGGTGCACAACTCCCTGAAGGGTATTTACTCTATCTCAATTTGATCTCGCGCATTTTTTCTGTTGCTGCTGGTGTAATGACGATTAGTATTCAAATTGTTTTGCTCCCTCATCTGGTTGAATTTTTATCGCAAAAACAATACGCAAAAACAGTCTCCTATGTCAATCGTGCAAAAAAAGTAAGTATTCTCATTTCCCTTATGGTAGTGGGAGCGATCGTCGTTGTGGGACCATTAGTCATACGCTTGCTCTTTGTGGGTGGCAAATTTTCACTCGCGGATGCTGAAATCGCATCCGGCATGATTCCATATTTCATACTCCCTGGCCTAGCGTGGGGTGTAAATAGCGTTTTTTTCCAACCACTTGTTGCACTCAAAAAGCAATTTGCACTTGGCATAGTCAATGTCGTGGCACTTTGTCTGGGGCTGATATCTGCTATGGTGGCAAACACACGCTGGGGAGCATTCAATGCGATCATAATCGGTATTACCATGTTATTATTTGTTGGTATTTTGGGTAGCGAACTGCTATGGAACATATACAAAAAAAGTCTGATATCGTGAGCATCATCATTGTGCATTATCTTGCGACAAGTGCAACCATGCGACTCCTGCGGACCATAGAAAAAAAGTCGACTTTTGAGGTTATCCTCGTTGACAACGGTCCAGATTTCACGCTTAAAGAAGCTATACAAAAACAGTTTCCTTGGGTTATCTATGTTTCCAAACGCATAAACCTTGGCTATGCCCAAGCAATAAACCTAGGGATAGAACACGCACACGGACAATGGTTCATGCTCTTAAATAACGATGTACAAACAAATGCTGCAACAATTGATGCGCTCGTGAAAAAAACGAAAGCTGTCGATGGCTTGGTGAGTGTGCCAAGATTGGAAGATAAGAATGGTGCGGCGGCAAATACCGTCGGTTACTTTGATGCGTGGTGGAAGCATCCAGTAAACGCACTGTTTGTTCGGCCTCGAGTTATTGATCAAAATAAATTCAATAAACCAACACGTATCGATTTTGCTACTGCCGGAGCCATGTTGATAAACAAACAAGTGAACGAAACAGTTGGCCCGTGGGATAATCGTTTTTTTATGTATTTTGAAGACATGGATTATTGCCTCCGGTTGAAAAAAAATCAAATTTCGCTGTGGTACTTCCCCGATATCGTCATGCGTCACGAGAAAAGTTTGACCGCAAACCAAGACCGCAAACAAAAAAATGTAAATTATCATACATCATTAAATACATATCTCCTTAAACACCGTGGTGCTATCGTCGCAATGATGAATCGATTTTTCCATGCGTTGCGCTGACAGCAATATCACGTGTGCTCGAAATTGATATATGTTTTGGGCGTTGACATGCGGAGGCAAACGCACACGCGAACGAGTATAATACACACAAATACTAGCTAACTTTCGTATGAAACCTTTACCACTCACCATCGTAACCGCAGTACTTAATGAAGAAAAACAACTGGACGACTTCCTTTCCTACGCTAGACAAGTGGCGCAAGAAGTTATCGTTGTCATAGATTACCGCACAACAGACAGGAGCAAAGAAATTGCGCAAAACCATGCTGTCCGCGTGTTGCAGGATACTGGTTCATCAAAAGGCAATGTGTTCAATAATAAAAACATGGGTATTAAGCTCGCAAAGCAGGAATGGGTTCTGGTTTTGGATGCAGACGAGCGACTTGATGAGACACTCACAAAGGAAATACACGCTATTGTGATGGCTAAAAATGATAATAAGATGAATATGTATATGACCGGTTTCATTAATTTTGAATTTGGAAAATATTTTGAACAATGTGATCAAAAAAACAAACCGTTTATTCGTCTTTTTCGCAATGGTACGTTTACCTACAACACTTCTTCAACAACAGAAGGGTGGGGAATTCATAAAAATGCAGTAGGCACATCGTTTATTTTCAACCTTCCACTGATACGCTCTCTTGCAAGGCGCAAAAATCCAAAAATTCAAACGATGAAGGGTTATATTCTTCACAACTCACACCCGACTATTGATGTGTTTATTGAAAAAATAAACAGATATTCAACGCGCGAAGCAAAAGTTAAATTTGAGCACAACGCAGACCCTTCTCTATTGTCGCTTGTGATTTCGATGCTATTTCAACCCGTAAAAGAGTTTATGTACAAATACATTGTGTGGAGAATGTATATCGAAGGTTTGCATGGCTTTATCGCGAGTGTCATCTACGCATTTTATCACTTTCTTATTTTTGCAAAATATTTCGCGCTAGTGTATCAATCAAAAAATAGGTAGATTACGAAGCGCCTTCATGTTTTAGTAACCACTTCTTCTTGTCCAACCCGCCAGCATAGCCTGTTAGCTTGCCCGCAGATCCTACCACCCGGTGACATGGAACGACAATTGGGATGGGATTTTTGTTAAGCGCCATACCAACAGCACGAGCTGCTTTTGGACGCCCAATGGCCCGTGCAACCTGCCCATAGGTGCGCGTCTGCCCGTAGGGTATCGTGAGAAGATACTCCCATACCTTTTTTTGAAATGGAGTGCCAACAGGACCAAGGGCAAGCGAAAAGACTGTACGTTTACCCTCAAAATATTCCTCCAGCTCGCGTTGGATCTTTTCTTGCATGATGGGGGAACGGTGCGATTTGTCTTTTGCGCCTTTTTTGCAGTATTTGATAGATTGTAAGGACTCCTGATCGCTCTCTATGCGCAACCATCCAAGAGGAGAGTGATAAAAAAATGGTTCCATGAGTTGTTTTAATTTTTGTAGCGATCGTTTATTACGATTGTCTGCTGACAGATGCCATTTCGTAGCGCTTGATATCTGCCTCAACCATCATTTTTACAAGCTCTGCAAAGGAAACTTTTGGTTTCCAGCCAAGCTGCTTGGTTGCTTTATCCACGCGACCGCACAGGTGCGGCACTTCGGCCGGTCGTTTGAAGCGAGGATCAATGGTTATATATTTTTTCCAATCGGGTATGTCTGCTGCCGCAAATGCAGCTTCGACAAACTCTTGCACGCTGTGCGTTTCGCCTGTTGCCACAACATAATCGTCTGGTTTATCGGTTTGAAGCATGAGCCACATAGCTTCGACATAGTCTCCGGCAAACCCCCAGTCTCGTTTGGCTTCCATGTTTCCCAAACGCAACTCAGTTGCAAGACCAAGTTTTATCTTTGCCACACCATCGGTTATTTTGCGTGTCACAAATTGTATACCACGGATCGGCGACTCATGGTTGAAAAGAATGCCGTTTGCAGTAAACATATTGTACGATTCGCGATAATTAACCGTCATCCAGTAGGCGTAGACTTTCGAGACGCCGTACGGGCTGCGGGGGTGAAAGTTTGTGTTTTCATCCTGATATCCGCCATCATTGGCCAGGCCAAACATTTCGCTTGTTGAAGCTTGATAAAAACGCGAGGTGGGGGAGAAATATTTTATGGCGTTTAAAAGATAGAGTACGCCGAGTGCGTTGACGTCGGTCGTAAACTTGGGTTGTTCAAATGAAGCTTTGACAAACGACTGCGCTGCGAGATTATATACCTCATCGGGCCGAACTGACTTGATGATATTCATAAGCGACGATTCATCGGTCATGTCGCCATCGACATAGTCGATGTCGTGGTGGATACCCAAGTATTCGACATTCCCAAAATTGGGGAGCGAATAGCGGCGTGTCATACCGTATACTTTGTAGTCTTTTTCAAGGAGCAGTTTTGCTAAATATGGTCCGTCTTGACCAAGTATGCCGGTTATGAGTGCTGTTTTTTTCATATATCCATTATAACTTTCAAAACTTGATTATACTATTTTTTGTATTTTAAAATGAAAAAATTATCTTTTTAGATTTGATGTATTATAGCAAATGAAATGATAATCAAAGATGTTGGTTTAGCATTTAACATATAATACTTATTGGATGCGTATTGAAAATATATGATATACTCATATATTACTCTCACAATATAGCGAAAGGATTACACAATTTCAAAATTTGAATTATCATTGAGTGCAATGCTACTATTATAATCAACTATCTATGAAAACGTATCTGGGTTTAGATTTGGGCACTTCAGTACTTAAAGCCACAGTTATAGACGAAAAGGGGAGTGTATTGGCTCATCTTGCACGAGAAATCACCATTTCACAACCAAAACAAAACTATGCCGAAGAATCACCTCAAGTATGGTGGGAAACGTTTAAGTTGCTTTTTACAGAGTTAAATAAAACTGTTCCGCTGTGTAGCATTCAAGGTGTTGGCATTTCTGGACAAATGCACGGGCTCGTGACATTGGACAAAAATAAAAAACCGTTAAGACCTGCAATCATATGGGCAGATCGTCGTTCTGAACAAGAAGTACAAACGATACTTAAAAAGATTCCCCAAAACAAAATGTATAGCATAACAGGTAATCCACTATTTACTGGTTTTATGCTTCCTTCTTTATTGTGGATACAAAATCACGAAAAGAAATTGTTCCGAACTATTATGCATGTTTGTTCTCCCAAAGACTACATCGCCTTCTTATTAACAGGAGTACTCAATTCTGAGCCAACAGATGCTCTTGCAACTGGCGTTTTCGACTATAAAAATAATGTTTGGTCACAACATATTCTTGATCACCTTGAAATGCCAATTGACATTTTCCCTCACATTATTGCTTCTGCTAATCCTTATGGCATCATCAGTAGCGACGCTTCCAAAGAAACTGGTCTTCCTGAAAATATCCCTGTGTTTGGAGCGAGCGACCAAAGCATGGCAGCTCTTGGGGCAGGACTCATACGCCACGGCGACGCATTGCTGGCAATATCTACTGGTGGACAATTTTTAGTTGTTTCCGATGATCGTGTGGTTGATCCAAAGCATCGATTGCACACACTCAATCATGCGTTGACCGGAAAAACGATATATATGGCGGCGACATTGTCTGCTGGTTTGTCTCTCAAATGGTTTAAAACAAAAGTTATGAATCAAATCGACTCTTCATATGACCATTTTATAAAAGAAATCAACGATATACCCATCGGCTCTGATGGACTTTTCTTTTTCCCATTTTTGAATGGTGAACGGACACCATATTTTAACCCAAACCTCCGATCGGCATTTATCGGACAGACGTTGAACCATAACAACAAACATTTTATTCGTGCCATCATGGAAGGAGTAGCCTTCTCATTTAGAGAAGGGTTGGAATCATTTCAGGAGTTGGGTATACCAATCAAAAATATCATTCTCAGCGGGGGCGGTTCGAAAAACCCTACATGGCGAAGCATCGTTACGAATGTTTTGGGTCTACCAACAAATATGATAAATATTGATGACCACTCACCTTATGGTGCGGCACTGTTTGCGTTACAAAATACAACGAAGTGCAGGCTCGAAGATATATATAAAAATGTTATACAGGCTACAAACAAACTTTCACCGAACAAAGAGCTCCATGCTGAGTATAATAAAATATATTACCAATACAAAAAAATAGCTGCATATCTAAATACATTTTATTCTTAACATGGAAACACCTGAGTTGCGGGAGCTCCAACAACAGGCACATAATTTATTTTCGTGGTATAAAGAGATTCAACGTCCGGACGGTATGGAGAGGGACGATAATGCTTCTGTTATTGCCGCTGAAAAACTTTTGTTTCAAGAACTTTTTGATCCACAGATATTAAAATTTCTCGTCGAACATGTTGATTTAAGAGCAGCCCGTGAAGCTATCAACGTAGTACAGGGTATTAAACAATTATGCGTTGTTGAAGAAACAGATACGATTACTCCTAATGCTAGATTTCACCAAATATTAGATCAATCAATGTATGGTAGAAATGATTTACTTCAACGGTTATTCTCTGCCAAAAGGGCTGGTATAAAGGCTTTAAAAGAAATCAATGAACAACATCCGTCGGATGAGATTATGGAGGTACTTCAAAGTAATTATGAAAGTATTGTGGGTATTGATTTGCCCCCTGAATTCAAACAACAACTCAACGACCCATCTATATCTGTTGTTGTAATTTCCCTTGACATTAATTCTACATTTAACGTGCATGAGTCCTATCCAACGCCCATATTAGTCGCCCGTGCACAAGAACGATTAAAACAGTTTGCTGCCTTTTTTAGAGCTCGATTTCCCAACAAACAACTTGTTATGCCCATAAATACAGGTCGGCCAGGATTATATGCATGGGGCTTTGCAGAGGGTTCGTTTCATCCTGATCCTTCGACTCGTCTTGTTGCCGTAGCTGAATCAGGCGGCGTAATTATTGACAATTTAGAAACAGGGAGCATGCACGTTGCCGTTGAAGACTCTCAGGAATGGCAAAACGAGCTTGACCATATGCGAAATTATTTGCTACAAAGGATTCAAGATTCAAACTACGTCCATATTGAGCCAAAACTTTCCATGCTCTCTATACGATTAGCAGACCAACAAGGCCGCTTTCTTCATCGAACGAAACTCGGTGAAAAAATTACCCCGGAATGGATTAATTCTCAATTAAATCAATATTTTTCTGAAGTCACCGAACAACTCGACCAAGAAGTTGAAAACATCTTAAATCAAATTGGAAATGATATCCCCGATGTTGAAACCGCTGTTGTTGACGCATTAAGTAAATATAAAAATGGACATCTCGATGGTAGTACAAATGGACCTAAAGATAAAAGAGCTGTTATAAAGGATTTTCAAGAATTACTTTTTGATCTAAAAGAAGAATATATGATAAAACTGTTAGAAATCCGAGCGAGACTGCGAACCCTTGAACTCATGTCTGAAAAGGGTTTGTTACAAGCAAAATATAATCCGACCGCAGGATACGTTGATATCGGACATGCTCATTTAAATAAATTCAATACATTAATGAATTGGGTTAGGGCTCGGTATGAAGTCAATTCTGACAATATTTTATATGTTCATATTGGTGATAGCAGTACAGATATTATCCCGACTGAACACATTGATGCAGATGAAATTAATGACGGAGCTGGTCGTGCTTATCTTGTTGGTGTTCAAAATAGTAATGCAAAAGTCAGGGCAGCTATTCAAGCTCGCGGAAATAATGGAATAATGACACAAAGACCATTTATATTAGGTCTTATGGATCTCTATACCGGCTTATTGAGAGCTTTAAATGAATAACAAACATGAACAATCCTATAAACATCCTCAAACAATCCTTTATCTCCGAACTACAAAACGGAGCAAATAAAAAACCTTCTTCCCTCCCGTTCATCCGACACCACCTTTCAACCAGTAGCAAAGTACAACCCAACGAAACCTTTCAAACCATGGTCATCGGCGGGTCGTTTTATCAAAAAGCCCTCATGAAGAAAGTCGGCAACAACTTTTCGCTGATTGAACACAACGCCGGCCCGCAACCACCGTTTTTGACCGAACAAGACCTCATGAGCTTCTTAGAAAAACACATCGATACAAATGTCAAAGTCGTGGCGCTCAATTTCGCGTACCCACTTACTCCGGTCATGAGAAATGACGTGCTGGATGGCGTGTTGCAAGATGGATCAAAAGAAAACACATTCACTGGGCTCATCGGCAAAACAGTAGGGGAGAGGATTGAACAATATATGAAAGACAAACACGGGCAAACGCTCACTGTTTCTAGTGCAAATGATACGATCTGTCTTTTGCTCTCGGGTTTAGTCACGCGTAGTTGGGATCAACTTGCCGCAGGGATTGTCGGAACAGGATTAAACTTTGCCATATTTTTGGACCAACATACAGCGGTAAACCTTGAATCTGCCAATTTCGACAAATTCGAACAATCCTATGCCGGTAACATCATTAACAAACAGTCTGCTGCTCCCGGAAAATCGTTGTACGAAAAGGAAATCTCAGGAGCGTATCTATACAAACACTTCAACATTCTGGCACAAAAAGAAGGTTTGGATGTTGAACCGATACGTTCAACCAAAGACCTCGACGCTCTTGCCAAAAGCAAAGATGCAAACGTAGCAAGCCTGGCACGCAGTATTCTTGCTGTATCGGCAGACATGGTTGCCGCCCAGATTGCCGGCATCTTGGAATATTGCGGACGAGATCTGACCTTCATTATGCAGGGGAGTTTGTATTGGAAAGGGTATCAGTTCAAAGAAATAGTCGAGAAACGTGTGGTTGGGCTGGTGCCACGTTATCAAGCCCGATATGAAAAAGTCCTACACAGCGACCTTTTCGGCGCAGCAAAGTTAGTTGCATGATGCAACGATCTCAAATTCTACAAGCGCAAAGTTGTCTGCTTCTTGATTATTTTTCACACCCTCTCATATTTCTTTTTGTATAATAAAAGAGTTGTTACCATTTGTTTTTCACCTCTATGGACACTCAACTAGTCGACATCTGTTATCAAAAAGCCATCGCAGGACTGCTAAAAAATAAACTCAACATAGGACTTGCTGCTGCAGAGCCTAAAGAAAAATTAGAAAAAGATTACGATACGCTTTTTACTCGCGACACCGCAATTTGCACGCTCGGCATGGTGGCGTCGGGAAACGAGGAACTTATCGCCCTTACCAAACAATCGCTTGACGCACTTTCCAATGCTCAGTCCAAAAAAGGTCAATTTCCTTCAAACACGATACCCGAAAAGGGCTGGACCCAATGGTGGATGCCCGGCACAATAGACGGCACGCTCTGGTGGCCCATCGCCGTGCTCAACTATGTCAAACAAACCGGGGATAGGGAATACTATACCAAACACAAGGAACGCATCGAAAAAGCTTTCACGTGGCTCACGTATCAAGACACAAATAACGATAATCTCCTCGAACAAGGCGAAGCCGCTGGCTGGGACGACGAGATGCCGCGCATGGGGCTCGTACTGCTAACGAACGCGTTGTGGTATTGGCTGGTTTCCCTGCGTATAGAAGTGGAGGAGAGACACGACCTTACAAAGCTAAAAGGTACAATTTATGAAGGGATCAATACCATGCTCTGGGTGCACAAAAGCCGTGACAACAACATGGATTATATACCAGATAATGAATACACCCGTAACAACACCTTTGCAAAAACATATATCGAGTGGGTGAATGCGCGTGTTGTCTATTTGCCGCATTACCTCGGCTTCCTTTCACACAAAACGTATGAAATGCGCTGCGAAACACTGGGAAATGTCTTGGCGTGTATAACCGGCCTAGCCGATCATGAAAAGGCAAAACTCATAACCGATCATATCGTGCGCGCCGGCATCAATAAACCTTATCCGATCAAAGTGTTACATCCGCCTATTTACCCAGGAGAAGAGGATTGGCGCGAATATATGCAAAAAGGCAGGCAAAATTATCCATGGCAGTATCACAACGGCGGCATTTGGCTCTTTGCCGGAGGGTTTTGGGTCATGTGGCTGGCACAACAAGACAAAGAACGTGCAGAACAAGAGCTTGAGAAACTCGCCCAAGCAAACGCACTCAACGATTGGGCATTTAATGAATTTCTCCACGGCCAACATGGCACGCCCATGGGTATCGACAAGCAATCGTGGAGTATGGCGATGTACATAGCAGCCTACAAAGCAGTGAAAAAATAATACTATGCAGATTATTTCGTGTTCCAATTACGATCAGCTTTCTCAAAAGCTTGCTAACCAGATTGCGCAAGAGGTGAAACACTTGCTGAAAATGCGAAAAAAGTGTGTTTTGGTCGTGCCTACCGGCTCCTCTCCGCGAGGGCTGTATGAAGCACTAATCCCACTGTTGAAAGACGTTGATCTTGCCAATCTTCACATCGTGAGCCTCGACGAATATTACCCGATGAAAAAAACCAGCCCCCACAGCTATTTTCAAGAAATTTACACTCTACTGCTTGAACCACTGCACAGGGCAAACCCAACGTTTCGCTTTGATCATGCGTATATACCAAATGGGGAAGCACCTGATCCGTTCAAAGAATGTGAACAATTTGATCAAAAAATATATCGACTGGGAGGACTCGATATAGTGGTTTTAGGGCTTGGGGTAAATGGGCATATCGCATTTAACGAACCTGGGTCAAGACTCGAAGAGACAACCCGCCTTGTTCAGATTGCGCAATCAACCAAACAAAGCAATAGTCGATTTTTTGAACATAAGGATGAAGTCCCCAAGCGGGCCATCACCTTAGGACTCAAGACGATTGTGTCGGCACAAAACATCTATGTCATCGTGACAGGGGAGAGTAAAAACACGATCATAAACAAGATTATGAACCTTGCCGAACCGACGAGCGCCATACCCGCGAGCTATCTTTTGCATCACAAAAGCGTTTTTTGGTACATAAACGAGCATGATATCCACCTCAAAACAGCACTTGCATAAAAACTATAGTAAATAATTTTGAACTGTTTTATTTTAATATTTATAGCGCTTTAATATTTATTCAATAAATCGCTAAATACTCCATCTAGTTTTTTTAGCTTCATAACAAAGAAATATTGTATAATATATATCATGTTGCACGAACAAATTACCACAGCCGTTCCTGAACAGAAGTTGCGTGAATTATTTCTATGGGCTAAAAACAAAGAACCAAACAAATTCTCATGTTTGTGCTACAGTCTCTTTCAACAATATTCTGTGGGAGTGCTTTCTGCAGAACAGTTTCAAGAAATATTTGCAGATTCTTTTGAAGATAGCAAAATCGCTACTGACAAATTTCTTTCCATAGATCCTCAATGTTTGGATCTTGTCATCTCTGGCGAATATTTACAACAAGATTTTTATAGTCAGAGAGCTTGTATCATACAGGCTGGATTAGATTCATTCACAGCTGACCCACATAGCGCAACAGTATTTATCAATGAACTGAGCTATCGTATTGAAACTATCAATAATCTTATTCAGCAACAAGCGGTTCGATTCGATCAAAATGAAATTCAACAACTATTACTGCCTTGGGCTGACATTATCCAAGGAAGTTATATATTTCCAACAACAAATGGTAACAATGTAGTACATAATTTAAGAAACGTACTTGCTCAAACTGCCCAATTGGTAGGAGGTTTAGATCCCGCGTTAATAGAACGACTCTGTCCTAATATAACGACTGATAATAATTGTGAAGTTCCTCAAAAAATAAAAGAGCAAAGGAGAAAAATGATCGACAGACTACGTACGATCTTTGATTGCGATCCAATAGATATTGAAGCTTGGCTTCAAAGTGCACAACAAACGTTACAACATCCTTCTCTTGAGAAATTACAAGAACTTACTGGCACAGAGCGTTTTGTTGGTAATCTCATACGTATCTTCACTACAGATCTTGGGTTAACGTTACCTCTATCGCTCAACATTGCTTTTGATCGACCGCCCGTAGATGCCAATGACGCAAGTGGAGATCCTTATCTTGCTTCATTTCCTGCCTACTTTAATCCTTTTCTTCAAAAAATAGGTGTCGACGCGGGTTTTCCTCCTTCCACTATATTAGCACAGCTTAGCCTTCATGAAGTTGGTCATGCTGCCATGAACCACAATATACCTCCTTCTGATGATATGGATCATGAACTTTATCGACTCACATATCAGGCCATACCCAACCCTCACGAAGAAATTGTCTCTATTTGTCTCGAGCGGTGGTTTACGCAATATCAAGAATTGCTCGGAATTGAAACACAAGGCCCAACAACAAGAAAACGTCTCCTGGCTGGTCGAGCACTAGCAGATATCATGCGAAATTACTCTGGTCAATCCGCGCAGCAAGTTATTGATTTACTTCGAAGGTTTGGTAATTTTTCTCGCGATGAAATTGGCCGGATTATTCGATATGTTGACGATAATCCTGGAGCGTATTTGCTTGGTCATTTCGTTATTCCGGAGATGATCTATCAACAAGCTGAACGCAAAGGATATAACGTGAACCAATTTCTCCACTGGGTGGCAGATGAATATATTAATAACGGAGCATTTCGGCAATGTTCAATGGTGCGTACTTTTAACCAAGCGCCAGATATGGGTCCGTACGGTGAAGCACAGCAAGCAAGCGGAGCATGGAAAAGGTTTGCTCAAATTGCACAAAAACTTCCTCCCATGTCGGAGGAACAAATAGTTGCGCTTGCTCGGGTCAAACCCGAGGCTGCATTGTTGCGGGCGACGGATAAACAAACAATATTAACTATATTGCGCAATCTTACTACTTCTTCTCATTCAAAAATCGAAGGGGAAACCAGTCCTCCTCCTGAAATTACTGATTATCATAATTTGGATTTTTCTGGACTTATGCAAACGCTTGAGGAAAAAACTAGGAGAGAGATTGAACGAATCTTCAAGACCTATTCCTTAGTCGATTATTTCCCTATCCTTAATATGCATGTGATGATTGAAGAAATGATGCTTGTGCTATATGTTATTTCTCACAGGTCACCAGAGATTCAAAACGACCACGGTATAAAAGAACACCTATTAGCATATTTAAATATGCAGAAAAATAACCTTCTGGAGGTTGATTTATCTGCATATAGTGGAAATCAGATAAAACGACTTGATGATTTTTTCAAAGGTACAGCAGACATGCTTTCTGAGATCTTCGAACAAATCACCATACCAGATGATTTACTTCTTGAATATCACGCCTTCAGAGATGCGTTGCGGTTTTATATACCAAACCGTATACGCTCTACACCTCCTACAGAACCCAAGAGAAGGCCGATTGCTCATGATATACAAAGAGTTGAGAACTATTGTATTGATCTCTTTGATAAACCCATTGATGATATTCAAACTATGATTAGGTATTGGCTGATGCAACACATGCAAGTTATGGAAGAAGCATCTCTACCCAGAGATCAAATCGCTGCAACGCAAACCGCTCTCAACATGACAACGCGTTTGCCGCATATTCTGGGCATGCCATTGTATCCTACTGTAGGTGTTCTACCATCACCAGAATTATATGCTAGTACCGCAACTTGGCATACTATTCCTGCAAAAATGCATTTTGTTCTGCCAAGTCCAGTTGACCAAAAAACATTAGTTGAATTTGTAGCTGAAAGTATAGTAAGTGCAAGCGATGAACAAGAGTCACAATTTCTACTTTGGGCAAATCTTTTTGAACAAGTAAGCGAATATATTGCTTGGAGAGATAGAGATAAACAAAAAGATAATGACCCTAATATAACTTTTAGACATAATCAAACGTCTTGTGATATTGGTGAAGCACTCCTTAGCGATACTGATGTGCGCAAATTTATTGAAGAAAGCGCAGGAAAAGGAAATCTAAATCAAATAATCAAACGAGTTGAAGAATATTTTAAACAAAAACGCCAAACCCAGGATAATGCTCAACTAATTGCTGTACAAGGCGGTCAAGAAAAAATATTTTCTGCGCTTGCTTCTTCTTTCGAAGAAATAGGTGGTCGAGTGGGTATGTATTTTGAAATGATGTCTATGCTTTTTAACAAACTTCCCACCTCAAATCCTGTTCGAATGTTCCTCTGCGCCGAACAAACAACAGTTATGCCTCAAAATAGCCCATTCGTGCCCCCAAAAGATATGAACTTTGAGCAGATTGGGTATCGTGAATTTATGACAAATGTTACAAGATCAGTATTGCTCAATCTTATTCCTGATCAAGAACTCATTGATCCAAACATTTGGGAAATCCTACCAGGTATTGCAGTGCACGAACAATTCCATGGTTATCGAGAAGCGGCAATTCAATTGGCTCAGAATCAACATGCTCCTTCATGTTTTGCGTACGGCCCACATCACGAAAGCTTTCCAACCGCTATGGCGTATATTTGTCTCAAAGATATATTCGAAAGAGCCGACCTTGCTAACGCGTATCTTATGTACAATATGACGCGCGCGCTCGGCGACATATGTACTAATACAGATAGTGCCTTTACGGTAACTAACTTAGCTGATTTATATGAACAAACACTCCAGCATGCTGGAGCCGCCTGGTATTTAGGCGCCTCCCATTTAAGTATATTTTTAAGCAATCCCTTAGAGTATGTTGCGTATGTTGCTGAGTTTCCAGAATGGCTTCAATTGTATAACAAACTAAGAGATATGAATCTGAGTTCTGTTCAAGCCATACAAACACTCACCACCCTCAGTAGGTACAAGCCTCATTGGATTCTTGAGACTATTCAATCAAACCCCAAATATCTTGATGATCTTCCTTCTTTTTTTGACGATGCAGATTAGAAATCGATAATATCACTTGCATAATGGATATGGGCAAGCTATAATTTAGGACATTACTTAATTCATCAGACTGCATATATTCTTCCAAGGTAATAAACTGCAATTTGAACTTCACGAGAAATGAGGTGATAGCGCATGCAAAATAAAGTATATGTTGGCAATCTGCCATACCGTTTGACCATAGAAGAGCTTAAGGCTCACTTTTCACCAGCCGGTACCATCGTTGATGCCATAATCATCCGCGATCGTCAAACAAACCGATCAAAAGGATTTGGATTTGTTGAATTCGAAACCGACGAAATGGCTCAAAAAGCTATTGAAATGTTTCATCAGCAAGAACTGGATGGTCGCACACTTGTCGTCAATATCGCACGACCAAAGGCAAACAACAACGAACGAAGATTTGAAAGACCCGTTCAAGAAGCACAAGAAACAACTGACGAAGCACAAGACGACAATGGTGATACAATGTAACCATGAAAGAAAAAGCGTTGCGATTCCTGAAGGACCCTACGAGTATTCACATTGCCGTGAATACTATAGGAAACTATCTGAATGTTGCATTCACCGCGGTGTTTGCAATCATTCTGGTTCGCATCATGACTCCGGCACAGTACGGAGAATTGAGCGTCCTTTTGGGAATCGCATACGTCATGGCAAGTGTTTTAGAATTCGGAACTGTCGCTACAATCTACTCTACCATTCCTGATCTTTACCTTTCGAAAAGCAAACGCATCTACCAATTTGTCAAAAGCACGTTTGTCTATCAATCGAGTTTTTCACTTTTGGTGCTAGGAATATTGTTTGTTTTTTTTCCTCAACTTAATGTTGTTTTTTTCAAAACTCACGCAACAGGAACCACGTTAAGCGTAACCGTTATTTCCGCGCTCTTTTTCATTTGGCAGAACTTTTGTACCAATATTTTGTTTGCGGCAAAAAAATTCACAAGAGCCAATGTCTATCTCAATACCGCAAACGTGGTCAAACTAGGGGCAATTTTATTGCTTGCACAGGTGGGGAAAATCGATGTGAGCGCTGTCATTGTCATCTTCGGGATCGTTGGACCGCTTGTCTTTTTTGCCATGGCATTTGCAAAAAGCGGAAAACATATTGTGCAGGCTGTCACAGCGCCGGTGAAGAAAGAAGAATTTAAATTTAAATACACGTTTACCTACTTTTTGGCGACGCAGTTTTACAATGTTGGGCTGCGCATGGATCTGTTTTTGCTCTCATTCTACGGATTGCGCAACGAAGTAGGGTACTATGCCTTATCGCAAAAGATTATTTTAAGTATCATCACGTCTATCGTGAGCATCACACAGGTACTTTCGCCAGGGTTTGCTGTAGTGAAGACAAAAACCGCGATCGTAAAACAATTGAAAAAAGGACTGCTGTATATGCTCGTGCCATGCGCGGTGTTTTTAGCACTTTTTGTAACACCGGCCTCTATTTTCTCGTTGGTCTTTACCGAAAATTTCGGTGAAACAGCAGCCATCACGCACGTGCTGAGTTTGCCGTTTATCCTCAACGCTCTTGGGAGTGTACCAATGCTTTTTTTGCTTTACACCGTCAAAAAACCAGTGCCCATTTTGATAGGCAACATATTCTTTTTTGTAGCGATGACCGTGGGTTCGTATGTGCTCATCCCGCAGTACGGTGTGTTTGGTCCGCCTATCGCCATCACAATCGGCTTTCTGCTTGCGATTGCGATACAACTTGTTATTTCATATCGCTATATTATTTCGTATACTTAATAATTAACATGTTGGAACAAAATACATTTAACAAAAAACACCTCTTCATGTTGGTTGGTTTTCTGATTATAAGTTTTATTTTTATTTTTGGAGTAATAATTTTCAATATCTTCTTCATCCAAAAAATACCAACTTCGCAACCCAAAATAGATAAAAATAACTATCAAGAATTGTTTACCATTACAGGTATTGTACGCACGTCGGGTCTAACTCAAGAAGAAAAAAAACTGTTTAAGCTGACCGATGGATCTTATCAAGTAACAGAACTTGATCAAAACAAATACGCAATAGGCGGACTTTTTCTTGAAGGCGATATGGATTTCGCATCTTATATTAATGTATGCGTCGCCGTAACAGGCACAATAGATCCTCGTTGGGTAGAAGCCATTATTCACAATTCAACCCTACAGGGTCGATATACGTACGATCGCTTTGCAATGAATGTCACCCATATGGCTACTTTGGGTTTAGAATACTGTACCTATACATTACCGGGACAAGAATTATTCACTGGAGAAAATAAAACTCTAACTGGTACTATTCTTACTTTTTCACGACCAGCTCCAGATATTGCTTATGACTATGTCCTTATAACATCTCATCCAAATACACTCGAAAGTGAAGAGGTGATTCTCGTACCTCAAAACTATCAAATTCTTTCTGCAATTAATGAAGGTGTTGGCCAGAAAATAACTGTATCAGGAACAATGCAACAAGGGTATGCAGAGTCACAGTATCTACACGTAACGCGAGTAACAAATGTAAAATGAAACAAATTGTTCTATTTGCTTATTTTTTTATTGCCCATTCTTCATACACGATACCGCGGACAGAATAGGCTGCGATTTGTTGATAACGAGACGATATAATAGATCGATAACTAAACCCATGTATATCTGTTGCGTAGGGGATAATAATAAGTTCTGCTTCATCTGCTTGATCAATTTGTTCAAGATTTTTGACTGGAAACGATGGATTATAATATATGATTGGATCGGTTTTCGAGGGAAGGATGTACACAGAAAGATGTTTTTGTTGTAATTGAAAGCTTAGTGTGTTCCAGTCCTCACGATGAAATTGGGGGAAGAAAAGATACAACGCCGACCACGCAGCAAAAATAGTAATGATGAACAACATGACGAAACGGGTAATCTTTTTTGAACGATTGCTCAGGTATTTTAAGCCTGATCCTTCCATTTCCAATACATTACCCAACTCTTCGACGCCTAATGCTAAAAGAATACTTATTGGCAATATCACATACTGAAATCGAAAATATTGTAGCATAGGTGTTACAAACGAAGCGACAAATCCTAACACGAGAGGGACAATAAAAAACAGAGCAAACTTTTTTTCTCTCCACGCGCCAAGGACGACAAAACCAAAAACAACCATGCTCCACGCGCCGCCAAATACAAAGTACAGCCATTTTGGCTCAAAACTTACCCTTCCCGTTGCAAACTTGAGCGGAAAAAGTACGATATTTTTTACATCAATCGTGCCTAACACGCTGCGCCAATTCTGTACCGTCTGTAGCGCAAGGTGAGAATTTGCAAGCTGTCGCACCAAAAGAGGGGAAAGGAGGGTAAGTCCGAGGATGGTGCCAATCGATAACAAAAGGGATGATGTCTGCTTCTTGTGCAAAAGTAAAAATATCAGTGCTGCAATGATAAAAAACAGCGAGCCGTAGTACGTGATGATCGCAAGAAACGAAAAAAAATTGAACGCGAACATAAGGTCGAATGTTGGCTTTTTGACAGTGAGCTTGACGGCACAATACATAACAACCGACAAAAACATAGTCGCAAACATGTACATGCGCGCCTCCTGAGAATAATAAACGACGAGCGGGTTGCATAAAAATAGCACAGCTGCAAATAACGATGCTTGGGATTGGGTGAAGATGTTTTTTTTCAAAGGCCTGCGCGTGGAATCGGAGGGCGAGCGGCCAAATAATAATAAAGGAAAGGTGTGAAAAAATGATATATCGAGCCCAACTTTTTTCTGTTTGTATATGAGTTCTGCGGTTTTATACACCATACCCCCTGCAACAAGCGCAGCAAGCACCGAAGGTATGCGCAGCGCAATTTCAGAATAACCAAACAATGTTGTCCAGCATTTGATAAAAAGATAATAGAACGGTGGGTGGAAATCGCCTGGTGCAAATTGAGTTATAATCTGTAGACTCGAAAAACGCTGGACGACTCGTGCGGTTATGGCTTCATCAAGCCACAACGACTGGTTAAGATGTATGAGTCTGACAAGAAAAGAAAGGATAAAAACTACAGTAACCTGCATGTAGTCATTATATATAGTGTAATGCAAGCTGCAAAATCTGATTTTCCTCTTCGGTTCTTTCAGCTTTCGGTTTTTGCATTACTCTCACCATCTCTTGGGTTAAATTCTGCATACTACGCGGATACGTCAATAAAAACATATGTCTAAGTAAACGAGAATTGTATAAATGCCTATTTGAACCTTTACCATCTTCTATAATTTCCAAACCTAAAGCATCATACCAGCTACAGAATTCTTCAATAAGTGCTAACCGTTGTAGCATTTTTTCTTTCGAAAGTGGTTTCGTTCCTCTTTTTGTACCATGACTGGTATAGATAGAAGTAAAATGTGCAGAAGTTATTTCCTGCTTATAAAAATCAATCCACTTTCTTACCTCTTGTTCTATCGCGTAAGCGTCGCTTGTGCCACGAACAAATACGCGATGATTGATCACTATAGCAATCAATCGTTCGTAACGTTGAAATAATAAAGGATATAATTCTTCAGCTCTATCTGATGCTTCGTCAGAATTATGTAAGACATCCGCTACTTTTACTAACATTGCTTCAGGACGCATTATCTTCATTTTTTCCACCATATAATCGGTTTGCTGCATACGATTTTCAAATTCACTCAACTGTGGATTATTCGGATTCTTCGTCAAATCTTCAACGTTTTCCTGTACCGGAATAAATGGTAGTGTTTTTTGAATAATAAACTCGATAAAATCAGAGATAATGCGTTGCTCTTCTGCATTAAACATATAGTCGGGATAGGCTGTCTTAATATTTTCTCCGCCATCTTCTCGGGTGTCATGCAATAATGCGCTTGCGGCGATTTCATTTACATTTATTGCAAAGCCATATTCTGCAACAGCGTTTATCAAAGGAATTAAATGAGGTGAATGAATGATCATATTTTTACCAAAGCGATTTGCTCGCTGTGTTTCAGCATAAAATCTAATAACGTCATCAAGTCGCTGTCCAAGATCAATAGCGGTATTAGTGACAGGGCCTATATGTTCAAGTAAAGTGGGGTTGCCACTTATTCTTCTTACATCGTTTCTGTGAAATGCAACACTAAGATCTAAAGCTGCCGTCAAGTAATGTTCCATCGGTGCTTGCATAGCTTGAATATGAGGATTTTGAGCTATCATTTTTTGTTTTAATTCTTCACGAAGTTTTTGATCTGCCGTCAGGAAATCGGACACCATCTGTATCAGGCTTTGAACATTCGGATCATCCTCATAATGAAAAGATTTTAAAAAAGAAACAGCAACTTCTTTAACGTGTTGAGTAAACGGGTCTGATTGCATTTCTCTCGTCTGGGCGCCATCATAGATACGATAAACGGGAGTTTTTTTAAAAGCATAATCATACTGATCTAAAGTTCTGTTTCTTATAGTTATTTCGTTAGGTCTAAGTGAACTCAAAGACACTAATAGCCTTGATGGAAGAAGAAGAGTAGGTATAGCCATACCTCATATTATATTATAGGCTTTCAAAAAAACCAGCAGCAGTGTCAGGAAACAACATTCACCCAGAATATTGCTAATTTTATGAATCTTTCCGAAAAATCCTGACCGTATAATCAACATTTTCGTGCATATGGTGAACCGGATACGTTTGAAGAAGCGTAAAACCTTTCTTTTCACACATATTCTTGAGTTCTTCTTTTTTATAGTAGCGCGAAAATGTTTTGTAGTGCACCCCGCCTTCGAGGATGCGCTCTTCTACACCTTCTGAGCCGTCTCCGCCGTTGTGGTCGACAAGTACCGCATAGCAGAGAATGCCGCCTTTCTTGAGTACGCGCGCAAGTTCGTCTATTGCTTTTCCAACTTTCTTTATGGAAATATGCGAAAGGATTTTCGAACACCATACGCCGTCAAAGGATTCATCTGAGAAGTCAAGAGACATTACGTCCATTTTTTTAAATGTCGCTTCTTTGATAAGTTCGTGTGCTTTTGCGATCATAGCTCCTGAGAAGTCTATACCCGTCACGTTCAGTCGATGCTCGAGCAGTTTTTTTGTATCGCCGCCGATGCCACACCCCGCATCAAGTACTTTGCTTCCGTCCGGCAGAAGCGCTGCAAACTCTGCAATATACGGATAAAATGTCTGATCGTACAAATCGTCGAGTTGAAATTGTGCAACCAAATCGTCAAACAGCTGCTCTAAGGGGCCTTCGATTTCATGCGCGTTGTTTTTGGTGTTCATAAGTAAAAAGGTTAGAAAATGATAATACTAATTTGTATTCGTTGTATTATACAGAATATAAATAAGTGAATGAATATGTAACAGGTATGCATTTTGATATCGTTTTTCGTCTGCTACAATACTCGAACATTGCCATACAAACCTTCTCGTATCGCTTCATGTGTGCGATTGGGTCATTACAATATAATGTAACGTTCAAAAACCCATATGCAATCAATATATATCACAAACGGTGTGATCGGTGGTATCGTCATCGCTTGTTTGTCTGGCTTCTTCTTTTTATCAAAAATCAACAAATCCGAACTGTGGCGCGTGATTGTCACGCCTCTTGCCTCCATAATTGGCAGCGGATTCCTGGTGGTCGCACCACTTATGTACGCGGATTTTGGGATATGGTCGATCCCTCTTGTGCTTGTGCTGAATATATTTGCCTTAGGGGTTGGGTGGGCGATACGGGTAAACATCAAATGGTTCGACCCCTACAAAGCTGCATTCCAAGAAAGCAAAAAATGGGTCGTGGTACTAGAAAAACTGTCAAATTTTGCACTGGGCGCATCGTATATGGTCGCGATTGCATTTTATGTTTCACTCCTTTCTTCGTTTGTGTTTGAACTCTTTAAAATCCACGGCGATACGATACTCTTTGGTTTCGTGCACGGAAAACAGTTGATAAACACGCTCAGTACCGTCATTTTGTCGTTTATCGCTCTTTTTGGACTATTCAAAGGCCTCCATGGCCTTGAAAATCTTGAGAAAATAGCGGTAAATCTCAAACTCGCTGTCATCGGTGCGCTTCTTGCCACGTTGGGGATATATGCGATAGCTTCATTTATGGGCATGACTGATACATCGTACGTATACACATTTGTTCAGCTTAACGGTCATAAGTTGCAGATTCTGGGAGGGCTTTTGCTTATCACTCAAGGTTTTGAAACGGTTAAATTTTTAGGCGACGAGTATGCGGTTGAAACAAGAAACAAAGCAATGCTCTTTGCACAAGTCATAGCACTTGTAATTTATGTTATTTTCGTGCCGCTTGCTGGCCCGCTCACCGCAACGCTCACCGAACTTCACGAAACTGCCATCATCCAGATTATTTCTCAAACCGCGTTTGGCATGGGCGTGGTGTTATCTCTAGCTGCCATTTTCAGCCAGTTTGGTGCCGCGGTTGCAGACACTATCGGCGCCTCAGGCCTTGTCGAGGAAGAGTCGGGGAGAAGGCTGACCGAACGCCAGGCATATTTACCTGTTGGCGGGAGCGCTATTCTACTCATTTGGTTGTTGCCGATTTTTAAAATTATTGTCATTGCTTCGCGACTTTTTGCCCTCTATTATCTTTTTCAAACAATTATTGCCATAGCAATAAGTATCGATCAAAAAAACTACGTTCGAACGGCGCTGTTTAGCGGAATTGCATTTGTACTTCTTTTTATTGTGTTATTTGCAATTTCTTCACATTAAATATCTGCAATATGGTATAGCCGATACTTCATCTTATCATCGTGCGCATTTTGGATGATGTAAAATAACGATATGAACATAACAAACGAAATTGTTGAACTACTCAAAATCATCAGTTTAGTAAATAACCAACAAATCCAAAACTGTTTACACGTTGACAATTCGGCTAAACTTTTTTCAGGGAGTAATCTGCTTACAAAGATCGACAACAAACAAATAAGCGTATGCGGACACAATGTGTTAGATAAGGTGTTAGCAAAAAAAGATCGCTTACAAAGAGGTGTTAAGGATAAAGGATTTTCGGATTTTCTCAACGATATTGCAAGTTCTGTCTTGAGGTTGAATCATGTCGGTATAAGCTATACCGTAGAACATATAATGTCTGAAGTTGCGTGGTATAAAAAAGTGACAAAAAATAGCGGTTTCGATCTTTTTGACGAACCTTCAGGAGATCCATCTGCGAAATGGTTGTTTGTAGGTAGCACTGATAACTGGGAAACGCCTCTATTTGAAATAGTACTGACAAAAATGAGTGTTGTCGAGAATATGTGGCGACCACATTTTCACATAGATATTGATACTGATCTTAATCAAAAACAGCTGGAAGATAAACTGGAGACTTATCTGGGAAAGGATTTTGTTCAATGGAAATTGGATATTCCCGATTATGGTGTGGTTCTTGAAATGGGTATGTTGGGAAGTATTGATGGAACGAAAATATATTTGGGTGTTGGTACAAATCTAAGAAACACAAGATTTCACCGAGAAAAAATCTTACAAAAGGTTTAGAGTTTTAATATTTTAAGGTTGAGTTTGAAAATTTCTCTATTTATTACCGTATGGAGCTGGGGACGGTACTCAGCTCGAACCTATTTAGCCTGAAGAACTATATCAAACCAGATCTCGTTTCGCAGCTTAATGTTCTTAAAGAGCATTTGAACATAGATTCTTTTGCTACTTTTTCAGCGCTTCACGACGCCTAAGAATATCTTCAATGACACCAACACCATAAACAGACTCGTATTCTTGTAACTCATCACTGTCATTTGGTAAATAATCGGGGACAATAAGCACATTACCGTAGGAGAATCCCTCTTTCTTCGATGCTGCAATTCCCATTAGTGCCAGCCAACGCTGTTTGTCCACAGGGCTAGTAGGAGCTTTAATATTTCCTGCTTCAATTTGTTGATCATACCAAGTGTTTAATTGCTCATCTTTACCAAAAAGATCGCCTGAATCTTCTATGCTTTCTAGTCTCTGAACAATAAATTGTGAAATTTCTGGAGCGTCAACTGCTTGCATTAACAACTGACCATTACTAGTTTTTGGATCAATTTGAGCGAAATATTTGTCCGCCTCTCCCATTATCACCGCTCGTTCTTCAGCCTCTTGTTGTGCTCTGTCTTTAAACTCCATCATATCTGTAATTGTATCAATTAATGGTACAATTGACCAGATTATGAACACTCTTTATCTCTATTTTCCACAGTGGCAAGGATCAGGAAAAACAAATGACATTTACCTTGGCGCCTCCAATATTAAAAAAGAACTTTCTGACCAATTCAGCTTTATAGAATTGAGTCAACCAGAAAATGAAGAATTGAAAACAACATCCGGTGTCATTGGTTATCAATCAGTACTTCGAAATTTAGAGAAAGCAAATAAAACTATAAAAAACGCTAATCCTGACTCAATATTTACTCTGGGTGGAGACTGCAGTGTAGAAATAGCACCAGTCACTTATTTAAACGATCATTACAACTCTGATTTATTGGTTTTGTGGTTTGATGCTCATGGTGATCTAAATACTCCAGAATCATCACCAAGCAAAACGTTTCATGGCATGCCTCTGCGTATGATCCTGGGTGAAGGCGAACCGACCTTGATGGAAAATTGTTTTTCGAAACTAGAACCGAATCAGGTTGTGTTAGTCGGTACCAGAGATCTTGATCTTCCAGAACAAAACTATGTCAACAACAGTGAAATTGAAATGGTTAGTCCAGGTGTTTTCGACATTGACCACCTATTGTCAATAATAGAAAAAAGTAAGCGAAGAAATATTTATATTCACCTAGATTTAGATGTTATCGATCCGGAAGAACTTCCTGATGTAATGTGTCCTACAACAAATGGTTTATCGTTTAGTAAAGTGCAAGACAGCATTAACATGATTAGAGAAAAATTTAATGTTGTCGGAGGTAGTGTCGTAGAATACACCTCCAAGAAGGAACCTGTTGATAATAAAGTATTAAATGTATTGAAAAGCCTTTTTTTAGAATAAAATTATGGATTTAAAATTTAAACACCAATCATTGGATATCAAAAACGGCCATTATGCTGTTTTTACAAATTTACATATTCATAAACTCAATCCAGAACTAGAGAAAATAAAAGCTGAATCATTGCAAAAAGCAATTTCTTATAGTGATGAAGAAATTGAGTTGTCCCAAGTTAATCAAGGTTATCGAGAAATCCTTGAAGAATTTAACTATCCCAAATTAGTTCCTGCAGGTGAGAATTTTGTTCAAATGCTACGAAAAAGAAATAAATTTCCAACAATTAATACCGCGGTCGATGCATATAATTGCATTGTTGTTGATAGTTTTTTGGCGATTGGTGCTCATGATTTGTCTAAAATTAAGGGAGATGTTACTTTTGACTTCGCTCACGAAGGAGAATCTATTCCTGCCGTAAATATGAATGATGCCTTTCAGGTTAGAAATGGTGATTACGTGTACAGAGACAAAGAAAAAATTCTTGCATGGCTGGATGTGAGAGATACGGATTTAGCAAAAATCGAGAAAAGTACGAAGAATATGATCTTGATCGTTGAAGGTAATAGAAAAACTTCTCCTGAATACATCAACAACGCTCTACAAGATGCTTGCACTCTGGTTCAAAGATTTTGTGGAGGGTCTTTTAATATCTTCAGGCTGGGATAATTCAACTTGGGCTTTGACATATTTTGTATCAGTTAATGTAAATTAGTGTTTATTTCTGTCACATCTGGAGCGGGTAACGATAAGGTGCTCGAACCTGTTTAGCCTGGATGACTATATCAAAGAGTATCTTGAAAGCCATCCTGAGTTATCAATTGATACTCAGCTAAAAATAATTTTACGAGAGCTACTCTCCCACGACATTATTGTACAACTTCAGAAGTTTATGAGCCACATGGGAATAGTTAGTTTTAAGATGCCATTAATCATGAAGAGACCTGCTTAACTATATGCACCGTAAGGTTTTTCTTGGCTCAACAACTGCTTTAGTCTCTCCATCATTTTGTGCAGTTCATCAATATCTTTATCTTCAAAATAGAAAAACCGCCCCAGTCTTATAAAGCGCATAATTTGATGAAGTCTTAATTTATCTTGATCAATAGCTTTTCCATAACCTTCCTCAATTGCGTTTAAGATACTGTCGTTTTCTCTGAACGTAAGGGTGGCAAAATCTCGTGTTGGAGGACCTGCAAGTGAGTCAACCCAATCAATCAAAATAGGTTTCCCATTTTGCCACATTACATTTCGATCATTTGCATCATCGTGAACCAAAGTTGAGTCTTCCCATAAGAATTTGTTTAGATTTTTTGCGACTTCCTTTTTTGCTTGATTAATAATTTCTAATGCCCAAGAGTACTCAGCGGGTAAATCACTAAAGTCCTGCTCATCTAGCTCAGCTAATGCAAATTTTTCAAAACTATCAAATCTTTCCTTTTGCTCATGAAGTGCTCCAAAATAATCAAGTTTGATCTGATGTACTTGTCTTAGTAGTTTTCCAAGTTCTACTAAATATTCTTTTTTACTCCAATTTCGTTCATCCCTCAAACTTCTAGCTGTGCCACCTGGAATGTATTTGCTTATTTGCCACCCGTTTTTGAAAATCGGATGGTCATAGGAAGAATAAAGTATTTCTTCATGAGGAATATTGTGTTGCTTTAATAAACCATGAATTTGCTCAAGTTTACCAGGAGGTGGCCAATGTTCAAATCTAAATATTTTTCCCACATACTTACCATCTTCACTCTCTAAAAGATAAGAATAGCTATCAGCAGACTTGAATTTCTCACCAACTTTTAAGTTAGCATTCAAAATTTTCTCGGCTGCCTTTTTTAAGGTGACTGGAAATGAATCATCAAATACTAATTCCGACATGCTCTAATTTTATATCTTAGCCAGGAAAAAGGCGAGGTGAATGATATACTACGAGTACCGAATGATCCCTGTAGTGAAAGTACCTTACTGTTAGGGAACGATTGTTGGCATCCCGCTAAGCGGGATGATCCGTACTCGGAGAAGTTTTACTTCTCCTGCCACGGGGTCGAAATTAAACTGGGTATCCACGATATTCCAAAATCTCATTTCCTCTTTCAGTAAAATCAGAATTCATTTTGGAGGCTAAAGAATGCTCAGGAGGAAGTTGGAAAATTTCTCCCGTCATCCAGCTATAAAAATCTGCTGCACTCCGAAGATTAGATTCTAAAACTGAATTAGGATCATCTTTTGATTTATTACGTTTCATTACATCCAATCCGAGGTCCGCTACATACACAATTGCATCCTCTTGATCAAGTGGATTGATTGCTATAATGAAAGCATTATTTTGAAGAGTATATATGATACCGTCAGGATTGTCATCATTGTCGTACATACCACTTGCCGCTTCGCAAGCTCTAACCATATCGCCAATTATTCTTTCACGAGCTGACTGAGATATTTTCCTGGAAGTCTCTAGATAGTCCTGACCATTAATTTCACGATTGTTCATCCCAAGCACTTGGTAACGCCCTTTATCACTCAAGTCTTGGATTACTAAACTGGGAGTCCCATCAGCTAAAGTGACTGGTTTGAAAAGATCTGGAACGTTCACTCCATGTTTTCTTAAATAATTCCATTTATTGACTTGTTTTTTACCGTCTTCCTCGTTGATAAGTTCTTTAAAAAAATATCGACCGTGGTTGCCCCTGTATGATTCAACCTGTGCAAGCATTTTTCTTCCCTCAATACCAACTGGAATGTCAGCCATGCCACCATATCTAAAAACAAATCTGTTATTACCGCTACCTCTATTTATTGCAAATGCTTGTTCATTACTTTGCATATGTTATTTATTATAACTTTCCTGTCATTTCCCTGTACATTTTTAGTTGTTACTGTCACTTTATGAGCTGGTAACGGTAACTGGCTCGAACCTATTTAGCCTGAAGGACTATATCAAACCAGATCTCGTTTCGCAGCTTAACATTCTTAAAGAACATTTGAAAATAGATTCTTTTGCTAATTTCAAATAATACATTTGATGATATTTTACTTTTTATTGACTGATTACACAAGGTTATTACTGGTGATTTATAGACATAATGTTGTTATTATGTAAATCGATTATTATGAAAAGTAAGAACAGTAAGAATTTGTCTAAATATGAACAATCCTTGGAAAGCACTCCCAACAGTGGCTCCTTATATACTTAGGTCCGACAGAGAGTGGGTAGATCAATATACTAGAGATCTTGAAAAATACGTCAGTAAAAAATCGGATGCTCAAAAACAGGAAATCTTACATAACTATTCACTTAGAACAGAAATCACTCCATTCCCTTATTATGGTGATCCCAACCAAGCCACAGTGATGGTTTTGCAAGCTAACCCTGGACATGATCCAGAATGGCAAGAAAACAGTCTTAGCTCCTTAATTATTGATTATGATAAGAAGAATTTACTTCATCAACACGAAATACCACTTTGCTACACTCAGCCCGAGCTTGCACAGTGGAAGTATAACGATGGAAGACCCAACATTGATTGGTATTGGAAGAGAACAAAACAGTTAAGAAATAAGGTGGGCTGGGAAGCGGTGGCTTGCAAATTAATGTATATGGAGATGTTTCCCTACAGGAGTATTAAATTAAGATATCCTAAATCATTACCACCATCGCAAGAATATACATTTTATCTGCTACGTGAGGCTCTTAAGCGAAACATTTGGGTCGTTATTACCAGAATGGAGAATCATTGGCTACAAAACGTACCAGCCTTAGTTGGGTATAATAAAATTATCAGACTGAATAGTAAGCAAAATGTTACACTTTCATCTGGGAATATGAAAAGTGAAGACTTTAACAACTTGGTACAGGCATTGTCGTAGGTGGTTCTCTTTGCTTGCTTCCTACACCTCTCTGATGTATTGTATAATACTCAATACCTAAATATAAGAAAATTCTTATTTGTAGGAATTATTCAACTTACAACTAGAGTATTTTAATCTCGTAAAAAGAATTTAGTAGAGTTATAGTTCAAGCAACCTATATGAAAAAGAAAAAGACACAATCAAAGATGACTGTCTTTGGGACTGCGCCAGTAAGTTCTAAAGGGCAAATTGTCATTCCAGCCAAACTGCGTAAAGCTCAGAATATCCAAGCTGGTGATACACTTATTTTTACTGGAGATCCTGAAGCGGGACATTTCCACGTATTGAGTGCAAATTCATTCAAAGGATTTACCGAAGACCTAAATAACCTTATTTTTAAAGGTAACAAAACTTTGTCTGGAGAAACAAAAGAAGATTCGAAAGATTCATCTAAACAAAAATCTAAAAGCTAAATCAATAAGAATAGTGGCAATTGCAACCGCCACACTAACCTTCACCGCAATTGTGTTAACTTTTATTTTTAACTCACTAACATCATCTTGGAGTTGATGTAGGTGGTTGTTTTTAATCTCTTTTAACTCTTTCCCAATAAACTTAAAGCCACCATCAACCCTTTCTTCGAGTTTGGCAACTCTTTCGTGTATCTCAACAGTATTTTGGTTTTCGCCTGACATATTTTTAGAATGGGAGTTTATCAATAACACTGTCTTTATCTTCTGATCCAAAGGTATCACGTAGTAATTTCCCTACAGCGTTAATCCCTGCAATTCCGCCGGACAATAAAAACGGTAATACTAATGTATTGAGAAATCTATCCCAACTTGTAAGTGATTCTGGTTGAGCATTTACCAGTACCAGAGAGCCTGTAAAAAGGAATGCTGAAAGAAATATGCGACCAAATCGCCATAAGATTTTTTTCCATTCAGGGTATTCAATGTTCATATTAATCACCTCCCTTTCTTTGTAATAAGGTTCCAAAATATTGAATTGCTAGTGAGAAAATTATTTGAGGTGTGGGTTGAAGTGGGAGTTTATCTTTTTGGCAGGTTTCAAACTTACCTTTATATTCTTGCGCTTCGATCAGCGCTCGCCCCTTAGCTTTGTTAGCTTCATCTAGTTCGCCTTCCAATACCCCTATGCGAGCCTGTGCCAAGGGTAGTGCATCCGAGCCGTTTTTGAGTTGTTTATTTAGAGCGTCAATTAGGGATTTATAGTACTTTTCTTTATCTAGCAGTGACTTTTCCAACCTGCTCACTTGTTCAACCCTGTTATCAATTTCAGTGTTGGCTTTATCTACTTCAGTCTGTTTGTCATTTAGCTTGTTAGATAGGTCAGTTTCACGACTTTTATACCCTCCGATAACACTCTTAATTCTATCAGTAGGGGTAGTGTTGGGGTCATCATTTATCTCAAGTATCTTGAGTGCTTCAGGCCACTTTGTAGCAGAAGCAACAATCTGTTCATATTTGGTACGCCACTCTGGTGTATTGGGAACCAAACAACTATCTGGGACTGAATTCTCTCCGTTTTCTTTTTTATATTTCCTAAGTTCATCGAAGAATTCTTGAGGATTGATAGCACCAAAGTAGCCGTTATTATAGTTATCACTTACAAACTTTCCACTTTGTAACTGTCCTCGTTTAACAGTGAGATGAAGGTGGCTACCTGTGCTATTTCCAGTATTATCGCTAATAGCCATCGTGTCACCTTCGTTTTTAGTATCAAAGTGCTCGATGGATTTACAGTGACCATAAGTCAGCTTGTATGTGTTATAAAGCTGGACAATCACTTCAAAATATAAACCAAAGCCATCATTGCCTTCATTTCCTTGAGAGTAGAACTGAGACTTCCAGGAAGAGAAAATATATCTGAATCCTTGTGGGGTATCTGGAAACTTAGTTTTGAAATCCCAGCCGTTATGTCCTTTAAGACCAAAGCGAGCATAGGATTCAGGATTACCACCAAATCCTTGTGTAAGTTCAAATGGTTCTATTGGTCGAATTATGTCAGACATAGGTTATCGGTAAATCAAACTCTTAATACTTTGATTGTCGGTGGAACCACCCCCTTGTTTCAATGGAATAAGTGTTGATTCCTGTCCATTAGTATCACTATCTTGAGGAACCCCACCGGGAAGAGTTGTTTTCAATAGTCGTTGTAAGTCAGTAGCACTAAACGTGATACTGCTTTGGAATAGTGCAGCTTCCTTGGGATCGTCATTCATTAAGATAGGAACTATTTGTGGAATTAATTTTTCTGCTTCTTGATTCCATTGAAGAGCCATTTGTTGGGCACCTTGAAGATCGCCTTCTTCTATAAGTTTCTTCATTTGAAGACGAGTAGTGTTGTAGCCGACCTCAGCGTCATACTTAATATCCCAAGCAATACGCTGTCTTTCGCCACCGTGAGTTCTATAAAAGCGATCCATTGTTAAACCTAGTACATCTGCAGGGCTTAATAATTCGCGCGCCAGGCTCCCTGTAAGCCCGTAAACGGCGTGAGTAAGCTTCATTGGGCTTACTCCTAGTGCTCTTCCGATAGTAATCGCTAAATCTGGCGTACGACTGTCATACTGTTCTGAAGGGGCTACTTTTTCCAATCGCCTTGGGACCACTGGAAACCCTGTAAAGAAATTCGTATTGGTAGCTATTTCAAGAGGAGTTCGTATGATTGGTGGAAGCGCTCCTGAGAAGAATGCTTGGGCTGATAGTTCACCATCACGAGTGAATGGCACAGGAGCCAATTGACTCATCCATTCCAGTCCAAGTTTAAATAAGTTTTGAGGCTCTTGTTTTCTTACATATTCGAATGAATACATCAACGGGTTAAAGAAGATAGTACCGATATCACCTTTAGGAATTTGGACTACCTTTGGGACCCGATTACCTTCTTCATCCTTATCTTCACCTACAATCACAATAAAATAGGTATCTTTAGCCCATTGGGGGATGTCATCCCAAAGTTCTTCGTGGTTCATTACGTTGTAAAAGTAGGTTGCCACACCAGGAAGGACAGTCATCGCTAAGGCCCGAGCGGCCGTTCGAATAGGATTGTCTTTCATAACTCGGCCGACATTGAGTAGCCCTTGCCAACGAGCATTCACGAATGGGACCCACATATTGATCAGCCGTGCTTCTACACCTGCTTTTGCGAAATCAACAGTAATATTTCGCGCTTCAAAAGCTGCTTCGAGAGGAGACGCTCCCTTGTTCATTGCTTTTTTATAAATACCCAATCGAGGGGCAAGTTCTATTGATTCAGAAAAATTGGCTATCAGCTCAAATGGGTTAACTATAGCTTTAGTTCTTTCCATCCATTTCGGTCTGAATAGCTGGTCTGAAGCTATAGCAAGACCTTTTGTTGATTCGATGTAACTACCGTAACCGCCTTGATTTCTCATAAAGTCGTCATAAGCTTGAGATTCCCACTTGAATGCAGCCTTCACGCCATCTTTAAATCCCGACAACCAAACTGCAGGATTAAATCCGTATTTAGAAACCATTGTGGCTGTTTGGTAGTCCCGCACAGCATTTGAGAGGGTAAAGGGGAAATAGAGCGAAGTTGTGCCAGCTTTGAATGCCTTAGAAGAAGTCATGACCAATTTACCCATTAGACCTGCAGAAGCTGGTGACATAGCGTGCATTGATTCTGAAAGGTCTTTAGGAATTGCCCAACGAGTAACTTTTCCTTTTATAAATACGCTAATGGATTCCCAACCCTGGGGTGGATTCTCATCTTTGGGAAGAAACTTAATTAAATCTTTAGTAGCATCAGGATGAGATTGCCTAAGGCTGACCAACTTCATGGCTACTTTGTTTCTCTCAACCAAACTAACAGCCTTAGTTAAATTATCAATAATGGAGACAAACGGATCACGGATTATTTTGTCAGTGCCTTCCAGGGCGCTCACGACACCTTGTTTGCTTACAGAAAATGTTTCCGATCCAATTACCATCTTGTCTGCTTCTTCTAGAGTGGGGATAAACTCCAGGACATGAAACGGTAACCAGTTTTTATTTTTTTCCACAACAGCATTAAAAGCTTTATTGCTGAGGATCCCAGCATCCCTCATCGGTTCAAGAATTGCATTGACTGCCCAATTTTGGACACTATTTCCAACTTGCTCGAGTGTTCTAAATGATTTTTGTCCTACTTTATTTCTTAGCTCTTCAAGTGCTTTTTCGGCAGTATCTTGACCAACACCAAGTGGATTTTCTATGCCTCTGGCAGCTCTTTCAGAAGTTCGTTGTGCTAGTAGATATCTAGTGAAGTCTGCTCGCATTTTGCGAACTGGTTGAAGAGCTTTATAAAGATCTTTGAAATTGCCCTCAACAATTCCAAATCTTCCGGCATACATTCTTGCCCCAACGTAAGCACTTGAATCAATATCGATAGGTTTTCCTTCAAGCTTACTGACTTTGTCTTCAAATTCTTTAATCGGTGCAAATCGATCAGTGAATAATCTAGGAAAAATCTGAATAGCTTTTTTCGCCTTATCAAGTAAGTTCTGGGTTGTGGTGAGCTTTCCAACCATCGCATCAATTTTGCTAAGGGCACTGTCCTCAGGTGGTGGATCATCAGAACCAATTGGAGTTTCCTGAGGTGGGCGAGGTGGACTAGCTGCTGGTGGTTCTTTTAGCTCATCAGCTCTTGGATTCTCAGGTGCGATTACGCTTCCATCCTGTCGCTCTTTAAATACAGGTGAATTTTGAACTTCACTTGGATCTTTGGCCTGTTCGGCTTGTCGTAGCTCAATTTCTTCGGGCTTTGTATACTTTTCTCTAATTTTAGCTGCCTTTACAGCAACTTTTTCTTCTTTGGAGAGTTTCTCCATGAGACCTGACACTTCAGGATCTTTGACTGTATTTGTTAATTCATTTGTAGAAAGTATTTGCTCTCTAAAGGCTTTATCGTACCCTCGTCTGAATGTTTCTAAAGCACCATTTTCGTCTGAATATACGTTGAGTACTTTCACATCTTTAGGATTTAGAGCTACTAGTAAATCTGCCTCCCCAGCAGCTTTTAGAACAACTGAGTCATATCCAGCTTTTCTAAGTGCCTTATCAACAAGCAATCTTGCAGATTTATTCTTTAAGTAGGTGTTTATGCTTTCATCGATGTTTGTTTTTTCTAAGACTTTATGAATAAACTCTCCCCAATTATTTGAACCAAAACCCATGAATTTTTCAGGTACCTCAATAACAAATGGTTTTTTAGGTGTAAACTCTGTCTCAACAATTGCTAAGTTTGCCCCCATTCCAGTCGGATCGGCACGTTTCCCATAGAAAAGTGCTCCTGACATGGCACCCTTATTCCCAGGTTGTAAATAAACGCCCTCACCATATTTTCTGCCTCCAGAAGCACTAAATGTTTCGGCATCTGGAACTTTGAACCCCGTCTTTTGAATAATGTCGGCAATCGCCTTCGTAGTGCCGTGATATGAGATTACTGGTTTGTTTGGCAATATCTCTCCAGCTTGTTTAGCCAAGTCAAGACCATGCTCATAACCTTCTTGAATGACTTGTTTACCTGCCTCTACACTTTCGTACTTATCCTTTATCCATTGAGGTGTCTTTTCAAAAACATCATTAACGATTGATTTAATAGAAGTGCCTTGGCCAGACTTCTCCAACTCGAATTCAAACTTTTCAGGATTCAATACAACAGCTTCACCACTTGTTTCCAAGATAACGTCATAGCCTTCTTGCTTTAACTGTTTTGCTACTTCAGTGGCTTCTTTAACATTTTTGGTTTTACCCATTGTGTTGAGCCATTTTTCAGAATCATCTCGAAGAACGGATATTGTGGCATCTTTTTTAGGAGTAAGTTTTACAATTTGGTCACCATATGTTCCTGCAAAGTGGTCACTGCCTGACCCTTTTTCTGTACTGGCAAACAATGCGTATGGAGCCTCATGACCTTCCTTTATACTTTTTGAAGGATCAAAAGCTTGGCTCCTGACCAGAGACTTAGCATCTTCAGTGCTCGTGCCATGATAAAGAACAGTGTTTTTATCTAAAGTTTCAGTCGAAGGTTTTGAAGGGGTTACTTGTATCTTATTTTCCATCGCAACCGTCACTAGGTCAGCATCCGTTAGTTCAGCAACTTGCCCCAATCTGGTTTTAGCATTTTTACCACCGAGTGCGGTTACAATTTCGCTTCTTTGGGCATCATTCAAGGTTGCTCTAATTGATAACCCTGCAGGCATATTTCTGACCGCGCGCACAACAATTGCTCGCTTATTTGGAACATCTCTCCAGATCTGGTAGTACAGGTCTTGAAACTCTTGCCTGAATGTCTTACCGGTATATCCAGTAGGATTACTTACCTTCGATAAAAATTCATAAGCTCTGTTAGCTGTATTCCATGCTTGATTGAATTGACCCATTTCTTGTGGAGTTTGCTTAGCTTGTGCAGGATATTGCTTGGTAATATCAACAACTTTATTCTTCCAAGCTTGTTTGATTTCCTGAGCTGTCGCTTTTTCGTTAACTCCCAAGTATTCCAAAGCCTGTTTCTTGGTTATTTTCAGTTGTTCGCCTGCGGCTTTTTCTATCTGGTTTTCAACAGCGGATTTGTTTGGAAGATATTTTGCTACAGCAAAATTAAGCGAATGTAGTCCTATCATTGCTGCCGTATTTTTGAGAGCATCTTCGTTTGAATCGCCTTTTATCAAGGAAGTCACATAAGTTGCAGGGCCAATAATCGCTGAAGACTTAACAAAAGATGGTTTCATCCCCGCAATAGAGAAGGCACCTCCTAAGGCAAAATCGCTCACAATATCTTTTGCCCGTTGTTGAGCTGTTTTGCTGGCTTCCTCTTTTTGCAGCTGTGTCAGCCCTGCAAATGTTAATCCATTGGAAAGTACACTGTATGTTTTCGGAGCAACTGTGGCCACCTTGCTCATGAGAGGAACACCTCTTAATGCCCCTTGAACTAATTCACCGCCAACTAGAAATGTCCCGATTGTTCCTAAGACTTCGAACTCAACCTCTGTCATTTTCCCAGCCATTTCTTCAACATCATTGGCATATTTAACTTCTGGATCCCACCAACCAAAGGTTAGCGCTTGAGCTAGACCATCTCCAGCACCCTTCAGAGCTCCGATTGTGGCTTTTGGTAAACGCTCCAAGACATCGGTATCTCGATCTCCAAGCCCAAGCGTTTGCGCTGTTGCTTCCACGTATATATTCTTGAATGGCTTATATGATCCGCTAGTGGGTCCGGGAATAGAGAACTCACTTTGTTCTGGTTTTAACTTCTCAAGTGGCTGGAGAATGTCTTCAAGTTTTTGAGTACCTATTTTTGCTACTGAACCAATCGTTTGTTTAGATTTACCAAATAAATCACCAATAGTCTGTTCAGTAGACTGAATTGACGAAGTAATATTTTTTCTGAGATTGCTTAAGAAATTGTCCATAATTTTTATACTCCTGGCGTAAATAACCGTCTTAAGAAACCCATCACACCTGGTTGGGTTTTAAGTTGCCATTCTTCATCAATAACAGTGGAAGCGTTCTTACCTTTATCTGTAACCACGCTTGAAAGGTTGGTCTTCAGTTGATCGGCTGTGAAACCTTGTTTCCATGCCGCGCGTATCTCAGTTCTTAAATCACCTTCATTTACTGTTGTTGATTTTGATTCGTCTGAAGGTTGTTCGTATAAACTAGTGGTTCCTGAAGTGGGGTCGAAAAATCCGACTACGTTGCCGAACGCATCTTTCACTTGTTGTTTGGCATATGTTCCACTTGAGCCACCGACTTTTGCTCTGTTGGTTTGAGAGTCATAGAGCTTCAGTTCAAATTCTTTTTCCCAACGATCTTCTTCTTTAGTTGCAGCAAGTTCAGAGGACCTGACTTGGTTGTAGGTATTTATAAGTCCACCTAAAAATTGGAGATCATAACGGAGATTGTTTAGTTTTGTCTCCTTACCTTGAGTTTCCATTGCCACCTTGCGTGTAATTTCACCAAGCCTGGCATTGTAATCCTCAGCTTTTGCGTTTCGTTCTTCTATCAGATTATTGATTTTGGCGTTAGCCAGCCTTTGGACCTCACCTGATTCACCCGTAATGGTGGCAGCTGAATATCCAGGGTTTTTTCTTATTTTGCTAACAGATTCGTCACGGACATTTTTCTCACTAGCAATGTCTGTATCTAAAGAGCTTATGGTATCTTTTAGGGTATCTAGTTTCGCATTGCTATATTCCTCGTCATAACGTTTTGTCTGATAACCATCAAGTTCAGTTGAAAGTTCTTGCGCTTTTTTATAAGTATCCTGGAAATTTGTATTAAGAGTACCGATGTCGAAACCAAGAATTTTGTCTGATCCGCTACTTAGTTCAGAAAGCCCCGAACTAAGATTTGTGGTTGATTGTTGTTTGCCTGGTTCAGCACCTTCTGTCCAAATATCTTTGCCAGAGGAATCAGTACCCCACCAGCGGAGGGCTTTGTTGTCGTTTGGTTGCCAGTACCAGCCACCGTATTGCTTATCTGCCATTACGAAGCACCTCCTTTCTGTTCACCAGGTTTATTAGCAGTTACCTGACTAATTTTTCCTGTACCCAAGTCAAAGGTGTATTCGCTGTTAATATCGAGCCCGTATTTGAAATACTTGTTAACAAGCCAACGATCTTTTTGTGATTCCAAAGACTGAACAACTAACTTGTACTGGTTGATCATCTGCATTCTGGCTTGCAGTTCTTCAAGATCTGATTTATCTAATTTCTTAATTTTTTTGAACATAAGCGTTAACCTCCTCTCTGCCTGACATTGTGATAAACTTTCGCCTGTAATCAGCGATTTTTTCTTCTAGGTCAGGGTCGCCTCGTTTTCGCATAAGGCTTATTTGGTGTTCGAGATAACGTTGTTTAAATGATGCTTCGTCTTCACCGTCTTGCTTGAGTAATGGTTCGCCTTCAGGTTCAAAGTCAAAGTCGAAATAACCATCACGGACGGTATAGACGCAGAAATCAAACGCTACATTCGAAACACCACTGAGCATTTCTTTTACCAAGAGATACTCGTTAGTCAGTTCTGAGATATACAATCCGTTACAATCGGCTCGGGGAGTCAAGTATGCAGTTACATTTCGGGGATCGCTGACCGCTATAAAGTGGTCTGGGAAGTCAATTCGTGTCTGTCCGTTACTGAGATTTGCTGTTCCTCGATAAACGAGGAGAACTTCTGCTGCCTCGATACCAGTATACACCAATCTATGGCCCTTTTTCCGGGGGTGTGGAATAGAGAAGTTGGATGTTCCTGTTTTATTAATGTTGCCAGCAACGTTTAAAGCCTCTAAGCCTGAAACCAAAATGTTAACTTTGTCAAAATACCCATACCCGCCGTATATTCTGTCAGCACTCATTTGTCCTGCGGACACTTTGCCAGCATTTACATCATTAATTTCAGCATTAGTTACTGCTAAATCCTGAATCTTTGCCGTAGAGATGGCGGCGTTCATGATTCTGGAGTTGCCTACTTCAAGCAATCCTATTTTGGCGTTAGTGATTGTTGCATCTGCTATCTCTGCTGCAGTCACAGCTAAGTCTTGAATTTTGGCCGTACTGATAGCAGCATTGGCGATTCTAGAATTACCTACCTCTAATGCTCCAATTTTGGCATTGGTAATGGCGGCATCAGCGATTTCAGCATTGGTTACCGCTGCATCTTGTATTTTTGCTGTTGATATTGAGGCATTGGCTATACGTGAGTTGGTAATCTGTGCTAAGCCAATATGTGCAGTAAGAATAATGGCTTCTTCTATCTGGGCTGAAAGAGTAATGACAGAACCGGCTTTATAAACCTTAGCTGCAGTTATGGCATCATCCTTTATCTTTTGAGTTGCTACTGCTGCATTTGCTAGTTTTTCCTCAGTTACCGAAAAATCATCCAGCTCAGTGTCACTAACGGCTCCTGGTTTGATGTTGACACTATCTACCGAATTTGGAGCCAGAAGAGGTGAGTCAACCCCATTGTGACTGTGAGGGACAACCTCTGGAAAAGGTTGGTCTTCTATCTCTCTGTTTTTTAATATTTTTTTAACCTGTTTAGTTAGCATAGTTTTATAAAATTCCTAAAGGATCAAAGTACGTTGTTGCTGAAATAATTTCCGGTGTGTTGTTGCCATTCGGATGAAGACTCATTGCCAATTCGTATTCCTCACCTGCCCCAGGGTCTTCTTCATCGCCGCCGGTTTCAATTGTGAATATTGCTTTCGAGATACCTTCTTTATCAAAAAGCTCTGATCCGTCTTGCATCGTGGCTTTTTGCCATTCTGCTTGTTGGTTAACCTTGAAAAAAACTTCTATACTGCAATCCTGAGGTAGTGGTTTTGTCACTAGCTTGATATGTCGAAACCCCTTTTGAGTGAATGACTCACCACCATCAAAAACTAGACCTTCATACCTTGCTTCTGCTTTGTTATTCAGATCGATTATGTCCACGCCGAAATCTGAATCGTTTTTCCATGAACAGAGGAGCTTATCCTCGTACATGGTTAAGGCACCTATTAGTACATTTTCTAGTAGTCCGTGAGAAGGGATGTATTCAAGATTCAGAGAGTAGGGGTCATTTTTGTTTAGTCGGCCGTATGAATAAATGCCGCACTTATCGCTACCGTTCACGCCAAGCAAAGGTAGGCCTCCCATAATGGTCACTCCACCTGGATTTACCCAACCATATTCTCCTGGGAGTTTTTTGATTCTCAGTAGACTGGAAGTATCCCAGAAATAGAGCCCACCTCTGACTCCTGCCTGAATAAGTAAAAATTCACCTTGAAGTAGTGCATTGATGCCTCGCTCGGCTACCATTCTTCGCTGAATCCATGAAGGTTGAATCTTATCCCATGTCCACAACCATCCTTCTTCTACCTTGTCACCTTTGGTTGAACCGAAAATTACTAACTGGTCTAGTCCAAATAAGCATTTGTTTCTATGCCCAAGCGGAAGATCTATGGCATCTAAATTAAAACCTCCCTCGTAATCGACCATTGCCAGGTCTTTAGAGTCACAGATGAGTAAAACTCCCAATGCTTCGCTCATGGTGTGCCAGCTTGGGTCACCATCTAATGACTGCCAGTCATGCTCTACATCAGTGGACCAGTCGCCTGACAACTTAATTCTGCTTAATTTAGTTTCAGTTGCCCAATAAAGGTAGGGAACGTAATTATCAGAGCCGTCATTGTTTGTATACTCTGCGGCTCCGATAATAGCGCCATTTGAGTCAGTGTAAACCAGCTCCCAAGCCCCACTACCACTTTGTTTCCTGTAAATGCGGCCAGTATCTCCAAATCCGTATAGATTACCATTAGAAGCTGGGACAAAGAAGAGAATAAGGTCTGTAACTACCGTATCGCTATCTACATCCTCTTTAAGGCGCTGATTGCACTTGAGAGTGTTTTCATCGCCACGAATATTTAATCCATAACCAAAGCGAAAAGATTCTCTGACACCTTGGTAGGGATCATCTGCTATTCCGCCTCTAAAACCTTGTATTCTGTATGCATTCATAGTGTTTTATGACCATCTGATATTTTTCGCTTGACCAATAAAGACGCTTGATGGTTCTTCGTCTTCACGCTCTTTTATTTGCTGCAATAAGGCGTGTGCCTCAACAACTTCTTTTTCAGCATCATTCTTTCTGCCAGGAGCTTTTGCCAGACAAGTACCCAAGGCTAACTTGAGAATCGGTTCATCCATTTCTTCAGGGGTGATTGGCTCATCTGTTTCTTCAACCAATCGAACAGGTCGGCGTTTATAAAACAAGTCAATAACTTTCCCCTCGATTTCCAGTACTGGATCTAAAAAGTATTGATCTCCAATGACTGCATAGACTTTTTGCCAGCGCCAGTCTGTATGTGACGATGGGTGTACAACATCCAGAGAAGGGTGGAAGGTAGGAGCTATTTTGTTGTCAGATTTTCTGCTTAGGTACTGATTCTCAGTTACTTTATGATGTTCTTCGCCGTCAACAGATAAAAAAACCATGCCACCTGGTTTATAGTCGAAGGGTAAAAAGTATGCTTCTTTTCCGGATCCATCTGGATTAAGTTCAGTTAACTGAGTGGCGTGTTTGCTTAGGAATTTCCACCGCGCAAAATTGCAGGCTCGAATAATCGCTTTATTAATCCAACGGTCTTTATCTGAATCCTTCCAGAAACCGCTTACTTTTGAAGCAGTTATTCTGGCGTTTAAATCTTCTCTAAATTCTTGTAATTGCATAGTTTTGTTTTCTACTGGAGACTTCCAGTTGTCCGATAATTTTGAACGTATGGCAGTAGGGCATTTCCTGGGCAATTAGTTGCCGATTCAGGCACCTCTCCATGACCGAACACACGTTCTTTTGGAATACCTCGTTCTTGTCTTAGTTCATCAAGTGCTGTTTGTAGTGTTGCTAGTTGAGCGACTGTTGGAGTTTCACTGTTGTGAAAATTACCGCACAAGACCACCCCAAGAGATCTATAGTTCATCTTGTTGCTGTCACAATGGGCGCCAATTTGATTGTCAGGTCTACCGAGTATTAAGACTCCATCACCATCAAGAGCCCCCGCAATCCATCTGTGGTAGCCAATGTCATCCCAGCCATATCCTATGTGAGCTTTTTTTATTGTTTGAAAATAAGTGTTGTCTCTTGGAGTTGCGGAGTGGTGAACAATGATAAATTCTGGATAATTTGCCTTGTTGTAGACTTCAACGTCTTTATCGCGCGTTGTAACCCTACGCTCTCGAGTCCAGGCAATTACCAACTGAGGTGCGTATTTACCGGAATCTTGATTGTAATCCCAAATGTATTTAGTATTTCCATGGCCAGAAAAGTAGTTTTCTAAAATAATTCCAAGCTTGCTTCCTACCCAGCCTGGACGATCGATAATTTCCTGAATTACTTCTTTTAACTCTGGAGACTCGTAAACACTCTCTGCTGTCCAGTGATCTCCTATAAGTACTCCTGCTTCAGCGTGGCCCGTATTCCATTGGACCTCGGAGACTGTTTTACTTCTCAGAGAAGGTCTATTTGAACCATCTGATTGAAAAACTGTGGCATCGTTTTCGGCAATACCTTTTATGAGAATGTTGGCATGACCGTTATTCTGTATTGGGCTTGTTACGAGAAGTTTGGCTGAGAGAATCTCGACACCCTGAGGTAGAGAGATCGGGCTGAAAATAAATCCTGCATCATTGGAGGATTCGTTGGGATCTAGACTACCATCATCACCAAATGTGGTCATATTATTTTGATAACCACTCGGGTACCAGGTTGTTTTGTAGTCTTCCTCTCCATCTCTGTCGTTACCTTGAATGAATCCAACAGTTATTTGTTCGTGTAATCCCTGAGGTAAATAGTAGATTTCCAACTCTGCTTGATAACCATCCCCTTTACTGAAGTCAAAGCAGGTTTTTGATTGGTCTGAAGGGCTACCATCGTCCTCAATAACAAATGTGATAGCGTTCCCAGGCCTCCAGTTTGTTTGGGCAACAAGTTCTTCCACGATTAAGTTCAAATTAGGTGTTTGAACCCATTCGTGGACATTCCATTTTTTTATGATGTCCCAATCCACAGAATTGACCGTTTTATTTCTCGTTGACGGACGGTTAGAGCCGTCTGACTTGAATGGAGCGGGATCTGGCTCTTTTATTCCCTTTATTTTTAGATTAACTGTGAAATCACCACCATCGCTTACAGCAGGTCTTAATTTTAGTCGTGCAAGAAAGATCTTTGAGAACTGAGGAATATCAATTCCCCTAAATCTAAATGCAGCTGTTTGGGTTTCTGTGTAGTTGCCAAAGGTTATAATCCCTGATGAATTACCACCTATATTCCAAGTTGAAGAGCCAGCTTCTCTGCCATCGTCAGAGTTCTGTTGAACTGTTGCTGTTATCTTCAGTACTTGGTTTGTCATAATCTTTTTTGTTGTTTTTAACCGGAACGTCTAATTTGACGTTAATTCTGGCGTTACTTTTAACTCCAACCAGTTTCATGATTCTTCTGATTGCAGCTATAGTTGAACCGCCTTTGCCGATAAGGGCACCTGCATCCTGGTTGTCTAAGCGAACGATTAACAAGACACCCATTTCATCCACCTTGCGTTCAACTGCAACACTTTCCGGTTTATTGGCTATTGCTTTGACTATTTGTTCTAGTAGAGTTATATCGCTTCCTTGCATGGTTTGTTCACCTCCTTTCATTTGTTAAATAACATTTGGTTCTATCGTCAGTAACAGTTCAGCTGCATTTGCAGCTCCACTGTTAAAGTCCCAAATGTTTTCGTATTGATTTGCTGGACTGGCATCATCTTCCATTGACAAAGCCAAAGCTTTCCCGTCAAATTCTGATTGCTGGATAATTTCATTTATTACTGAAGCTATGTCAGGAGACTCATACCAAGTGTTTAGAACCCAATCTTCTGCAATATCCCAATCCACCCCAGCAGTCGTTTTGTTTCTGGTTGAAGGTCGATCACTTCCATCACCAGCGAATGCATCGGGGCTTGCTTCTAAAATTCCTCTGATCTTCAAAGTTGGCCGTTTAGTAGAATTTACAGCCGCTTTAACTCGTAAGATGGCACTTGTTACCTTAGCGTTGTTGGGAATAAAGGCTCGAAGGAATCTTAGGCCAGCATCACAACTGCCAGTATTATCGTTACCTACAGATATCTGGTTTGACCCAAATCCATTTGGATACCAGCTTGCATCGTAGTCTTCCTCACCATCATCGTTGTTTCCTAATATTTTAAGTTTTGAGATGATGACCTTATCAAGTTTCGGATCTAGTTCTGAAGGCGTTGCGAAATCTGTAGGATTTGATCCAGAGTCCTTTGGTAAGCCGTTGCTATCGAAAGCTACAAGATTGTTTTCAGTAGCGCCAGTCACTCCGGCATGAGCAACTGGGTCGTCAATGTCGTGTTGCCCAGGCGTTGCAGAAATAACCACCCAAGCAGAACCGTTGTAAGTGTAAATTTTGTTTTCATCTTCTACCCAGCAGGCAAAGCCTTCGTTTGGAGTAGTGAAGATCCAGGTAGAGCCATTGAATTGTGCAATATCGTTGTCATGACCAGCCCATGCTCCAGTGGCAGATCCGCCGACAAGATATCTGTCTCCTGCTGATTCACCTCCTGGTGGAGCAGTAAGATCTTTGTCGATTACAGAATCCTGCCAGTCAAGCATTTTCAGATCTGTAGCTGATTTTGCACTATTAAATTTGGCCATATGTCTTTATTTTTCAGTTATTATCTCTACGACTTGTCCTGCTACTGACGAGCTGACCACTATCTGAGTTGTGTTTTTAATGCGCAAGGATAGGCTGTCACCTGGGTTATCAAGAATAAATGGTTCGTTTTTACTATCATCATCATCATGGGCAACATTTATTCCACCCGTATTTCCTGTCTTGCTTTTGATAACCACCTCACAACCTTCTCCGACTTTTATGTCAGGTAATGGGTACCATTCATCCTGATTTGTCAGAGTCACTTGGGCAGTCGTAAAAGTAGGTCTACTATTGCTGGACATAAGTTTTAAAACTTCGGCTGTTCAGCCGTACTCCTAGCTCCGGTTACAGTCTTTTGGGCATCTGTGCCCTCAGCTGAGCCTTTCATTTCAACCTCTTTCTGCTGAAGAGCTTTCTCTCTGGCAGCCAACTCTTTTTCTCGTTCTTCTAGAGTTCTGAACTTTTCTTGATAGAGTTGATCAACACTCTTACCACCTTTAAGATCAGCAGTATCGACTTTTCTGAATACATTGCCAAAATTTGGATGATTATCCAGATATTCAACTTCTTCTTGATTGCTAGTCTTGTAAACACCCTCATGGAATTGAATATATTTCCCTCTGATGATTAGAACTTTGCCACCAACTTCCTTAAGATAGGAAGGATTCATGACTAGCTTTAATTCAAGGTAGCGGGAGATATAGACAACCACTTTAGGAGTTTCAGTTTTTTGGCTTGTTTGCTTTGTTTCAGGCTGTTGGACCGGGGCATTATCAGAGCCAAGTTCATCATCTTGAGAAGGTTCATTTCCTCCAGATTTCTTTGCCTCTTTAATGCGAGCGATAAGCTCAGGTTTTTTGCCATCTTTCGAGATACCAAGTTGCTTAGCTTCACTCCACAACTCAGCCATACTCATATCTTCTAGTTGTTTTTCAGTTGTTTCTGTCATAATTTTTTCACCTCACTTTCTTTTTTGTCTGATTAATATGGCTCCAGACTTGAGTGAAGGGGTGATAACGCCCACCCCTTCTTAGGCGACTACACTGAGTAAGAAAGTGTGTAGTGACTTCCAGTTTTTAGTTTGTTCATTCATAAGTTTTTTCAGTAATAAGTGTGCTTTATAGCGAGCCGACACTCATGATTGCGTGACGCTTCTCTTGCTCCATTTGCAGACCACATTCTGTTAGGTATTCATCAACCTGACTGTCTTCGCCAGGGTTTTGACGGTTAGTCAAAAGCTTGGTGTCACGATTGGTCAGGTAGCGGTATGTCAAAGCCTCCATATCTAGACCAACGGCATAGTTACCGTAAGTCGTTCCAATTAAGAGTGGATGCTTGATGATGTGCAGAGTTCCATGCGGAGAGTCGTAAGTTACGATTCTTAATCCATAGGCTTTAGTAGGGTTAACTACCTGGAGTTTCCCTTTAGCCCAACCGTTAATCATTGAAACAACTGCAGCGGATGCAAACAGATATTTCTCAGTATTTCCGTGAGCGAAGAGACTCTCTAGCCATGAATCAAATTCTGATTCTGTATCAACATTGGCAGTTGCATAGGTTGCGATTCTTCCAAGAATACCGTTAGAAAATCTTTTCGGATGCGTACCAGAAGTAATGACTCCTTTTTTACCAAACATAAAGGTACGCTCGATATCGACATAATGTTCGATACCCTTTTTGCGCCTTTGGTAATCAAAGTCATTTTCTTTAACCCAGCCTTGAGTATTTCTAGCAGTTTCAGTAATACCCACTGGAGTTCGGAAGATCTGACAGTAGTTTGATACTTCGGCAATCGTAGTCGATTTGATATCGCGCAAGCCCGCACCTTCTTCATTGGCGTTACCAATGAGCCAAACGTCTCCAACTGCAGAAGCAGCTGATCCAGTTGCCCCACCTAACTCAGCACCTACTGTTACAGTATTTGCGTCAACTATTGCTGTCACTTGGAAGACCCATTTTTGAGCAGCGACTAAAATTATGTCGCCAACTTGTAAGTATTGGGATTGTCCAGTGATAGTTAAGTTACCTCCGTCAGGATCAATCGTGCTGGAACCCGTCAATTGACGTTTTCCAAACTCATCTTCAAACCATTTGAATTCTGGATCTGAAGACTCTCTTTTTTTCAGAGCTTCACCTTCGCCGGTTGCTGGATCTTTTCCTGCGTTCGTCAGAATCGCTAAGAGAGGATATCTGTTGACATCCAAGAGCGATACAACGTCCGCCACATCATATTTGCGTGTTGCGCCTACGTTACCTGTACCTCTAATTCCTGTTGCTGATGGCATATTGTTTTTTCACCTCCTTTCTTATTAACTAGGGGATTAGATTCCTAATCCTCCTAAGGGGCTTTTTGACCCGCTTCCGGCGAGAGCTTTCTGGATGCGTTTTGTTTCGGCATCCGAGCTATCGGGTTGAGTCGGAGCGCCCGCTCCACTCTCAACTTGAGCTTTTGCCTTTTTCAGACGGCTCTTTTCTTGATCTGATAATTCTTCAGATTCACCCTCATCATTGTTCTCGGACTCATCAACTTTGTGCTTACCGAGAAAAGCATCGACCTGCATACAAGCTTCTTTTAGTGAAACTGTAGTGCCTTTAGCGTTAGCAGCATCGATGATTGTTTGAACCATTTTTCGATAATCTGGTTCGTGGAGAGGATGATCTTTCTTGGCTTCTTCAATTTCTTTTTGTACCGCAGTACGTACTTTCTCCTGGACTTCAATTGTCCGTTTCACACCTTCATCAATACGGGCAAGTACCCATTTAGCAAAATCAGATGGAGTCATTTTTTGCAGTTCTTCTGCACTAGGGAGATTTAGTTCTTCATTGTCATCCATTCCGTCTTTGTTATCTTTTTCCTGGATTTCGTCATCTTCTGGTTTTTGGTTTTTCTCAAGAGCCTCGTACTCTTTAATGATTTCTTCACGGCTCTTACCATGCCAGCGATCCTGGTTTTTGGCATCTTTCTTTTTGTCTTTAGATTTATTTTTGTCTTCCATAGATTCATCTTTTTTGTCGGATTTAGATTTATCATTTGATTTGTCTACTTCCGGCTTTTCACCACCGTTAGCCCCGTCATCAGAGGGTTCTTCCTCATCAGAAGCATCAAGAAGGGCCTTTAGTTCTTCCTGTTCTTTTTGTTTCATTTGTTCTTCGTCCATAGGTTTATTCCTTTCTTAAACTCTGAGCGGTTTCATCGCGCTCTTTAATAACGCCGTCAACCATGCTCAAAACTTTTTTGTAGGCCTTGATCAGTTGTTTATGTTCAAGGTCTTCTTCTATTGGGCAATCCAATAAATCTTTTGTTTCGATCTCGACTTCTTTATCGATTAAGCCTTTGATTATTTGCCAACCTTCTGTTTGGGTCATTTCCCAGACAGCTCGTCCTCTTTCTAGTTTTTCGTCTATTTCGTTAGTCATTTTTATAGGTTTGGATTGGCTGGAGGGGATTCTTCCTCCGGCTGCTCCTGGTCTTCTAATCCCATGCTTTTCTTTTGAGTACCCAAACCACCAAGTGGTCTTACTTCGTTTTCTCTCATATCCTGTAGAGTAGCGATCAAACTATCGAGTACCTCAAGGAATGTTGATTGCCCTTCGAAGTATGTATTTCTAGCTACAGTGAACAAGGAATCAACCTTGTCCCAAGTCTGAGCATCACCTTGTGTGTTGGCTTGGTTTGGCTCCTGAGTTGGTTTATCACCCTTTTCCTCAGGCATTGGTTTTTTATTTTGGTTAGTTTGTTCGTTTTCCATAATTACTCCTTTAAGTGAAAGGGAATGGTCTTTGAGCATTCCACAGTAAGGCACCTATATAAATTTCTGCAGACGGGGAAGAACCACCATCAATTGTCACAACTGCTCGAAGATATCTTTTCTTGCGATCAATCTGCATTTTGTAACCAGTATCTGCTTCAACGGTTACTTCTTCGCCACCAACTGCTACTGTCGCTCCACTTGAGAAATCTGAAACATCAGATTCCTCAATTTTTACTTTTGTTGATGTCTGGTCACCAAGATCGCCAATAGCAATGTCGATGAGTCCAGAGTCATAAGCTGGTCTATTACTTAGATACGTATCAACACCAGTTGCTTCAGTTGTTTCTGTAATCACTCCGATAGAAAGAAGGGTCGCAGTATGGATGTTTTGATTAAGTGTTTTCATATTTTGTTTAGGTATATTTTTCTAAGACCAAGCAAAAAGGGCTGCAACTTCTAAACACACGCTCATTTTGCGTATATTCAGAAGCCACAGCCCCGATTGTTTCGTTAGGCTTTTACTTCCTAATGAATCCAGTCTAGTGAAGGAAAATCAAAACAGCAATAAACTTTCTGTAAGTTAGTGGTGATTTGAAAATTATTTTTTAGAAGACATTTTACGGCGCATATATAAGCGCCTTTCGCTACTTGGGGATATCATCTGAACAAAAGGGAGGCTACTTGAGTGATTCAAAAAATGATTAAGGGCATTTCTGGCTATTTCTACATCTTTCCAATAACTGATACTCACCCAATTCTTCCCAGACTTGAGAATTTCACATCTGATAAATCCATCTTGCTTTCTGAAAAAGGCGTATTGAGCCTTTTTAACAGCCTTTAATAAGACTTCATCAGTGATACCTTCTATGGGGCTGAATTCGTAAAATTCTATAGCAGTTTTACTACTCATATATCTGCATTTTAACACAAATGCACACAGGGAGTAGTCAGTGAGAGCTAGCTATTCATATCTCAAAGCATTAAGGGCGGAGATTTTAGTGGCCCTCTTGGCGGGATATATACCAGTAACAATACCAACTAAAAGCGACAGAAAAACTACCACCAACACAAAAGGTAGGGGAATGTAAGAAATATCAACAAACCCAACTCCCTTTACAATTGCAAAAAAAGATAGTGCTAAACCAACTAATTTACCTGCCAAATATCCAATTAGTATGCCTAATATACCGCCAAAAAATCCCATAATCATAGATTCTGTTAAAAAGAGTTCCTGAACTTCTGATGATTTCATCCCCATAGCTTTCATCAAGCCAACTTCTCTAGTTCTTTCTAAGAGTGACACAGTCAAGGTGTTAAACATTCCCAAAGCCGCAACAGATAGCGCAACCATTCCAAGCAGCATTAAAATTGTTCTGGCAGTAGCAAATAGGGAATTAATTTGAGCCACAGTATCAGCCACAGATCTAGTAACATAACCCATTGCCTCAATTTGTTGCCTAGTTTTTGCGAGTTCGGACTGATTTTGAACAACAACTTTTACTTGAGAAAAATTTGTAACACCAAGTGATCTTAGATCCATAAATGGAACATAAAATATCGGACTTTTTTCTTCAGGAGTCACACCCACAATAGTGTATTCAGTAGGAGCTGATTCAATTTTTTCTTGGGATTCAGATAAAAGATCACCAACAACTACAAATGAAGCAGTAAATCTTTTACCTACAGCTTCGTTTTCATTAATTCCTAGTACTTTTAGCATTGCTCTGTTAACTACAGCTTGTTTTTTTGCAGACGACGCTAGCTCAACTGTTTTTATATCCTGAGTCTGGATGATGCCTGATTCTGAAGCTATTTCCACCCAATCAATGGAACTATCTGTATTTGCAACAAATTCTGCACTTTGTGACGATTCTTCTGTTGTGTCACCAAGAACTTGAGGAGATTTTCTAATTTCAGCACCTCTAATCTTGACATTAATTTGGGCAAAATATCCCTCCTCCTGCACTTGCCTGCCTTCATCATCTCTCAGTACAACATATTTGCCATCCTCGCAATCACCATCACTTTCTAAGTCACAAGACTGTTCTTTCCAAAGTAAAACCGGGGCTTTGATCCATTTCCCAACTGTCGTACCTGATTCCGTTTCTCCCGCCACACCAGCTCCTGTGTCGGAAAGATATTTGCTTCCCCATATTTCTTCTCCTGTAGAACTTCCCTCGACACGTTTGGTATACCCCAATATTTTGGCGCTGGTCGAAGCATCTTCTCGCACTCTAATCCAACTAGATTGATCAATCAAATAATCTATATCCTGGATTTTGTCACCAACTTCCCCAGATGTACTCTCAATATATGCTCCAGCCACTTGCCCAGTCTTTTCAGGAACTTTTACTGTCAACTCATTGCTATCAAATATCTTTCCCTGAATTGGTTTAATAGCTGATTCTTTCAGATAGTCGGTTGTTACACCGTAAACTGCCATATCAGAGACTGAGTTTTGATAATTTACCCGCCCTACAACAGCTATTAAAGGTAGTGACATTTTTACAGAAGTTATATCTTTGAAATTGGCCAGTGTTTCATCGGTAATCTTAAGTTTTCCTCCTGTCTGAGGTGCCACGTCAGCTTGTCTCATTTCTTCGAGTCTGGCGACACGGATAATCACCAGCTGCTGTAACCCATATCCTATCGAAACCAAAAATACAATGGTTCCTATGCCTATCATCATTCCTCCCACAGTAACTACAGTTCTAGTTTTCTTTGATTTCATGTTACGAATAGATAATTCAATCAGGTTAATTCGAGAAATAGTTCCCGTTCTTCTATGATCAAGAAGTTTAACAGCTCTGGTATAAAATGAACTCAAAGGAGAGCCCGCTTTTTTTATAAAACCAGGAAAGTATCGCCATCCAGTAATGCGGTCGACAGCCTTAGCTGTTAGATATAACATCAACAACAACACAAACGTTGTCATTTCATAAAGCGTTACCATTAAATTAGTTAGTTTTGATTTAAGATTTAGTTTCATCATGTGCCTGTTTTTGCTCTTTTGTGCCCTCAGAATTGCTTGGATTGTGATCAAACCCATTGCCTCTCTTGCCTCTGATTTCGCTCATTAAAGCATCTTTATCGCTTTCACCAAATACACCGACAATTTTGCCGTTAAACATTCTTATTGCAGTCTTGGAAAAACTTAAATATTCCAAGTCGTGCGTAACCATTACAACAGTTTTTTTGGCTTTAGTATTTAATGATGTCAGCAACTTCATAAGCTCCTGACCCGATTCGTAGTCAAGATTACCAGTTGGCTCATCAGCAATGATGACTTCGGGATTTGACACTAAAGCCCTGGCCAAAGACACTCTTTGTTGCTGTCCACTAGAAAGCTCTGTGGGAATATAAGAGGACCACTCTTGCATTTCAACCATTGCAATTGCCTGATCGGCTTTTTTAAGTGCTTCAGGCTGGTCTTCTCCCAATAATAGCAGAGGGAACGCCACGTTCTCTAGGACAGTTAGTGACCGGATCCAGTTAGGTTGTTGATAAACCATGCCTGCGTGCTGCTTTCTAAAATCTGACCGTTCGTCTTCCGTTACACCGTTGTACAAATTCTTTCCTAAGAACAGTACTTTTCCTTTAGTCGGTTCTTCCAATCCCAGCATGGTGTGAAGTAAAGTGGACTTACCACAACCAGAGGGCCCAAAAATCACCAAGAAGTCACCAACTCTGACATCAAAATTTATATCCTTTAGGACAGGCACGTCAGCCGTAGCTACATGGAACGATTTCGAGACTTGTTGGACCTGAAATAAATACTCACTCATATTTGTTTTATTCTCTTAATTTCCCTAAGAAACCAAAGGCTTCTTGCAAATTGGTAATCACTAGATTAAGCGCATTTTCGGTAGTTTTGGGAGTAATTGTGACTGTGTCAATTGAGTTACCTATATTGCCTGCTTTATCTTTGGAAATAGCTCTCAGGTGATATACCTTGCTTGGAGTTAAACCTGAGATAATCACTAAGTGGTTATATGTTAAATTACTATCTTCCTGCGTTTTTGAAGAATAATTTGTTCCCGTACCCTCACCAAACTCGACCTGAGAAGTAGAAGGCTCATCAGTATTCCAGGATACTATTAGCTGTGCAGTTGACTCCTGAGCTGTGGAGGCTGTAGGAGGAACTGTTGATCCTTCAACATTTAGCTCGCTAATTTGCGGTGGTCTGGTGTCAGTGGCAGTTGTAAGGCGTTGAATGTCCGAGCTGGCTTCATTACCTATTTTGTCTCTTCCTTTGACGATAAGGTTGTAGTTGGTCTGGGGAGCAAGGCCACGAACAATCATTTTATGTGAACCTTTGGTTAGAGCGACATTAACCTCATCCCTTGCATCTGATGAATTGCCTTCCGGATAGTAAGTTACAATAGAAGACACATCAGTATTTGTGCTCCAGGTAACCAAAATTGTTGATTGAGCTGTATTGGCTACCTGCTGAATTCTGACATTGCTAATTCTTGGTCTGGGTAAAGTGGTAAAAGAATAAGTGTCGCCTGCATATTCTTCGTTCTCACTGTCAAAAGTATTAATTTTGTAGTAATACTTAGTGCCATCCAAAAGATCAGTTAGCTGAGCGGTGTAGGTTGTTTCTGAAGTAGAAGTGGAAATTTCCTTGACTCCACCAAAATTCGTACTAGTTCCATAATATATTTTAACCCTACTAGCATCCTTGGAAGTGAATTCAATAATAGCAGAAGAAAGACCAATACTTTTTGCCTCAACTTCTTTGACACTAGGAGCAGGAGCAGTGGTAAAACTTTTTTCCTCGCTAGTACCTGTATTGCCATCTTCATCGGTCCACTTAGCTTTGTAATAATAGGTAGTTCCTGGGTTTAGTCCAGTTAACTGAATTGAGTGTGAAGAAACCTGACTGGAGTTACTTGGTTCAACGTCTCCATAACTACCGCTACTGGTTCCGTACTGAACTTTTGAATCAGAAGTTCTCGAAGTAGACCAGGTTATGGTTGCTTTTTTAGTTGTAATACTTCCAACATCAGGACCAGAGTCTAGGGATGGGGCAGTAGTCCACTTACCGGTAGGTGTAATAGTAACGGCATTTGTGCCAGAACTCTGAGCATCAGCTCCATCTTGAGTATGAATTTTATAGTAATACTGCTCTGATGTTGGCGTATTATCAACATAAGACAAGCCAGTTGTAGAACCGACTTGGGAAAAACTTGATCCATCGGTAGATCGATAAACTAAGTAAGTTAAATTGCCAGCTCCTTGATAATCAGGGGCCGTCCAGGTAAGAGTTACGTTCCATTGAGACTGAGATTTTATTGATGAATCAGAAGCTACTAAGTTTTCTACATTATCAGGATCCGTGGAGTTAAGGGTAAAGGTTCCCGTTATGTAGTTTGACGGTGAGTAGTTTGGTGTATCAGCATCATCTATTGCTACAACATAGATCGTATTGCTACCTTTATTGACATTGGGCAGCGCATCTGCAGAGACTGTAGTTGAAGTCCCGTTATCGATATATGTAGCACTATTACCTTGAAGTGTAGCTAAAGTTGAAGGTGGAGCAGTGTTGATCATGTAATAATAATGGGCAACAGACTGACCCGAGGTAGGTGTTGCTGCGGGCCAACTTAAAGCATAAGAATTGGAAGTTGATGTTGCAGGAGTAATGGTAACAGTATCCAAGCCATCAAAAGCAGGAGCGGCTCCTCCATAGGAAAGATTGCAGGTTCTGTATGTTGAAGAGGACGATGTATTACCAGCTGAATCTACAGTTCTAAAGTAAACAATATTATTCCCAGATACAATTGAAGAACCATCTTGATCTTGAGTCAGAGTTCGTGAAGATTCGCTAGTCGGCATATAATTATTTACTCCAAGCGTTGATTCTGTAGTTGTCCCCAACCAGGTTCCAGCAGTTGAATTGATCTGATATTGCCATCCCAAAATCCCAGCATTATCATCCGATGAAGCTACACCCCCTGAGGTTGGCCAAGAAAAATTCATATCTGCCACATTTGAAAAACTACCAGAAGCGCATGAAATATATGAGGTATTTGTGGGTGCAGTGTTATCAAAACGAAACTGGAATTGAGCACTACTACCCCCAAAAATATTACCCGAGTTATCAATTGCCTTGATGTTTAGGTAATATGGACTACTTGATGTGGAAAGCCAAGTACCCCCCTTGTATGAGCTTGTAGCAAAATCAATGCTCGTACTAGAAATAATAAACTGACAGGTTGTGCCGTCAGTAGACACTGGGCTTGTTCCAAGTAAGCCTTTGCTGGTAGCTGAATCACCGGCAGTATCAGTGCCTAAATACAAACAGTAGCCCTTTAAGCCGCTACCGCCACTGTTATCTGCTCCAGCAGTCCAAGAAAAATAAGGATTAGAGTTATTGGTCCATCCGTTAGAGGTGACGCTGGTTCCACCATTTGAACGGGTCATTGCCAGTGCAGAAGCATTTGTATCCGGAGCAGTGGTGTCAGTTGTCAAACCAATCGAAATGTGTGGCAAATAAGGCACGTCATTGCCACCAAAAGTAAATATCGCCTTGACAGAAATTTTTTGAGATACAATGGGCAGTGCTTGCATAGCAGTTTGAGTCAACTCTGCCGCCGTGTTTACGTGAGTAGTGGTATTACTAGCTGTTTGCCAGTTGGCACCATCCCAATATTTCCAGGAACCACCAGACTCACAAGTAGATCCGTCATCAGTACAAATTTGATAATTTATAGCGCTGTTTCCACCGTAAGTAGCGTCCTCAGTACAAGTAGAGCCCGACAGTGTACCTTCGCAAAAAGTGTCCCAGGTGGCTAATAAAGCATTACTGTAAGCCGTTGTAGTATAGACACTGTATTCGCCTTGTTTGCTTAGGGTAAAATCATCGACCTTAACTGTCTTACCACTTTTTACTTGAACTCCGTATTCCCTGGATTCATTGGCACCAGTTAGTGTGCCTGACAGTTTCCACCAACCACTGCCAACACTAGTGTAGGTTGTAGTAATAGTCGATCCGTTGTAGTACAGCTCGGCAATAGAAGAGTCAACCGTACCACCGTCATTTCCTGTTGTTGTGTCATAAACATAAACTGAAAAATCATAGGTCGAGGTATCTCCGACATCAACAGATTGATAAATTTTTCCATCAGCGATTGAACCCACAGAAATCGTATTGCCGCCGGCCGCTTCGCGGCCAGAACTAGATGAATAAGATTGGGAGATTGCTACAGGATCACTGGCGCAGCGAAACCCGAGCCTGCTGCTCTGGCTACCCGCATTGTTATTCAAATGGAGCGCGAACGCACCGGCGTTGGATGTACCACTCCAACCCCCGCCGCGAAGGAACACCCGCTCACTTGTGCTGACAGACTCACTATTGTGATAAATTCTACCCACACCGTGATTGGCATTGTAGGTAGTGCCAGCGGGTCTGACTAAGTCATACGAGAGTGATCCGTAGCTTGTAAGATCGGTAAATTCTCTCCATGCATAACCACTTTGCCCACTGACATCTGGTTGATCAGCTTCTGCAATAGTGTCGCTGTTAAACTCCCAAACGTTACCTGACAAATCCCACAACTGACTGCCATTTGAGAGCGTTAACCTTGCCTTAGTATCCCTACTACTGCCATATTCTGGATCAGAGCCGTTATAACCCACACTGGTACTTTCACCGACATTCCCTCGATACATACCACCACCACTGGAAACTAAACTTCCTACTGTACCATCTGCCCAGTTGGTTGTTTGTGCCTCAGCATTACGGGCAATAGTCATCCATTCTGCGTTGGTGATTAAGTGCGTATTGCCCGTACAGGCAGCGATTGCCTGTGGTTGAGTAATATGTACAATTGGAGCTCCATTGGCAGTAGACACAACGTTTGCACTGTCAAAAGTTAGATCTCGATAATCCATACCAGCACCAGAATCAGCAGGGGCACTACAAGTTGTAGCATCATCGCCATCATCATCTCCGGTACAATCATATTTTGCCTCATACTGCATTACCAAAAAATTATTGGTGCTGTATGTTGCGTCACCTGGCACTTCTACCCAGCCGGAAGCAGGAACAGCTGCTACGTTCCAAGAGGAATTATCTGAATCGTAGGCGGGATTGGTGAATTCATTTGCTCCAACGGTCCCACCAGTAGGCTGAGCACCGCTATCGTTAACTAAACTCAGACTGGCAGTATAATCACCTGAATTTGCTGAGTTGAAAGTCCAAACCTTCGCAGAATCATTTAAAGCAAAAACCTTTGGCCATACCTCTGAAAGGGTGAAGTAAGTTCCCGCTACAATTCCTACTGAAACAAAAAAAACTGCTACCAAATTAAATTGGAATCGGCTAAAGTGGAATCGTGGCTCCAGTAGATATTTTTTTAATTTTTGTTTAATATTCATAATAAAATACCATAAACATCTCAGCTCATTCGTTCACATACATTCAGTATAACTAATTCTGAAAAAAAGTTAAACACGATTATTCGTCATAAAAGCATACAGGCCGTGTGCATTAGCGTGTTTCAAGTGCCCCTGAATGGATGTTTGTGATTTAGCCAGTGTCAGATCACTTATTTTTCCTTTTTGGTGTAACTTGGTTTTATATCGATATTTCCGTTGCATATGTCTCAACGTGTCACCTCTAACAAGTGTGTGGTCATAAAAAATCCGATAACCGACAAACGGCACCCCTTCTTGAACATTTTTTATTGTAATTTTCCTAGGATGAAGTCTTAAGTTTAGCGTTTGATCCAGATATTCTGCAATTCTGTCTCTTGTCTTTATTAGATGGTTTTTGTCTGGATGAATAATAAGAAAGTCATCCATATATCTGGCATACCAACGTTCTTTCAATCTTTCTTTTACAAAATGATCAAGTTCATTTAAGTAGACATTAGCAAAAAGTTGACTGGTGAGATTTCCAATAGGAAGACCTTTTCTTTCATCAATCCGCACAGGAGGAACTTCTACCTGCACTTGACTAAAAAGATCTAATTGTCTTTGCATCTGGGGAAGGACACTTGAATTATCAGTTGACTCATGGGTAACAATAATTTTCCTTATTAAATTAAGCGTTCTCTCGCAATGAATTACCTTTGAAATTATTGAGAGGAGAATATCCCAATCAATGTTTTGAAAGTATTTTTGGATATCACACTGAAGGACATAAAAATCCTGTTGCTTGCCATATTTACAACGGGCAGCCATCAGAAACTTTTTTATTCTCTTTGCCCCAAAATGAGTTCCCTTTCCTTTGCGACAGGCATAAGAATCATAAATAAACCTTTTTTCAAAGATGGGCTCTATTGTGCTTACTAACGAATGCTGTAGTACTCTGTCACGAAAAGCTGGAGCCGATACACTCCTTGTCTTTGGATCATAAACAGTAAAGTGGGCATATGGAGCAGGACTATAGTTATCTGAAAGAAGCAAATACCTCAATTTGATCAGATTACTTTCTAGAGAAAAATCATATTCGCAAACTCTTTTCTTTTCTCTTTTACCACGACGAGCGTAGGAGTAAGCTTTTAGAAGTTGTTCTAAATTGCATATTTCATCAAACATATTTTATGTTTACCTATTTTCCTCATGCCTCATAACGCCGTACGTTAAAGGCATGAGGATACAGGTCTTATGTTTTCCCTCTGAATTTTTCAAAGAGATGGAAAAAACCTTGTGATCTTGTAGATCCGGGATGCGCATTCGTAAAAGCACACCACTCATCTGGCACAGTTTGTTTTAAGTGTCATTATCACTGGCGCAGCGAAACCCGATATTGTTGTTCTGGCTACCCGTATTGTTATTCAAATTGAGCGCGAACGCACCGGCGTTGGATGTATTATTCCAATTCCCGCCGCGAAGGAACACCCGCTACGACATTTATGGTTTTCCCCTTACATTAACTATAGCACTTTCATCCATGCCTGTAACATTCTGCCAATTTCATTCACTTTTTCTGCCCCTGCCGTATATTGCTTAATACTCATAAACTTTAAATCTTTTGTAAGGCGCAGAAGTATTCTTAGAGAATCTAACTCATCTGAAATTTTAAGCTGCAATTCTGTTCGAATATGTCCGCGAGCCTTGTTTGCTTTAATTGTTGTAACAAGCAACGAGATTGCTATTTCTTCTAAGTTTCTACCCAGTACCAATCTATGACTTTTAGGAATCCTATTAATAATGGGGTATATCCACAGTTGTAAATCATATATTTTTTGGAAAATGAGCAGTTTTTCACACATATCTTTTTATTTGTTTTAAAGGTTGTCAGTATTGTGTTGTATTTTATTGACATCAATTTTTGTTTCTCTCTTGGTTATTTTTAACACAATTACCCACAGGGAGTAGGTAGAGAAGCATACAAGGAGTATATACGATTTGTTTAATGGGCAAACCGATTACTCATAAACACATCCTGATTAAATTTGGAGAGAAGGTGCAGAGAGTCCGTAAAGCTAAAGGAATTAGCCAAGAGGAACTTGCAGCCAAGCTTTCCATGCATAGAAATTACATTGGCATGATTGAAAGAGGAGAAAGAAATCCTACAATCAGAACCTTGTATAAAGTAGCCAAGGCCTTAAAAGTTGATTCTTGCGAACTTCTGCCATTCTGATACTAAATTGTAATCACGATAGTGTAAAATAATACACACTCCTTGTTGTTAAAGAGCCAACAGTATTTAGAATAAATAAGAAGGTAAGAAATGTAAAGACATTCTTACATTGATTGTAACAAATAGATAAATTCGGCGGTCGATAAGGAATTACTTCATTGATTTTAGAAGTTTGAAGACTTACAGAAACTGTGATGTGTCGACATACATATCTAGTATGGGTTTGTTGCTAATTTTATTCTTTTTATCTTCCTCTGTGTTCACAAAGTTAATTAGATAGATGATAACAGCCTTGGTGAGGCGCATAAGATTTACTGTCTCCTGAAAGAAAGTGTCAGAATCAATGTTGTGCTTATCTGTTTTATCATCAACGCTTGTTATTAATGAGTCGAAGACAATCAGTCGTCTGTGGGTAAGTGCATTTCTGATTTGTTTTATCCTTTGATATCTATTGAGTTTAAAATCCCTGTAAATGTCATATAAAGCATAAAGGCTTAAATTGTCAGAATTGAGTATTTCTTTCCTGATAACTTCTTTATGTTCCCAGACTGAGGCTGTGGAAAAGTAGATGTTATTTTCCTTAAGCCCTAGATCGTAATAGTCGTTAATAAATACAGCAATTTTGTCCAATATATTGAAAGCATCCTTAAATGCCGATTTTAATAGACCTACATAAAGATTGAATTGTGAGTAGTCCAGGGCGTATACATAGCTGGTTCTCTTGCTAATACTGTCGAAAGTCTTCTGCTTGTATTGAGATTGAACCAGGTTAAGTCTGGCTACTGCGTAATCTTCTTTAATTTGATTGAGTTGTTTGGCAAAATTATAGAATGTGTCGTTGTCGTCAATTTTTGTGATCAGCCTGATAAATACTGGGTCCTCAATTGCGGCTTCACAAAAATCATCATGGATATGGAAATTGAGAAATAGCTTTTCCCTGCTGCAGAAATCTAAGTAATACTGTTCGAATTTAGTCAACCCTTTTGTTTTATATCTGGGATGCTTGATACTTTTCTTAAGTAATGATTTATCTTGAAAAAGAGATTCAATGTAATCAAGTTCGCGCTCAAAAGCTTTTTTAGCATCAGTACCTCCAACTTGCACCAGCTTTGGATCATCCAAAACTGATTTGATATCTTGGTAAGCGGTTACATATATTGAAGCCCGATATTTGTCAGAGATATCAGCAAATGCCCGAAGTGCTTTGGCTCTGTTTGCTATTGCCATTGGGAAGTTTTTGTTCAAGTTGAGCGCTTCGTTGTAGGCAGTTATGGCTTCAATCCCTCGACCTAATGTGTCTAAACAGTTGCCTAGGTTAATTAACAATTGCGTCTTTAGGTTTGGGTCATCAAATTCATTATTTGTCGCTTGAATTAAATGTTGTTTAGCTTGTAATAGATTTGCACTTTGCGATATTGTGCGATCTACAGCACCACCCATTCTTTCTGTAAGCTGATATAAACTTGTATACCCATTTGCCAGACAATAGTGAAGGTAAGCCTTCGTCTTGCTATTCTTTGTTTGTGTTAGCGTGGATTCACCGAAATCAATACCTTCTCTTATGATATTTTCGTTCCTGAGATCGTTTCCTATATCAACCAAAAAGCCAGGTTTATAAAATATCAGTCTCTTGTCATCAGGGTTTTCCGTTTCAAATTCAGTTAATTTTTCAAGTGCCTTTTTTGCCTCGCCTGAATTGATAAGTAATGAGATTGTTTGAAGAGAGAGAGTTTTTTTATCCATGTTATTTACTCAAGCTTTTATAGTAGTCCTTGGTAAACTTTGTTTCGTCCTCAATTAGTTGAAGCCATTCCTGAGATCCGAAGTCATTTATCCCTAATTCTTTTTTACCAATTTCAAGATAAGCTCCGCCAAGTTCTGCACAGTTGGTTGGCTTGGAATCAATGCCGGTTTTGTAACCAACAAACAGACAAATAACCGATAATACAAAAACCAATAATATTGGCACTGGGAGTTTTACTTTTCTTACCTTCATAACTCAATTATATTCACACAAGGCAAGAAATCAAAGATAATCGCTAGTTAGTAAGCATCTTCCCTAGTCCAGGAATTTTCCCGATTAGTTGTCGAATTTTGTTTTTGTTCGCTACAGGCGGCTTATTGGTCGTTTCTTTCTGCAAAGTGCCGTTAGAAGGCGACACAGGGGCTACAGCTTCTGACTCTGTTGGTGTTTCTTCTGATTTTTCCTGTTTTTCTGTTATTTCTGGGCCAAGCAGAATATCGACATACTGATCCAGGTCTAGTTCCTCCAAAATCATTTTTTGTAAAGCTCGTTTGCGAATTAACCACTGTTTTATGCCAATTGGGTCACTTGGGTCCGGCTTGTCCTGGGCAATGAACTTGTCGTATAGCAACAATATCTGATTTAGTCTTGCTTGTTTGTCAGGCGGAATTACTGGCTCAACTTCGACAATTGCATCTACACTAACTTTTTTATCTTCAGATTTGAATTCCTTAAAATCAACATTATTTCCTACTAGCCTGTAGAGCTTGTCTTCACTGAGGAACTCTCTATTTAACTGGATAAGGATATTGGCTACAGTAGTTAGGGCATTAGAAATATTTTGAGCGTTTATGCTTAGACGCAGGTTACTCTGTCCCAAAAGCATGGCCACTTTACCTAGTGGCTCGCTGGATGATTTTGGAAGACCTTGTAGGTATTCGCCCAATGCTAGAGTTCTGGAAATCTCATCGCGCAGCATTTTATCTTCATTGAGCCCCATCAAACTTATTTCTGGAGGTCGCTCAATAACCACATCATCCATTTTTCTGAGCTCCCAAACAGCTCCAGGAGAGAAAATAATGTCATTCTTGGTAATACCAGTGTCTTTACGGATCTTAACTACTGGATCTAACATCAGAATTACATCATCCATGCGTTGGTTACGCAGGTCAGCAATCTCCATAATGGTACTTTCAACTGGTTCAACATGGCCGGTTGCCCAGAATTCCCATAGAAGGGACATATCTGGCAAATCAACAAAGATGTGCCCATTGTTGATATCCAAGTATGGGTTCTCGTCATCCCTAATTACCACTTCACCATTGGCAATAACTACCAGCTCATCTTCCTCATAGTCCCAACATTCCCATAACTCCAATTGCTTCTCTTGATCGTTTTTTACAGGCAGGACTTTTTGTTCACCAGTGTCGGCTTTCTTAAGATCACCATCAATCTGAGACATTTTTTTGGTGTTAATTTCATAGCGTTCTTTTTTCCAATCCTCAACATTTTTAGGGGTACAAAATTCAAGATTCTTGTATATATTGTTTTCTCCACGATTTTCTTCTTCTTTTGTAATTTTTTCCTTAGTTTTAACTATCCTGTGGATTAGCCAAGGGCACCCATCCTGCAGATCCTCTGTTTCTGGTGCCGGCAGGAAGTCCCACAAGTCACATAGGATCATGGTTGGATCGTCATATAAGACTTTGAATGTTTCATCCGATTTTTTCCTGTTTTGAACTTTCCAGGCCAATTTAACAATTCCGTTTCCATACAATACTGATGACTCAATCCAGTGGGGAAGCTTTTTGGCTAATTCAATAATGTCAAAGTCATAGTTGACCAAATCATCCCAAGAAGACAATGCTCTTGACTCTACATCCCTCTTGTCTCTGGGAATGACCCTTGTTTTACGTTTAGCAGTAGCGAGTCTAGATACAACTGTTTTGACGATTTCAAACGCTATTGGCGGCATGAGACGAGTGTTGTAGGCGTAATTTTGTTTATGCTGATAAGCCCTGTAGAGCCGATACATTCTCAGCCACTTGGCTTGATATGGATCACGAAACTCTTTAGCTCGCTTAAATCGAGCTTTCCATTTTTTGAGAAGTTGTTCGTCACGCTCAGTAGGTTCGTATCTTTTCCCTGGTGAGATCTTTGTTTCTTTAACTTTTGGCTTTGGCATAGTATTTATGGCCAACAAAAAAGGGCTTAAGTTTTCCTATTTTTTGAAAAATAGAGAAACCTAAGCCCCGATAGATTCGTTAGGCGGATTTATTTATGCCTTCAGAGTACCTATTTACAGGTCAAATGGCTAGTTTTTTAATGTCATTATGTGTAATTGCCTAGTTAAAGCTATAATAAGGTGTTGAATAAAACCTGAGGTTTTTGTATTCTATTAGTAGCTAATGGTAAGTAAACCTATGGAAGAACTGCTAACACTAACTGAGGCAGCCAAAGTCCTAAAAGTCCATCCTAATACGCTTAGGTTGTGGGATAAAAAAGGGATCCTTAAAGCTGTGCGAATTGGAGTTAAAAGAGTGAGGCGTTATAAGAAGGAAGACATTGAGAGGTTCATAAATAGCAAGAATAAATAACTATGGCATTAATTGACAATAAAAACCAGACCTTACAAGAAGCGCTTAAGAATGCTTTATCAAATGCTGACCAAATCGATATTGCGGTCGGTTTCTTTTATTTTTCTGGGTTTCAGGCGTTATTTGATCAGTTTAAAGACAAGAAAATCAGGATACTTGTTGGATTAGAGGTTGACCCACAATTAGTTCCCAAAATTGTTCAGCAATCTAAAGAAGGTGATATTGACCTTTCTAAATGGCAAACCAGAGATAATACTAACTCCAGAACCGTTCGCAAGCTTAATTATGTTGATGCCTTTGTTAGTTTTATGAACGATAGTGATATTTTTGACAGCGACCGTTCCAATGAAATTTTTGATTTGTACATAGAGAAGGTTAAAAATGGAACTCTTGAAATAAGAAAAACAGTCTCTGATTATCACGGAAAATTCTATCTTGTTCACAACACCAAAGAGTCCTCTCAAAATGGCGATTTCCCTGGAACTTTGTTCATGGGTTCAAGTAATCTTACTTACAAGGGTTTAGTTGGGCAAGGCGAACTCAATGACTCTAGTCGTGAGAAGGGTAAGTTTGAAGAGTACAAAAACGAATTCGAGAGTATGTGGAGTGACTCTCAATCCATTGCAATAGCAGATCCAAACACTAAAGACAATTTTATTGAGACCATAAAACCTCGTATTTGGAAGTATGCAGTCCCCAGCCCTTATGATATTTACATTCGTATTCTTCATGAGTTATTTCATCAAGAAGAAAGCGGCTCAATAAAAACTCCAAAAGCTATTACTAAGGGTTTATATAGTGACTTGGAATATCAGATTGATGCCGTAAAAATGGTAATCGATAAGTTGAACAAATATGATGGTGCAATTCTTGCTGATGTTGTAGGTCTAGGTAAAAGTATTATTTCCTCTGCCGTTGCTCGCAATATGGATATGAGTACTGTTGTTATTTCACCACCCCACCTTATTCCACAGTGGGAAGACTATAAGGAGCAGTTTGGCATTAGGGGTTCAAAAGTATTTAGTTCAGGGAAAATTAGTGAGGTATACGAACGTTATCAGGAATCTCGTGAGCCAATCCTGTTTATCTTGGATGAAGCACACCGATATCGAAATGAAGACACTAATGATTATATGCTCTTACACCAGGTCTGCAGAGGGAATCCTAACAACAAAGTTTTACTCCTTACTGCAACGCCATTTAACAATGACCCCAAAGATGTTTTCGCTCTTTTGAAACTTTTCCAGACACCTGGACAATCAACGATTCGCTCAGTCGACAATCTCAGTCTAAGATATCGAGAACTTATTCAAAGATACAAAAAATTGCGCCGCAATATGTCCAGAGATATGGACGCAGGGGAAATTGATAAAGAAGCAGGGGAAATTGCGGCTGAACAAAGAAGGCTTATTGAGCCTATTATTATTCGCCGTTCGAGACTAGATCTTAAATACATTACTCGCTACCGTGAGGATTTAGAGGCACAGGGAGTAGATTTTTCTGAGGTTAAAGGTCCGGATCTTCTGGAATATGATTTGGGTGAACTTTATGGTTTGTATGTCGATACCTTAAGTTTAATCACCAAGCCAGAAAATCAAGGTTTTATCGGAGCTCGCTACAAGCCTACGGCTTCAGAGTATATGGACGAGGAAAGCCGAAAGAAATTCATCGAAAAATATAAAGACGAATTTGATGACGTTGAGGACATTAAGATCGCTCAGTCTAACTTGGCTCAGTTCATGAGGCGGTTGTTGGTTATGCGTTTTGAAAGCTCAAAAGATGCTTTCCGATCAACACTAGAAAAAATGATTGAGTCCAATGAAAAGATTGAGAATTGGTGGAATGAAATTGGCACGGTACCTATTATGAAGAAAGGACAATTCCCCGATCCTAAAGACTATGATCTTGAGGATGGAGAGAACGATGATGCTTTGACACAAGATTTGGAGTTACTCAGAAGTAAGAAGGGTTTTCTAGAAATTGACAAAGAATTATTGAGCCCACGTTTCATTGAAGATGTTCGTCACGATACTAGTCTCCTCAAATCAATTCATAGTCAGTGGTATTCTAATTCTTCTCAGGCTGACTTAGATCCCAAATTAGATGAACTCGTTTCTAAACTTAAGGAATTTCTTTCTGAAAATCCAGAGAGAAAGATTGTTATCTTCTCAAGTTATAAAGATACGGTTGATTACCTACATGATCAGTTGCATAAAAGAGGCTTTGATAGGGTTACGCTCTACACAGCTTCCGAAGGAACGGATAGTTATAAACAAATAATCAAAGCTAATTTTGACGCGTCCTATCCTGAAGAACAACAGAAGAATGACTATGATGTCTTACTCGCTACCGATGCTCTAAGTGAGGGGTTCAACTTACATAGAGCTGGTATTGTCATTAATTATGATATCCCATACAACCCCACCAGAGTTATTCAAAGAGTGGGACGTATCAATCGTATCAATAAGAAAGTCTTTGATAATTTATACGTTTATAACTGTTTCCCAACAGCAATCGGTGAAGAAGAAACCAAAGTTAAATCTATTTCTACACTTAAAATCAAACTTATAAATTCTGTTGTAGGTAGTGATACTCGTACGCTTACTAGTGATGAAGAACTAACCAGTTTCTTCAAAGATGAATTCGATAAGGCAAGAGAACAAGATGAGCAGCTTTCTTGGGATGCCCCACACAGAGAGATGTATGAAAAGGCATTAAAAAATTATGATATGCAGAAAGCTCAGGGTCTTCCACGAAGGAGTCGGGTTAAGCGCGTAGATACTGGTCACCAAGGTGTGGTTGTCTTCGGAAAGAAAGGCTCAAATTCTATATTCACATTTGGGGAAAATCCAGAGGTTGTTGAAGTTGTTTCTGCAGAACACGCATTGCCTTATTTCAGAGCAAAGGAAAATGAAGAAGGAAAGTCTGTTAGTGACGACTTTATAAATGCATTTAATATGGCTAAAGAGAAGTTGTTCGGGAAACATGAACTACCGAAAATCCAGGGTCGCCGAGCTAAATCGATTCAGGTACTTAAAATAATTTCTGAAGAGTTACCCGCCTCAAGGGATTACTGTGAGGACATTATCTCCATAATAAAAACCCTAGATGACCTTAGTGATGGAGCTCTTAAAGATATTTCACGCCTTGACCTACGCAATGTGCAGACAGCATATAAAAAACTTCTAGAGATTGTACCTGAAACCTATATTAGAAACGTTCTCACAAGAGCTAATAGAACCGAGAGCGAACAGGAATTACTCTTATTTGCGGAACAATTTATATGAGCATGAAACTAAATCAAGACTATAACAGAGATCATTTTTTGACTTTTTTGAGTAAGGACTTTCTGAAGGATTTCCGGAGTGATATTCGGCCTGTTTCTACCTCTGAGTATAAAGCTCTAAAAAAAGCCTTCAGCTTAGGACGAAGTGAATCCTTAGATTTGCAGATATTCGAATTTGAATACTCTGGTTCATTTAACAAGAGAATAACTTTAGCTAAAGAAGCCTTCCAAGTCATGAAGCAAAGTGCTGTTTTTCAAGCTTTAGCGATTTTTTATTCTCCAGAGAGTGATGATTGGAGGTTTTCCCTTATGACTGCAAACCCTCAACGCACTGATAAGGGAAAGGTTACACTTGCTTACTCAAATCCAAAAAGATATTCGTTCTTCTTAGGACCAAATGCCAAAACTAATACACCAACCAAATTTTTACTAAGTAAAGGTTTGGTAATGGATTTTGATGATTTAAAAGATAGATTTTCGTTGGAGGTTGTAAATAAAGAATTTTATAACGAAATTTCAGAGTGTTTTATAAAACTGGTAGGAGGAACACTTGGTTCAGGCAAGAATAAAAAAACATACAAGTCATTGCTACAGCTACCCTCTGTTTCTAGTAAAAGCAGAGTTAACTCAGAGTTCGCAGTTCGTTTAATTGGCAGAATTATTTTTTGTTGGTTTTTAAGAGAAAAACGAAGTGAAGCTGGGGTATCGTTGATGCCACAAGAACTACTTTCTCTTGAAGCTATTTCCACTCATCCAGAATATTATCACTCAGTTTTAGAACCCATCTTTTTTGAAGTGTTAAATCAGCCTGTACGCTCTCGTAAAGACCCTTACTATGATGAACCCTACTCCTTAATACCATACTTAAACGGAGGACTTTTTTCTCCCCATGAGGACGATTTTTATAAAAGAAGAAATGGAGATCAGTCAATATTTCACGATTCTTTGATTATTCCTGATGAATGGTTTGTTGAATTTTTTAAGATTCTTGAGCTATACAACTTTACTATTGATGAAAATACCAGTTACGATGAAGAACTTTCTATCGACCCAGAAATGTTAGGACGTATATTTGAAAATTTACTTGCTGAAATTAACCCTGACACTGGTGAATCTATTCGTAAAAGTACTGGAAGTTTCTATACTCCTAGAGAAATAGTAGAGTTCATGGTGGATGAAAGTCTGTTGCTTTACCTGCAGAAAAAAACAGATATTCCAGAAGACAAACTTAGAGCCGTTATTACCTACGATTTGAGTGATGACGCTGAATATCCACTTAACAATCCTCAAAAGCAAGATATCATTGATGCCGTTGAAAAAATAAAGATATTGGACCCAGCCTGTGGATCAGGAGCTTTTCCTATCGGAGCCCTGCAAAAAATGGTCTTCATCCTTCAACAAGTTGACCCTGACGGACAGCTTTGGTTCAAGAAACAGCTTAAGAGTACTTCACCGGAGATTAGAAGGGTTATTGAAAGAGAGTTTTCTCATAAAAACTTTGACTATATTCGTAAATTAGGGGTAATAAGGGAAAATATTTATGGAGTAGATATCCAAACCATCGCTACGGAAATTTCTAGGCTTCGATGTTTTTTGACTTTAGTTGTTGACGAACGTATTGACGACTCCTCTGAAAATCGAGGTATTGAGCCACTTCCTAATTTGGATTTTAAATTCGTTACTGCAGATACTTTATTCAGCCTCCCAGATATTGATAAAGCTGGGCAACAAACAGGACTCTTTGATGATAGAGAAAAGATAGATGACCTTAAATACATCAGAGATCAGTATTTCAATGCTTCAGGAATAGAACGAGAACAGTTAAAAACTGAGTTTGTCACTGCGCAAAAGCGACTGGTTGATCAGTTAATCAAAGAGCATGGCTTCATGGGTGTTGGCAAAGCTGAGTTGACTCAAAAACTGACTAATTGGGAGCCATTTACACACAGATCCACATCTTGGTTCGATCCTGAATGGATGTTTGGTATATCAAGTGGATTCGACCTCGTTATTGCCAATCCACCTTACGATGTTTATCAAGGTGAGAAAAAAGATGACATTAAGAAGATTAAAAAAATGGATGTATACAAAGTGGCTAAAGGAGGGAAGTTAAATGCATACAAGCTCTTTCTTGCCAGGTCTACTCAATTCCAAAGAGATGGTGGTATCTTGTGTGAAATATTTCAAAACTCTTTTCTGGGAGATAACTCAGCAAAATTGCTCCGTAAGTTCTTTTTTAATACACAGGAAATAATACAAGTTGATTCTTTTCCAGAGCGTGACAATGTTAAGCGTAGGGTATTTGAAGCTGTGAAAATGAGTGTCTGCATTCTTATTTCTAGGAAAATTGAAGAAGACGATTACACATTTAGACTGAATGTGTGGGAGTCAAAGTATATGGACTCTAATTTTTCTATTGATTACTCTAAAAGTGAGATTCTATCTTTCGATCCTTTCTCCGCTCAAATTCCCATGCTTGACCAAAATACTAAGGAGCTATTTGCCAAGATATACAAATCTAACTCTAAAGCCCCTATTTCTTGTTTGGAAGGTGAGCTTAACATGACATTCCATAGAAAATACTTTACGGATGATTCGAGCAAGCCAAAAGTAATTAAGGGGGCAGCTGTTCAAAGATATTTGCTTACAGATGAATTAAGTCAGGGAGAAGTTGAGTATGTTAACGCTGAAGATTATATAAACGACCACAAAAATAGTAAAAAAAGCCACCACCACGAATCGCAAAGAATAGCAATGCAAGGAATCACGGGTGTGGACGATGAGCGCCGCTTAATAATGACTATTATTCCTGAAGGTCAGTTCTGTGCAAATTCATGTAATTACGTGATATCTAACGACAAAAACTACAATATGCACTTCCTGCTTGGGCTTTACAACTCATATTTAATAAATTGGATATTTAAGAAAACAAGCACAAATAGCAATGTTAATTGTTACGAGATAGAAAATTTACCTGTCCCTACTCTTGAGAGTAATAATATGTCTATCGCAGATGAAATCGCAGAATACGTCAAGGAGATTCTTTTAATAACAAATAGAGGGTCTGAGGAAATAAAATCAAAACAGATTGAAATTGACGAGCTTGAGTCCCAAATCGATACGTTGGTCTACAAACTTTACAATCTAACAATGGATGAAATTTCTATAATTGAAAATACACTATGATCTATGCCCGGAAAAAAGAGAAACAAGCAACATCGAATAGGTAGTAAGGCAGTAAATTTATTTAAAAACTCTCTACCTGATACCGGTACTTTTGGTATGGTTCTCAGCGATGAAACTGCGAACGACTATGGAATAGATGGATACTTGCAAATTTTTATTAAGGAAGAACATACTGGCGAGATCTGTAAGGTTCAAATTAAAGGGAACGAAACTGGTAAGTACCTGAAGGACGGAAAAACTCTTAGCTTTTCTTTAGATTTAGACTCTGCATTTTTCTTGATTGATCAAGTCCAATCTCCTACGGCACTTATTGTTGTTGATAATAGTAAAAAAGCTGTTTATTGGCATCCGATACAAACCAGTCTTGAAGCTAGGGAGGCACTTGAAAAGTGCATGGCTCAGTCAGATGCTGAAAATCCTTCAATTACTATACACATTGATATCAAGGAAAACCGACTTACCCCAAGGAATTACAAGGCACTCTACTCCTATTTTCAAGACGCAAGAGTAAAACTCGCAAAGAGAGCAATGCTGAGAATAAAAACTGATAAGACTCTAAGTGCAGGAGTACAACACATAAATGAAATTGAAAGGCAGATTCTTGAATTACCAGGTTTTGATTGGCGATTTCGTAAAGGTGAGTTATTGTCACCGGGTACGGTCTTCAGTCTTGAAAGTTCTGATGGAAAACAGGTCGACTTTATGCCTAGTAAAACATATAAACCTGAACTAGCACCTACTATTAAATTAAGAGCTAAATTTTCAACCAAATCAAAAAAAGAACGCCAGAGATTTGAAGCATTTCGTAAGGCTGTGCAAGATGGAACTGGGACGGTTGATCTTGATGACTCTAACATTGACTCATTGGAAATATTTTCAGGCAGTCAACGGATAGATCAAAATTCTCCTGATAGCAAAGTTAAGCTTACTATTGGACCAACTAAAACGAGACAAATACTTATACTTGATAATGGTAAACAAGAAGCCAGGTATGTTGCTGAAATTTGGGTTGAGCAAGGGAAATTCTTCATAGAAACTGTCGCTGGTCAAATTTTAAATATTAAAATGGATTTCAAACCTGGGGAAACTAAAGGTAAGTTTAATATTGGAATAAACCCAGAAAAACTTGTAAGTGCTTCTCAACAACTAAGACTTCTCGATTTTATTAAAGATACACAACAGTTGATCATTAGCTTTATCGATGATGTAGGATTCAAACGAAAACTCTTTGCAGCAGACCTCGATGCATCGTCTATTGTTTCTGATGATCAATACAATTTTGCGAAAGCATTAGCTGAGATTGAAGCTAAGACTGGAGTAGCGGTCCCTTTCCCTTTGCCTGAAGGTCTAAAAATGGAAGATGTTCGAAATGCATATTGGGTTCATAGGCTACTGACCCAAGGAAAAGTAACTCAAGATATAACGCTTAACTTTACATTGCGAAGAAACCCTCCTGAAAAAGTTGAGAAGAATAAATTCATGATTTTAACTCAAAACCCACCTGAGATTTATTTGTTTGGTAAGCCTTATGTCGTGCCAGATTTCACACAAACTATTGCAGGGAAAATTACAGAACTTAAGACTCCAGAAGGAAAAGGTAAACCTAGTTACAAAATTGAGATGAAAAATGCAGAGATATCTATTAAAAAAACTGTTGAATCAAATAAACCATTATGATCCTTTCTAAATCAGACTATATGTTATTTCTCCGCCACCCCGCCTGGCTGTGGTTGAAGAAGTTCGATAAAAATAAACTTCCCCCGGTCGATGAAGATACACAGGCTTTATTTGACGCTGGTCATGAATTTGAAAGTTACGCAGAAAAGCTGTTTCCTGATGCCATTCGTTTAGGATTTAACAATTATGATGAGTATCTTTCGTTAACCAATAAGACGCTCAAGGAGATTAATAATGGTACCCAAACTATTTTTCAAGGCAGGTTAGAAGCTGATAGTTTAACCTGTATTTTTGATGTTCTGCAGAAGGTTGGAGAGAAAGAATTTGACTTAATTGAAATCAAAGCTACCACCAAAGCCAAGCCAGAACATGAGTATGACTTAGCCTTTCAAGTGTTAGTTCTAGAGAAGTCTGGATATTCTGTTAGGAACATTTCTGTTATTCATGCAAATAAGGAATATGAAAGAAATGGGGATATAGATCCAAAACTTCTTTGTGACCAAACTAATATCACTGAAAAAGTAAAAGCTCTGAGAGAAGTAACTGAGCAACAGGTATCCGCAGCTCAGACAATGCTAGGCGAAAAAACAATTCCTGACATTTCTCCTCGGTACGTGAACAAAGTTAACATTCCTGGTGTTTCTCAATGGTTCCAAGAATGGTTGGATATCTACAAGATACTGAAACCAAATAATGATCCCTACAATATTTACGAGCTTAGTTACCCTAGTGCTGAACAAATAGCTAGTTTAGAGGACGTGGGCATAACAAGGATAGCTGATGTACCTGATGAGTTAGTTCTAAGACCAAAACAATTTGCTCAAGTAAAGACAACCAGAGAAGATAGGCCAATTTTAGATAAAGAAAAGATCAGAGAATTTTTAGATTCTTTTCAGTACCCACTTTATTTTTTTGATTATGAAACGATGTCCTCAGTAGTCCCCGTGTTTGATCGCATGAGCCCTTATAAAGACTATCCATTTCAGTACTCCTTGCACGTTCTTCAATCCCCAGAAGCTGAAGTCGAGCATCATGAATATCTGCATTCGGAGAATTCAAATCCGATGCCAGAACTTCTTAGTCAGCTCACACAAGATATTGGCAATGAAGGCACTGTTCTTACTTGGAACATGAGTTATGAAAAAGGATGCAATGACCGCATGGTCGCACTATACCCAGAATATTCAGAGTTTTTGGCAGAACTTAACGAGAGAATAAATGATCTAATGATTCCTTTCTCTGAGATGTGGTATTTCCATAAGGATTTCTTTGGTAGTGCATCAGTTAAAAAAGTAATGCCTGTATTGGCTCCTGAATTAAGTTACAAGGAGCTCAATGTTGGCAATGGACTCCTTGCTAGGAGAATGTGGACCCAAACTGTTTTAGAAGACAAACACCAAGATCAACGAGATAAAATTATGGAGGATTTGAGCAAATATTGCACTCTAGATACATTTGCGATGGTTCGAATTTTGGAGGTATTGAGGGAAATTATTAATGAATAACTGTAATAAGTCATGATTGAACTTAAAATAAAATAAATGAAAAATGTTTCATCAATTGTCAGATTTTGCATTCTACTAGCCTTATTATTTGGTTTGATCTATACAAACAAGCAACTCGGTGAGACTAATGCACGACTGGAGAAAGTTGAGATCAAGCTTGGCGGTGCAGAAAAAATTGATTGCAACGAAAAGGATTCCATTGAAAAAGTTCGTCAATCTGTCGTTAGAATCATTGGGGGAGAAGCTGAAGGATCTGGTTTTGCTATTAAATCAGGTGGAGTAATTCTAACCAATTTCCATGTTATTGAGTTTGAACCCACACCGAAGGTTGTCTTACCAGATAATTCATTCGAAACAGCAGAAGTGCTTATGGCTGATAAAAATGCAGATCTCGCCATAATAAAGATCAATAAAGAATTGCCTGTTATTTCTTGGGGTGAACCATCAGAACTTGATCCTGCAGAGGAGTTGCTTGCAATTGGTTTCCCATTAGGTGGACAACTCAGTGGAGAGGCTTCTGTTAACAAAGGATCACTTTCAGGCCGCCGAAGATCTAAAGACGTTGGTATTGAATATCTTCAGACGGATACCACACTCAACCCTGGAGTAAGCGGTGGGCCTATGATTAATATTTGTGGCGAGGTAGTTGGTATAAACACAGCTGGTCTATCTGGATTAGGCCTTGGTATATCTTCCGACTCAATTAAGCAAAAATGGCTTGAAATGGCCACGGCAGAGGATCCATTGGCTGATGTTCAGAAGATTGACTTTAAACCCGAGGAAAGCTCGTTAGAGGCGGTCAGAGCGTTCTATAACTACCTCAAGGCTCGCAAACTAGAGAAAGCATTTGATTTGCTGTCAGATAATTTTAAGAAAGGTTATGATTTTGACTACTGGAAACAGGGGTATGAACCCCTTCTAGACACCAGTGTTATTAAAATCGAGGATGACCCAGAAATAGAAAATAGGGTAATTATCAAGCTGTCAACTAAGGACTTCGTTGATGAGGAAATTGTTTATAAGTACTTCGAGGGCTATTGGGACGTTAAAGATGTTGATGGACGTTGGTTACTTTGGGATCCTGAAATAAAAGAGGTAGATCCAGACTTCCTCTGGTTCTATGAATAAACAATATGTTTGTTTACCTTCAAGAATACTCGCACTACGAGGACTTGTATGATCTTCACACAATTGAGGAGTGTCTTGATTGGTACTGGCGTTTGCGTAAAGGAATGGAGCAACATCGAGGCGAGTTGAAAGCTAAAGAGCCCGAGACTAATTTTGATAAAGAGGTCCATAAATGCTGCAGTTACACAGTTAATGTTATAAAAATCGAAAGGTATCGCCATAAGAAAGACCGTATCTCAGAATGGATGGAAGCCGATCGGAAACGGCAAGAGAAAATTGATAATGCCAAGGCACCTGACGGAATCCTCTGCGACAAGTGTCACTCTCCTACTAAGGTTATAGAAAAAACTTTACATGATGCCTATGACGACAATATGCAGGTATCCTTCATGTTTGAGTGCCTAAAGTGCCAAAAGAGACAAATTTTCTATGAAGATGGTTCTCCTTGGGATTTTGAACGTCCTAGGTGCAAAGACTGCGATGCAAATCTAGAAACAAAGTATGATAAAAAGGGTGAAAAGCTGACCATCATTACTTACTGCCCTAAATGTTCATTCAAAGAAATAGATGTCATTGATTCTAAAAAGAAACGTATTGCGAGAGAAAAAGAAGAACAGAGACAACTCAAGCTTTTGGAGGAATATCGTTCTGAGTTTTGTTTGAATGATGAAGATGGCCCCAAGGCTATTACTAGCCTTGATGGAATCGTGTACCTTGTAAAAGAATGGAAAAAGCAAGAGAAAAAGGAGAAGGATCCTGTTTTCCAAAAGGCGAAGAAACTCAAAAAATTAAAACTAAAACAGCTGAAAGATTTGGTTTCAAAGGTTATTTCAGACGTTGGTTATACTGATTTGGAATTTAGTAAACCAGAAATGGGTAAGTTTGTAATTGTGGAGTTTAGCGCCACTGATAACAAAGAGGAGCGGGAAGAATATGACAGCACTCATGTTATTAAAAAAGCCATAAAGTCCGTTTTGGAAACCACCAATTGGCGTTTAATGAGTGAGGGTATTCATTATCGGTTGGGAATTGTATCTGGTAGACTGAAGGCCTACGAACAAGAAGACGACCTTATGTCTTTAGTTTCAAATGATTATGAAAAATAGACAACAAAATTTAGTTGATTTAATTTCTCAAGCAAAGAGTGCTGAAGAAAATGGTTCCTATTTTAGTGCTGCTATTTACTACAAGGATGCTCTTGAATTAGCCGACAAGCTTCAGGATTCTAAATCTATAAAGCTCTGCAAAAACAAAGTGGTAGAGATGAATAAAAAGTCAATTGAGTCCGGCAATGACTTCAAGGAGCATGAGTTTCAGTATCAACTAACCGATGAACAACATAAATCACTGGTAGCTTTCCTTGATGGAATACTAAAAATAAAAGATATAAATAAGATACTTAAAATTATAGGACAGCACTCAGACTTTATGCCTAAAGTAAGAGATGTTCAAGCTCTATCTGAAAAAAATATGCCACTTACATATCAATTTGCAACTTTGACTAGTGTATCTGATGCTGGCCACGCTTTGAGAGGTGGTTCAATTGCAGGATACTCATGGTTTATACAGATGTACGATCTTAGTCAAAAGCAAATTTATCAGTTATCATTGGGTAGATTAATGCATATGCTTTTACATTCTGACTCTACTGGAGAAAATTTAACCATTGAAAAGCTGACTAACTATTTTTCTGAATCTAAACTATTTACTTCTGACCAGCGAAAAATTGTACTTGTAGGTTTAAATAGATATCTTGAGAAAGATTATGTATCTGCAATGCATATTTTAGTTCCCCAATTTGAGAGTTTATTTTTAAATATAGCTCAAGGGTTTGGAATTCAGATAGTTTCTTTAGATAAAAAAAGGGATATTGCAACTAGAACCACGACCCTTTCTGAGTATCATCTGGACTCAGACGAGTTTAAAAATATATTTGGCGAGGATTTCTGTCAGCAAATTAAATTTATTTTGTTTGAGCCAATGGGCTACAAAATTCGTCACAAGGTGGCACATGGAGAAATCAAGGTAAGTGAGTGTAATTTTGCCAATACAACTCTTATTCTGTATTTGTATCTAGTTCTATTGGCTAGGATAAAGGTAAAAAGTCAAAAAAACACTTAGTCGAAGCTTACTGTTGATAAAATTTGCTCAGTGATTTCTTTATTCTTTTCAGTTGATGGTATGGTTGAGAAACTGATTAGTTTGCCATCTTTAAGAATAAGGGTTAGATATCTGCCCTTGGGCCCTGTTACAAGCCCTTCAACGCCCTTATAACCGCCTACAGACGTTTCATTGATGCTATCTTGCTCCATTTCCTTCTGAGCTTGTTTAAGCCCTGCTTCAGCAAAATCTTTGTCTTGGTACACTCCATATAGTTGGTACGGTTCGTCTTCAGATCCGCCTGTAATATAAAAACCAATTGTTGTTGGTCTACCAGGATCATCTGTTCTTTCTTCTCGATACTCCGTACCTTCAGGGAGGGTTATATACATTTTTGCGAGAGCTACAAACTTTTCATTATCATTGAGTGTTCTTTCTGGATTCGGATCTGGAGTTGATACTATTAAAGGGTGCTGTTCTTGGTTACTAGCAGGTGAACTATTTCTATCTGAAATTATTTTTACAAACCCAAGTACTACGACAATTAATCCTATGAATGTAATGACGTATTGTTGTCTGGTTCTTTTGTTTTTCATATTCGTTTAATTCTCATTGTCAGGCTTCCCTGGCATGAACATATATCCATAGTCTATTTTAGACTCTTTTGGTTCGTTAAGAAGTACGTCTGCAATCTCCCATGTGTTCATGTTTGAACCTAAACTGTAGTAGCCTCTATCGATTGTTTTATCTGCTCCTATTTTTAGAGCATTACTATTTCCTGGCACGCTATCGTTAGAATGCTCCAGAGCGTACCTTAATGCCTGTTCGTCCCTTACTAGACCATAGTAGTGTAAGTTGCTTACAAGAGCATCGATTGTCATAGAGTCCGATACATAGAAACTTGTTCCCACAGCTGCAGCATCTCTGGCTTCGTATGGCGACATCCTCAGTTTCTCTCTGTAGTAATCTGAGACGGTTTTTCCATCCCATGTGCTTAAGTCCACAGGCTGAAATCTTACATCGTCAGTATTGGGTTTGAGTCTAAAGATAATGAAAAGCCCAATGAGGACTACAATTCCAGAGAGTAGTATCCATTTGGTATAGTTGTGCTTTATCTTCGTTTTCATAGTTTCTATCAACAATTATTGATTGATAGTTTGTAAAAGTCAAACTTTTCTTACTTTTCATACATTATCCCGACAAACAATCTAGCCCCCTATACAAAGGGGGGCTAGACTTCAAGACGAGATGTTTAGTAGGAAACCTTCATCTCGTCAAATCCGATCTTAGACGTTCCGTTGCAAGGGTTGTCGTCTAACCAGATGTTTACAATGCCATACCACCAAGGGTCTGATGGATCCGTTCTGACCCAGGAATCGTAGTAGGCATTCTGGTTAATGCTAAAATGATACTGACTTGCAGTATTGTACGTCAGCGTATAGGGAGCGGCCCCATTTGTAGCATTTGTACCTGGAATGTAGGTATCATGCGTTGCCCAGTTCACTGAGCCAGCGTCATTCCTCCACCTAGCATAGTTGCTTAGACTACAGCCTGACCAAGTATATTTCATGTAGGTTGGACTACAGCTTCCACTGTCGTAACAATAACCTTCATTATTTACTTGGTACCAATAGGCGCCTGGCCCGTATTCATCGTAATAACTTCCGTTATTAGCATAAATGTATACTTGGGCATGGGCAGCCGATGCTCCGGTGGCGAGCATGAAGACACCTACAACAAGTCCTAATAGTGTCTTTCCAAGATTTTTCATAGTTTTTTCACCTCCTTTCTTTTTGTTTTTCTCTCACTTATTAAATACTCAGCGTATTGGTATAGCTGAGTAGATCGCCACCGACAGTTAGTCCGACCTGTACAAATGGCTTGGTACCATCAACCTCTTTAGAGGAGTCTGTCCATCTGAAGAAGTAGTTTGTACCGCCTTTTTCGCCAATGCTGGCTTCCAACTGACCAAGGTCAGCTCCAGGAGCCATTTTAGCGATTAGCGTCTGAGCCTGTGCTTCTAAGTCTTCCTTAGAGAATTTAGAATCGGTGTTGTACACCTTAGCTTCATCCCCAGGCATCATAGGAGCTGGACCGAATTGAATGATCTCATTGGTCCTCATGTCAACCTCGACATAATCGGGTCCTACTCGATAAAATTCAGCATTGACTGTGTGGTCATAGCTTGATCGAGAAGTAGAGACATATTCTGGATTGAGAGAATCATTGTCCATAAAAGCTCTTATACTTGCTACGGCACCAGCTCTTTCGGATGCTGGACGAGCCAAAGTTTCCTCTTTGGCATTTGACGCTTCTCTACGTAGCTGGTCAATTTGTTTAGCAGAGTTACCAGTGAATGCAACTTCACCGTGTTGATCTGTTTCCAAATTACCTTTAGCATCTGCTTGTTGAGCGATCTCTTTAATCTGGTTAGTGAGAGAGTCTAACCTTTCTTGTGGATCTAGCCCCTGAGCAGAAACGGCTGTCACTCCAACGACTACCGCTGCTAGAGCGAGAGAAGGGAGTATAAATTTGACTTTTCCTTTCATATTTTTTCACCTCCTTTCTGGTGTATATTTATAAAAAAACCCAGGACTTATTAGTAACCTGAGTTTCAAGGGAAGGAAAGATTTGAGAAGAACTAAAAGCGGAAGGTATTAAGGTCATATTGAGATGGTATCTAGTAAGTAATCTCTTACATTTCTTACTTCTCATACCACAAGTATTTCAGAATGATTTGCTAATGTCAAGCTCTGTTTTTCTCTGGGAGTTTATGGCGATTACTGTAATTTCTCGTTTGAGAAACTTATCATCTGACCCGCTTGTGTGTAGACAATACTAATATGGGTATCCTCTTTGGACCATGTGATTGAGTAGGTAGTATTTCCTGCCTCGTTACTTTTTGACACACTGTTTAGTTCAAACTGGGTAAGGTCAAATTTACCGACTGAGTTTTCGTGGTCTGTTAGGAACTTGCGAGCAATTTCTTCAGTTTCCTTTAGTGAATATCTGTATGTGTAATCAAGATTCTTTTTAGGACTATGCCACATTGAACCATCATCACTTTCACCCCAAGTGCCTTGTAAGGGTTCCATTTTAATTATTTGGTTTGTTTTAACGTCTATTACGAAGTAATCAAAGTCCAACGTATACGTTTCTGTTTTTACCTCCTCATCCGCATTATTGGGGTTTCTGTTAACGCATTCATACTCAACTTCAGCCCCTGGTTTTCCAACGAAGTCTCTTATAGCAGAAATTGCCATCTCCTGTTCTTCTGGGGAACAAGCGCTTACTAAACACCACTCATTTTGAGCTTGTTTATACCTTTGGCTACCCTTATCTCTGTAGTCTGGGTTACTACTTAAAAGTTGAGTCAATTCTTCTTGTAGTGCGTTCCTTAGGTTTACCAAAGCTTCAATGATAGGAGATTTAGCAAATGCGGTCGAACTTCCAAGCACGCTAACAAACAAAACTATTACAACAACTGTCGCAAAGGCTAGGGGAAACTGAAACGACCAGAATGATCTTGTTGGTTTAAAGTCTTCTAATTCTTCTTCAAGCTCTTTTTCTCGCTGTATTCTGGCCAGTATCTGTTTTTCCACTGCACTAATGTGCCTGATATCTTTTTTGGCCTGTTGGTTGAAATGGTCTTTTATTACTGCTCTTAATTT
>JAGQLS010000040.1 GCA_020429045.1 Candidatus Woesebacteria bacterium
ATTGCAGGGTAGCTACATTGTTGTTGGATAATCGCTGAAAGCATCTAAGCGAGAAGCCACGCCCAAGATAAAACTTCTCCATTAGACCACTCGGAGACTACGAGTTTGATAGGCCGTCGGTGCAAGTCCAGTGATGGATTGAGCCTAACGGTACTAAGTGTCGATTGAACATACTTTGAGTTCAGACCAAGTGTATAGATCCTGATTTTCGGGACGACTATACGCAGTATTCTTCACTTGTTAGCGAAGCGTCTGGCGCGAATTTCGCGCCAAAGCAGTCGCTCGCTACAGCTTAAAAACCGCTGTGTTCTGGTCTCTGGAGCGGGGTGGAACCAACTCTTCCCTTCCCGAACAGAGTCTTGAAACGCCCCAGCGCTGACAATACTCATTGGGCAACTAATGGGGACGATAGGTCGAGGCCAGAACAGAGCGGTTTTTTTGTTGCCAATTATGATCAATTCTCGTATATACTGCATAAATGTTTAAAGATTTGCTTGAATACCTTTGGAGCAATAAAAAGTGGTGGATTATTCCGCCTGTAATAATCTTCATTCTTTTTGGAGCATTGATTGTTTTTTCTACCGCGTCTCCAGTGAGCCCATTTGTATATATGCTGTTT
>JAGQLS010000041.1 GCA_020429045.1 Candidatus Woesebacteria bacterium
CATGGATACTGGGGCTAACGGAGGAATAGTAATTACTCCTATGGGGCTTCAAGAAGGAGCAGAGCGTGTTGCGAAAGCCGAGAATATTCAACAGGTCATATTGCATCCCGAAAGCAGCACTACCGATTACGTCCTAAAGTTTTTAAATAAAACCATGGTTGGCGCTAGCTTTAACTCTGGAATCCTATTTGGTGATTCCGTTGGGGCAACAATTTGCGTGTCAGGGCACTTTGATAGCAGCGAAAAAGAGAATGGCACTTAACAAACTCATCCAGCCGACCCACAACTCCGCGCGGCTTTTTGCGCATGGCTTCGCCATTATTGCGCAAACGCCGCACTCCGTTGTGGTCGGCTGATGTGGGCGTTATGCGTAAAAAATAACCACTTGACATTATACGTCAATGACGTATTATTTTCCTTCATGGTTATCCTTGAGACGACAGTTTTTACGAAAATCGTTCAGGCGTTGATGCGGGATGATGAATATCGTCTATTCCAAAACCACCTGATTGAATTTCCCGAATCTGGTGATCTTATCAAGGGAAGTGGAGGGCTTAGAAAAGTTCGCTGGAAACTTGAGGGTCGAGGAAAGCGTGGTGGAGTGCGGGTAATCTAC
>JAGQLS010000042.1 GCA_020429045.1 Candidatus Woesebacteria bacterium
GATCAATTCAAGAAGGATACAAGGCGGTTTGAACAAGATAGCCAGTACGCACAAGGATGGTCCGATGGATTTAGGCAATGCGAGTCACAGCAGGAGGCGACACAGCGGCAAACAAGAATGGCAATAGAACAACAAAAACTGACGGAACAACGTAAACAAAATAAATTGCAAGAGCAATATCACCTAGAACGTGAAGCTTTAAAGGGTGTTGATACAAGTAACTTCAATTATCTCAAGTAGTTGCTATGAAGCATAGAGCCCATCTGTGCTAACAATCGCATTCGCGCGGATAGTATAAAGCTCTGCTCGTTCCTCGCTCTGCTTTTTGCTGCCAGTGATGCGTGACGTTATCCTTGAAAAAAATTCGCCTAGTCTCGCATCCAGATTTTCTTAAAAACCGCTTATTTCTTATCATTTCTCACACGAAATTTACGATTCGCGCCCGAATCGTGAAATCTTGAATCTCTTGACTCACCCCCTCGGCGTGGGAGGCCTCGGTTTGGAAGAGGGCCACTGCGGCAAGTGTTGCCGGTGCGCCTCAAACTGCACCCGTGCCGCGTGGTTCATCAGTGCTTCACATTCGTCGATCCGCTGCTGTAATGCGCCCGCTTGCTG
>JAGQLS010000043.1 GCA_020429045.1 Candidatus Woesebacteria bacterium
TAAATATATTTCGGAGAGAACCAGATATCTCCGAGCTTGATTAGCCTTTCACTCCGATCCACAGGTCATCCCCCGAATTTTCAACTTCGGTGGGTTCGGTCCTCCACGTGGTTTTACCCACGCTTCAACCTGCCCATGGATAGATCGCTCGGGTTCGGGTCTACCTCCAATGACTATGTCGCCCTATTCAGACTTGCTTTCGCTGCGGCTCCGCTCATCGCTTAACCTTGCCACTGAAGAGTAACTCGCAGGCTCGTTATGCAAAAAGCACGCCGTCACATCCGAAGATGCTCCGACCGCTTGTAGGCGTATGGTTTCAGGTACTATTTCACTCCCCTTCCGGGGTACTTTTCACCTTTCCCTCACGGTACTAGTTCACTATCGGTCACCAGGGAGTACTTAGCCTTGGAGGGTGGTCCCCCCAGGTTCAGACCACGTTTCACGGGTGTGGTCCTACTCAGGAACATCATCGGCAGGTCAGTGCGCTTTCGTCTACGGGACGTTTGCCCTCTGTGGTGCGAGGTTCCACTCGCTTCGACTAACACCTGACTTGGTAACTGCCGCCGGAACGCACATGTTCCGGACAAATGTCCTACAACCCCGACCCGGCAAC
>JAGQLS010000044.1 GCA_020429045.1 Candidatus Woesebacteria bacterium
CTCCTTTCTAAGGAGTACCCAGCTCTTGGTATACAAGAGCACAATGAATTCAAGAATGGATCTTCCTACCACTTTTCGGTTTTCAACGAACCGCTCTTTTAGAACAAAGAATCTTGTGAATGGGGTTGCAAGTTTTTATGGTGCTTCTCCATCTCGCTCTGATGTAATGCATTGGTAGCAGTAGGGGTGGCATTACACATCGTGTTGATAGGGATTATCGACCGGTGCTGGTCTGCCTCTGGACATGGGCGTGTAGCTCAGCTGGTTTAGAGCGCAGTCCTGATAAGACTGAGGTCCCAGGTTCGAAACCTGGCTCGCCCACCATCCCGCTAACTTATAGCGTGATGGGATCTGTATCCAGTCAATTCGACCAGATGCACTATAAGTTAGCGGTATGGGGCTATAGTTCAGCTGGCCAGAACGCTTCATTTGCAATGAAGAGGTCGGTGGTTCGAGTCCACCTAGCTCCACCAGCTCGGCAGAACCTTCGCTTGCCGTAGTTGATCAGAGATCAACTACTAAGCGCTCAGGTCTGTCTCGCTAACAAAAAATACTTTGAAGAATATTTGTTTTGAGAAGGGTACAGGGTGAAGCTTTGGAATGTCTC
>JAGQLS010000045.1 GCA_020429045.1 Candidatus Woesebacteria bacterium
TATTAACGTGGTTCCCATCGGCTACGCCTTTCGGCCTTACCTTAGGGGCCGGCTAACCCTGCGCAGATTAGCTTTACGCAGGAACCCTTGGTCTTTCGGCGAGAGGGTCTCTCACCCTCTTTGTCGCTACTCATGTCAGCATTCTCACTTCCGATACCTCCAGCAAACCTCACGGTTCACCTTCACAGGCTTACGGAACGCTCCGCTACCACTCTTTCGAGTCCGCAATTTCGGCGAACAACTTTAGTCCCGTTACATTTTCCGCGCAGAGGCGCTAGATCAGTGAGCTGTTACGCTTTCTTTCAAGGATGGCTGCTTCTAAGCCAACCTCCTGATTGTCTCAGCACCTCCACATCGTTTCGCACTTAGCTGTTACTTAGGGGCCTTAATTGGCGGTCTGGGTTGTTTCCCTTTTCACGACGGACGTTAGCACCCGCCGTGTGTCTGCCAGATAGTACTTCCAGGTATTCGGAGTTTGAGAAGGTTTGGTAATCCGGTGAGGACCCCTAGCCCATTCAGTGCTCTACCCCCTGGAGTATTCGTCTGACGCTCTACCTAAATAGATTTCGCGGAGAACCAGCTATCAGCAAGTTTGA
>JAGQLS010000046.1 GCA_020429045.1 Candidatus Woesebacteria bacterium
GAAATAAGGTTGATCAGAGAAAAATACTTGTCTTTGCTTACTGATTTGGCAATGGGCGAAAAACCTATAGAACAATTGCAGTCTGAACGAGATTCCCTATTGGAAAGCCTGCATTCTGTTTACTCAGGCTCGCCGAGTACAACTTTCGAAGCTTACAAGGAGGCTCAAGACTCACTGAAGACCAAAGAAGACATGACTTTTTCTGATGAAGAAATTGATGCGTTTTTACCAAACGAACTCAAGAGAAGCTAACAAACACATGCACTCGGACAGCAAAAAGCGCCGCTCGTTCCTCGCTCTGCTTTTTGCTGCCGGTGATGTGAAGCGTTAGCTGTAAGAAAAAAATGAGCGACTCCGAAGAAAGAAGAAAAGCACTGGCATCGAGCAATGCGTTCTTGGCTGGTGAGCGAATAAATGGTGTCAAGTTCCGTCACAATTCTCAGGTTCGCATTTTGTCCGCGTCTGGCGCATCTGTTGAAGGGTGGGTTGTTGCCGTAAGCCATTTCGAGCCAGAACCGATTTACACGATCGAGCGCTCAGATGGAAACGGGGATGAAGAGGTTCGTGAAAGAGAATTGGAGTTGATCTTTGATC
>JAGQLS010000047.1 GCA_020429045.1 Candidatus Woesebacteria bacterium
TACCGATGGGCAGGAAACGGAGAAAACCTTGTGATCATATAGATCCGGAATATGCATCCTTAAACGCATATCACTCATCCGGCACACCAAGACGTGCTTGGCAAGTTCATCACTGGCGCAGCGAAAGCCGATATTGTTGTTCTGGCTACCCGTATCGTTATTCAGGTTGAGTGTGAACGCACCCGCGTTGGAACCATTATTCCAATTCCCGCCGCGAAGGAACACACCGCTGCGTATTTGTGATTTTCCCCTTAATAAAACTATACCACTTTCATCCATGAATTGAGCATCCTTCCTATTTCATTAATTTTTTCAGCACCCATTGCATACTGTTTTATACTCATAAGCCTTAAATCTTTTGTGAGCCGGATAAGGATGCGTATAGAGTCAAGGTCATCGGATATCTGAAGTTGCAGAGAAGTCCTTTCTTGTCCACGGACTTTATTGGCTTTAACCGTAGTGACCAGCAAAGCTATACCAAGTTCTTCCAGTTCTTTTCCTAATACTAGTCTGTGGCTTTTAGGGATACGGTTAATTACAGGGTATAACCAGAGAAGTAAATCATATGTTTTTTGGAAAATGAGCAGC
>JAGQLS010000048.1 GCA_020429045.1 Candidatus Woesebacteria bacterium
CAATAGTTGTTCCAAGTTTCCAGCACTAGTGTAGTGTTCATAAACCTGCATAGCTAGCAGCCAAATGTGTCCTTCTAGGTAAGTTTCGCCTGTGTCGCGCAGTTGCTCCCCGTGTGCATCTTCGGCAATTGCCATGGCAGTTACAACCCGCGGGGAGGCTAGAATCTGGGGAGGTAATATGGACAAAAGTTCTTTCTTTGAGGTGGATGGCGCTGCCATGAAAGATGATAGCAGAAGTTTGTGAAGTGTGAAAGAAATGGCGGGGTAGACGGGACTCGAACCCGCAACCTTCCGCGTGACAGGCGGATGCTCTAACCAATTGAGCTACTACCCCAGATCATCTTGGCAAACGTGAGTGATTTTACTAGATTTTCCCCTGATTGTCATGCCAGAAATTAAAGCCGGGGGACTTGCTCATTATCTCAATTCTTATACGTCATGTTCTCCGGGATCGTGATCAATGAAGTCAGGGATGAAGCGCGCATAGGTGTAATGCTCGCCGCGATAGTTTGCATGGATGATCTTGAATAGGTATGTGATATTGACCATCACAATTGCAAATAGAGTAGTTAAAGTAAACAGATG
>JAGQLS010000049.1 GCA_020429045.1 Candidatus Woesebacteria bacterium
AACACATTTATCCGAATTAGGTGTGAGTGTTCCGGGTGGATTTGCCACGACTTCTCAGGCATTTATAGATTTTCTGGCACAAACCGGTCTGGATGATAAAATCAATCAGCGATTGAAACAACTCGATGTAGATGATGTAAAAGCATTGGCGCAAGCCGGTCATGAAATCAGAACATGGGTTTTGGAAACTCCTTTCCAACCAAAACTGGAGCAAGATATTCGCAGCGCTTATGAAAATCTTGAAAAAGAAATCGGTGCTGAGGCATCAGTCGCCGTTCGTTCCTCTGCAACGGCTGAAGATTTGCCCGACGCCTCTTTTGCAGGACAGCAGGAAACCTTTTTGAATGTCAAAGGTATTGATGATGTTTTGAAAAAAGTTCATGAAGTTTTCGCATCACTTTATAACGACCGTGCCATTTCTTATCGTGTGCATCAAGGTTTTGATCATCATGATGTGTATCTTTCTGCCGGAATTCAGCAAATGGTTCGCAGTGATAAAGCTGCCAGCGGAGTGATGTTTTCAATCGATACCGAATCGGGTTTTGAAGATGTGGTTTTCATCACTTCATCTTATGGTTTG
>JAGQLS010000004.1:0-38072 GCA_020429045.1 Candidatus Woesebacteria bacterium
AAAGACGGCGGATTTGTTTGTTTCGTATCTAAAATCCATTCCCGCAGGGGTTCGACCCAATTTTTTCTACCGCTTTCAAAATCTTTTTTCTTTTGTTCCAAAACGGCAGAAGCGAGCAAAATTTCATCTTTCTTTTTGAGGTATGTTTGTTTTGGTATATCACCATCAAGATAAGCAGAAACTAATTTTTCCATTTTCGCTTCTGCCGTTTTGATTTGTTCAGAAAGATTTTGAACCTCGCTTTGCGACGCGTTGGTTTCTCCGCGTTCCCATTCTTTTACACGCCCCAACATCCAATCGGTCATTTCGTCGCAAAGCGAGATTGTTTGAAGCCGTGCCTTAATTTGTCGCGCCAATTCCATTTCTTGAATATATGGTTGCGAACAGCGGCCGCGCTTTTTGGAACAGCGATAATAGCGATATTTTGTTCCCCAGCGATTGACCGCCCATTGCGCGGAAATCATACTGCCGCACTCCGCGCAACGAAATAGTCCGGTAAACGGAAAATCGTGTTTTGCACGGCGATGGCGCGGCCGCTCTTTCGTTTTCAAAATTTTCTGCACGGCTTCAAACAATGCGGGAGAAATAATTGGTTCAAAGTTTCCATCAAACCATTCTCCTTTGTGTTTCAGAAAGCCGAGATACGCTTTATTAGTTAAAAGTCGCTTGATGGAAACTTTGGCAAGTGGCGTTCGGTTTTTTGATACAACGCCGAGATCCGCCAAAAATTTCGCGAGAGAAACGAAAGAATGGCCACCCTTCGCATATTCCTCAAACGCCAATTTTACAATCCGCGCTTCGGTGGGGTGCGGTTCAATGTTGCGCTTTAGTGGATTGTTTTGATAGCCGAAAGGCGCGAGACCTAGCCATTCTTTCCTTCGCAATTTTTGGCGGATTCCTCGCTTGATATTTTCAGCCAAATTATCCGAGTAATATTTAGATTGTCCGAACGCCACTTGCAACATAAACAATCCCTGCGGGGTTGGTTCAAACCAAAATGTCGAAAAGCGCAAAGAAAGAATTTTGTGAGTGTCTACGGCGTAAATAATCCTGCCGCCGTCAATGGAATTACGAGCAAGGCGGTCGGGGTGCCACGCCAAAATTCCAACACCATCGGACTTTTCAACTTTTGCCATCATTTCGCCAAACACTTCTCGCCCTGGCGTCTTTGCGCTTTTCGCCTCTTGAAATTCCTCAAGAATTTCAAAATTTTCTCTACGCGCAAATTCTCGCATTTCAAATAACTGGGCTTCAATGCTCATCACTTGTCGGTCATCATCCTCCGTTGATTTCCGAGCGTAGAGAAAATATTTTGGTTTGATATTCATATTGTTTTTAGATACGAAACAAACAAATCCGCCGTCTTTGATTTTTGCCCAGCCAGCCTTTTCGCCGCGAAGCGGCGAACCATTTTGCGGAGCGCGGCCGCCACGCGGCCGCGCGGAGCAACGCTTTCAAACGACGAAGTTTCTATTGGCGGAGAGGGCGGGATTCGAACCCGCGTGAGCTAAAAACAAGCTCGCAGGTTTAGCAAACCTGTGCAATGGACCACTATGCGACCTCTCCAGCTGTACTATTGTACCACGAATCAGCCTATTCTATGCGGAAAGATCAAATAATGATAAATCGCTGTTTGTACTGAAGCGTCGTACAATAATTATGCGAAGAAAAGTGCCGCGGAGAGGAGTCGAACCTCCAATCCTAAAAGGAACACGTCCCTGAAACGTGCGCGTCTGCCAGTTCCGCCACCGCGGCATATCGATCGAAGCATATTATACCCGTTTTAGTGCAAAAGGTATAGTTTTCTCATAATCTTTTTGTATAAGCCATAGGTTTCCTCTTTCTTGATTCCAGGAATATTTCTTTTTGCTCAACCAACGAGTCTGAATGTATTTGAATATTTTTTCAATGAAAACAAAGAATATGCTTTTTTTATAATCTCTATTGATGTATTTTTTTGTTGAAATTATTACAACGTTCGGAAACAATTGCTTTACCCACGTATTTCTATTCACGAGCTGTTCGTATGTATAGTTTTTATTATATATTACCTTCGTTTGCAATAATTCGTGCCCAACAAACTCATTTTTTTTGTGTTTTGCCATCTCAAGATCGTTCGTATTGAAAATTAAATTAATGCACATTTTTTTGTGAATCGGTGAAAAAAGAGAAAATAGTTTTTTCATGAGGAGTAAATAAAACCGTGTCCGCCAAATATTGTGAGGACGAGTCACAACAAACAGGTCTATATCGTCTTCTTTTCCCGCGTTCATCATGGCAATAGAGCCACTCAAAGAGAGCATGCATATGCTTGGCAACATGCACGCAATACGCAAATAGAATTTTGAACTATCAAGATATCTTTTTGAATGCTGCTGTTTTGCCCTAAATATGGAAAAAGTATCGGAATTTTGAGGAAACGCGAATCTTTCCCCATTTGTTATGATGTGGCGACTATCTACAAGATCGCTAAGAAGCTGTTTTAGGGCGTTTTTAGACATTTTGTGAGGCAAGAATGCCCATATATCGTCTAGACATGGTGGATACTCAAATAAAGAAAAATATGTAAGCACGTGGAGAACGGCTTTTTGCTTCTTTGTCATGCTTTATTATATATCTCCGCTCAGCTTTTCAGGTTGTTTATTTGAGTAATCTGCACTTTTGGAGAAACAATAAGAAGAAAAATAATGGGAGTTTGAGCTGTCTGCGCAGTCTCCAGGGTTGAGATATCAGCCTGAAAAGCCACTCAAAACCGTATTTACGCATCCATTTTGGCGCACGGGGTGTATCGCCAGAGGCAAATTCAAAACCGCCGCCTACTCCCATACACACTGTTCCTTGAAATAGATCTTTATAACGATCCAATAATAATTCCTGGTCGGGTGAACCAAATGCGACAAACACAAAATGAGGCTTATAGTCAATAATTATGTTGGAAATCTGCTGTAATTCATCTGGTTGTGGTCTACCAATGCGCACTATTCCCTGAATGCCCTTGAATGTACTTTTTGGATAGGTTTGTGAGTAGCAAATAGAGATTCGCTCTGCTAAATTCGGTTTTCCACCAATAAATAAGAATCTGAAACCTTTATCGGCGTAGTGTTTGATAAGTTCTGGCATAAAATCTGCACCTGTAATTCGTTCGTATTGTCCGTATCGCAAAAAAGAGCTTGCTATCAAGATTCCTGCTCCATCAACAATTTGTGTGGCCTTTTGTGACAGCACATTATTGAATTCATCATGGTAGTATGCATGGACTACATTTTCAAGATTAAGGGATACAATATGTATCCATGCTTCATTATTGAGTAGTAATCTTTCAATTTTCTCTAGGATTTCTTTTTTTGAGCTCGGATGAAATGATGTATGGAGTATTTTTTTCATATTAATTGTGTTTTATTACTATTCGGCTTTAGTTTTATTTAAAATTTTGTGAGTTTAATGATTTCGTACAATTTTTTTGATCAAATTTAATGTTTATTTATCAGCATAAATCATTAGTCATAAGAAAAAAAGAAAAAATATATAATAATTACTATATTTTACTCCGGACACAATCATTTTTGTATCATATGGGTAACAAATAATCTTTTGTATAATAACTATCGGATAGCCTTCTTGTAACTATCGAGATTTTCTATTGCAAGGCCTATTCCTCTTATCACGCAATAGAGTGGCTCTTCGACGACAAATGCAGGAACGCCAGTGTAATACGTCACATATTTGTCAATATTGATAAGCAACGAGCTTCCTCCAGATAATACGATTCCTTTTTCAACTATATCGGCAGCGAGCTCGGGCGGACTTTTTGAAAGAACATTTTTAATTCCTTCGATGATGTGTTTTAGGGGTTGTTGAAGAGCGACATTGATGCTCGACTCCCCCACTGACAATATGCGTGGAAGTCCTGTTTGACTATCTCTTCCTTTAACTTCGATGGTTCGTTCTTTTTCTACAGCGTGTTCATCGCCCAAATGTGCATTACCAATCTGCATTTTTATATTTTCTGCAGTACGTTCGCCAATGTGCAGATTGTGTTTTTTGCGTATGTGCGTTTGAACATACTCGTCAAGTTTCGTCCCAGCGGTACGAACCGTCTCGAAAACAACCAATTGTCCCAGAGATAAAATGCCTATTTCAGCCGTGCCGCCACCAATATTCACAATCATGTGGCCCGATGGTTGAGAAATGGGAATTCGCGCCCCAATGGCTGCCGCGAGAGGCTCTTCGATAAGATATACGCTTGAGGCACCAGCTTGTTTGCAGGCGGCAACTACTGCCCTTTTTTCGACCTGAGATGAACCCCCTGGAATTGAGATCATGACTTCTGGCCACAATACCCGTCCGTTCAATGATTTTCTCAAAAAATAGGTAATCATCGCTGAGGTGGTTGTGTAGTCTGCAATAACTCCGTCTTTCATCGGACGCGCAGCAACAATTGAATTTGGAGTACGACCGATCATTTCACGCGCGTCTTCTCCCACAGCAAGAACGCTGTTTTTATTTTCAGAAGAATATGCCACAACCGTCGGCTCGTTAAGAACGATACCTTTGCCCGCAACGTACACAAGCGTGTTGGCGGTTCCAAGATCAATCCCTACTCGTTTGCGAAAGAACATGAAGGTGTCTCTAAAAAAATATAACGCTTTATTGTATAATAAATAGTGCTCATCGCACAATACACGTAAAAATAACTATATCACAATAGTCTATTTGAATATAAAAATATATCATATGAAACCGATATTTAAAGCTGTCCCTGTTCTCACGTTTCGACTCATCCTTCTCATTTTGTTTATATGTGTAGCTTTGGTTGTGATTGCCTTTGCTCGTGGCTATCGATGGGACTTCAAAGAACACAACCTCACTTCAACTGGGATTATCTATGTCAATTCCTTCCCAACAGCCGCAAAAGTCTACCTCAACGGCGATTTGAAGGGTGTTACTGACAGTAATCTTACTCTACCGTATGGAACTTACACCGTCGAAGTCCAAAAAGAAGGATACTCTTCGTGGAAAAAAACTGTTTCCTTGCAAGGAGAAATCGTTTTGAGCTTGAATGCAAGACTTTTTTCAAAAAATCCATCGTTGAGCCCTCTCACAAATCTGGGTGTTTCGAAAATCGTACCCATCGGAAACAGCGACCGCTATGTACTTGTCACAAATATTGACAATGAAGAAAAAAATGGATTATATCTCTTTGAATCAGGCAAAAAGCCTTTAGGGTTTTTCTCTCCTCTAAAACTTCTGCTTGTGTCTGATACTTTACCAAATTCGCTCGATCCAAGCAGTGTAGAATTACACTACTCTCCGAATTACCGACAGGCGGTGGTGACATTTTCACCAAAAATAGATGAAAACCAGATTCTTGCTGATATTATAAAACGAACAGATTTGAAAACTACATCGTACCTTATTTCTCTTGAAGATGAAAATACTCAACTTTTTGATGTGACAACATCAATAGATAATATATTGCAAGCTTGGGATGAAGAATTAAATAACGCTACCCTAAAACTCATCGAGGCACTTCCCCAAAAAATACGGACAGCAGCAAAAGAATCAATGCTTATTGTCTCTGTTTCACCTGACGAGAAAAAGATCATGTATGTCGCTAAACACGATACTACACTCCCTTTTGTCATTAACCCTCCTTTGATTGGCTCTAATCAAACGAAGGAAGTAAGATTGATAGAGGTCGGGGACGTGTACATATATGACACCAAGGAAGATAAAAATTATAAAGTAAATATTAATACCGAGACCATCAAAGAATTGGTGGGGCAAAGGGATTTTATTATTGCGCAAGACTCTCAAGAAGTAGCAACCACGGAACCTACTGTTGAACAATATATTGTATGGGACGATGAAATTGCCCGTCTCGTACACGATCAGGCCCAATGGTATCCGACTTCAGACTATATTGGTATCAAGCGTTCAAAGCAAATTGATCTCGTTTCATATGACGGGACAAATAACGTGACGGTATATGCAGGCCCATTCGACAAGTCATTCTTTGGATTTGACGCAAATTGGAACCTTATTATTCTTACCAATCTCAATCCGGATAATAATGAGTTCGGAGATTTGTATTCTGTTGGTATTATTTAACGTATGACTACATTGACGCATTTTTCCGCCGGTCTTGTCGTGGGGGCTATAGCCCAACGCTACCTCCCCAATAGCTATCTCCACGGACAAACAGTGTATGCTATTTCAATTTTGGCTTCTCAATTGCCCGATGTGAATGTTTTTTGGAAACCGCTCAAAACGCATCATGACGATCTCACGCATTATCCTATCTTTTGGGTTGGAATGTCAGCTTTAACTGCAATCGTAGAATATGTGCTTCATAAAACACCAACAATCGGATTTATCATTTTTATCTCTACCATATTACATATGTTTTTGGATACTTTTGGTTGGTCTATTGGCTTACGGTGGCTTGCGCCATTTTCTATGCATGAATTTTCATTTACTCCTCTAGAAAAGGATAAAGTCGATTTTGATAATCGCGCGAAGCTGCAATCTCTCTTCAGACATATCAGTTTCAAATATGAAATTCTCGTCAATCTCCTATTCTGGTGTCTATTTCTTGCTCTAAAATAATCATTCTACTTTGCGTTCGGCAAAAATGAGGAGGCGCTTCAACGTGGTACCAGGTGGCCAGCATGTTTGTAGGGTAAGAAATTCTTTGTTTGTTTTTTTTCTTATGTAATCAATCTCGTCTGGTGAGATTATTTCTCGTCCGGTTACTGTATATACATATCGTTTTCCTTTATAGAAAAGATTGATTTCGTCTCCTGTTTCAAGTTTGTAAAGAAGATAAAAAACAGCGTTATAGGTGCCTACATTCCAAATATAGTCGGTTGAATGGGCGAAAAAAAACATATGCCCTCCTTCTCCGGGGAAAGCCGTACCCTTGGTGTGCGCTACTCCTTTTTGAAGCGCATCGAGGTATTCTTTTTCGTCGCCGGCATTGACATTCGAGATGATTGGAGCGTTTGCGGCAATTTTAGGAATAACGATACTAAAATCTGTATTGATTGGAACAAGCAATTCGACATTTTCATCTTTAAAAGCTTTTGCCAAAGACCCTTTTTCAATGATTGGTTGTGCATTTTGGGAAGTTTCTTGCGTCTGCTCAATTATTTCCTCTGGTGCAACTACATAGCTACGATGATTGTACTGGTCAATATAGAAACGAACTTCTGCCTGCACTGGCAGATAAAACATTTTCCCAATGAAAAATAATGAAGAAAGGATTAGAAAATTTCCGAACGTACGCAATAGTAACACACGAATAAAATCTGTCTTTATCTTCTTCATAGAATCTGTTCATTGATAATTCGAAAACGCATTTTTTAAAGCGCCGTCGAAGGGAGTCGAACCCCCAACCTCACCCTTAGGACGGGTTTGCTCTATCCATTGAGCTACGACGGCAATAGTATATTGTATCAAAAAAAGACCTAGAGAGGGCTCTAGGTCTTAGATTGCAAAAAAATGAGTCGTAAATTATTTCATGACGTTTTCTTCCACGCGCTTGTAGCTTACAAGCTCGCCTTTATCAAACCACAGATCGACTTCGTATTTTGCTTCTTCTAGCTCTCCTGAAGCGTGCAAAAGATTTTTAATTGGTCTGTTGCCAGTGTTTGCAAGATACGATGAGTCAAAAGAGTAATCGCCACGAATGGTTCCCGGAGAAGAACTAAGTGGTAACGTGTGTCCAACCAACTTGCGCACTAATTCTACTGCGTGTGGCCCTTCAAGAACAATCGCTATGACAGGATCTGCCGTAATCATATCGACTAACCACTCACGAATCTTGAGACCAATCACATGCGGGTCATTTGATCCAAATTCTTTTTGAGGGTCAATGCCCATATTTTGATAGTTTTCAAGGGTTTTTTTACCCATACCGTTGATGAATGCTTCACGTGAAGCTGGATAATGTTTGTCTGCCAGTTCTTTCGAGACATTGAGCATTTTCATAGCAACTATTTTGAGACCTACACGTTCAAAACGTTGAAGAATTTCGCCGACAAGACCGCGAGCAACAGCGTCGGGTTTAAAAACAACAAGTGTTTGTTCCATGTATAAAAAGTATAAATTAGTAATCAACGCTCCATTGTATCATACTTAAGTTCATCGATTTGATTAAAAATAGATGTACATATATTGAGCGATGATGTAAGGACCGAAAAAAAGCATGATATACCCACCTAAAATGAGAAATGGTCCAAATGGTATTTTCGACTTCAAATGTGCTTTTCTTAATGCAAGAAAAATAAGCGCAACACTACCTCCAAAAATACTCGCAAGATACAACGATAATAAACCCTGCCATGGGCCGAGTAAAACACCAAGGACAAACGCAAGTTTAACATCGCCAAAACCCATGCCTTTTCCTTTGGTGACAATGTAAAGAAGATATATGGGCAGCGCTACAATGATTCCCGCAACAAGAGGAATCGATGATAGTGATAATAGAAATGTTGAAATTGATACAAACTCGAGAGTAAAATGCCACGATGGTACTATCAAAATAGAATGTATAACGGCCGTTACAAAAGCCGCGCCTTGAAGGCTATCGGGAAGAATGAAATATCGAAGATCGCTCAGGAGCATGGCGATCCAAATGGAAACAAGGATAAGGTGAAGCACGCTTGCGCCAACAATATAATAATGAGTAATTGAAAAATAATGCGTCAGTGTAAAAATAATTGCAGTGCCGATCTCTACAAAAACATATTGGATACTAAAATGCTTCTTGCAGTATCGACAACGACCACGCAGGAGAATGTATGAAATAATGGGAATAAGATCGTTCCACGCAAGCTCGTGCTTGCACGATTCGCATTTTGACCTACCAAGTATCGTTTCTCCACGAGGCAATCGATCTGCCAAAACATTCAAAAAAGAACCAAAAAAAAGACCGATTACAAAAACGAAGCCTAATTGAATAATCATAGTGTTTAGGTTTTGAAGAGAAAATGAAATAGTATGTACTTAATTATGGTCGAAGATTGTTGTGATATCAAATTGACTTTTGTCAAATGGTCCAATGATGCCGATGTGTAAACGCTGAGGAGCTATAATATCATGGGCAACCGAAATAATTTCATCTTTTGTAACCTGCTCTATTTTTTCAATGATCTCTTTCGGATTGGCAAGTGTTTGTTCAAAAAGATATTTCATCGCGTACATTGAAGCAACATGCATCGAATTTTCAAGCGCGATAAGTGTCCTTCCTTTCAATATTTCTTTCGCCCGTTTTATTTCCTCATTGGTAATTTGTCCTTTCACAAAAGAATCATGCTCGTCCCACATAGATTTCAATGCCTGTGCTACGTGTTCGTGCGAATTCGTTACTCCGGCATAACTCACCATATATCCACTGTCTTCGTAATAGTGTTTGGATGTATAGACATAATAACAAAGACCCAATTCTTCGCGCAGTTTCATAAAGAGCCGTGAAGACATACCTGCGCCGAGGATGGTTGTGAGCACGGTGAGGGCGTACCTGCGCTCATCAATAAGTTTGAAGGTCGGAAATCCGAATGCAAAATGTGCTTGTTCGGTCTTTTTGTGGTGAACGTGAAGTTTGTTTGTTGTCGATTGTTTAGCGTGAAATTTTTGTGACGATACTTTTCCGCTCCAAGACAGAAATGTATTTTGGACTTTTTTTGTGATTGTATTGATACTAAAACCATTTGCACTCAACCCTCCGGCCACGACGAGTACCGCATTGCCCGGCCTGTAGTGTCGGCGCATGAAGGCGATGATGTCTTTTTTCTCAAGAGATGAAACAGAAGTTTTTGTTCCGGCAATATCCCAACCCAAGGGATCGTCGGGATATATCGTCTCGCTAAAAATGTCGGAAATCTTATCAGAAGGGCTGTCTTCATATGAATTGATTTCTTCGATAATCACTTTTTTTTCACGTTCTATCTGATCTTCGGGCAACAATGGGCGCTGGATCATGTCGGCAAGGATGGTTAAAATAGTCTCGATATGCTCAACAGGTGCTTTGACCCAAAAACCAGTATGGTCCTTGGCAGTGAAGGCGTTTACTATACCACCCAGGCCATCGATCGTTGCATTGATGACAAATGAGGAGGGAAATCGTTTGGATCCTTTAAACAACATATGCTCTATGAAATGAGCAATACCATTGATTTGTTTACGTTCGTTGCGCGAACCCGTTTTCACAACAAGAAGTACGGTGGCTGTGGGGAATTCGTTTGTGTCAACGAATATGCACTTGAGGTTATTTGGTAATATTTTTTGTACAGTTTTCATGAGATATTAATTATAATGCAACAATGAAGATTTATATCTCAATCATTGTGAGTTCAGGAAGGATAAGATTGAGATCGTGAGCGGGAATTGCTGCTATATCAATGTTTACGTATTGCGCGAGATAATCTTCAACTTTTTTAGCATACGATTGTAAAAAAGTATAATCGAGAAACGGCGCCCGTGCATGGACTTCAGAAAGGCGTTGGGCTAATGAAACCAATCCTTTTGGGCTAACACGCATATCTGCATAGATTGCAATCAGCGCTTCGTTATATTTCATGGTTAGTAGCTTTTGTACATTAGTCCATTCAAACACTTCCATGATTTTTTTAACTTCGTTATGTACACCAATTTCTGAAAGGATCTTGATTGCTATCTGTAGTTCATCCTGACCGTAATTTTTTTTTAGCCAATTTATATTACGTTCAAGAACCGGAAGGTAAGCTTCTGAAGAAACGAATGTTTTTTGTTTTACCAAATCAAAGGTTACTGGTTTTGCGATATCGTGCAATAAACAAATGGTGACGATTGCTTGGCGATCGATTGTTTGCCCGTGCCAATAATCAGCTATGATTTTGGCAACCGAAGCCACCGTGAGCATGTGTTGTTGAAGGTTGGGAGGAGTTTTGTATTTGCAATTTCGTCTATCTTCATCTTTTTATATGTGTTTTAAACTACAAAAGCAATTTTAAGCTGATATTTTGCGCTCAGAAAACAAAATCCAATTAGCTAAATCTGCTGATTCCAAATCAGATTGTTTTGATATTTGAGAACCTTGCTCTCCCCATCTATAGCCACTATCTGCAAGTTTTTGCAATGAATCTTTCCGCCTCCATTGTCTAACCGAAAAGTCCAAACCTTGTCCTAACAATTTATAAAATAACCCTTTGATTTTGTCTAAATTACGATTTGGATTAATTAGATAATCAGCAATTCGAACTCCATGAGCTTTTGGGTACATAACAACAATTTGTGATTCATCTCTCTCTGATTGCGATGATGGTGAATATTCTTCAGTTAACTGCTCTATTCCTCTAGCTGCATATAATCTTCGGGCTTGTTCAAAATCTAAAATAAATTTATCAAGTTTGCTAACTTTTTCTGTATCATAGATCCCTTTATTAAGTGCCATTTGATACAATAATCCTATTAACCATGTTACATTTGCCATCGCAAGTACTCGAATTACTTCTGGATCAGCACCAACTGACGCCCATATAATCGTAGACATGTTTGGTAAATGTCTTAAAAATTCCCTAAAAAACATATATTTAGCTTTATTGGAAATGTCAGCAACGGCCACTGGTTTGCTTGTTTTGCTGCAAAGGTTTGAGATTTTTTCAGCATATTCAATCCGATTTGCAAAATCTCTACCGAGCCTCTTTATATACGTAAGAAGACCCGTTCGTTCCATATTGCTCTTCAATTCTGGATAAAAATACTCCGCTACCAAAACTCTTGTTTTTGGTGATCGAATGTACGCTTCAAATATTGGATTAATTGCCTCATCAGAATGTTCAAAATCAATACTTATCACATCTATTCCATTTACTCTTACCCCAAGAACCTTCTCGCTAACAAATTTCTGAACATCATCAGGACTAAATAACCCTTCTTGAATTGCGCTTGAAAAGTCCTTTTGTGCACGAGTTATAAGTTCATCTTGGAGAATATATTGTCGATGAGAATGAATCTCCGTCGACTGAAGAGCTGATTCACCCGATTCTAACCCTGAAGCATCATCTGCCATAAGCTGATTTGTTAACTTTTGAAGTCGCTGATTGTAAATATCTTAAGCAAAATTAGTTCTGAAATATCAGTAAAAAAGAAAAGTTGATTGTCAACAAATTAACACTTCATTTCCAAAATGGTGAGCCCGGAGGGACTCGAACCCACAACCAACGGCTTAAAAGGCCGCTGCTCTACCATTGAGCTACAGGCCCGACTCACAATGAAATGGACATCTATAATCTCGTATTGTATCACTTTACGCACTTTTTTTCGAGTCTAAGATTGCAAAACAAAATTTAGGATCTTGCCTGGGATATAAATCGTCTTGTATTTTTTACCTGAAAGATAGGTTTTTATACGTTCGTTTGATAATGCTTGCTCAACCACAACACGCTCTTCTTTTGATGTAATCTGTATCGTTGAACGAACTTTACCGTCAACTTGCACAGGTATAGTAAAGGTCTTTTGGACAACATGAATATCGTCTACCTGGGGCCAAGATTGCACATGTATTGATTCTTTCTCTCCCAAAACCTTGCGCCAAATCTCTTCGGTTATGAATGGTGCAAACGGAGCAAGCAATTTCAAGAATTTTTTTGCAGAAGCCAGGTCAAGCTCTTCGTTGTACTTCTCCATATCGTTAAGAAGCGACATCATGGCTGCGATGGCGGTGTTGTATTTTAGACCCACGATGTCTTGGGTGACTTTCTGAATGGTTTTATTAAGAGATGATGCAAGTTTCGCAGAAATTTTGGCTGTTTGATCTTTGGGTAAAGAATGAAACAAATGCCAGATGCGACTCAAAAAACGATATGGGCCTTGGATGTTGCTCTCATTCCATGGCTTGTCGGCTTCGATTGGACCCATAAACATCTCATAAAGTCGCAGTGTGTCTGCGCCGTACTCTGCAATCACGGTGTCGGGGTTGATGATGTTTCCTCTGCTTTTGCTCATGCGTTTTCCATCTGGGCCCATGATGATACCTTGGTGGCGCATCTTAGGAAATGGTTCGTCAAGTTTGGTATAGCCTTCGTCGCGCAAAAATTTTGTTAAGAAACGGCTATAAAGTAGGTGTAAAACGATATGTTCCGGACCAATCATATACAAATTTGGTGGCATCCACGTTTTAACTCCCTCTGGATTGGCGAAATGCTTCTCATCTCGTGGCGAAGTATAGCGGAAAAAATACCAGCTCGAATCGACAAATGTGTCCATAGTATCGTACTCTGGAGTCCACCCCTTGCCATATAATGTTTCAACTCGTTCTTTGAACTCTTTAGAAAGTCGCAAAGGACTTTCGCCCGTTGGGAGAAAATCGACATCAGTGGGTAATAACCAAGGCAAATATTCTTCCTTAACAACATGAGGCTTACCATCAGGATCATACACGATAGGGATAGGTGCTCCCCAATAGCGCTGTCTCGAAATTAACCAATCACGGAGTTTATAATGCACCTTTCGTTTTCCCCAACCCTTCTCTTCTAAATAGTCCATCATACTTTTTGTTGCCTGGTGGATATCTTGTCCATTCAAAAACGTAGAATTGATCATCGCGCCATTTTCTTCTTGGATCATAAGGTTGATATACCAATCATTTGAAGCAAGATAGAGATACAAATTTTGGGTTTTTTCCAATGGATCATTATTATATTCAGCACATAATTTCCCTATTTCTTTTTTGTTGCCTTCGCTATAAACATATTCTGATATGTTTTCTTTTGTATCTTTGAAACAAAACCATATTTCTTCTCCGACGAGTTCATTCCAATATCCCGAAGAAAGTTTTTTTCGAATAAGCTTTTTGTATTCTTCTATTGATTTTTTTGGAATTTCGAGTAAGCGAACATTGTTCTCTTTTTGCTCTGCAATGATTACGCCTATTGATTCAAGATCCTTATTTGAAATATCATCTGCACCCATGAGATAACTTCTCCACATTGAAATGTTTTCACTCTTAACAACTTGAACAACTTCGATATTAAACGTCTGTGCAAATTCAAAATCGCGCAAATCGTGACCAGGGACACCAACAACTGCTCCTGTACCTACATGCGCCAGAACGAAATCTGAAATGTAAATCGGCAATTGTTTACCAGTCAGTTTATGATCGATATAAAAACCAGTAAACACTCCTGTTTTTTTTCTTCCTTCTTCAGTTCGTTCAATATCTTTCTTATTTTTGGCTGTTTCTACATATTTTTCTATTTCCTGTTTTTTCTTGTCGTCGACGTGCTGAAGGATTTTTTCAACCAGCCGATGCTCAGGGGCAAGTACGATGAACGTAGCACCAAAATTTGTATCTGGCCGAGTAGTGAAACAAGTAACTTCGTCTTTGAGCTCTGGGATTTCATAATGTATATCAATTCCAAATTTCTTCCCTATCCAATTGAGCTGTTGGTGCTTGGTGGCTACGGGCCAGTCGACCTGGTTTAGCCCTTCGATAAGCTCTTCGGCATATTCAGTAATCTTAAAAACCCACTGGTCCATCTCTTTTTGTACCACTTCATTATCACAACGCTCGCATAGGCCGTTCACGACTTGTTCGTTTGCTAAAACCGTTTGACAGCTCAGGCACCAATTGACCGGCGCCTTCTTTTTGTAAGCTAAGCCTTTTTTGTAGAGTTGGAGAAATAACCACTGGGTCCACTTGTAATACTCAGGGTGTGAAGTGGCTATTTCGCTCTCCCAATCATATGAGATACCCAATCGGTTGATCTGTTTTCTAAATGTGTTGATTGCTTTTTTTGTTGTTTCTGCAGGATGGACCCCGCTCTTTATCGCAAAATTTTCAGCTGGCAAGCCGAACGCATCCCAACCAACGGGAAAGAAGACTTTTTTTCCTTGCATGCGGTAATAGCGGGCTAAAATGTCAAGTGCGGTTTTGGCTTCAACGTGCCCCACGTGTAATCCGCTCCCCGAGGGATAGGCAAAAGCGAACAACAAGTATTCCTTATTGTCTGAAGTGACGTCTTTTTGCTCAAACGCAGATTGAAATAGTCCTTTTTTCTTCCAATCTTCGATCCACTGCTCTTCAAATGTGTTGGGTAAATATTTTTGCATAGTAATTTTGAAATAGAATGTTTGTATTATACGGTATAATTGATCCGTATACCAATCTCTAGCACGATTGTGCAAGATCTATATCTTACCATTTATTTACTTACATTGTATATATGAGTACGCGAAAACACTATGCGCATACTGGTTTGGGCGGAACATTTGATCGTCTGCACAAAGGGCACGAATACCTTTTGAAAAAAGCTTTTGAAGAGGCCGAACATGTTACGATCGGTGTGACAAAAGAGTCATTGCTTACAGAAAAATATCTCGCTCAGACCATTCTACCCTTTGAAAAGCGCCGTCAAGAACTCAAGGAATTTTTAGCATCAGAAGGTTTTGTAAATCGTGCCCAGATTATTGCGCTTGAAGACATTTACGGTATTGCAGACAAGGATGAAACGATGGAGGCGCTTGTGGTTACCGATGCAACAAAAGCAAATGGAGAAAAAATAAATGCAGCTCGCACAGAATGTAGTTTAGAAAGGCTTGATTTGGTACACGTGCCATTTGTGAAGGATGAAGATGGGGTTGATATTATTTCTTCTGAACGGATTCGCAAAGGAGAAATTGACAGAAATGGTTTGCGATATATGAGCATATTTGAAAAATCTGACGTTTTGGGTTTGCCGTCTTCGCTCCGAGAGCAGCTTCGAGAACCCTTTGGGAAATTGATTGTTGGGGATGAAAATGATCTTTCCAAAGCTGCAAAGTGTATGAAAAAGTATATGCAAAACAAAGCTCCAGTGATGATAATTGCAGTTGGCGATATCGTCACGCAAACGTTAGAAAATGTTAATTTAGAGCCTCAAATATCTATCATTGATTTCAGAACACAACGACAAAAAATTGCACCTTTTGATAGAAAAATGCGCGGAATCGTCAACGAGCCTGGTCAAATTCATAAAAAAGCTGTTGTAAAAATACAAAATAGTATACATGCGCTGTTAAAAAATAATGAACAAAGTCGTATTATTATCGACGGTGAGGAAGATTTACTCGCACTTCCGGCTATGCTTCTTGCACCTCTTGGAAGTATTGTCGTTTACGGCCTCCGTCAAAAAGGCGTGGTGGTTGTGCAGATTGAGGAGGGATTTAAAAAAGTTATTAAATCATTGGTAGAAAAATTTGATAATTTTTCTTAACATTGCTCAGTTGTTACTACTAAGTCAAATGAAGAGGTTGATGAGCGAGTTGATGAAAAGCTAAAGCTGTTTCTGGTTCAAATAAAAATTGGTCTGAAGAAACTTGCAAGTTTTCAGGAATAATTCATTTTACCATGCCTTATCTTTTTTATTCTCACATCTTCACAAAAAACAAGAATCCTTGTTACAATACATACATGAACATCGATGAAAAAATAGCGCTCATTCAAGAAGTCGGAGAAGAAATCGTCACCGAAGAAGACTTACGCAAGCTCTTTGAGTCAGACGAGCCACTCATCACCTATGATGGCTTTGAACCCTCGGGACAAATGCATATCGCCCAAGGAATCATTCGTGCTATAAACACCAACATCTTCATAAAAACCGGATTCACCTTCCGCATGTGGGTGGCAGATTGGTTTGCTTACCTCAACAACAAAATGGGCGGAGACCTCAAAAAAATACAAACCGTGGGCAAATATTTCATCGAGATTTGGCGGGCTTCCGGCATGGATCTTGAACATACCGAATTTTTGTGGACCAGCGACTTCATAGAAGACGGCGAATATTGGAAAACTATCATGCGTATAGCCAAAACTACCAGCCTGAACCGCATTTTACGCACTGTTGAAATCATGGGCAGAAACGAGCGCGAAACTTTGTCAGCCGCACAAATCATTTATCCGTGCATGCAAACAGCAGACATTTTCTACACCATGCAGGCGCGCGTGACCCAACTAGGCATGGATCAACGCAAAGTAAACATGCTCGCCCGCGAAATCGGCGAAGAGCTTGGCTTCTGGAAACCGGTTGTAGTGAGCAATCATATGCTCATGGGGCTCAACGCACCGCCAAAAGATATACAAGATCCCGTCGAACGCGCGATCGCCATGAAAATGTCCAAATCCATGCCCGATAGCGCGATATTTATGACCGATACCACAAAAGATATTGAGCGCAAAATTCAAAAAGCATACTGTCCCGAAGGCGAGATAAAACACAATCCCATTCTTGAATATTGTAAATACATCATTTTCCGAGCACACTACTTGAAGGGTCAAGAAAATATTCTCAAAGATGGATTCCTCGTCAAACGCCCGGCAAAATTTGGTGGCGATGTGAGCTACCAAACATACGAAGAAGTAGAAAAAGCCTTTGCAGAAAAAACGCTTTTTCCCCTTGATCTCAAAAATGCCGTTGCCCAATATATTGACCGATTGATCACTCCTGTGCGCAAACATTTTACTGAAAACAAAGAAGCAGCCCAACTCCTCAAACAAGTGCAGTCCTTCCGCATCACACGGTGATTTTTCCATCAGGCGCTTCCATTTCAAGCTCTTCCGTTATATACTGTGGTTAGTTGAAAATTACTTTACTACTCTATGTCCAGCACCTTGCTTGAGCTTACTAAACGCATTCGCTACGAAATTCTTACCATGACAACCCAAGCAGGTTCCGGACACCCTACTTCTTCTCTTTCTGCAGTCGAACTTATGACCGCACTATGGTTTGATGGGCATTACCAATACGATTTTAAGCAACCACGCTACATTTTTAACGATCGTATGATTTTTTCAAAAGGTCACGCATCTCCCCTATTGTACGCACTCTATGTCGCAGCAGGCGCAGCAAGTCACGAGGATGTCATGGGTTTACGAACGAAAACGTCTGACTATGAAGGCCACCCTACTCCTCGCCTCCCGTGGGTCGATGTTGCCACTGGTTCGCTTGGACAAGGTTTGTCTGTCGGAATTGGTATGACGCTTGGTATAAAACGCCACATGAAGATGCAAAAGAAAACACCCAAACAAGAACCACGCGTCTTTGTGCTCATGGGAGATTCTGAATTCAGCGAGGGACAAATCTGGGAAGCTTTACAACTTGGCAGCCATTACAAACTCAACAATCTTGTTGGGATTTTGGATGTAAACCGCTTGGGGCAACGGGGTGAAGCCATGCTCGGGTGGGATGTCGCGACCTACGAAAAACGAATCAAAGCGTTTGGCTGGGAAACTATTGTGGTAAAAAAAGGAAATGACCTTGAAACTGTTTGTAAAGTATTTAAGGATGTCGATAAACTAACAAAAAAAGGCAAAAAACCGGTTATGATCATTGCCAAAACGACAAAAGGTGCTGGAATTTCCTCCGTAGCAAATAAAGACAACTGGCATGGCAAAGCGCTCCCGCAAGATATGCTTGAGGCAGCACTTACGGAACTTGGTGAAGTGAGCAAAACACTGACGGTCAAAGTCAAAGAACCGGAAAAAGTCCGCATCCATCTGACGGTCGGGCGTCATAAAATTATCTTAAACTCCCCGTACGATTTGAAGTCGGCAAAACCTACCGCCACACGACAGGCTTATGGCGAAGCCCTCAAACTGATCGCCGAAGACCCTCGTGTCATTGTCCTTGATGCAGAGACCTCAAATTCAACGTACGCAGAAAAAATTAAGGAAGTCTCGCCAGAAAAATTCTACGAGATGTTTATTGCAGAACAAAATATGATGTCTGTTGCGCTCGGATTTTCTAAACTTGGTTTTCTTCCTTTTGCTTCGAGTTTTGCTGCATTTCTTGCAAGAGCATATGATCAGATTCGGATGTTTCAATACTCAGAGCCTGACGTGAACGTTGTGGGATCGCACGCAGGCGTCTCGATCGGCGAAGATGGATCTTCTCAAATGGCTTTGGAAGACCTGGCGATGTTTCGCGCATTGCTGGAATCGAAAGTGCTCTATCCATCTGACCCCAATGCAACCCTCAGGTTGGTCAATGAAATGAGAAATGACGTAGGAATTTCCTATCTCCGATTGACTCGCATGAAAACACCGGTTATTTATACCAAACATGAAAAATTCAAAATTGGCGGGTCGAAAGTGCTCAGAGAGTCAAAAAAAGATAAAGCCGTCGTTGTCGCGGCAGGCATAACCGTGCATGAAGCTCTGGCGGCCCACGAAATGCTCATAGAAAACGGCACAGCGATTGCCGTAATCGATGCTTATTCGGTTAAGCCCATCGACAAAATCACGATTCGCGAATACGCCAGGCGCACGGGAAAAGTAATTATCGTCGAAGACCACTATCCGTACGGTGGCTTAGGCGATGCGGTGCGCGAAGCACTCGAAGGTATGAATGTAAAAATTGTACACCTTGCTGTCAGCCACATCCCCCATTCAGGAAAGCCTCAGGAATTGCTCAAAATGGCGGGAATTGATGCCGCAAGTATCGCAAAAGCAGTGAAATAACAGCGTAAAAAATCGGTTTAATCTTCCTTGGTCCTCTTTTAATTTGTCTTTATCATGCGTAGATATGTTTGACGACCGAAACGTATGATATAAATGAATCCCACAATAACAAATGAAAAAATAAAGTAGAGAGCAAATTTACTATTACTCACTGTAGTAACATGGAATATATCCGCAATAACCGGTATACGTACGATCAGAAATTGGAATATGATTGGAATGAGAACAGTGACGAGAAAGATGGGGCTAAAACGTTTCTTAAAATGAACCTGCTGCGATGATTTTATCCAAATATCAATGAAAATAAACGATTGGATCATCGCCATGATACTGAATGCTGTGGTCATGCGGGCGATGTGACTGGTTCCATTGAGATAAAAATATGCTATAAATACGATGACTGTTGCAATGACGCCTACAACGAGCATGTAGAGATAGTTCATGCGCTCGAGAATGGTCATTTTTTGTTGAGGCTTTTCTCGCATAATACCTCGCTCAGATGGAGAAAAAGCAAAAGCTAAAGCCGGCACTCCATCGGTAACTAGGTTGATATACAAAAGCTGGATGGGTAAAAAAAGCGGTGGAAGGCCCATCGCCAAACCGATGATGAGAGACAATGCCTCAGATAGATTGCACGATAATAGATACGTTATTGCGTTCCTCAAACGTTTAACGATGTTTCTCCCCTCTTCGACTGCATTGACGATCGTTGCAAAATTGTCATCTATGATAACCATGTCTGCTGTTTCTTTGGCAACGTCTGTACCGGTCTTTCCCATGGCAACACCAATATCGGACTGTTTGAGCGCGATCGCGTCGTTGACGCCGTCGCCGGTGACGGTCACGATTTCGCCCAATTGTTGGTAAAGCGAAACAATTTTGCTTTTGTGAAAGGGTGTTGTCCTGGCAAAAATTCTGGTTTTGGGCAATAATTCAAGGAGCTCTTCGTCAGAATAATGATCAATCTGATACCCGAGCATGATTGCATCTCCTTTTTTCAAAAGCCCAATCGATGTCCCGATTGCTTCTGCTGTGGTCTCATTGTCGCCGGTTATCATGACAACGTCTATGCCAGCGGTACGAGCTCGAATGATAGCTTCTGCGACTTCTTCACGCGGTGGATCATGAATACCTACAAGGCCGATTAACACATGGTCTTTTTCTGGATGATTTGTATTTTTGGAATAAGAAAGAGCTAATACGCGCAGTCCCTTTGCAGCCCATTCTTTCATCATAGATAAATATTGTTCCTTTTTTTCGGCAGACAATTTTTCCTCTTTTCCCCCAATGTATTCTGTTTCTGTGATATCAAGAATCGATTCTAAAGCTCCTTTACTAAATACATAGTGCTCATTTTTATTTTTAACTGTAACAGTCATGCGTTTTGTAACGGCGTCAAAAGGAATTTCGTCGACGACTTCCCAATCATTTCTGATTGTTTCTATATCATAACCAACTCCATCCGCAAGAAAAAGCAATGCGCCTTCTGTTGGATCTCCAAGCACTTTCTGGGACTTATTATCTATATTATCTTCCTCGTGGACGTGAACCAGAGAAGCGGTTGAACATAATATACTATCAAGCAACAATACATGAACAAGCTCTTTATTTTTCATATGTTTCAATTTTTTTGGATCCACTTCTTTATCGTCGATATACAATACTTTTGTCCTCATTTCGTTTGTGGTAAGCGTACCTGTTTTGTCTGTTGCGATCAAGGTTGTGCTCCCGAGAGCCTCGATTGCCGAAAGTTTTCTCACGATCGCTTTACGTTTTGCCATACGATTTACGCCAATAGAAAGGGTTATGGTCATAACCGCCGGCAAACTTTCGGGCACAACCGCAACAGCAAGAGAAACTGCAAGTAAAAAGGATGGAAAATATGCTTCTCCTTTCAATGCAGATAAAACAAAAACCAAAATCGAAATAGTGATACCGATGATACCGATAATTTTTGTGAGGGCGTCGAGTTTTTTCTGAAGTGGAGTTTCTCCTTCTTCAACCTGAGAAAGCTGCTGTGCGATTTGACCAAACTTTGTTTGCATGCCGGTTTGAGTAACTTTAATTATTGCGTGACCTCTGGCAATGATTGTTCCCAAAAAAATCTCGTTGTGAATTTTTTTCACAACCGGAACAGACTCGCCCGTAAGGGCTGATTCATTGACCTCAAGGCGGGTGCATTCGACAATTTCTGCATCAGCGGGAATTTTGTCTCCTTCGTCGAGAATCACAATATCGCCTGGAACCAAAAATTTACTTTCAATTTCTTGTTCTTCTCCATCTCGAATAACGCGTACTGTTGAAATCGTAAAGGCTTTAAGTGATTTTACTGCTTCGTCCGCTTTAAATTCTTGATAAAGACCAAAGAAGGCGTTGAGAATGACAATGGTTAAAATAAGAGACCCGTCAACAACTTCGCCGATAAAGAAAGATATGATGGCCGCGATAATAAGTAATATGATAAGAAAACTAGAAAATTGCTCAATAAATTTTTGCAGAAGCGATTTTTGCCGCGCCTCTTCTATGACGTTAAGTCCTTTTGTTTCTAAAAGAGATTGAGCGTGCTTGAGAGATAATCCTTTCATGATTTTAATGGTGTATTAAATGACATTGGAGTTATATGATACCACATGAACTAATATGATCATCGTTTTATGTAACGTTGTCTTTTTTAAAGACTGTGTATGATTTTTCCATAGCAAATAGGATGCGATCAATCATCTCTTCTGCTTGTTCCAAAGCTAACCTCCTCAAATTATGCGGGAAATAATGAAATACTCTATTGCGACCTTCTTTCCACGTGTCCCAAAGTTCATCTGCTAATTCTTTGTTTGCTTTCTCTTCAATGTGTTGATATATCGATTTTTCTTTGAGTTTGCCTACCAAATGAGGGGAAAGATACTTACCCAAACGAAAATGGTCTGAAATGTATTGCAGATGGGTAATAAAACGCATGTCGAGAAATAATTGTTTTAAAAAACCTTCATATGCTTTTGCAAAAGGAAAGACAAGAAAAGAATAATCTTTAAAACGGTATTCCTTGTTGCGCTGTATAATTTCCAGTAAAAATGAGCCTTCTTTGATGAGGTCCTGCTGAGAGACCGAGAGATACTGCCAAATTGGCTCTTGTTGAATAGTGCGCGTCATATATTTAAGTATACCCTATGAAGAAATGGTGGCAACTTCTGTCAATGCACGAAAACGAGCTCATCCCATTTCGTGGTATATCGTGGTGATCGCATAGCCCGTTTCATACGCCATGGTTTTGCAATCCCTTGCGATGCAAACATGAGTGTATTACTCCCCCACGTTGTGTTGATGGTATCTAGAGTCGCCATAAGTTGTTTGCGTTGTGGGGTAAACGAGGAGCCAAAGAGATTGTCTTGCAAGCTATCGTCGCGCATTAGGCCGGATAACATAGCCAGCGCCTTTTTGTAGCGATATCCTTGTTTGTATATCTTGGTGAGAATATTCTGCGCCGTTTTGATGAGGGTGGCCGTGTCTGCTGTCGGCGCGGGCATAGGAATCGAAAGAGACTGTGTATACTGCTTATCGTGTTTCCGATGACGATTGGTCGCTATATAGATTGTGATGATAGAGGTAAGCTCGTGTTCTTCACGCAATTTTTCTGCAGCACGGGCGACAAATTCAGTTACCGCTTCGGATAAATGCTCCAAAGTGGTAACTGGTTTGCTAAACGAACGGGAACAAATAATACTTTTTTTACTTTTGTGCAGATTTTCCAATTTTTTGACAACTACACCCTGCAGCTCGAGTACAGTCTCAAGGCCTGGTTTGTGGAGCTCTCGTTTAGTCCAAGCGTGGTCAAGATGTTTGAGTTGAGAAGCATTATAAATGCCGTGGTTGTGTAGAAAAGCTCTCGTCTTTCTGCCAATGCCCCAAACGCTGCCAACATCCATCTGTTGCAAATGGTTATCAATCTGCGCGTGAGAACAGATATCTGTCTGTCCACACGAGCACAAGAGAAATACTCCGTGCGATGATACTGTTCGTTTGGCCAAATAATTTGCCGCCTTTGCCAATGTTTTTGTCGTACCGATACCTATGGAAACAGGAATACCTACCTCTTTTTTAATCCGATGACGAAGTTTTTTTGCGAAATATTGCACACGATCGTGCGAAATACCTTTGATATGAACAAATACTTCGTCTATTGAATACACTTCCATCTTTGGCGCATGTCTGGCCACAATACTCATGACCCGTCGAGACATATCGCCGTACAGTGGAAAATTTGCGGAAAAAAGCTTGATATTGTGAAGCTTGATTTCATTTTTATATTGAAAAATAGGTGCAGCCATAGGTATCCCAAGTACTTTCACTTCGTCGGAACGGGAAATAACGCAGCCATCGTTATTGGAGAGCACGATGACGGGCATATCTTCAAGAGAAGGATTAAAAACGCGTTCGCACGAAACATAAAAGTTGTTGCAATCGACAAGTAAAAAGAATGTCTGTACGTCTTTCATATCAGACAAGTGAAGATAATCGATAATGTAGATTTTTTTGGTTGATGGATAAACATACTATTCAATAAGTGATACTATCTGTTTTGGCGAATCAAAAAGATAATCAGGATGATGCTTTGACAAAATTTCTTTACCATTGTAACCCCATGTGACTACTCCAGAAGCAACACCGGCTTTGTTTGCAGCCTCGATATCGCGGATTTCGTCACCGATATAGATCGTTTTTTGAGGATTCAAATGGTATTTTTCAACAGCTTTCTTGATTTTTTTGTGCTTTCCAAAAAGCGAAGGTTCGGCAATGACGAAGGAAGGAATTTTCTCAAGCTTGTGACGGAACAAAAACTGCGATACGTTTTTTTCTGTGTTACTTGTCACGATGCCTACATGCGCTCCTTTCTTCTTCAATGTCTGCATGACTGTGTCCATATCCAAAAAACATTTTACTTCACTGATGTGATTACCAAGCTCCTTTTGTATATCTCTCAAAAACTTTGGAACCTGAACTAAATGAATATTAAACTCCTTGAGCAAATAGCGAACCGACATGTTTCTAAATCGAGGAATTTCGGTCTCGTCGATGCCGTCGATGCCATAATGCTCTTTGTTGTTGTTGATAATCCGTATAACGGTAAAGAGCGTGTCTGCTATAGTGCCGTCGAAATCAAATATATATGTTGAAAATTGTTTACTCATACGATTGCGTTAAAATGATCTTCGTGATGTTTGATGTATGACATACGTCACCACTCCCCAAATGTGGAAATCGTGATCTTTGGATATTGTAACAGGAGCATAGCTATCATTTTCGGGTAATAATGTGACTTTCTTTTGATTAAATCTGATGCGTTTTACCGTCAGTTCACCATCGAGTGCCGCTATGACAATATCATTGTTTTGGGCTTCTAAACTTCTATCTACGACGAGAATGTCATTGGTGTAGATGCCTGCTTGCTCCATAGAATCGCCCGTTGCGCGTACAAAAAACGTAGCTGCCGGATGCTTGATTAAATGTGTAGCAATATCGAGCGTGCCTTCGACAAAGTCGTCTGCCGGAGACGGAAATCCAGCGGGAATTTTGCTTCCAGCCAGTGGAAGAAGGCGTGTGGAAGTTTGATCGGGCTGTAAGATTGCTTGGACTTTCATTGCTCCTCCTTAGTATAATATAAAAATGCCTTATGGAATCGTAAGATCCAAACATTTTTATCGGTTTGGCGAAATGATTATTCCGCTTTTGACTTGGCTCATCATTTTGTTGCCCATATGGCTTTCGCCGTTCCACCCGGCAGTGGTTGCCTACTTTATCATCGTGTTTGACCTCTATTTTTTGATTAAATCATTTAGAACTTCATATTATGCTACCAAGTCATTCATGTTCCTTAACAAATACCGCAACGTCGATTTCAGAAAACAAATAATAGAACACAAAAAAAGTAAAGACATACAACATTTTGTTATTATCCCAAATTACAAAGAACCTTTGCACAAGCTCCATGACACTATCCGCGCGATGACCAAAAGCGATTATCCATACAAACAAATTTACCTCGTGCTGGCGTTTGAAAAAAGAGAGAAGGATGCAATGAAAAAAGAGCGCGAAATCAAAAAAATATGGGGGAAATATTTTAAAGATGTTATTTCTACCTTTCACGTTCTGAAAGAAGGGGAAATCATTGGTAAAGCAAGCAACCAAGCTTATGCCGGACGGGTTGTCGATACCTATTGCACCAAGCACAAATTGGACAGCAAACAGGTTCTCATAACGATCTGCGATGCAGACAGCATATTGCCAAAAAATTACTTTTCCTACCTTACCGACACCTTTATCCATGATCAAGGACGCGATTATCATTTTTACTGGGCGCCGGTACTCCTTTACAATAACTTTTGGCAGCTCCCATTTATGGTGCGCATGCAGTCGACGCTTTCATCGATTCTTCGTATTGCAAGTCTTTCAGAAAAAGAAAAACTCATTCAGGTTTCTACATATTCAACCAATTTATGGCTTCTCAAACAAGTCGACTTTTGGGATGTAGACATAATTCCTGAAGATTGGCACATCTACTTTCAAGCATTTTTCACGTTCGGAGAAAAAGTGCAAACCATGCCGCTTTATACCATAGTCAATAGCGATGCTGTCTATGCAGGCTCTGTGCAGAAAACTCTCATCAATAGATACGAACAGGAAAAACGGTGGGCCTGGGGGGTGACAGATATAGCATATTCATGGAAACATTTGTTTATTACACCTCATATCAGCTGGTCGGCAAAATTGAAAAAGTTTCTTTATATTTGCGAAACCCATCTTTTTTGGCCAACTTCATTTTTCATTCTCACGATCAGCGGTTATATTCCCCCGCTTATTAATCCTGTTTTCAATCGTACGGTCCTTGGATTCATTTTGCCTCGAACGACTTCGCTTATTCTTACATTGGCCACGGTTGTCATCGTGCTTTATATCTATGTCGATATCAGCTTGAGAAAGAAGATGAATATAAAAACCTCGTTGTTGAATCTTCCGCTCGTTGTGATCCAATGGTACTTTTTGCCTATTGTATCGTTTATCTTCTCCTCTTTGCCTGCGCTTGATGCCCATACACGATTATTGTTTGGAAAAAAAATCGAATATAAAGTTACTGAAAAAGTATGATGTGTACGAAAATAGAACTACGCATCGATTTGTTTATTGTCTAACCTATGATCGATTTTCTTTTTACTAAAACCCCGCTTTTGTTTCTTGTTCAAAATTTTTGGAGGGATGAAGCCTTTACCTATGTCGTGTCACGCAACAACATTGGAGATATTATTAAACTGACGGCAGGCGATTTCAACCCACCACTCTACTATGTACTGATACATTATTGGATGATGGTGTTTGGCTCTTCGGAATTTGCCATGCGCATGCTTTCGTTTACTTTTTTTATCGCTACTGCTTATGTTGCCTATCTGATCATGCACACTGTCTGGAAAATATCCGAAAAGAAAAGTATTATATACGTCGGGTTATTTTTGTTTAATCCATTTTTGTTGACGTACGCCTTTGAAGCGCGCATGTATAGTATGCTTGCCTTTTTTGCATCGCTTTCCTACTACGCCTTTCTTACAAAGAAACGTCGACTGAACATAGCAAGCTGCGTCCTGGGCTTGTACACGCACTATTTTATGGTGTTTATTTTACTCACTCAAGCAATCGATTATTTCACTTCTCAAGAGGCTATGATGTTTTTTGCCCGTATCTTCAATTTAAACAAAGCGAAACATTTTTTTACTGACGTGAAAAAAAGCATAGTAAAAGACTGGTTTATGATCACTTTGTGGTTTCTACCATGGATCATGTATGTTTTCTATAATCATGATTTCTCGTCGCAGGATTTTTGGGTTACCGTCCCTCCGTTTAAAGATATTATTTACATACCGTTTGTTCTATTTACCTCCTACGAACGTGTTTTTGGGAAATATTATCATCAAGAAGCCGGTTTCACGACAGCACACATGCGCTTGTTGATAATACTTGTTTTCATTGTGTTTGTTGGATTTTTATTTTGGAAGAAATTCAAAAATCGATCTCATATCAAAAGCCTGCTACTTTGGTCTTTTGTAACGCCCGTTATACTCTTCTCACTTTCGTTTGTAACGACGCCCTATTATGTCCCGCGCTATTTTATCGCAAGCGCTGTTGGCTTCATGCTCCTACTCATATATTCCATTGAGTCTATGCGCATACATCCCCTCCAGATTTTGGTTATATTCGTCCTCCTCTCAAACACGTGGTCGTTTCACGTACTCAATCTCAAATATCGCTCAAAACGGACTGTAAAAACAATGTATGCTGAAATTGCCAGCCTTACCAAACCAATAGATTATATCTATTTAACCGATGAATTGGATTTTCACCTTGCGCAGTACTATTTTCGCCACGACGCGCAAATCAAATTATTTAATGCGTCCTATGAAGAACTTCCACAATACATTGGGAAAATTACCATTTCCCCCGAAAATCTTACCACAACAATCCCTACATATCCTTCAAAAGCGTTTGTTGTATATTATGACCATTTCGATATTCTTTCTCAGCACTAGAAAGTAAGGAAAGTATCGATGCGACGCGTCAACGCATTTGTAAACAGATTCGATCATCTCATACCGTTTTTGTGCTACAATATCTTCATGCAAAAACCTGATCCTAAAAAAATCGGTAATAATCTCTTTGGAGAGCTCAAAAAGGTTACTTGGCCCACAAGAGAAGAAACCATACGGCTCACCGGCGTGGTCATTGTTATTTCCTTGATTATTGGCTTTTATATCGGTATAATAGACTTCTTGCTCGCGCATGGCCTCGAAGTTCTCAGTAGTCTACGCTAGCAATATTCGTATAGTTCATTTGTAAATATATAATGTCAGACGAACCAAACACGACAAATAACGAACAATCCGAAGCACCTCAACAGGATGCAAAGCCTGAACCAGAGATTAAAGGCAAATGGTATGTACTCCATACGCAAACAAGTCACGAAAACAGAGTAAAAACCAATCTCGAACAGCGCATTCAAAGCTTGAGTGTTGAAGACAAAATTTTTGAGATCATCATCCCGACACGCGAAATTGTTGTGGTGAAAAAAGGCAAACGAGTAAAGCAGAAAGAAAAGGTCTACCCTGGCTATATTTTCGTCCGCATGGAAATGGACGACGAATCGTGGCTTGTGGTAAGAACGACCGAAGGAGTCACCGGTTTCATTGGTGCAGGGTTAAAACCCACGCCTATCTCGGACAAAGAAGTCCAGGCTATCATGAAGTTTGTCAAGCAGGATCAACCACGATTCAAGGCTAAATTTTCGGTTGGCGAGGCGATCAAGATTGTCGATGGCCCATTTACCGACTTTTTGGGCTCTGTAGAAGCTATTGACGAAGAGAAAGGCAAGATTCGCGTTCTGGTCTCGATTTTTGATCGAGAAACGCCTATGGAACTCGACTTTTTGCAAGTGAAAAAGATATAAGGTTCAAGATGTAAAAAACTACGAGTTACAAGCTATAAGATATAAGTTGTAAGATACAAAAAAATATGGCAAAACAAATAAAAGTACAATTTAAAGTCAATTTGGCAGCGGGAGAAGCAACTCCGGCCCCACCTGTTGGACCAGCGCTTGGTCAGCATGGTGTGCCGATTATGGACTTTATCAAGGCCTACAACGCCAAGACTGCTGACCAGAAAGGAACTGTTATTCCCGCCGTTATCACGGTATACGAAGACGGCACATATGATTTTGTTACCAAACTACCCCCGGTTGGGGATATGATCAAAAAATATTTACAACTTGAAAAAGGTTCTGGAGAACCAAATAAGCAAAAAGTCGGAAAACTAACTAAAGATCAACTGTACAAAATTGCAGAAGAGAAAATGAAAGATTTGAATGCGAGGGATATCGAAGCTGCCAAAAAAATCGTTGCAGGTACAGCCCGATCTATGGGAGTTACTATAGAAAATGCATGATGTACAATGAATACTTGTATCATACAAGTGCATTATGAATTATTAATTTTTAATTAATTGAAGTGGGAAAAATACGAACTCGTTTTATCGGAGACACCGATATCGAAGCACAACAAAAAAAGGAACAAAAAGAACGTTCTAAACGGAAAAAAGAACAAGAAAAACACGTTGCAGAATCTGCTCAGGTGGAGGAAAACGTAAAAAAAGAAGATGCGAGTGAAGCAAAAGAGCTAGAAGCTGAAAAAGCACAAACAAAAAAAACAAGCCAAAAGAAAAGAAAAGTACACGTCCGTGGAAAAAAATATATACAAGCAAAAAAACTCGTTGACTCAAAAAAAGTCTATGCAGTGAAAGAAGCTGTAGCGCTCTTGAAGAAAATGTCGTATGCATCGTTTGACCAATCGGTCGAACTCCATGTGAATGTTGAAAAAGAAGGTCTCAAAGGCGAAGTTAAACTCCCCCACTCAACAGGCAAGACTTTCCGTGTTGCCATCATGAGCGACGATCTGCTTACCAAAATAGAAAAGGGGCAGCTTGATTTTGATGTGTTGGTTTCTCACCCTTCGTTTATGCCAAAACTAGCGAAATTTGCCCGCGTGCTTGGACCAAAAGGCCTCATGCCCAATCCGAAAAACGGCACGATAAGTACCGACCCAAAAAAAGCAGCAGAAAAATTTACCGGAGGCAATCTTCAATGGAAAACAGAGGGCAAAGCGCCAATCGTCCATCAGGTGGTAGCAAAAATGAACGCCAAGGAGGATGAAATTGTAGAAAATATTCAGGCTTTCATAAACTCAGTTGGCGTAAAAAAAGTGAAGTCTGTTTTCGTAAGCGCCTCCATGACCCCAAGCATACACATGAGTGTAGAATAAAGAGAAATAAATCCTTATCCGGCTTATCAAACATGAGAATATTTCTTTAGACGATATAGCTCGTATTCTTGAGCAGGACGAAAATACCTTTTCTCTTTACTCAATATCTAAATATATCCAACGACTGAGAAAAAAATTGTTTGCAAGTGGAGTCTATCAAAACGTTATACAAACCATACGCGGATACGGCTATGGACTGAAAAAATAGACAACTCTCACGTGGTGCGTTTACTATGAAAATTGCTTAACTTAGAATACCAATCTAGGATTTTTCTTGTGAAAGCATAAGTTCCATCTCTCTATCTAGTGCAATCGAACCAGGAGAAAATAAAGCGAAATTTTCGACTACCCAGACAATGAAGTCTTGAGCTTGATCAGGATCAATGTCAAAACCACTATACCTCGCTAAGTCTATAATGTTACCTGCTTCTATGTGTCGACCTGTAGGAACAAATTTATGGTCTTTAGTTTGACAATTTTCTTTTGCGGCAAACTCCTCAAATTCTGGATCGGAAATTATATCACCTTCATCGTCGTACTCGTGTACATGAAACACATCATTAAATAGACCAAATATGATTCGCTGTGCTAAAGGAGCATACGGATCGTCATAATAATGATCTCTAGCTACATAACTCGGTCTGCCGTACATTAATACAATCCTGTGAACTGCATAAGGTAACGGATCGGTATCAATACCATTTTCATCTATATTCATTTCATCGACAATTCCATAAGGATCTCTGTAATTGCCGAATGCCATTAAATAAGGGATAATTCCGGCTCGTTTCAGTGCGCGTTGACGAGCTTGGCTGTCAAGATTTGTGTCTGCCGCTTGCAGCATCCAAAAAGCTATAACATCATAGAGTTGAGAACGGTTTTTACCTTCTGGTAGACTGTTTTCAGGGTTAAAATTAGTAAATTGCTTAAACCTCCTAACATAGTCTTGAAAAACACGATTGTTTTCAAAATTTAAGGTTCTCATATACAATGTAAATAAATCCTGTTGGGTTATTACTATTTGATAGGAAGACATATTAGGACTAACATATTTTTTATCTGGAAGAATATTTAAAAATGGAAATACCCGAGCAGCGAAATTTTCCTTTAACGCTTGAATATCTATCGGTTGGGGTTCAATTTCAACCCTCGTTTTATCGGCTTCAGACATATTTTATTTAATTACTTATAACTGTCTTTATTATAGGTTTATTTTTTGACATATCTTGATTTAGAATGACTACCTATAGTTTTATATGCTATAATGCCTTGTGGTAAATAAAATCAATACCAAAGTACAATGGCATTATTCAATACAGTCTGAATCGCAACGCATCCTCCACACCGCCCATCAAATTAGCCAATATTTCTATCAAAAGAATAATTTTTGTGTTCTTCCTTCCTTCCCGAAAGGTCGATATATCAAAGATTCTCTCGTTGTCTTCCCCGATCTCCCCTATCCTCAGCGATTCTGGAAAGAAGCAAAAAAGTTGAACCTCGACCAACCGATAATCGTGGACAACAAAACCGTCATTTTTCTTCGACAATTTATAAACGAAGAGCATTTATACCATCCTGTTGAAACTTTTTGGCGGCAAAAAGGAGAACAAATTCTCACACGACTGGTTCAAGTTATACCATCAATGCAAACGCTTCAATCAATCACCATACACCCTACACGCTTTGGAACAGTTGCTTCGTTCAACATACCGACTAAAGAAAAACCTCACTTGTTTGTATATCTACGCATCGACGCGCCACTATCTCGACTCGTGGAAGTAATAATAAGTGCAATCACGCGTCCTCAGATATTTGCCCTCCATGGATCGTGGGAAGAGTCCGAAATTCTTGCAGACTGGTTTATTGCCTATTCGTTTTTATCTTTATTTTTTAGCAAGGAGGAACAATATACAGGAACTATAGCCTCTATTCGTAGCACAAAATCAACGCGATACAAACAACAAAACAGCTATTTGGAAAAACTTGGTTTTCCAGTTAAAAAAGAAGTGCTTACTAAAATTAACGATGATTTCCATATTGGCAACGTCAGAATACAAAATCTCTCTCCAAAAGAGCTATCCCTACTTTCGCTGTTATATGAGAAACGTTCCCTTTCATATGATGAAATTGCCGACGCGCTCTATAAAGACTATGATGATTTTTCACTGTATGCTATAACAAAAAACATCCAACGACTGAGAAAAAAATTGTTTGCAAGTGGAGTCCATCAAAATGTTATACAAACCATACGCGGATACGGTTATGGACTGAAAAAATAGACAATTCTCACGCGGTGCGTGTACAATGGAAGGGTATGAAGTCTCTTATTTTTTTGCTTGCCCTAACACTCGCCTTTGCTCAAGTTGTGCAGCCAGTTTTTGCTTCCCAGACTGTTGAAATGGAACATTTTAGCATCGAATTTGAGCTGTTGTCTGAAGAAGAATTACAGCAAGAACCTGCGCCATTAGTGCCTGCGGTAGAATCTTTACCGGTAAGTTCGTTTACATTCACCGTTTCAAAATCGCAACTGATCGTACCAGACGTGCAAGGGGCTGCTACAGAAGATACGATCGTTCTTTCTGTTGACGGCAGCAACGAAGTAGGATACCAGATAAGCGCTTTGGAAAAAACACCGTTTGTCTCGTTTGCTCAAGACCTGATACCGCCTACAAGCTGTAACGGTGGCAACGATACATGTACGGCTTCGATGGCAAAAAAATGGGACAATGGTAAAAAATTTGGGTTTGGCTACGCTCTCAAAGGAGACATTATACCTGCCGATTTTATTGATGAGACGTATTTTCGTCCGTTCGCCCTCAATAAAAATATTGTGCTTGCAAATAGACAAAATCCTACCGGCAAAGATAACATAACGATGAAACTGCGTATAAATACACCGGCATCACAACCCGAAGGTAATTATCAAACAGTTATTCGCCTGATTGCATTTCCCAACCTATGAAAAAAAGTATCATCTTTGCTGTTGTGGCATTTTGTATTCTGTCAATGACACAAACTGCCTGTGTGCAGGCCTTTTCGGTCTCGACAAGCCCGCCGTACTATGCGATGAGTGCTCCTCCTGGGCAGTCCTTCAGCTTGCCCATAAAAATAACAAATCTCAAAGATCCTTTCAATGCTCAACTTTCAATCCAAAAGCTTGTTGTGGTAGACGAACAAGGATCGTTGAGTCTTGAACCGCTTGCCGAGGAACATGCTGTTCATTTTTTCATACGCGGTGATGATGAAATACAAACTGACAAGCCTTTTCTTTTCCGCACTCAAAGCTCGCATACCATAACGCTTGATGTGTATATTGATCGGGAAGCAAATGAAAACGATTATTATTATGCGCTTGTTGCTGAAGCTGTCGGGAGTCAAGACCAAACACGGGGGTTGCATATTTCTCTCCAGCCTGCGATTGCGGTACCACTTTTTATTTCTGTTGCACAAAATGAAATACCATACAAGGCGAAAACAGTCTTTTTCAAACCGCGCGATAGGCGTTTTGATGCTATCGTGCGCCTTGGAGATAATGTGTATATCGCCGATTCGCTTGAGCCACTCAAACTCGTTTATACCCTTGCAAACACAGGTATTCACCGTTTCGAGACGATGACAAAACTGTCAACACGCTTTGCTTCTCCATTATTCACCAAAAAAAATGAAATTGCCCTCAAAAAAACAGCCATTCTCCCCAGCACGCAAAAAATGCTCCATGATACAGATAATGCTGACAATGATTTCACATCAGAGCTCCCGAGAAAAATACTGGGGATGTATACAGTAGAAAGTGCAACAACCATTGGCGACGGAAATGCTGTACTGTTTGAACATATCACGATCGTGATATTTCCTTTTTCAGTAATTATTCTTTTGATCGTAGTTGTCCTCAGTATATTGATATACAGGAAATCGCATACTTCAACGACAAAAATACCTCGTGGACGAACCTCTATTTTTATGAAAAAATAGTCGTTTCTTTTTTCTGGCATTAAAACACCTTTTTTATTTAGGTTATACACATACATATTTTATACACCATTTTTTGCTGGAATAATAAAAATATGTTATACAATAGAATAACTATGGACTATATATCATATCTGAAAGCCGAAATACTACCTTCTCTTAAAAAATACAAAGTAGAAGTTGTCCTTATTTCAATTTCTTTGATTATAACCATTGTGTTGACCATTGAACACTTTATCCCTGCTCGAGCTGCAAATATAAATGGTGTGCAAATGAGTAGTCAAGATGTGCTGGGTGCTACAGAAGAAACCCCCAAACCAACTACAGCTGCTTCCGAGGAAAACAAAAAACCAACAATATTTGTCGAAGTTTCTGGCGCTGTTCTTAACCCCGATGTCTACGAACTCCCCATAGACGCACGGCTGGTCGATGTGATCGATATGGCGGGTGGTCTGTCTCGAACTGCAGATAGTCTGTTTGTTGCGCGCAATTATAACCTTGCAAAAAAACTCAACGATCAGGAAAAAATATATATTCCTTACTATTCAGATATTGCGTCTGGTATGTTTGTCGAAGAAACGCGCGTTCTCGATTATCTTCAGCCTGTTGGTACAGTGCAAAATAATATACAAACGGTTTCATCTGACAATCAAAACGGACAGGAAAAAACCATTTCTATCAATACCGCAAGCGAAAGCGAGCTGGATACATTGCCAGGCGTAGGCGCTGTGACAGCACAAAAAATTATTGATAACCGCCCCTATGCATCTTTTGATGAATTGTTAACCAAAGACGTGGTGAAGACAAGTGTGTTTGAAGATATTCAAGACATGATTGAACTCTAAAATCATATTGATAATTATTTTCTTCTTTTGGAAGCCATCATTCAACTGATTAATTCGTATTTCCATGAGCCCTATGCGTCGCTACTGAACGGTATGGTTGTAGGTAAAAAATTGCATACAACAAAATTATTTTATGACCAAATCAAGACCGCCGGTCTACTCCATCTCGTTGTACTTTCAGGTATGAATATTTCTCTTCTTACCGCTATTTTGATGAATACGCTTGCCGGTCTGTTTCACCGAAAAATTGCAACTATCATAACGATATGTGTAATCGTAGGTTTTATCTATGCAGTAGGGGCTGAGCCTCCTATTATCCGTGCAGGTATTATGGGTATTCTTGCTCTTACGGCAACTTTCTTTGGGAGAAATACGCTCGCGCTTTATTCTCTTTTTTTAAGTGCTATTATTATGCTTCTTGTTCACTTTGAATGGCTATATACCATTTCCTTTCAGCTCTCCTTTGGTGCAACCCTGGGTATTATTTTGTTTGGTAATATTTCATCCGAACGTAAGGAAAAGCAAAAAAAGGAGAAAAATATGGTAAAAAAATATATAACAGACGTGGTGAAATACTTTAGAGAAGAGCTGCGCATCTCGCTCGCAGCTCAAATTTTTACCCTTCCTCTTATTTTCATCTATTTTCGTGAAATTTCACTTGTTGCACCTCTTGCTAATATTCTTGTCGGTTGGACTGTTGCACCGATCACGATCATTGGCATTATCGTGATTTTTATTGGTTTGATTTCGTGGAAAATTGGTTTTGTGCTGAGTTGGCTCCTCTACCCCATGCTCTGGTGGATGGTGTTGGTTATTGGAAATGTTTCAAAAATACCATTCGGGTTTCTTCGACTCTATTAAATCTATTTACTCGTCGAAGGATTATTGCTGCCCTTCTTTCACCATAAACCAATCAAATTGTATATCTTCACCCTGAGCCGAATTGAGCCGCACTTCAAAACCCTTGCCTTCCTGGATGCCGGTCACCGCGATTGCAACTGGCCTATTGGGCGAAAGGAAAACTTTACTTGCTGTTGTTATACCTGCATTATCGACGAACGTACTCGTTTCTCCCGATTTCATAGTTGCGCTACCCAAAGCCTTACCATTGGTAAGAGTTAGTTCATCTGTTTGCACTTCTTCTGCTGTCACCGTACCTTGCACATGAATGTTGCCTGACGTATCGATGGTGACTTGCCCGTGCTGGAATACGAGGTCGTCGGCAAAGGTATTAATTTCATTTCTTGTCAATTGAATTTCGCCGCTTATCATAAGATCGCCCGCGATGAGTGTGTCGCCAAGAGTCGAATTACCAATGACCGTAAGATCTTGACCTACATTTACATTTGCAACAGAAAGTTGATCGTCTGTGTATATTTGAGATAGTTGAGATTCGCTGCTTGCGATTTGGCTATTTTGTGAAAGGGTCTCAGCGACCAAAGCCGATTGGCTTGCAATATCAGTATCTACTCCCAAGATTTGTTCAATAAAACTGATACGATCGTCAAATGCGCCAAGCACTGGTGAGCTCGTGGCTTCTTGTTGGTCGGTGAATAAAGTGTTGATCTGAGCAAGTTGTGCATCTTGAGATGTGAGCGTATTTTGTAAATCGTCGACTCGAGTAATGGTGTCGGTAAGATCGCTTGAAAGGCTGTCTATCGTGTTTATTGACCCGTCCACTGATGTCTGCAGCGAGGTTATTGTTTGATTTTGTTTTTGCAAATTTTGATTGAGTCCTGAAACAATATTTCCATTGTTGTCGATATTCACACCCAGATCGTTTATTTGGTTTTGTTGGTCCTGGATTGATTTCACAATTAAAGGAGTGAGCTTCCCATAATCAACTTGCCAATATTTATCTGGGTTATCTAAATAAGCCGTAACTGCCTCTGGATATATTTGGTATAGTTCTTGTGCGATAAATCCTGTCGACGATTGTTCACTACCAATAAACTCATAATCATGAACATCGATATTGAGAAGATTGTTTAATGAATAATGAGTATCACGTATGTTATTTTTAAGTCTTATATCTGAAGTAGTATTATAATTTGTTTGACTATTTCCAAAAGTTATTGATCCTACTTGTGTGCTAGACGGTGTTTGAAAATCGATAAGGCTGGATGGTCCAGCTGAAGTGGCGTTATACAAGCCAGATTGAATCAAAAGCCCATATCTATCCACATTATTTCCCGCATTTAAAAATTCTGCTACATGGTTTCCTGAACTGTTTGTTCCAACATCAAATCGGACTGAAGGAACAACTCCAATACCTACATTCTGTGAACTGTTGATAGTCATAGCTAACGTTCCTGTAAGAGTAGTGTTATTTGGAGCAGTATAAAAATACTGAGTTGTTACCGCATTAAGCGAAATGTTTCCTCCTCCTATAGCCAGTGTGGAGGAGCCGCTTTGTGAAGTAACCACCGCTAGGTTGATCGGCTCTTCTGCATTAGTATAATGACCTACAATAAACCCTCCAGTTTTGTCAGTGGCGTCTGTACTTATGCTTTCAAAACGCAGTACTCCATCGAGAGTATTCCCAGAACCTCTAATGTGTAATTGAGCGCCAGGACTAGTCGTTCCTATTCCTACTCTCGCAGTACTCGTATCTACGTATAAATCATCAGTATTGACGGCAAAATCTCCTGTGGTGGCAAGAGAAATATTAAGGTTTGAACCTGATGCTGGGGCAAGGGTTATGGCTCCGGTTGTTTGAGTAAAGGTGGTCGACGACCCGTCAAGAGAGATATTCGTATCTGCAATCGCAAGATCCCCGTTTAAGTCTAATGTTGTTCCAGAATCAAGAGTCAAGGTTCCTGACGTGAAAGAATCTGAGGTGTCAGAGCGTAGGAACGAACCTGAACTTATGGTATCTAGAGTATCTGCATCAAGACCAGAACCAGAACCATCGTTTCCACTGGTCCATATGGT
>JAGQLS010000004.1:38172-107845 GCA_020429045.1 Candidatus Woesebacteria bacterium
CCGGTCGCACCAGAGAGTGTATAGGTTGCATTTGCTCCTAAGTCGCCCACATCAAGGATGCCATAGTACGTATCCCCTGCCGACTCAAGAATCGATAGCTGGGAATCGGCATTGGCAAGGACAATATCATACGCTCCCCCCTGACTCCAATCACTGGTTAGGTCGGAAAGGGCAATCGTAGGCGTTCCTCCTTCGGTACTTGATGCACCCGAGATTCCATTGCCTGCTGTTATGGTTGCTACATAGTTACCCGTGGTGTCGGTAGAAAGAGCGACTGAATCAGATTGTATAGCTGTCGCACCAGTTCCATCTATTGCTATGTCCCCAGATAAAGCAACAGGGTTAAAATTGGTTCCATCTGCGACCAACACGTAACCTGAGGTATTGGTGTTTAAGAAGATATCATCTCCTGCAACTCGTAAATCTCCACTGGTATATATGTCTCCTCCTGAAACTTCTAGTTTGTATGATGGCGATGTGGTGCCTATACCAACAAAACCTGTATCTTCATCCAAAAACAGCAATTCTTGGCTCGCGTCGTTGTATATACGCAAATCTCCTTCTGAAGCTGATAGCTCTACACTCGATCCCCCCTCATACGCTCCTTGCAGAGTCGAAGCTCCTCCTGAAATTGAAGACCAACTCAATGTGCCAGAACCATCGGTTGTCAATGCCTGACCGCTTGAACCATCAGCGCTTGGCCAGGTGTATGTTATGTCATTAAAATTGGTTGTTCCGGCAACAGAAATATTACCTGAAAGATTCAAAGAAGCAAACCGAGAAGTACCAGATGCAGTAATGGCGCCAGAGGATATTGTCCCTAGATCAGTCAACGTCCCTCCGTCAAAGTCCCAATTGCCAGTAAATTGTCCGTCTGACAATGTATTAGTACCCAAATCAACAGTGCCGTCGTTTATATATAGCGTCCCATCGGTGAATTGATCTGCTGAGATGCTACTCCCCACAGCCAAACTATCGTTGATGTTAACATCATCGGTAAAATAAAATTTGGTATCTGAACCATTCCAATATAGTTTTTCATTATTATTTGCGCCAAACGTGAGGGCTATCTGCTGCGCGGTATTATTCGCGTCAATCGTAAACGCGTCACTATCTGTTTGACTTATGTTAGATTGGTCGATTTCTAGGGATGGAACGGTAATGGCATCTGCATAAATATGTGCAAATGGTTTATCGGATGACCCAATGTCAAATTTCGATCCTGTCGTTGGTTCTACATTACCACTAAACACAATGCCTTCTTGAGATGCAAATGTCAAAGGCGATAGTGATGTAATCGTACCGTTGTCTAAAATAATTTTGTGCTCGTTTGTGCCAAAAATCGCTCTCTGAAGAATTGTGTTACCTTGCACCTGTAAGTTGTCACCGACAAAAATATCATCATTTGCAATAACATCAAGAAGAAGAAATGAATTCCCTGGGGTTTTTGAAGAAGTAAGATCTACCAATGAAGGAGCTTGCGTAAGATAGCCTTGGGATTTATTTATAAATAAATCTGCTTCTCCAAGAATATCTGTTTGAGTTTGTTCAACGTTTGGCGATGAACTATTTCGTAAAGCAGTTTGTGCCAAATTGTGAAATGGTCCTGTTACTGGCTTGAATGACGCTGCATACCACTGTTCAAATCGTGCTTGATTGAAAATGAGATTTATCATTATTATGACTGTTACTACAAATGTTGCGATTGTTGCACCAACCCACACCTCAATTGGAGAAATGCGATTGTGAAAAAGTTGAAATGATGTAATAATGTTGGTCAACAAAGTGTCAGTTCGAGCCTCGTGGCTATTTGACGCGGACTGAATAACAGCCTTTTCATCACTGGGGAGATCATTTGTGATAAAAACTGGCGGTTTTTTATACATCCGCTTTTTGTTCTTGCTTGAATGTCTTGCTGACTTATTTGCGAGTTTAAAAATGGCTTCCTCCTGATATTTTCTCATCCCCTTGTTTGAAGTGCGAATGGACGGTAATTTCCCTGAATTATCCCAATTTCTCAAAGTATCAACAGAAACACCAAGAATCTTGGCAGCGCGGCCTATTGAAATGAGTTTTCCGGATGTATGTACAATTTCTTGTTTGTTGGCCATGGATGATTAATTTCTAGGAAATTGCTATATATTCAATCTGACAGATTTTAGGCTCTTTGTCAAGCAATATTTATATATTTGCCTAGATTTTTGTACAAAAAAAATATACAATAAATTCTGTATTCTATTTTCTTGTTCATTGATGGCTTTAGGACAATGTGTGTATTGCTGTCTTTTTTTAGACTTAAAAACATGCTGTAATTAATAGAAAGCCTCCATTATTATGAATTGTGGTGAGAAATTAGATATGAATCTGTCTCAAAATATATAGTTTTGCTGAACATTATGCTTTTACAATGAAATTTCTCTCTTAATTCCCTGTTGTTAAATTAAGGACTTACCTTTTTCAAGGCTCTATATTTCTTTTTTTCTTATGCTTAAGAATTTAACAAAAGAAGGATAATGGGTATTGAAAGAAAAAAAATGAATATCCTATCAATCGAGGTGAAAAAATAGCATACATCGATTTGTTGGAGTCGTGTGCAATATTGACAGTGCTAAGTTATTTTTAAGATGATGAAAGAGACGTATAGTAAGAAGAAGGGTGATAAAACGATGTTAAAAAAAGGGCTACCGTGCTTCTGGAGAAGCCTCAACAGGCAATTCTATCCCTTCTGTTGTCTCCTGAGGTTGTGGGGAGGGTAACGTTAATTGAGATTCGGTAATTACACCATCACCACTATTTATTGCATCACTTGACTGTGTCGATTCTTCATCCATCTTCTTACTAAAAGTGTCTAGATCTTCTTGAGCCTTTTTAAAGTCGGATTGATTTTTTGTCGGATCAAGTATTTTGGTGACAATCTGCATTTGGGTTACGGCATCTTGATATTTGCCATTCATATAATATGACCATGCGAGATTGTATCTACCATTGGCCCAATCAGGCTTTAAGGAAACGGATTGTTCGAATAATGTTTGAGCCCCCTCATAATTATTCAACGAATAATAAAATGAGCCTAGATCAAATCGAATCGTCGGATTTCTTTGATCAAGGAGAATGGCTTGTTGATATGCTGCTTCTGCCCATCCTCGCGCCTCCTGTGAAATCGGAACTATCTGATTATATACTCGGGCCAAGTTAAGCCAATTTGTCACATTACGTTGATTAAGAGCTACTGCAACTTTAGCTTCATCGATAGCCGCTTGAGCAGCTTGCGTAAGTGCATTCGTCTCATCTTTTGTTAATTGTTCTTTATCTTGTTGGATAATATTTCTAACCACTGCGATATTTGTTTGTGAAAATCCTCTTCTAAATAAAGCATTTTGAGGATTTGTTTTAATTGCCTTTACCTGTAAATCATACATTTGTTGGACGTTATTATTAAGCGCAGCATATTGAGATTGCTGATAATAAAGTTCGGAAATATAATTCACTGTCGTGAAATATAAAACGGAGATAAGGAAAAATCCAATAACGGCAGCCGCAATAATACGAACATATAGTAAATGCTCAAGGTTTAGCTCGTATTCTTCTGGTTCTTGAACCAATGCACTTTCTCCTATCACAAGGGCGATTATGCTAAATAAAAAGAATAATGAAATGAACGAGGCCGGAAACAATATGAATTCAAGGAAGATTAAAATAAAAGCCATCTTTGTGCTTCTTTCGACTTTTTTTGTCAGACTAAATGTCCTAAAAAGTAGCGAACAGAAGCCAAAACCACCGATCAAACCTGTTTCTGTAGCAAATTGTAGCAATCCTGAACGTGAATAATTAAATGCGGTTATTTGCCACAGTTTTCCGACATTATAGCTTGCTGGTTTCACTTGAGTAAATAAAGATGAAAAATTGCCTGTTCCTATACCGAAAAGGCCTGTCAAAGGATGTTTCAAGATTTCAACGAAAGCAAACCACGATATATTCCATGGTGGCAAAATAATAAATGCATTTTGGGAAATAATTGTATTAGCAAAAAAAACCAGTCTCATGACAAATCCTGCAACAATAAGGAAAAATAGACCCATGAATAGAAGTCGTTCGTTGGTTTTCTTCTGATGTTTTGTATAGAGATGCTGGTATACATATTGTCCCGAAGATATCAAAATAATGAACGTCAACAAAAGATATTCAAGATCTGTGCCGAGCGAGTTGAAGGAAGCATTGTTGACAAATGACAAATATGTAGGTACGGACAATCTTAGCTGTGACAGGACAAATAATACTATTGAAACTGCGGAGTAAAATGCTCCAGTAAATAGTAGTATTTTTCCTGTTTTGAAAGTATCTTTTGAACTACGGGCTATTATTGAAGATGTTAAAAAGAGATAGACAAAAAGCGAAAAAACAACAATAGCTCCGGTTTGCGGTTCATACAGTGCTGATATTTTATTCGGCGCAACAAGGAGGATTGAGCCGGCATAGGCGAAAAGAATGATGAAAAAAGACTTAATGGCTATATTGTTTCTTACTATAAATTTTGGTCTTAACAAAAGACTAATAAAACCGATAAGAGCTGCAACAAGGACGAATGCCTGAAAAAAATAGCTTTTAGTAATAACGACAAAATCTCTCGTTACAGGAAGAAAGAATGCAGATATCGCTATGATAAATAGTACTAATAAGGAAGAAATGTATCTGGAAAGAAAAGATTTTTCCATGTACATACACTAAAATATTAAAAAAGAAAAGTCAATAGATTGATTATTCTAAGGCTTCTGATTGAGAAAATATTAAATTGCCCCATATGGTGAAGTGTAAAGTATTCGTTGGATTAGCATTGTAATATATTTTTTGCTAATATTTTGTCAAGCTTAATTCTATACTGTTTGTTGCCTTAAACAGAAAATCAATTACTTATTTCGTATTGTTTGGATTCGTTGTTTGATCCTATTTGAAAGGTAATGAATTTATTTTCGTATGAAAGAACCGCCTTTTTTGATATATTTTCGACTTCGCATGTTTCTCCAAGCTTGATAACGACTTCTCCACTGTAGTTAGGATTTGCTCCATTTGTTCCTATACATTTTTGTTGCAAAATGATACTTTTGGGATCTGATGAATTATATACACGTATTATCAGATCAATCTTTGTAGCGATTGGCGTGCCATCCTTATTTTTAATAAGCATTTTTATCATATTATTGTCGCTGCTGCTTGTTTGCCCTGTTTGATCTGAAGAAATGAAATATTGATTACTATTTCGCTCCAAGTCAATTTGAGAAATAAACATCAAAACAACCAAAAATGAAATGATACAGCAAACAATCAATGTATAAAGAAGCTTTCTTTGCCATATAACCTCTGTAAAAAGACTTTTATAATACTCCGCAGTTTCATTTTTGTTTATATCAATTTTCTTTGAGGCCATATAGTACATTATAGAATATTTAGTACGAATACCTATACCTACTCTCTTACTATACACTTCGATTATTTATAAAAATAAACATAAAGACAATGTAAGACGCTAGTTAAAAATTAGTAGTTAGATGACTTGTCACAAAATTAAGGCTTAATAAAGCCTTATATCTACTTTTCTTTGGGCATTTGCTTTGATTCTATTTTGTACATATTTTATTTTGCCTATTTTATAAGGCTTATTTACTTCATAATGAATCATAGTAATATTAAATTGACTTAAATAATTATACCGTAATAATATTTAAGGCTCTCAATTAAAATAATTATTTGTATGTCTTTTTTCTATATCAACCATCATTTATTGAATATAGTATTTATAATTTTGTCTATGTTTCTGTTGACACTGATGGTTTTTTTTGCTAACGTTAAGAATATGGCAATAAAGGACACATACACCAAACTTCTTCTTGCTTTTCTTCTTATTTCAAAAAATTCTGACGTTACGTTTACTAAAGAGATCGCTTCTATCTTTAAAATCGTTTATAACCAGAAAACAAGGAAAACTCTTCAATCGTTGGAAAAACATGAATATATTAAAAGTGTCGAAAATAAATCAGATACTTATAGATTTACAAAAGAAGGTAAGACCTATGCTTATTTGAAATTTCCTTTCTTTCGGTATTTAGAATCAGCTTGGGATAATAAATGGCGTATTATTTCTTACGAAATTCCTGAAAATAAACGGTATTTGCGCGATCGCCTCAGACGTGAAGTTGCTGGTTGGGGTCTTGGGCCATGGCATAGGTCATTTTGGCTCACTCCTCACCCTATTTTGAGTGAACTTAAACTCCTCGCAGAGGAAAAAAAAGTGAGTGAATATATTCAAGCATTTGAGGGAGAACATGCAATAGGTCAAAAAGAAACATTGCTTGAGAAAGTGTGGAATATTACTAAGCTTGAGAAGGAGTATAAAAAACTCTTCAAAATTTGGCACGATATATTAGCAAAAGACATTCATAAACATCAAAAATTAAAAGAAATAATCGAAGCATATACTGGAGTGCTTAAAGTTGACCCTGGTCTGCCCAAGGAACTACTTAAAAATCAATGGATCGGATTTGAAGCCTACTCAATTTATAATGAAATAAAGAGTATTTTGCTTGTCTAAAGAATGTATTTATTGCCTGCTTCAAGAACTACGCACTGTTCTAACAGATTTTCTCCCGTTTGTTTTTTATTTTGCTCATATAATTCCTTTGAAATGAAACAGCGATCAATCTGATTGTGGTCAAAGTACGCCCGCAATAAAATTATGTTTACGTTTGCCTCATGAATAACGATGGCATTTGCATTATTTGACGATACGATAGTATGACGAAATGGTTTATTGTGATAGATTATCTGTTCGTCGCCAATAGTAAAACTCCCTTCAGAAATCATGGGGCCTATTGCATATCTTTTGGCCAATTCTGACCGAATATAATAATTAACTGAATCAACGATATGTTCAACAGAACGATCATAAAACGGCATTGATTTCCCTAAACACTCAAGAATTTCTTCTAAATTGTCTCCGTGAATGAGTATGGTTGTATTTTTATATTGAACCGCGATTGTTATTGTTTTCCCTTGCGTACACGTTAGTATCTGTCGTCTCGGAAAAAAACTATAAACCGCACTCACGATGAGGATAATGAAGGAAAAAACTACAACCCAAAAGGCTACACGCTTTGAAATTACAGGATATTCAATCATCTCACTGTAAGAAATTGAGTGGGTTCAATTGTACACCGCCAGAGCGGATTTCGAAATGAAGGTGCGTGCCAGTAGAACGACCTGTTGAACCCATGACTCCTATTCGTTGTCCTTGATTGACAGCTTGACCTGGAGAAACTTCTATAGCAGATAGATGCCCGTACAATGTTTCGTATCCATTTGCATGATTTATGATAATGTGACAACCATATCCCCAATTGTAACAGCCGGCAAAAGTGACCGTTCCGGTGTCTGACGCAAGAATTGGTGGAGCAGCGTGGTTGGCTATATCAAGGGCCATGTGGTACCACACTGGATATGTAGTTATTGTCCCTGATGTTGGCCAGATGAAATTTGACGTTCCTTTCACTCCTGCCTGTATTTGCGCAACAAACCGTGGAGCTGGCTGTAAGTCTTCTTTTTTCTTAATAGTACCATCAGGTATATACAATGTTTGACCGGGTGTTAACTGGAACGTATCTGGGTCGGCAAAATCATTAAAAGGAAAGTTCACGATATTTTGAGGGTCGACATTATATTGTTTTGCGATTGAATAAATATTGTCTCCTGAAACAACTTCGTGGACAACGCCTGTTATTGGTGGCACGTGCAATGTATCTCCTGGTTTTATGGTGTCGTTTTTAAGATTATTTGCCCATTTGATAGTATCAATGCTAACGCTGAATTTTTCACTAATTGAACTGAGGGTGTCTCCCCCTTCAACGGTATAATCAACAACCTTATCGCGCGGTTTTGAAGAAACCACCGTAGTAACAGAGTTTTCAAAAGGGTCGAACGTTAATGATTCTGATTCAAAAACTTTATCTTGCTGATTAGCATTTGAAAACGGATTATTCTCGGCGATGGCAGGTCCGGCAACCAAAACGGTAATAACGAGAATAAAAAAAGAAGTGTTGAGAAATGAACTTGAATATTTACCGCGTTTAACAACAAGCAGAGCAACAATAATGTCCTTTGTCCGTTCCACCAAACGAGCCGCATTCATGATGCGTTTGAAAATATATTCTTTCCCAAATTGGATAAATTTAGGGAGATCGTTCATACCGGTTCCCTATTTTACAACAATATTGAACAAAAAAAACTACACTGCTTTCGATATTCGTTGAAGAGCAGTCTGAAAAGCTGCCTGCTTTAAGGAAATCTTTTTTTGTTGAGCATAATCCCATACTCTATTGAATGCCTCAACCATGATGTCCTCAAGCTTACTATTGACTTCGTCTTCTGACCACCAATATCCTTGTTTTCCCTGGACCCATTCGAGGTAAGAAACCGCTACGCCACCGGCATTTGCAAGAATATCGGGGACAATTAACACGCCTTTTTTTGTAAGGTAGTCATGTGCTTCCTCGGTGACTGGTCCATTTGCCATTTCGATAATAATTTTTGCTTTGATATCTTTCATATTATCCTTATTAATTACGTTTTCTAAAGCTGCTGGAACAAGAATGTCAACGTCTTGTTTTAATAATTCCTCGTTAGTCTTTTGCGCTTTTTTTGAAACGTCACACACGCCGCCGACGCAATAACAACCAGCTAGTTGTCCTTTTTCCAGTTTGCATTGATTGACCAAAGTGATGTCTAACGTCCTTGACGCATCTTTACCATGCAAGCTTAACGCGCCTTTTGAATCTGAAACCGCAACAACGCGATGACCAAGTTCAGATGCAAGCAATGCAAAATAATAACCGACGTTTCCAAATCCCTGCACTGCAATAGTCATTGCCTTTGTATCTTTTGAAAGCTTTTTGAGCAACTCCCGCATTACAAACACTCCTCCACGGCCGGTTGCTTCTGTTCTCCCCTTGCTTCCACCATTTTCAACTGGTTTGCCTGTAAGCGTCGCGGGCGAACTCTTTCCTACTATTTCTTCGTATGCGCTCAGCATCCATTTCATGATTTGAGGATTGGTGTTGACGTCAGGAGCAGGTACATCTACATCTTCGCCGATAACATGTGCGATTGAGCGCATGAAGGCCTTTGAGAGTCGTTCTAATTCTGTTTGAGACAATTTTTTTGGATCGATAATGACGCCTCCTTTGCCGCCACCAAATGGAACACCAGCAACAGCTGTTTTCATGGTCATGAGTGTTGCAAGCGCCTCTACCTCTTCTCTACATACGTTCTGATGAAAGCGCAATCCTCCTTTGTATGGGCCGAGTGTGTTGTCGTGTTGAATGCGATATCCCTGAAGCACTTCTTTTTCTCCATTGTCGCGGGCAAAAGTAAAAGAAACTTCGTGTACATGATTTGGTTTTAAAATCTTTTGTGTAGTATATTCGTCCAGCTTAATTTCCTTTGCAGCTTTAATAATAGTATTTTGTGCTGTTTCCAGCATCACGAGACCTTGATTTTTCATAAATAGAAATTTAAAAATTGATAATTACTCCTCGAGCCATTTCTCTGCATCCAGTGACGCTGCAACTCCCATACCCGCTGCAGTCGATGCTTGACGATAGATATGATCAACACAATCGCCAGCTGCAAAAACTCCAGCAACTGAAGTCATAGTTTGATACTTGGAATTATATTTCTTAACGTCCGCCATTTTTACTTTTCCCGAGATTAAACGCACGGCAGCTTGTTGAGTGGTAATAATATATCCTTTTTCATCAAGTTCTAGTGCTTTACTCACTACTTCCGTATCAGGTTTGTGACCAATTGCCACAAATAGTCCATCAACAGCAAGCGTATTGCTCTTTTCATAAGGATTTTTTAATTGAATCGCTTTAACTTTTTGTTCTCCCAACACATCTGTGACTTCATTATTTAAAATGAGGGTAACCTTGCTATTTTTTCTTATTCGCTGTTCCATGATTTTTGAGGCTCTGAAGGTGTCTCTGCGATGAATAAGATACACTTTTTTAGCAAACTTCGTGAGTGTCTGCGTTTCTTCCATCGCTGTATCTCCTCCCCCTACCACAGCCACAATTTTATCTCTGAAAAAAAATCCATCGCATGTAGCGCACGCTGACACTCCTCTTCCTCTTAAACGTTGTTCAGATTCCAAGTCCAACCAAAGAGCTTTGGCTCCAGCCGTTATAATTACGGCTTCAGACTTATATTGAGTTTTGCTCGTAGATAGAGTGAATGGTCTTTTCGAGAAGTCAACCGAGACAATATTATCATCGTAAATTATTGTACCAAATTCTTTAGCTTGCGAGCGCATTTTTTCAATAAGATCTGCCCCGAGAATACTTGTAAATCCCGGAAAATTTTCAACTTCTGAAGTAAGCATGAGTTGTCCACCAGGAGGAGATCCTGCAAACAAAATTGGTTCCAATGAAGCGCGAGCGTTATATATTGCGGCAGATAAACCAGCAGGACCACCGCCAATAATTGCTATTTTATTAACCATCAACTAAAAAAATTCATAACATCCAATTAACAAATACATTATACACAGATTTCCTTTCTTTGTGTCAAGAGATATGATACCGTATGAAGTTAGAGTTTGATTACCTTTTGAAGCATTTGCACAAGATGATGATCGTTTGTACTCTTTTCATTTTGTAATCCGGCTTTTTCCACAATAAGTTGGTGTGTAGTACTATCAAGTGCTTTTTTGACCGATAATAATTGTTGAATGATCTCTGACACTTCTCTATCAGTATGCAACATGGCCTGTATGCCTTTCAGTTGGCCAATAATACGATTGAGACGTGATTCTAGCGTAATACTAGCCATGTTATGATTATCCTTTATGTAAGGTTTCTAAAAATTCCTTATTATTCTTTGTCTTTGGTAATTTATCTATCATTGCCATTAAACTCTCTTCTGGAGTTCGAAGTGAAAATATTCTTCTTAACGTTGTTATTTGTTTGTTTGTTTCTTCGTCGTGGAGCAATTCATCGTGACGGGTTCCCGACATAGTAAGGTTCACGGCAGGATAAATTCGCTTCTCAGCAAACTTTCTATCGAGATGGATTTCCATGTTGCCCGTTCCTTTAAGTTCTTCATAAATAAGATCGTCCATACGAGATTCCGTACCAACGAGCGCAGTTCCTATGATAGTAAGACTTCCGCCTTCTTCACAATTTCGTGCCGCACCAAGGAATTTTTTTGCAGGGTACAATGCTTGTGGATCAAAACCACCGGAAAGCGTTCTTCCAGAGTTGCTTATAGACAAGTTAAACGCCCGTGCAAGACGTGTTATAGAGTCTAATAAAATAACAACATCTTTACCTTCTTCGACGAGACGCTTCGCTCGTTCGAGGGCAAGATTGGCAACACGCGTTTGCTGTCGTGGCGTTTCGTCAAAATGAGAAGCTGCGACTTCCCCTTTGATTGAACGCTTAATCTCTGTAACTTCTTCTGGACGCTCACCTATCAAAATAGCAATAAGATGTACGTCAGGATAATTTTCTGCCAATGCTTCGGCAATTTGTTTGAGAAACGTTGTCTTACCAGCCTTTGGCTGTGAAACAACCAAAGCTCTTTGACCAAAACCTATGGGCGAAACTAGATCGATAATGCGTGTTGATAAAATATCCTGCTTAGTCTCAAGTATTATCTGTTTTTGCGGATGCAACGATGTGAGTTTATCAAATTGATTTCTTGTTCTACTTTCCTCTTCTGATATTTCTTTTCCATTAATTTTTTTGATGAGAAGCAAGCTATTAAATCGTTCCCCATCTTTTGGTTGTCTGACAGAACCGGTCACCTCGTCGCCCTTGCGTAGCCAAAATCTCCTGATTTGAGAGGTTGAAACATAAATGTCGTCATTAGGGTTGACTGTGAAATCTTGTCTCAAAAATCCGTATCCACCGTGAGTGATATCCAATACTCCGCTAGCTTCATAGCTATCTTTTAAATCTTCTTTCAATTTGTCGCTGTAGCCCTCTGAAGACGTTTGTTTTTTGGGCTGAGGCTGGGCACTCCGACGATTTTTGCTTGATTCTCTTGGTTTTTCCGATTCAACCTGCTCTATCTCGATAGGTTTTTCCTCGTAGGTATCTAACATCGATGACACATCCAATGCGTCATCTTGATTGTGGAGATCGTTTGAAGACATAAAAATATATAAAATTAATAAAAATGAGCAGAAGCTCTAAAATATGAAAATGTTTCTATAAAAGGCTAAAGTAATACATTTCACTTTACAACTTGCTCGTCGATATACAAACTCACAAATGGAATTAATACAAAAATGTAGTTGAGTAGATTACTATTATAACAGAAAAAAAGAAAAAATCCCCTGAAATGAAACTATCTTTTTTTTGAATCTTTTATGCTTTTAGCAACGGGCTGATGTACTCTTTAATCTGTTAAGATTAAAAACGCTCCACCGTTTTCCTCTTTCAAGGATTACCCTTTCTGATTGTGTTCTAAAAAGATTTCAAAGTGATGTCTCATCAGAGGATTACTTAAACTATACTCAATACAAATATATTTTGTCAAGTACTATAAAAATGGTACAATAAGATATGAAAAAAAAGGGTCCAATGATATTGCTCTTAAGCCTCATTTCTCTTCTCATTTTCATTTTTGGTGTATATTATGGAAAATCGATAGCAAAAGTTGATGCACTTGACGAAGAGTTCGTGAAGCGATTTCCCACCCCTACAGAGCAATCAAAAGGGTCCCTCTCATCTATTGGCTACGAAACATTCTTGTCGCCTGATTGTGGGGTACGATTTACCTATCCAGCCTATCTTGAAGTTGAGAAAAGTCCAACTAAAAGTGCCAACCTCAAATCGAGCAATGGCAATGAACATATTTCTATCGACTGTACAGATGAAACCCGTCAAAATTATCTCAAAATGCTTTCGTTAGGCTCTTTTAAAAGCGAATCTCTAACTATTGATGGAGAATTAGTTGATGTCTACACAGACGACAAAAATGATCAGACTGTCTTTTTGATTCCTTCGCGCGAAACAAGTTTCGCTTTGACCCATTCGCTTTTTTCTTTGCTTAGGCATTCTCTTACTAATCTGTGATTGTATGAATATTGCATATTTCGGTAGTCCTGAAATTTCAGCTTCATTACTCCAAAAATTGCTTGATAATGGACTTCCTATTTCTTTTATTGTGACAAATCCTGATAGAAAAAAGGGCAAACGTCTATCCATAACAAAAACACCGATAAAACAATTAGCTATTGATCGGCAAATAGATTTCTTTGACAAACCTCTCACACGACAAACAGAGTCACTATTGATAAAAAAATTACATGATCATAATATATCAATATGTATCGTTTTCGCCTATGGCTCTATTTTGTCTACAAAACTATTAACATCTGTCAATCGTGGTTTTATAAATGTTCATCCCTCTCTGCTGCCAAAATATCGTGGTCCAAGCCCGATTGTTTATCCTCTTATGCTAGGAGAAACAGAAACTGGCGTATCAATCATCGAAATTAATGAAAAAGTCGACGCAGGAGACATCCTTGCCCAAGAAGTAGTTCCTATTTCAATAGATCAAAACAAACAGTCGCTGATTGAAGAATTGATTGTTGTAGCTTCACAATTAGTTACGGCTGTCATAAACAATTCCATTGAGTTTAATCGAGTAAAACAAAACAACGAAAAAGCGACGTACACAAAATTACTTAAAAAAAATGATGGGTTTGTCAAAGTTGATTTTATACAATCTGCTCTTGGATTGAAACAAAAATCCGAATCCTTAATTCCACCCATTATTGCCTCCTATGCAAAACGTTTCCATATTACGTTGCCAACTTCTCTGATAGATGTGCTGTACAATCTTTACCGCGGGCTTGATCCATGGCCAGGTATTTGGACCATAGTTGAGACTCCTAAGGGCATAAAAAGGCTCAAAATAACTTCAATGAGTCTGAGCGGAAATAAACCCGTAATAAAAATTGTACAGCTAGAAGGAAAGAGACCTGTTGATTTTCCAACATTTAATAAAGCTTATAATATATTTATTTGATTTAGTTTAGCGCTTAGAAATAAAATAAATTGATATCTTTCTTATAGTAAATCCGTTATTTCATAAATATAGTAATTCAATGTATTGAAATCTATTTTGCCTTATTGTATCAATCTTTGTATAATCATATCCTATTAAATTAGTGACTATTGATTACATTTTCATCAGATTTTTTTTAAAAGATTTAAGAGATGCATCTATCTTTAAAAGGAAACGTGCTTTCATAACAAGCTGAAATTATCAATAATGATCTTTTAGCCCTTCAAAAAAGGCTTATTCTTGCTTTCAAATTTTTATCAAAGGATTACCATGCGTGCTAATTCATGTATTTCTATGGCTATATAAAAAGAACCACTTGTATGTATTGGTTATGAAAATTTGTAACGACAATAATCGTTTAATAAGTTCTCGTAACTTATACTCCTAGGGGGTATAAGTATACATATTAACTCACAATTTATCCACAAAATATCCCTTCTTTGTATTTGCTTACTTATATTCGCTTTTATGACGTTTGATGACTAATGTAAAATCAGGACATCTATCCTCTACATTTTAAATCCGGAGTATATTGCATATTTTCGATATTTTTTTTCTTTTTAGGGCTTCATAAAAATCAAAAAAGGGGTTATTATTTAGCTCAATTTTGCGATACACACAAGATGTGTATACGGTTTAAGATAAACAACAATTATTTTTAACATTCCAATATTCCTTTAGCACACAGAGCAAGTGTCTGCAAAAATACCATATTAGATAGAAGGATTATTACAAAGCCATTTGACATTATAAAAGTAAATGAATTCAAACTCTTGATTATAATTTGTATTTTCTTTACAGCCTTCTATCTTTTATGGACCTCTGCACAATATTGATGCAACTTGAATATTTTTAACATAGAAAGAACATTTGACCGAAATGAAAAATATAAAAAAGATCACGCTACTCAACAAGAATTGCATCGATTCTTTTCCTTATTTGAATTATTTTGACTAATGCTATGGTTGATAAAAATCGTATGCGAATATTATCAATTTTTATCATCTTTTTTAAAAAATAATAGGTCTTAAAATTTTTGTGATAACTATTGCATTTTTTTTATAAATTATTGTTACATCAATACAAATTTGTATTCAAATTCTTTGAACAAAAATCAAACTATAAGTATTAAAATCGATAGTATTTATAGCCCGTATTATGCTGTCTGTAAATATAATCCTGACAAAAAAGATCGTGGTTCTTGTGCGCCGTTTTTTATTTATGGTACAATCACAATGTCCATGAAACTCCTGATAAAAAGAATCGATAAAAGTCTTCCCATACCATCCTATCAAACAAAGGGTGCTGTAGCTTTTGATCTTTACGCGCGAATAGATACTATTATCAAACCCTGGACGCCAACTATTGTACCGACGAACATTATCGTCAAGGTTCCTGAAGGATATTTTCTCATGTTGGCAAGCAGAAGCTCCACGCCACTCAAAAAACACGTTATTGTTGCCAATGGTATAGGTGTCATTGATGAAGATTACCATGGTGACAAGGATGAAATAGGCGTTCAATTACTCAATTTCTCTCAAGAAGATGTACGTATCAAAAAAGGAGACCGTATTGCACAAGCCTTACTAGTAAGCATTGCGAAAGTACAAGACTTTGAAGAGGTTGATTCTATTTCGTGCAAGTCGCGTGGTGGATTTGGCTCAACAAAAGGACATTCATAATTTTTATCGCATCCATGAAAACCTCTGAACTCGGCTATTTAGAACTTCTTCGCGACGTGATAGATAATGGATCATTTAAACAAAATCGAACCGGTATTGCAACGTATAGTGTTTTCGGGCGACAAATCCGATTTGATCTAACAGAGGGTTTTCCTCTTTTAACGACAAAAAAAGTCTATTTGCGCAGTATTATCCACGAACTTCTCTGGTTTTTGAAGGGCGATACAAACATCCGTTACCTTATTGAGCGCAAGGTACACATTTGGGATGAATGGCCCTTTGCGGTCTATTTGCGCGAACACAATCTTGAAAAAAAATTCCCCCGCTATTCTAAAGCGTGGAAAGAAGAACTGAAAAATTTTATTGAGAAAATAAAAGATGATGAAGATTTTGCTAAGCAATGGGGAGAACTTGGACCAGTCTACGGAAAACAATGGATTCGCTGGGAAGGACCCAATGGTGAAAAAATTAATCAAATTGAAAACGTAATTAGTGCAATAAAAGCAGTCATTCGTAATCCTGAAGATTCGGTTTCCCGCAGGATCATTGTCAGCGGATGGAATGTTGCAAATATTCAAAATCTTGTGAAAGGTAAATCTGCTGCTCCCCCACTCTGTCATACGATGTTTCAATTTTACGTCCTGAATGGAATGTTGTCATGTCAACTGTACCAAAGAAGTGCTGACTTATTTCTTGGGGTACCGTTCAATATCGCTTCCTATTCACTTTTAACCCTTATGATTGCCCACGTCACTGGCCTTAGAGCAAAAGAGTTTATCCATGTGTTTGGCGATGCTCACATTTACAAAAATCACCTTGATCAAGTCAAAGAACAACTTTCAAGAACACCAAGAAAATTACCGACAATAAACTTGAACCCGAACGTCAAGGATATTTTTTCATTTTCCTATGAAGATTTTGAAATCCAAGACTATGACCCCCACCCTCCGATCAAAGCTCCAATAGCTGTATAACAATCAAAACGTATTTTGTCATTTTTTTTGACATTTTTTTATTAATGCGCATTTACTCTTTTAACTTTTTGCTTTTAACTTTATACTAAAATATATGGCACTTCCGATTGTTATATACGATCCAACACAGCAGGATGAACATAGCAAAGTAAGAGGAGTTGGAAGATATGTACAACTTCTTAAGCTCTATTTCAATAACGCATGGCAATTTACAGGCGACGTGCAACAAGCAGATAAAAAAAGCCTGTTTATTCAACCGTTTTTCAATCCTATTGGCCCTTCACAAAAAACGAAACCAAAAGGGGTAAAAAATATTGCGATTATTCACGATCTTATACCGCTTACATATCCGCTCTATTTCCCCCTTGGACTTCGAGCGAAATGGTCGCTTTATTGGAATAAACAACACATCAAACGTTTTGACCTTGTGGTTACCGATTCTTTAGAAAGTAAAAAAGATATCGTCAGCTATTTCAAAATCGACGAACGTCGTGTTCATGTCGTATATCCTACGGTCCTTCCTATTTACTTACCGCATCTTGATACAATACAAGGCCATCGTCACCCGTTTCATAAACAAAACGATCAAACTGTGTTTGAATTTTCACCATTGAATATTGATGCGTTTCTCCCGGAGAGCGTCAAACAACAGACTCAAGCGTTTATCGTCTATGTCGGAGACGCGACATGGAACAAAAATCTTCCCACTCTTGCACGAGCTATTAAAATGGCAAATGTACCTTGTGTATTTGTTGGGAACGTATTTAGCAAAATGCAAAAACTTGCTGCTGTCAAACCCCATCCTTGGCAGAAATCGCTTCTGGAATTTACCAAACTTGCTGAAAGTGATAAACGGTTCATCTTTCCAGGGTATGTTTCTGACGTGGAACTCATGGCTTTGTATAAATATGCTCGTGCAAATATTCTCATTTCTCACAATGAAGGATTTGGATTTTCGTTTATTGAGGCAGGATATATGAGCACGCCTTCGATTCTTTCAAATATTCCGATATTTCACGAAACCGCCGGGAACGCAGCCCTTTTCGTCAATCAGCTTGACCCAAAGAATATTGCAAACGCCATTATTCAGTTATTTTATGACGCCGTAAGTCGGGAAAAAATGAGCATTGAGGCGTTTGACCGAGCTCAACAATATAACCCCAACAATTTTATTAACAGATGGAATACAGTCATTAGTGCGTTAGGATCTTAACATATGTCTCTTGGTATTTATATCTTCGCTGCTATCATGTATATCATGATTATTCATATCGTCATGGTCCAACGGAATGCTTTTCATCTTTTTGTCACTGTCACGCTTTTTATCCTCGGTGGCGCTATGGGAAGATACCTGGATAGCTATATCGTAGGATTTGTTTTTGCAGCCGTGATGAGCTTCATGTTTTGGACCCACTCAGATATGTAAAGCCTCAAAGACTCATTAAAGTTATTCTTTCTGCTCTTTGACAAGCATAAACGCAATAGGAAAAACGATAATGAGCGTTATTAAACCCAGCGATGTAAAAATAAATTTTGTTCCGATAGTATCTTGCACTTTTCCTCCAATGGAAACAAGAACAATAGAAACAATGCTAACCATCATGTTGAGTGTCGATATCGCTGTTGCACGATATTTCGATTGTATGTATTGATTGAGAATTCCGTCCAAAAGAGCAAACCGACCGCTCCCTGCTACCTGAGTAAAAACTGCCATAATCGGGGCAAACCAACCGTATGAAAGAAGTCCGGGTAAAAGTCCAATGACCATAATTACTGGTAATAAAATATATATTTGCTTTCGAGATAACGAAATATAGTGGGTAACAATAAATAATATGATTGCCGAACAAACGTAAACAATGCTCATACTATGACCTGCAGCGACTTCTCCAAAACCTGAATCATAGAGAAAGGGCAGAATAAAATACGTGAGACACGACCAAGTTATACCCCCTACCAACAAATAATACAAACTCAGCGTACGTATGTATGGTGTTTTGGTTAGTTCTTTCAACCCTTGTTTAGTTTGGATTATATATGAAGACCAAGAAAATTTCTCAGAGTCAATGTGTGGCTCAACTGAAAAAAAATAGCATATTCCTACGACCATATGAGCAACTGCAACAGCAAAATACGGAAATCCAAAATATATCGTATATAAATACCCTCCAAAAAATGCAGCGATTGCTAACGCGCTTCGGATGAATAAACCATACCGCGCATAAAGCTTGGAAAAATGATTTTCTTGTTTTAGTTCTTTTAAAGTGTCAAACAGAAGCGCTGTGTCCGAACCAGAATTGAGAGCCTCACCAAGAGCTGGGATAATATAAAATGCTGCAAAGACTACTTTTGTCTGAGCAAATGGGAGGAGAAAATATCCGATACTGCTTACAACCCACGCGATAACAAGAGACGTACGCCTTCCAATAAGGTCTGCCAAAGCTCCGGTTGGAACTTCTAATAGTACAATAAATGCCGAACGCGCAGCATACAAAAGCCCCATTTCTGTAAAGGTCAGAATGCGCGACTGGAATGCCACCCAAATCGAAATATGAAAGAGTAAATGAGCAAAAAAATTAGCAAAATAAAAAATCTTGAGATTGCGTTTGAGTTTAAGAGTAAATTGCATGATTTCAATTATATTAACAAAACGTACTCATTCATATATCCTGCCTCCCGTGAGTTTTAGATTGAAAAAAGAGTCTGCGCGTTTTTTGTTGTTGTGTTTTTTACAACATCAAGCGCTTTTTCTTTCACGTCCGCTACTTTTTCTGCTATGACAGGAATGTTCACGGGCGTGTTTGGATATTCTTTTCGTGATCGCATTGGTTCTGGCAAAATAAACGGACTGTCGGTCTCAAGAACAAGCATCGAGAGCGGAACGGTTTTGATGAATGTTTGTTTTTCAAGATCATAGGTGATATCACCGTCGATACCGATATACATATCGTGCTCTTTGGCAAATGAGAGTAGCGATTCGTTCACTTCACAACAATGAAAAACAGCGTGATGGCGAAGATTATCATTCCACTCGGATGCTAAAATACGCAGCACATCGTCAACCGCTTCGCGATTGTGGATGATAAGCGCGCGGTGATATTGAATTGCGAGTTGTATTTGCTTTCTCATGAGTTCCTCTTGAAGGGCTATAAATGTTGGATCGACGGCATAGGATTCGTATTTGGTTTGCTTATAAACGTGCCGATCCATACCGATCTCCCCTACTGCAACAACAATCCTTTCATGAAGAAGCGATTCAATCTCCTGCAAAGTATTTTCAGCGGTAAGACCATCGTGCGTCATGATCTCAAACGCATGGTGAGGATGAACGCCCACAGCAGCATACGTACCATCATGAGAAGATGCTATTTCTACTGCTTTTTGCGAGGTGGAAACATCGGTTCCCGGAATAACCATGGTAGTGACGCCCGCATTTTGAGCGGACTCAATAACCTGATCAACAGTCTTTCTAAATCGCTTAAAATTGAGGTGGCAGTGAGTATCTATGTACATATTCTGTTTGATAATGAAGATATTATAATCAAACCTGCACCCCATCTACTTGCCATTTTCGATCACGTGCTTTATAGTTAAGATATGACTGTCTTTATTGGGGCAGATCACAATGGATTCGCTCTCAAAAATACTCTGATTGACTATCTCCACGAGAAAAACATCCGTATTGAAGATTTGGGGAACTACGATTACGACCCCGAAGACGATCACCCAGATTTCGCCCAAGCCGTTGGAAAGGCTGTACTACAAAACCCAGATGATTTTCGTGGCATCGTCATTTGTGGTTCCGGCATTGGCGTCTCGATAGCTGCAAATCGGCTCAACGGGATTTACTGCGCGCTCGGATTCAATGAAGAACAGGTGAAACACGGAAGAGCAAACGATCACATAAACGTTCTTGCCCTTCCCGCAGAACATATAACTGATGAAGAAGCAAAGGGCATGGTCGATATATTTCTCCACACTGAAAAAAATCCCAAGGAAAAATATCTACGCAGAATCAAGAAAATTGACCAGATTCAACATCAATAACATACGTGCCATCGTCATTCTTTGTGATAATTCCCTGCAATTCTAAATTAGAAAGCAATATCAAGATTTCGTGAATCGGCTGTTGTGTGGTGCGCGCAAGCTCATCTGGAGTGAATGCCTCTTGTGACAACAACCTAACGAGTGCATCTTCGGATGGAGATAGTTTTTTCATGGCAGCGGATTTTTGAGCTGACACGTGCATATCGTATTCGTCTAAGATATCCTGAACTGATGTGACGAGTTTTGCGCCCTGCTGAATGAGCAGATTGGGTGCTTGAGACAACTCGGAAGTGATAGGAGCCGGTACTGCAAATACATCTTTTCCCTGTTCTGCAGCATAACGAGCGGTAATCAACGATCCAGAATCTTTTGTCCCTTCCACAACCAATACCCCCTTCGATAACCCGGAGACAAGCCGATTGCGCGCAACAAACATTCCCTTTTTCGTTTGCATGTCCGGTGGGAATTCTGACATGACAAGGCCATCGTGTTGAATAATCTCGGCGTATAGTTTCCGATTGGCCCAAGGATACACAATATTTACCCCGCACCCGAGCACTGCTATTGTTCTGTTTCCTTGGTTTAAGGCCCCCCAGTGAGCGCTTGCATCTACCCCAAGCGCCATTCCCGAAACAATGACAAAATGCGCACTGCTGAGCTGACTTCCGAATTTTCGAGCCACTTGCGCGCCATAGTTGCTCGCCTTGCGCGTGCCGACAATTGCGAAAAAGGCGTCTTTATTAAAATCGTACGCGTCGAGATTTCCTTTGATGTACAAACAAATCGGCGTATCTGAAAGATCAAGTAACGCTTGCGGAAAAGATGGATGCGTTCGGTGCAAAATGGTAATACTATTGTTTCGATACAATTTGAGACAGCGTTCAGCGTCAAACTGCGAACGAAATGAAATAAATTTTTGCGTACGAGTCGATCCAAGCAACGGAATATATTCTTGCTCTCGAGCTTGATAGGCTTTTTCTGCTGAACCAAAATGAGATACTAATGAATCGAAAAAAAGTGGACCTATACCCGGCGCTTGAGAAAAACCAAGATAATAACTGATGTCATTACTCATCACATAAGTGTAACAGTTTTGTGACAATGTGCAGAGACTATTTGATTATGCAGTATGTAATTTTTTTGGCTGATGCAGTTGCGCGTGTTGCCAGACAAGTTCAAAAAGCTGTTTTTGAAACGTTGCTACTTTGTTGTTATGTATTTCCACGCCAAATACTTCTCCTTCGTGCCAATTGTAAATAGCAACTACGTCGTTGTAAATATCCATTTGATGGTTTATGTTTAATTTTTTTGGAGAAATATACCGCGATTCCCACTGTGGCCAATGATCATTTTTTTTCTGAGGGTATGTTTTTAGAGAACGTACATAGTCATCAGAAAAAATATCACGTCCGTGTAATTTCAATCTTTCACGCTCTTCTTTCCAGCGATGCATAAAATGTTCGCCGATAAACGGCTCCATCACCCGATATGTATAACCCAATATTATCTCTTCGGCCGCCAGCACATTCCAAATCATTTGCCGAATACCATTTTGACCACGATACATAATGATCTGCGTTTCTGGCTGCTGCAAAGAAGATTGCAACAATGGATTACGTTGTATTTCTTGAAATAGTTCTTCTGCTTCTTGCATACGATGTTTTTGATGATCGATAAGAAAACGGATGCGTGAAAATGGGGCAAGTTGCCATTTAACAACATACTCATCCACTACTTCGTCGACGAGTTGGTTGTCGCGGAGTTCTTCGATAATACGATAAAGTGTGGAGCGCGGAATGGATGTTGCACGAGAAAGTTCCAAGATTGTTGACGTCCCGCGTGTATAGAGCTGGCTTAAAATATCAATTTTACGGTCCTCAAGATTGAGGAGTTTTAACAGGGTAATAAACGATGGATGTGTGGTCGTGTCTACCATATGGACAACAAATTTACAAATTTATATCTTCATAATAACATAGTTGTGTTAAATGTTCAATTATTGGACATACAATGCTCAATAATAATACATGAAAGGGGGTGAAAAAATATGAAAAACACATCATCGATACCTATGTATCTCGACAAAAAAGGGATTATGGAAGTGTACGAAGCTTCTCTTAAAAGTGACGCGGTAGATATTGTGTGTATGTCACATAACTATCAAGCAGTGCTTGGTGACTATTTTGATAATACCTACGCTCCTCGACTCTATGATAACTGTCGTCAAACAAGAGAAATTCTGCCTCAAAAAGACTTGAAGAATGCTTCCCCGGAAAGCGACAGGAAAAAACATCAAGTGCGCTATGTCACAACAAACGAGACGAGTGAAAGCGACATGATGATATTCGACAACAAAGTAGTGTTGATTTCTTTTTCTCATGAAAGTCCGTTTGCAATTGTCATCTCTGACAAGGAGATTGTGAATGGATTCAAAGTTCGCTTTGCAGCTCTGTGGAAAGCATGTGAAGTGGAATGAATTACATAAAGAACGGACGGATCACAGCATCCGTCCGTTCTGGAAGTCATATGCTACGTTCGTGTAAATATGCAAGGTGCTTATTTTTTAAGTCAAGGTAATTATTTTTTACCAAACCGTGTTTCTCGATAATTTTGACTGCGTGCTGTGCACCTAAATAGTGCGGCATAATGACATACGTCGCTCCTACTTCGTAGAGCGTGCGCGCCTCTTGGGCATTGTGCGAAATAACTAAAATAATGGCTTTTCTATTCTTTGTTCGTATTTCCCGCACCAACATGGTATTGACTTCAAAGCTGGGAATGGTCGATATAACAAATTGCACATTTTTTAAATCGAGTTCGGACACAAATTCTGAATCTGCTGCATCGCCGTATATGTAAGGTTCGTGCTCATCTTCCAAGATATGAATAGATGAAGGATTGTAATCAACAACAATATATTCAAGACCAATTTTTTTCAATATTTGTAGAAAGTCCTGCCCAACACGCTGATATCCAAACAGTATCGCCTGATATGATTGTTCTTCTGGGCGTTTCACCGGAGTTTTCATCAAATACAACGCTTCAAGTAATTTTTCTAGACGCGGGTACAGTTTGTCGGCGTGCAAAATAAGATAGGCTGAAACTGAGATGGTGATGATTCCAACCATAGTGATGATCGAAAGCACCGTTTGATCAAGGTGTCCAAGCTGAAACCCAAGCGTTGCCAAAATAAGAGAAAATTCGCTAATCTGCGCAACCGTCAAGCCGGTGTAGAAACTCGTGCGTTTACTATAGCGCATAAGGTTCATTAGTATAATCATAATGACCGGGTTGCCGATAATAACAAAAATCGAAAATACGAACGCTGGGAAAAGGATGCGCGAAAAATCGGTGAACATCATGTGCGAACCAAGGAGAATAAAAAAAGTAAGGACAAAAAAATCTCTTAACGGCCGCAAACGCGAAGATACTTCATAAGCGTATGGCGTTGTTGAAAGTGTCACTCCCCCCACTAACGCCCCAATTTCTACCGAAAATCCGATAAAGTGGAATAGCGCTGCAAAACTAAACCCCCAGACGATAGAAAAAAGAAACAACAACTCCTGGGAGGAAGCAACAAATGACTCTATACGCGGCAGGAGAAATGAGGTAAGAAGTACGATGCCACCGATAAGAAACAGCGCCTTCAAAACAATTGTCGTAATGATGATAAAGAAGCTTCCTTCGACGTTTGGGCCGAAAGATGAAGCTACAAGTAAAATGATTGTTGCGATAACATCCTGCACAATCAGAAACCCAATCGCTATTTTTCCATACAGTTTTTTGAGGTCTCCTTTGTCAGAAAGAAGCTTGAGGATGATGATGGTGCTGCTGAAGGTAAGCGCTATACCCACATATAAAGCAGCAATTTGATCTAAACCTAAAAGCAGCGCGAGACCAAATCCGATCGCAGAAGTAAGCACAACCTGGGCAATCCCCGTGAATATTGAAACCTTCCCCACTTCTTTAATCACTTTTGGACTTAAATTGATACCGATGATAAAAAGTAATATGGTGATACCAAAAGTAGAAAATAATTCTATTGTATCTATACTTTTGAGTATATTGAGGCCATAGGGACCAACGAGAACGCCAGTCAAAATATAGCCTACAATGAGCGGTTGTTTAAAAAAACGCAATGCGATGGAAATAGTAAAGGCGATACCGAGGACAAGGGTGAGTTCTATAAAAATTTCCATTTAAGATTATACTGCGGAAAAAAAACGATTATTAATAAAGAATTGTTGGGTAAGGCATTATCGATGATGATTGAAAAAACAGATAGATAATAAGAAGCGTTATGATACATGCAAAGAAAAACCAAAATAGAGTCATGGTCGCTGTTATCAAGCCCCAAGTCATACCCTTTTTCTTCCATATGACAACTGAAGGAGCGAAGATGATGAATGGGTATACTATGAACGAGAAACCCAAAATAAGAAAAATAACAAAGATAAACAAATTTCCGAGAGATGATGCTGTGAAAAAGATCAGTACAGAAAATACAATTATTGTATATATTTCTGCACATGCTGCACTTACAAAAGCGGCAAGACTACTGATGAGGAAATTTTTTACGAGCGTGGCTTTTTTCTTTTGACTTTCCGTTGTATCGCCCTGCTTTTTCCGAAGTATCGAAAGCGCTGCAACAATAACAAGGACAGCAATACTTACAATAACAAAAATCGTCATGCTTAGTTCTTTGCCATAAAGACGAAACGGAAAATCTGCATATGCCCCCGATACAGTAAATGATTCGTTGGCTTGCAGATTGGCGCTTGTTTTTGTTATTCTCCCTAGTCCGATACGCTGATAGTACGTATCAAACGATTGATTCGCAATTGACGGCATTACCGTTCCCTGTTCAACAACAGCAGAAAGCTCTTTTGGTTCTGCAAAAGTGTAATTTGTCTTTGCCCTGGCTCCTTTGAGAAGATAATCTTGCTCGGTTTCAATACCAACAGTGAGGTTTCGAATTATCTTATCTGATGTAAGCGTTTCGAAGTTGTATTCATATGCTCCGAATATGTTTCGCTTGGTAAATCCATTGGTTCTGAAATAGACAACGAAGCTGCCTGATTTTTCGGGAGCAATGGCTTGAGGTAAATCTATGAGCGTGTTGCCGTCAGGCTGTAATGAAACGTGCGCTTTTTTAAATGTAGTCTCTCCATACCAAAAGTTATAATAATCGGGTTCTTGATATTGGAGACATGTTGGCGAACGCTCAACAACAGAGCCGGAAATAGACTCTGGAGATGGTGCATATCGGACACATTGAGGACTCCGGATGGCCTGGTATACGAGAAGATCTGTTGTTTGAATCTTGGGCAAGCGCAAGGTAACAGCTGATTGTGTCGCCGATTGCGTGTTGATAAATGCTACGCGAAGGTTGACAACTGCTTCGCCATTGCCACGAAAATAAACAGTGTAGGCGTGATCCTGACTCATCACGGGAAACTGTTCATTGTCTACAGGCGGGATCGGCGGACCGATAATCGCAGCATCGTTCTTTTGCTGCGCCGATACCGTACCGGAAACAAAAAGAAATAGTATGCTCAATATACTCAACGATAAAATGATTCTTTTTTTCATATGTGTTTGGGTCATGTAAACTATACTGAAACCGAGATGCATCTGTCAATCTTGTCCAATTCTCTCGCGTAGGAGTGTAACGATTATGCGCTTTGATTCTTCACCGCGCGTTTTGTGTATCGCCGAGTCCGTGTATTCGAACATATCCCGTACCGTCCATGCGTGAAACAAGAGTCGGTACTGCTCCATTCGCACATATTCTTTTGTTGAGTGTTTTTGTTTCAATATGTCCTGCCACTGCTTAGAAAGGTTTGCGTCCGCTCTATCGAGCCAGCCTCCATAGTAAGCAAAATCCCACAAAGGATCGCCAAGCCGCGCCCATTCAAAATCAATCACCCGTTCGAGTGCACAGCCTTTTTTTGTTTCTTTAACAATGATGTTTCCTGGAGCAAAATCGCCGTGGATAGGAGTGTAGGCATATTGTCCGTGAATTGCATACCGCCTGAGCTTCTTCAACTCTTCCTGGAGAAACGTCACAAGTCTATCGTCACTGAGCCATTCAGTAAGAAAATGAATAGTGAGATTAATGTTAAGGTGCATAAAATGTTTCCATGATTGGAACACGCTGTCGCCTGGTGGTTTCCAGAATTGTTTGACTTCCTCAATCGGTAAATCGTGAATCTGATCTGCAAACGTATGTATATTTTTCAGCAATGACCCTTGCTCGTGTGTATGATGAGCGAAACAGACTTCCTGATCTACACCCGTGGAGAAATCCTGGACGATGATAGGATCGTGGAAAAATAATCCGGTTTGGTCTGCATATACAATACGCGGTGATGGCAAATGTTTTGACTGTAAATATGTATGCAGGGAAAGCTGGCGCTGCACTTCTGTATTACTTTTTTCGATCATGTGTTTGAAAAGATAGGTTTCGTTACCAAAGTTCAGCTGATACACGTTGTTTTTTGATGCTGTTACGTGCTTTTTGGTTTTTGAATGACGAGAAGAATGAAATATGGCCTGAGCATAAAATTCGGTTGCTTCCTGTTTTGGATCGATTTTATCAAACGCGGTTTGTTCTTTTGTCCATTGCACGATATTTTTCTTAAGCTTAATGCGTATGACTGCGGCGTTGGGCACAATATGTTTGTGAAGAAATTGCAAATAGGCCTTTTCGTTTTCTGCTGGGTTGCCAAATTGTAAACAATAACGAAATGCCCCGATCACAGCCTGATGGGTAACCAACACAATGGTCTTGCTGTCTGACTGATGCGCAAGGAAATCTTTTGAAGCTTCCCAAATGCGTTGACCAAGCGAGGCCATGCTTTCTCCCCCGCCAGGATATGCAGAGCGATAGTCTTCTCGTTTTTTTCGCCAGGACGATGGAATCTGGTCGATGACTTCCCACCAGTATTTTCCTTCAAACATACCGTGGTCAAGTTCGCTGAGCCAATCGGCTTTATGAAAGGAACCACCAAGCAAAGAATGTACTATGCGCGCAGATTCTTGAGCCCGTTTCACCGGGCTGTAATAGATTGCATCAACGGGTTGATCTTTAAGCTCCCATGCAGATCGTATGATCTGCACTTTTCCTTTTTGCGTCAGACCATCGGGATCTGATCGACCAGAAATGTAGCCCTGTTTTGTATTGCCGATACTTTCGCCATGGCGCACGATAAATATATTCATGTGTGCAGTATCTCAATGTTTTGCGCTATTTTCAACGGCTTATGGTCCGCTTTTTTAGATTTTGTGATTACGGTGTATGAACATTTCTTTATTTGCTTGTGGAAATACGGTATACTTATTTTTACTATGAACATTTCAAACATCGACGCGATCGAAATCGTTGATTCGCGTGGTAACCCAACTGTCCGTGCTTTCGTTACATTGAGCGATGGCTCAGTTCATTCTGCTTCTGTTCCGTCTGGTGCATCGACTGGTGCACACGAAGCGCTCGAACTGCGAGATCAGGATCCAAAACGCTTTCATGGAAAAGGCGTCCAAAAGGCTGTCGAAAATATCAAAAAACATATCGCAAAAGAACTTGTTGGAAACGATGTGAACGATCCAAAAAAGCTTGACGAAGTGATGCTCGCGCTTGACGGCACCGAAAACAAATCAAAACTGGGAGCGAACGCGATTTTGGGCGTTTCAATGGCAGTACACAGAGCTGCCGCCCACGTACAGCATCTATCGCTTTGGCAATTTTTACAGACGTACTACTTCAAAGGTACAGGCCAAAATCCATCGTTTCCCCGCATTATGGTGAATGTCGTAAACGGCGGTAAACACGCGGGGTGGACCTTTGACATCCAAGAATTTATGATCGTTCCTCGATCTGATTCTCCTTCAGAAGCGGTTAGGCTCGCAGCGGAAACATTTGCTCAAATGAAGACATATCTCAAAAAACACAAGCTCTCGACACTTGTTGGAGATGAAGGTGGTCTTTCTCCAGCGCTCAAATCGAACGAGGAAGTGTACGAACTTATTATCGCGTCGGCAAAAACATGTGGATACGAAAACACCAAAGACTACGATCTTGCACTCGATGCCGCAGCCTCTGAATTTTTTCATGAAAACACGTATCTCATGCACGGACTCCCCCAACAGTTTGTTGAAGCGCAAAAAATAAAAGATGAAGATGATGAATATCGACTTTCTGCGAAAATGCTCAATGAGTATTATCAAATGCTTCATCAGCATTTCTCCATTTATTCATTTGAGGATCCATTTGCGGAAGACGATTGGAATGGGTTTGCAATGATTACCAAAGCGCTCGGCGACCGATGTCTGATCGTTGGCGACGACAATTATGTCACAAATACCAAACGAATCCAAAAAGGTATCGATCAACAAACAACAAATGCCGTGCTTATTAAACTCAATCAGATTGGATCAGTTGCAGAGACGATAGACGCGATTCAAATGACGCACAAGGCCGGGTGGAAAACCGTCATTTCACACCGATCTGGTGAAACTTCAGATGCCTTTATCGCTGACCTTGCATGTGCATCTGGCGCTGGATTTATCAAAACAGGCTCAATGTCGCGCAGCGAACGCTTGGTCAAATACAACCGCTTGATCGAAATCGAAAACGGCATGTAACTCTTTCTGCAACATATTGTGTAGGAGAATGTGTCTAGAACATATCTGCTGTGCGAAAATGTAGACTTTTTAACAGAGAAACTCTATACTGTGTTCATATGAAAAAATTCTTCCTTTTTCTGGTACTTTTTATCTTTGCAACCAACAGGGTGTGGGCTCAAGAAACAACGTTGTTGCTATTCGACTCATCGACTATAAAAACAAGTGTAGGGAATGAATTTTCTCTTACGATACAAATGTATTCATTTAATAACAAACTGCCTATACGATCAGCGGACATATGGATTGCCTACGATCCTAGCATTGTGCAGCCCGTTGTTGAGAACGGCGTCGTAAGTGTAGGATCGGGCGACTTATTCAACGAAATCGGTGGAAAAATCATCAATAATAAACTGTACCTGTTTGGACTCAATGCTGCTTCCCCGAAGAGTGAAACAATAGGTGCGTTCGGCACAATCAGGTTCAAGGCCCTACAACAAGGCAAAACATCGTTGCGGTTTGTCTGTGAACCCGGGATACAACAAACAACACAAATCATCGGACAAAACGACGGATTGAAAAACATCATTAACTGTGCTGGAACAAAAAGTCATACAGCCGATATCGTCATCTCTGGTACAGATGTTTTGGGAGCGACTGATTCTTTGCACAATAGTATGAGCACCATTTTGATGAGCAGCCTTTTGCTTTTTGTGGGCACTGCAACGGTCGTACTGGTTAAACGTTTCGATTTATTCAACCGCGATAATGCAAGTCAAGACATTACTTAATAAATCTCTTACCAAAAAACAGCGAACAATCCTTGTCGGATTATCGATTGTGCCGCTTGTGGGAATTTTGCTCTATCTTTCGCTGAACGTGTTACAAACCTCGACGAGCGCAAACCAGGACCAGCCACAAAATATTACGAGCTCTGTAATTGGTACAACGGCGCAGATAACATGGACAACCCAAGATCAAACCGTGGCTATTGTCGAATATGGCACGAGCCAAGATCCTACTTCTTTTCAAGATTTTGCCATCTCAGAGGTACCCTCCAGCGAACACTCCGTCGACATTCCAAACCTCGAGCCCAACACGACCTACTATTATCGTATGAAAATAAATGACACATACTATGACAACGACGGACTGTTTTGGTCTTTCACCACCGAAAGCTCACAGGACAGCACGACATCTGACGAGACGATAACGGGCGACACATCGCTTACCCCGACAGCAGAAACTACTCCCGCTACAACTCCTTCTGCAACGCCTGCTGTGGTCTTCTCTCCCTCACCTACGCTAAATCCGCAAGAAACGCCCACTGCCTCAGACTCAGCAACGCCAACGCCTGTGAATATTTGCGATCAGAATGATTGTACTGCGATCAAAAATGCGCTTGGCAACCCGTGCGATACTCAAGACTATATCCAATGTCTCAACAAAGACTTGGTCTCTGTAACACCTACGACTGAGACAACGACAACCCCAACTCCTACTGTCGACTACATCTCTGCCACTACCAAACTCATGTGCGATCTCGATTATGTTCAGCCAAACACATGCACTTCGTGGGGATGGCCGGCTATGTCTACTATCAACAAAACCTGTTCGGATACGTTCACTGAGTATTTTGTTCAGTGTAAATCCAGTAGCTTCGAGTCGAATGATGCAGCAACATGGTTTTGTAACGAACGTATGTCATCCAACGAACTCAGCCTGCCCTGTGGAGACGCTCCTTCTCCATTCCCGGGGCAAGCGGTCTTTTGTAGAGTACGAGCAGAAAACGAGACCGGCGGCGAGGCGAACGCCACTGGTTGGACAACATACAACACAACCTGTGCAAATTTAAATACCAATATTTCTGCGTGCCTTCCGTCGTTCTTGCAGGCAAACACATGTCGGTCGTTTTTGTGGGACTTGGTACCAACAAAAAATCCTACCTGTTCGCAAGCATTTTCCCATTATTTTTTACAATGTACAAACAATAATGATTTTACTGGCGCAACAGGCACGTGGTTTTGTAATACAACGACAACAGATAATTATCTCGATCTCCCTTGTCAAAATGCCCCGACACCTGCAGATGGCGGTGATATTTATTGTCGTGTACGCGCCGAAGATGCCTATGGTACGGACAATCATTCGACCGACTGGGTAACGGTCAATGCTACTTGCCCGACTTCGACCCCGACACCCACGTATTCTCCAACGCCGACTCCTACCAATACGCCTTCTCCAACGCCATAACTCATAAGAATTGTTTTACAACCATTTGTATGATAGGATAATAACACTATCATTTTTAACATTTTTATGGCTTACCTTATTCTCGTCCGTCATGGACAATCAACTTGGAATTTAAAAGGCACCTGGACTGGTTGGAATGATGTCGACATTACTAAACAAGGCGAAGAAGAAGCAAAAGAAGCCGCACGAATTATTAAAAAACTAACCATCCGTATCGATAAGACCTATCAATCAGATCTCAAACGTGCTCAACAAACGCTTGATATTCTCAAACGTGAACTTGGGATAGAATCTATTCCGACCGTGACAAATGCAGCGATCAAAGAACGTGACTACGGTGTATATGCAGGAAAAAATAAGTGGGAGATTAAAAAAGAAGTAGGAGACGAAACATTCCTAAAAATCCGCAGAAGTTGGGATTATCCTATTCCTGAAGGTGAGAACCTCAAACAAGTCTGGGAACGCGTTGCCCCATACTATGACACGGTCATCCTCCCCGACCTTGAGAAGGGACTCAATGTTCTGGTTTCTGCACATGGCAATAGTTTACGCGCGCTCGTCAAACACTTAGACAATGTCTCGCCGGAGGAAGTAACTGGCCTCAATATCGGCACCGGTGAGGTATATGTCTATCAAATAGATACAGACGGTACGATTATGAAGAAGGATATTTACAAAGTAAACACTCAGGACCAATGAATATAAAAGCGCTTGTTGTCATGATGCTTGTTGCCGTTGCGGTCGTTGCGATAGTATTGTGGTCGAAAAATAATACATATACGCCCCCATCCCCCATTGTTGTTTCACCAACACAAGTAAATTCAGGGCAGAAACAAACCTATGTTTGCCCGGGAAAAGAATGGGTTGATTGTATGCCTGGTCCCGGGAAAGGCGCTCGACCAGAATGTGAGCCTGAATATTTAGATTGGGCAACAGAAAATTGCCCAGGATTTAATGGAGCCGCGTATTAACGGACAATCATTTGTTCTCGAGAAGGACCCACAGAAACAAAACTAATTGGCAATCCTATTAGTTCTTGTATTCTTAATACATATGCTTGGGCGTCTTGAGGAAGATCTTCAAAGACTCTTATTCCTTGGGTATCGCTCTCCCACCCTGGCATCTTTTCATAAATGGGTCTAGCTTTATCCAAAAACCTTGGTTTAATAGTTGGAATTTCATTAACCCCATATTTTCTACCATCTACCTCATAACCAACCGCTATCTTTACTTCGGGTAGTTTATCCATTACATCAAGCTTTGTCAGGGCAATCGAGGTTGCTCCAGCAACTCTTGCTCCATATCTAACAGCTACTGCGTCAAACCACCCAACCCTTCTTAATCTTCCCGTAGTAGTTCCTCTTTCTGCCCATGGCGTGTTGAGTGCTAGTAGTTCATCTCTTTCGGGTCCTTCAAACAATTCTGTAGGCATTGTTCCACCTCCAACACGAGCGGTATAAGCTCGTGATGCTGCAAAATAATTTGCAATGTTATAAATCCCTGTTGCTGTTGAAAATCCGGCTCTCGTTGGGTGACTAGAAGTTACGAAAGGATAAGTTCCTTGATTAAGATCAAGTAGAGCACCTTGTGCCCCCTCTCCTAAAATCATTGATCCGGAATCATAAGCACCCAAAATTACTGGTAAAATTTCTTGTATATATGGTCCGAGTTCATCTTTAGCGGCAAGAATATATTCAAGAAGATCTTCATAATTAAGAGAACTGTTGCTTAGTGCGTCATTCGCAAGAGTTCTTAATGCCACCGGAGTTAACTCATCAAACGATTCTCGATTCAATTGAGGAACTTCATCGCCCGACATCATCTGAACCAATCTTGATTGATATACAAACTCTTTAAACAATTTTTCTCTTAGTTGTTCTTCTGGAAGTAATAAATGAAGCATTTGAAGACCTTCTCGAGATGTTCGATCTGCATACACAGGACCTATGCCTTTACCTGTAGTCCCTATGCTTTCTCCTCCTCGAGCGGTTTCGCGTAAATTATCTCTTAATTGATGCCAAGGCATATGATATGAATATCTGGAGAAATAAGAAAATTTTCTGGATTTACAGTAATCCCATTCCTGCGCAAAAAATTAATTTCTGCAATAAGTGTTTGTGGATTTACTACGACATTGTCAGCAAGGAGACTTCGTGCGTGAAAAATACTTGAAGGCATTAGGTGCATTTTGAAAGTAGTTCCTTCATGAACGACCGTATGTCCAGCGTTGTCACCGCCTGACCATCGAAGTCCTAGCTTAGCATTGGGAGATAAATAATGAACAACTTTTCCTTTGCCGTTGTCACCCCAGACCGCATCGCCGACTAAATGTACCCCACGCATTTCTACACTCATAGAAGTTAATCGCATTATAATTCCGCGATTACTATAAATCAATAATAAACTGTAAATCGAAAAAGCTATATAGATTTAAATTCCACCATATACTTTTTTCAAAACCTCTATCCCTTCCCAAAACATATCTTCATCAAAATTTTCATTTGGTGCGTGGATGTTGTCGTCGGGCAAGGTAAAACCGGTTAAAATAATTGGCTTGTGAAACAATCGTTGCAATATTTCGGCAGCAGGGATTGTTCCCCCACTGCGGTTAAACAATGTCTTTGTGCCAAAGTGCTCGCCCATAATCTGTGCTGTCTTCTGGACATACGCATTGTCAAGCGAGGTATAAAATGGATCGTCAGTGGCATGCACTTTAATATCATACTTCACACCTTTGGGCATATGAGTCTTTATGAATGTAGTCAGAAGATCGTGGATTTCTTTGGCGGTCTGGTATTCGACTAATCGTGAGGAGAATTTAACTGTTGCGCTTTTTGGAATAATTGTTTTTGCTCCGTCTCCGGTATACCCAGAATTCATACCATTAACGTCTAGAGATGGTAAAATTTTTGCGCTCAAATAGGCAGCAATTGGTTTTTGACTCATGACTCCATAACTTTTCATTTCTTTCATAAGGTCATTATTTGACGTTTGTATCTTTTTGAGAAGAACCAACTCATTTTTGTCAATTTTTCTGACATTTTTATAATATCCCGGTATAGTAATCTTTCCTGTCGATATATTTTTCATCTTGGAAAGCAAATCGGCAATCACTTGCGCAGGATTAAAGATGCTGTTTCCATACACCCCTGAATGTAAATCACGCTCACCTATTGAAACAGTAAGCTCGAGATACACTAATCCGCGCAATGCGTAAAATATCTGAGGTTTAGCTTTTGCGCGCATACCAACATCCGTGATATACCACACGTCTGCACCTGAAAATAGTGCGCGGTGTTTCTTCAAAAGCGGTTCGAAGACAACGCTACCACTTTCTTCTTCTCCTTCAAGCAAAAATACGATATTATTCGTGAGCTTCCCTGCGTCAAGAAGTTCTTTGGCAGCATACATATTTTGAATAACATGACCTTTGTTGTCAGCTATACCACGCCCATATAACTTCCCTCCTTTTCGCGTTATCGAAAATGGGGGCGTGCGCCATTCTTCGATAGGATCGGCGGGCTGGACATCGTAATGTCCATAGATGCCTATAGTTTTGGCATGTTTATCGACTGTAAGGCGCCCAACAATAAGTGGCGGATTGTTCTGTTGCCGAAGACAGTAAACCGTGCAACCAAATTTTTTTAATTTCTCAGTCAAAAAAACAACTACCTGTTCTATTTCTTTCTGACGATCGCCTGTCGAATACGATGGGATACTAATAAACTTACCAAGGTCGTCGAGAATTGTTTGATTTCTCATATAGCGATTATATATCACAAAAATGCTTTAAGGGAGCCTTTTTTATGCTACGCTCAATACTGTGATGTGATGGTAGGAATATTGGTTTAGCAGAATATAATTACAATGATTGGAAAGGAACTGCCTTGGGGTCTATATTCTGGGCCTGATGGAGATGGAACTGCGCCTGTTCGCTATTGCCATCTGCCGCATAGAGTTCAGCGAGAATCAAATGTACATCTCGTGAAGAAGGATTCAGCTTCAACACATTTTCATACTCTGCGATCGTTTGTTCACGTTGAAAATCAAACGCATAGATCTCCTTGATATTTTGTTCAAATCTATCGAATGTCTGGGGGAGAATATTTTCTACAAAAAATGGAATACGCCGAGCTCTTCTGAAATATTCAACTACCGCCTGTTGGTCGCCGTTGACAAAGGAATAATAGTATCCAGGCATATATTGAGAAAAAATGATATTCAAAACAACGAATAGGAGTAACAACCCAATGCCAATAACTGAAAGCGCAGCGTGAAACGATTTCATGGTTCTATTATATATACATTCTTTATGAGTTTCATCCGCCCACGTGATAACCATTGAATGACGATTATTTTTCGGTATACTATGCTCATGCAGGCTATACCTACGCTCCTCACTACTTCAAAAGAAGAATTCGAAACACAGATACTTCTTTTTCAAACATATTTTAGCCGGATCCAGATCGATGTTGCCGATGGCCAGTTGGTATCCAACACGACAACATCGATTGAAGACATCAAAACTTTGATAGCATCTGGGACGATTGCGCTTTCAAAAGAATTGGTGCTCGACTTTCACCTTATGGTGGCGGATTTTCACGGTGCCCTGAGTCATATCGCGTCGTTAAAGGAGTTCGGAGTAAACATCAATTGTGTGCTAGTTAATGCTTCTCTAAAGCCTCAAATAAAAGAGCTAGAAAATACATATGGCTTTTCGATCGGTTTGGATATATTCCCACAAACAGAAGTAAAAGAGCTTGCGCAACAATACGATTTGAATGAGGTGCCAGCTGTACAGGTGATGACGGTGAATCCGGGCTTTCAGGGCTCCCCTTTTCTCCCCGGGATGTTAAAAAAAATTATCGAGCTGAGGAAATATGGGTATGAAAAAGAAATCCTTATCGACGGCGGCGTGAATGAAAATACGCTGCCTACGATTCTGCAACAAACAGAGCTCCCCGATGTACTCTGTATCGGGAGCTATCTCACCAAAGCAGGAGATGAATTAACAAAAAGAGTCGAAAATTTGCGAAAACTTTAGATAATAAAGATAGAATGATCTTAATATATTCGATAGTACAGCTCTTTTAATTCGTTCAGTGAATTTGTTTGGATAGCTTCTCTTATCTTCCTGGTTAAGTCTGCATAAAACCAAATGTTGTGCATCGTCGCATACATCGGAGCGCGTGGATCCTTCTCAAGAAACCATTGCCACAACTGACGATACGTAACTTTCTCTCGACAGCTTATACACTGGCACGTACTATCCAAAACGTCGTTGAGGTGCTTATACTTTCGAATCGAAATTTTACCTTTGTCGTGCGTGTATAAAACGCGATGACGAGCTTCGCGGGTTGGTATGACACAATCAAAAAGATCCACTCCCCGCTCAACACCCTCGAATATATCGCGCACCTGACCAATGCCTAAAAAATGTCGCGGCTTTTCCTCGGGCAAAAGCGGAATCACCCAGTCAAGAACAGCATACATATCTTCCTTAAAGCTTCCTAGGCTTCCTCCGATTCCAAAACCCGAAACGTTCTGCTTTGCCAGAAAACGAGCTGATTCTTTGCGCAAATCTTCGTATTCCCCGCCTTGGATGATGCCAAATAAGTTTTGTTTGTTAGAAAATGGTTGGTGAGATTTTATACACCGCATAAGCCATCGATGGGTGCGCTCCATGGCTGCCCGAGTGTATTTTTTTGAATTGTAGGGAGAACTGCACTCGTCAAATGCAAACATGATGTCGGCGCCGATTGCATGTTGAATTTCCATCGAGCGCTCGGGAGTAAGTTGAATCTTTTTGTTATCAAATGCAAAAGCCACACCATCCTCGGTGATAGAAAGTGGTGAAGAATCATCGACGTGCGCACTACTAAATTTTTCTCGACCTACTTTGCCAATGTTGTGTTTTTTTCCAAATCCCAGAGAAAAAACTTGGAATCCACCGCTGTCTGAAGCGATAATTTTATCTTCACAACCCATGAACTCGTGTACGTCTCCTGATCTTTCTATACGCTGTAACAAAGTCCCGGCTTGAGTTGTCATCAAATGGAACGTGTTCACGATAAGATACTGTACCGGCAATTGCGACCAATATTCCTGCGGGATTGACTTAAACTGAGCTTTGGTCGCGACGATGGCAAGCTCAGGGGTTTCGATTGATCGAGAGCTATTTTTTAACATCCCATAGCGCGCTCGAGAGCCTCTGTCCGTGTGCTGGATAGTAAATGAAAACATGACAAGATCTATAGTATAGCAATAAACAACGATTGATTGATAGCACGGGGTATTTTTGCTACTATGGAGTATGCCTATGCCGTGGAAAAAAATTCTTTCTTCTATCTCTGTCTCCTTGTTTACCTTTGCTCTTTTTTTCATTCAAATGAATCAACCGGTGATGCAAAGTGAAAAAAATGTTCTGGGTGTGCAGGCTCAAGAAGGGTGTGCCTTGAAGTCGAAAGGAGATGCCAACTGCGATGGTCAGATATCGAATATCGATTTTGAAATATGGCGTCAGGAATTTTTAAAGATTGTCAATACGACTAATGCCAATTTCAATTTTGAAGATGATGACATCGTTTCTCTGCTTGATTATGAAATTTGGCGAGAACAGTATCTTGCTTCACCAATATACGATTGTGGGGAAAATTGTGCTCCCTTGACCATTGAAGGAGATGAGGAAGCCACATTGCCCGGTGGAAGACCAAGCTTTTTCCGAGGCTTTGCAGACCCTTCAATGCGCAAAGATCCACTATCTGATCGGTTGTGGCTTGGCTATTCGTGGCCCAACATCCATGTTGTAAATAACAGTACGTTGATCCCGGGGATTGATACACACCTGGCCTATAGCGACGATAATGGCGCCCATTGGCAATTTTCTGGCACTCTATTCCCATCATATCCTGATACCAATCCTTTGACTGGTGCAACAGGATACACCGTAAATGAAGTGGTAAATCTTCTTCCTGTTGAAAAAAATGGACAGGCAACATGGTACGCTGTCCACCTGACATATTTTATCCCGCAAGAAGGGGGTCTGCTTGAAAGACCGATTCAAAGTTTCAGAATGGAAATTACACGGGCCGCTTCTCCGCCAGAACTTGCCGATAGCCCTGCTGCAACGCTCGGTGCGCAGAAAACAGCGCAAGAATGGGGTGTGGATATATATTTATCGGATCTTTCCCCGGAAGTTGCAGACTGTAAATTATGGAATGAGCCAGCATTGTATTATGAAAACGACACGCTCTATACTTTAATGCGCTGTTTGCGATTTACTCAACAGGGCAAACCGGATACAAAACATAGTAACCAAGTAGTCTTTGCAACCGATGCACAGGGTGATATTAAAAGTTGGAACTGGCGATATGTTGGCTCATTTGCAGGTGAACAAGCTGCCACAGAACTCGGCGGAGAAGGACTGACGCAGCTTGATATTGTTAAAAGTAAACACGGCGATCTGCTTGCAATTATGACCCCAGACACTTGGAGTACAGACTTAAATGAGTTTATCCATTACGGTTGCCGTGTGGTAAAACTTGACTCTATCGATCCTCCTGTTCTGTCGAGAAATCAACAGGGGCAGCTGGATCTTGTTGCAAATATTCTTGCAACCGACCTTGACGAGATTGGTCCCGCTGCCTGTACCTATGATCCAAATTCCGTAAACGGAATCATTATGACCAGAAGAATGAAAAATGCACAAGGGTTATCAGCAAGTCTCCATCAAACCTATATCAAACCGTAATTGAAATGGCTTCCTTGAATTGCATATCTATCTTGATCAGCGTGATAATTCTTGATACTATGAATGATATATGTCTCATCATAAAATCCTCATGATCGTCTCTCTTATCGCGATACCTCTTTCGACATTTCTTTTTATTAAATATTTGCAAAGTGCGCACCCTCCCCTCGCCCGGGCGCAAGTACTTGGAGAATCTGATGCAAATGTATGTGCCGGCAAGGATCAAGGCGATGCCGATTGCGATGGCGATGTTGACGCGCTTGACTACACTATCTGGCGATCTGAATTTTTGGATCAATCGGTTCAAGAAAAACGCGCTGATTTTAATGGCGATGCTGTGGTTGATGAATTTGATTTTGAAACATGGCGCAGCACGTTTGCCAATCAACCAAGCGTGCCAACAATTGACCCAACAACATTTCCGGCTCTTAGCCCAACACTTTCTCCTCCTTCCTCGACAACGTTTGATAAAACACTGTGTCCGCCAAATGGTATTGTCGACTGTACAATCCCACAACCCGGCATAGCGCTTTGTACTGAAGGATTTATTAAATGGGCACAAGATAACTGTGACAATTTCATCGGAGCAGCGTATTGATTGTATAAATAATAACATGGAAAAATCGACACCTATCATACGAATGGCTATAATAGCGCTTGTCGGCGTAGGTCTAACTGTGGGGTTGGCATATTTTTTCTATTCCAACAGCCAACGCAGTGGCGCTTCGAGTTCAAGTACTAATGTTTCTTTTAATGTGAATCATATTTCTTCTCAAGCAGGTAGAGATATCAATATCCTTTTGTTTACCGATACGTCGCAAGATGCGCACGTCTCGATAGGCACGGGTCAAATAAGTTTCCCGCAGGAGCTCGTGACGTTTAAATCGTTGGTGGGCGGAGGGTGCGGCGGCATCATAAACGGCAATTTGCAGCTTGGCGAGCTTAATAATACAGTGCAAGCAAAAGTGCTTGGGGGAAATACGCTGCTTTTCACTCGACACAAAATTGCATCAGATAATGAGCTTCCACAAGGGCGGGTCTGTGTTGGTACTTTGACATTTACCGTGAAACCGGATGTGCAAGGGAAAGGAACAATTGCGTTGACCAATCGACCAAAATGGCTTATCCTCGGACCTCAAGGGCAACTCGAAGTGAATTTCGACACAAATTACAATAGCGTTCAAGTTGAGATTCAAAACGATACTTCGCTGACTGGTACGCCTGTGCCGCAACCTTCGACATCGACTCCTACTCCTTCTTCTTCAACGAGCGTCACGCCAATACCGCCATCCGTTACCCCTACTATTCCCGCTGATCACTATCGTGTTTTTGTGACAAGTCAAACCTATGATGGAAACTTGGGTGGACTTGAAGGAGCAGATGAAAAATGTCAAACACTTGCAAATAATGCAGGGCTTGGAACGCCGAACACTTCTTTCAAAGCATGGCTGAGCGATAATACACATGATGCTATAGACAGGATAGGAGTCAATGTGTCAAAACCATACACATTGGTTGATGGAACACTGGTTGCCAGTGATATACAGGATTTGGTGACAGATAATGGCGATGAGAACTATTTACATAATACAATAAATATTGATGAAAACGGTACGACGATTACTGATATTGGTTATGCCTTTACCGGATCCTCAGAAAATGGAACGCTATACGGACCCAACAGAACCTGTGATGATTGGCTGTCAAACAATAATGAAAATATGGGGCGCGCCGGATTAGCACCCAAAACAAAAGCTTCTTGGACCAGTTTTTTTAGTCAAAAATGTTACATAACTCAGCATCTCTACTGTTTCGAAACAGACACTCCAGTCTCTACACCCACGCCAACGAGTATAAATCCGAGCCCGACCGAAACACCAACTCCTGGAGACGAGTGCCCACGCAAGAGCGAAGGAGACGCCAATTGCGACGGACAGATAACGCTCCTCGACTTTGACCGCTGGCGCCAAGAATATTTGGGCGAACTCAACACAACAACTGCTGATTTTAACGCTAGTAGCGATGTCACGCTCATAGATTATGAAATTTGGCGATCGCACAGAGAATAATATTCGTTATACTTAAATTCATCCCATGAAGATACAAGACATTTTGCAAAACAATGCTACTCTCAGAAGAGCAGTACTTGCTCTTGTTGCTGTCGTCACGATGGGCTTGATCGTAGTGTTTTTTTATCAATATAGTCAGCGCTCAAGCGCCAGCAATCCTCCCGTCTATATCCAATTTTTGCATGCTGAAGATCTTGTAATCGCCCCGGGCGGCAATGAAGCAAACGTTTCTGTGTACCTCAATTCTGGCACGGAGAAAGTTTCTGCTGGGCACATCATTATGAATTATCCGAGCGACCTTGTTTCATTTTCTCACATATCGCTTGCTGACTGTGATACTCTTGGAGGACAAAATACCAATGTTTTTGTGAATGATAATGAAACGGGTAGACTCGAATTTGATGTACTTTTTTCCCGCAGCAACGACCAACTCCCGAGCGGTCAATTTTGTTTTGCCAACGTTTTCTTTGCTTCAGGCGACATTCAGAGTTCAGATAATCTTTCCTTTGCCCCGGCAACAGATAGTGCTTGGGATATTGTCGGACCAGGTCCAGACTTGCAAGGGATACAGTTTGAGCCAAACCTCGGCATTCCTTCTGAGCGGACAATTGTAATAAGCGATAGTCAGCCAACGATCACGCCACCTACAGATCACTATCGTGTCTTTGTAAGTAGTGAAACATATGATGGAAACTTGGGTGGACTTGAAGGAGCAGATGAAAAATGTCAAACACTTGCAAATAATGCAGGGCTTGGATCTGGTGATCGGAAGTTTCGTGCATGGCTCAGTGATAGTACGCATGATGCAATAGACAGAATTGGAGTCAATGTTTCAAAACCATATAAGCTCGCGGATGGAACATTGGTTGCAAACGATATACAGGATTTGGTGACAGATAATGGCGATGGAAATTATTTACGTTTTAGTATTTCGAGAAATGAAGATGGGCAAAACCAGAGCGGTGCATATGTTGCAACCGGAACAAAAAAAGATGGTACGTTGTATGACCCATACATCACATGTGTTGATTGGACCTCTAATAATAACACTGACATAGAATCAACGGGAGGAACTGATTATCAGGGTGTTCACTGGACAATGAGAAGCACTTTCTTGTGTTCCCACTCCAATCATCTCTATTGTTTTGAAACAGATAAACAAGCCGTCATTACTCCCTCGCCTACGACACCGACGCCAACGAGTATAAATCCGAGTCCGACCCAAACTCCCATCCCTACCCCCACTGGTGGAGGTTGTACCCCGGGTCAACCGGAAATAAACCTCATCAATCCAGAAGATAATGCGTATGAAAATGGAAATATCGTCTACCTTACCATAGGACAAATAAAATATAAAACATGTAATGAAACTCGGTCTAGAGATATATCTTTTCGAAATAATACAACAGGTGATGAATTTGGAAGATTATGTTGGTTTACACCGAGCGGAGATGAAGATGAAGCAACTTGTGCTATTGACCAAAACGATTTAATACTAGGCGACACATATCAATGGAAAGCAAAAGCTATAAATGAATCGCTTTCAACTGAAACTGAAACAAGAACGTTTATATACGATAACCCTCCTATTTCGCCAACAAACACGCCAACCAAAACACCAACGCCAACCAAAACACCAACGCCAACCACGACAAAAACTCCCACACCGACAAAAACCAAAACACCAACGCCAACACGCACTCCTACTCCGACAAATACGGGCCCTTCGCCCACCAAAACTCCTACCAATACACCTCCTCCCGGACCAAACGATATAAACATCACCTTTGCGTTGAAGCTACAAGGAGTCACGGGTATACCCAGGACGACAACCACGCTCCCCATCAAAGTCGCTATTGGTCAAGACAGCAACACCATTGACAGCAGGACTATAACATTTACTGTTGGAGAAGAAGGTGTGTGGACCGCAACCAGCTCGTACAACAACCTCGCTACAGGAAGCACCTACTCAGTACTTTTCAAAGGTCCCTATCATTTGCAGAAAAAAGTGTGCGATAGCAACCCATCTGAATCTTCCCCAGGGGCATATTCATGTTCGTTTGGCGCCATCACGCTTGCGGCTGGAGACAACTCTATAAACGCCAGCGGTGTCACTATGTTCGTAGGCGATCTGCCAGCACAAGACGGTGTGGTTGACTCACGCGATATCGTCCTGGTTAGAAACAACTTTGGGAGCACAGCGGCAGATGTACTTGCCCAAGCCGATCTCAACTTCGATGGTATTGTTGACACACAAGACTATTCACTCATCTTGAATGCACTTTCCTTCAAATACGATCAAGGACTAAACTAAGCGCGTTCTACACGATTACTTCCTAAAATGCTACAAAACGTTGTACAATAAAATTATCATGGGCTCGTATGTGAATATGAAAAAAATACTTCGTGCAGGATTGCTTAACAAACTTTTCTCTATTCTCCTTATCTTGGTCGTTATTGGAATTATTGGCTATTTTTTTTACCAAAACAGTGTTCGCTCTCGAGCCGATAATCCTACAGTTGGCGTACAGATCGAGCCCGCAGAAGGAATAGATTTCACAACAAATGGGCCCGAAAAGGAAACCTATATATATCTTAACTCTGGAGAAAATAAAATTTCAGGGGCTACTATCATTTTACAATACCCCAACACGCTCGTTGACTATAGCGATATTTCTCTTGAGAATTGTGACGAAATGAATGGAGAAAATACAAACACGTTTCTTAACACTAACGAAAACGGTAGGCTCGTTTTTACGGTACTATTTCAACGGCCAGAAGAAGAGTTGCCATCTGGTTCGCTATTTTGTTTAGCAAAACTGTTTTTCAAACCAGGGGCAAACCTTGGCTCTGACCTCATTAAACTTGCTCCGGAAGATGACCCTGAGTGGGAAATTGTAGGCCCTGGTCCAGATGGATCTGCAATTCAATTCACGCCTCAACGACAGTTTCCTAACTTCATCTCAATGCGTATCAACAAACCAATCGAATACAAACATCGTGTTTTTGTTTCCAGCACCAAACATAAAGGTAATTTTGGTTCACTCATACAAGCGAATAATTATTGTCAGAATTTAGCTAATAATGCAGGACTGGAAGGAACATATAAAGCCTGGCTCAGCACTGGACAAAAAAATGCCGTGGACAATATCAGGCCATCAATCGATACAGGATATATTACAAAAGACAGCGGTGGAACAAAACATACAATCGCAGAAAATCTTTCTGATTTAATCGATGGTGATCTAAAAGATCGCATACAATACGACGAAAATGGCGACATAGTGATAGACGGTGTATGGACCGGCACCAACCAAGACGGAACATGGTCTGGAAATGATTGTAATAATTGGAAGGGTGCTTTCATTTCTGACCAAGCCATGTCTGGAAAATCGAATTATTCGTCTCGCATATGGACAGAATATCAAAATCAGATTTGTGACCAAAGTTTCCACGTGTATTGTTTCAATACCGAATTTTCTCCAGACATAACAATAACACCAACACAGTCTCCTACCCCAACAGCTGGACAACCACCACCAACTAAAACGCCTACACCGACAAACGCTGGCCCAACGCCTACAAAGACGCCGGGTCCTACGAAAACTCCAACGCCTTCTGGACCGACAATCTCTCCACAGCCGACACAACAGATTACTCCCCCACAAGATGAACACGTTGCGGTGACCTACAAACTGCACTTGCAGGGCATAAGCAAAACGCCCAAACGAACATCCGAAGTAGCAGTCCAAATCACGCTCCTTGACGATCAAAATAACACGATTGAAACACGAACAGAAAATTTCATCTTCCAAGACAATGGTGTGTGGACAGCAAGTGTGGACTATACGTCACTCGATCTTGCAGGTCAGACTGTTTCTATATTATTAAAGCCTGGATTCCATTTGCAACGACACATTTGTGATAATACACCCAGAGAAAACCTTCCCGGTTCATATCAATGTTCTACCCCTGCCATTATCTTAAATGCAGGGGGGAATACAATCGATACTTCGGGTGTCGAAATGCTTGCCGGTGATTTGCCCCCGCAAGACGGACTCATTAATTCACAAGACTTGGTGTATGTACGAAATAATTTGGGGAGCACGAGCCCAGAGGTGATTGCCAAAGCGGATGTCAACTTTGATGGTATTGTCGATGCGCAAGACTATGGTTTGATTCTCTACGCGCTGGGTTTCAAATTTGATGAAGGATTTTAAGAAATCTGGGTAGATAATGAAACGCGCTACGTAAAAATCTACAATTTTGTAAAGGTGATTTCTTGAGGCGAAAGCCTAAATAGCCCTTCGTCTTTTCTTCTTTGATCAAGATAATGCGCAGTAAATCCTACACTTCTCCCCAACACGAACAACGCGTTGAAAAATTCAATATCAATAAGCTCTTGAAGATCTTTCGGAGAATACTGTTCTTCCTGCTCGAGAAGATCAAGTAAAACCCCGGCAATCGCACCGTCAACGTTAAGGATGAGATTCCCCTTTTTCTCGGTAGTAATTTTCTCGACTGCCAAAGCAAAATCAATAAAACGATGATGCGATAATATGGTTGCATAGGCAATGATCGGTTTCACGCGCGGGTCAGGATTATCGCTTCTATATTTTCTATGACCTATGCCTGCTATGCGTTTACCCTGCCTGGCCAGCGACTCAACATACTCATCGGGCGTAGTATCAGTGATCGTGCCCGTGAGCCAGTGTTGTGCCGCTTGGTTGAGTGCACCACCAAAACGTGGACCAATGGTTAAAAGCCCACTTGAGAGGGATGAAACAAGGTCTTTGCCCGCTCGTGCTGCTACCATGGTATTCACCGCGCCAGAAACATAAGGTCCATGATCGACAACTAATTTAAGGACAAATTCTGTGAAGTTCCCTAATGGTTTTGAAGTGATTCGTTTTCCCAAAAGCATCGACATAACAATGTTTCCGTATGAATACGATTGAGCTTGTTTGAGGAGTTCCGATCCTACGATTTCAACCGAGCCTCCGACATCGCGCGACACAGAATTTACAAAAAGCGACGCCTTTCTACCTTCTATAACCTTCAGTCTCGATTCTGATTCTGTATTTTTTTTTGATGAGGATTTTCTTGTAATCATTGTTTCTACTAATTGCGTAAATGTGCTGAATGATGTCGTGGCGTGTACTCCTACAGCTTTCAAAGCTTTTGTCTTGGCAAGAGCCGTCTCCTCTCCGCGGGCGGCCATTGCTTTTGCATGGCCAAACTGCGGCGGTGTTGCAAACATTTCAGCTACTGTTCCTCCAATATAGCAAATAATCGGTTTTGTGATGTCTCCTTTTTTTATGTGCTCAATGAGTTCGTATTCATCATACCCTCCCAGTTCGCCAAAATAGACTATGTGTTTGGTCTCTTTATCTTTCTCTGCTGCCAAAAAACCATCAAGAGGGGAAAATGCAGGGAATCTATCGCCACCAAATGAGACAGCAAAAGAAAGGTGTATGCCCACGTTTGCAAGCGAACGAATGAGTTCGTTTGTCATACCCCCAGACGACGAGAAAACAGCCGTCTCTCCTTTTTCAAACAACTGAGAAGCAACCAACTGTCGAGCCTGCACACCGGCTATAGCCCCCAGTTTAAGCCGTTGAGGGACGAGTATACCTATTGAGGCCGGACCAATAATGGTACTGTTGTTTTCTTGCGAAAGGTTGATGAGTTGCTGTGCGTGAGCTTCCGGTACGTTTTCTGCAAAAATAACGCTAACCAGCAGATTGGGCAAACGATCGATCGCCTCTTGAGTAGAAGCAAGCACCCGGCGGGCAGAACGGGTATTGATGATAAAGTTTGTGTTTTTTGATATATCACCAGGTAACTTTGAAAGCTGATTAAAAACAGGAATAAGCACCTCGTCTTTTCCAAAGAATAATTTAACATATTTGGTGCCTGTAGAGATGATGGCTTTAAGACTCGGTTCTGTATAGCCTGCAAGAAATTCAAAATCGAGCATGGACTGCATAATCCCCTTGTGAGAACCGATTGCAATGGCATCGTGTTTGCGGGTGGTGCGTAGTGTTTGGATATCTAACATGAATAAATTATGATTGATTGATAACGCGCTTGACTATTTCATTAAGCGGGATCTCTGGACCCGAAACTACGCCCAACATGTCATTTTTACTAAGCCATTCTTTCATGATGGATAATCCTTCTGCTTCGTGCGGTCCACCTCGCCTTACAAACACGCGTGTTTGGTGTTTCTTCATTTGAGTTTTTTGCTCTTCAAACGCCTTAGCTATGCCTCTGAATGTTGTTCGCACATCGGTGAAATTTGCAACTCCACCGCCGATGAGTATGCGAATCTTTTTTTGATTACTTTTGAATGCAAGGTTCAAAAGTTGTTTTGTGTATAAATACGTTTCTTCTTCGTTTGGGTTGCCCGAATACTCTCCATAATTGCCGAGCTCTTTGCCATGGCCAAGGTTATAAAATTCGTCGGCAATAGTCAAACTTGCGCCGCCGCCGCTCAAAAGCAGCCATATCGTACCCCTAGGGTTGAGAAGTGTTAAAGAAAGTGCCGCCTGACTTTGGTCATTTAACTGTTGAACTACCTGTTCTTCTTCTGAAGATTGCGTGTGTGAAGCAATGTCTTCATTTGACCATGCGTTGCGCGCGAAAAATCGGGCTGTGCTATCGACCTCGATGGCAAGATCTAGTATGTGTAATTTTCCATCAATGAGAACAAAAGGATTAACTTCTAAGAATGAACAATAATAATCGGTAAAGAAATCATGGAGATGCCTAATAATTTCTTCTTGAATGCCCAATGCTGCAGCGATAGTATGAAGTTCTTTGTCATACAACGATTTGTCTTTTGAACGATTCGTGACGATGGGGAGAATTGATTCCTGCATCGTGTTTGCCTTGTCTTCGACGTGTATGCCACCGTGTCGTGAATAAAGAATGCGAAAGCCCGTTCGAATTCTTTCGATAGAAAGATACCGTTCCTGTTCAGGGTTATAGATTATTTGAGGCTCTACAATAATCCGACCATATCCTTTCTCATGAAACTTTTTATATATTCCTGCTATATTTTTTGCTTCGACCTGCAATACAACAAGACCCTTTTTCATCCGTCCCTTCACGCCTTGATCTACTTTAACCACATACTTTTTATCTGCAGATAGTCTTTTTGCAAATGGTATGGATGCATCGTCAAAACTATAGCCTTCGTATTGTATCTTTAACGAAGTAAATAATAATTTTTTTGCTTTGTATTCGGTTAGTTTAACGCGCGCCATAGTGGTTGAGTCGACAAATCAATCCTAATCATTCTTACATTATACTAATCAAATACCACAATGTTGGATGCGCAATAAAGGTTGTTACGTCAGAAAATGTAAATTTCCCGTCACTATCAAAGTCAAACGGCAACAGCGGGGCGAAAGTGATTGTGTTTTCGTCTTTTTGAAAGGTAGTATATAATTGCCTGGGCAAATAGTAGGGTGCCAGAATTACTATGCGGTATTGTTCATCCAAAGCTATATTCTCTATTGAGTCTATCGTGCCTACCCCATTTTTAAGCTGTAAAGCGTCACTTGAAAAAACCAGTTGTTCGTATTTATCAAATACTTGTATTTCGATGTTTTCGTTTTCAAACTTCAATTTTGGAAATAGCCATGCATTAAATGTGAGTGACGGCAGGGGAACGATATCAACATTCCAATTGCCGCTGCGAACTACTTCTTTATCATTTTTAACAAGGGAAAACGAAATATCCTGTAGTTGTTCTGTTACGCCTGTTGAAAAATATACATCAAATATACGTTTTTGGCTTGGTTCAGTATATATAAATGAAGACGACAAATATTGATTTTTGTTGACATTATTCATACGCAAAAAATATCCTTCCTCGTCTGACCAAATTGCCTGACCCGTGTTTGTAAGATCAATCTGAAAATGATAGGTTGATTTAGCAGTGATTTCGTGAGGAAGGTCAAAAGTAAACGTACCGGTATCTATTATTTGAGGCTCACCAACAGTCTTTTTCAATGATTGTACTTTGACATATTCTGGGTGCACTCCCCCATTGCCTTGTGTAATCCATGAGAAGCCCAAAAATGGCTCGGATTGGTAATTTAATACGAATGGGGTTACTGCAACAATCCGATCGTCGGGTAACCACACTAAATCAAATGCGGTGCGTAAATAATCTGCAGCACGTTCTCTTCCTACTTTGTCTCCACGCCACCCGGTTTCTGTAATAAATACCGGTAATTTCTTTGTTATTCCAAGGCTTTGCAAAAGACTAAGCTCCCATTCATAGGTGCGAATGGTCCCCCGACCGCTGGCCAACGGGGAGCCGACAAATCCTGGGTTTGGATACGAATGTGAAGCGAGCCCATCAATGTTTGCATTAACATTATCAACGCCGATTTCTGTAACAATTTTCCGCATATATACCGCTTCGTCTTCGAAATGTGGAAGATCTGACGGGGCAGAAGCATCGAGCCCTGCAAACATTATGAAATAGTCTGGATTTGATTGTTTGAATGCTTGGGCAAACGCAAGAGCAACATGAGCGTAATCTGTCGCATCGACTTCGCCGCCCCATTCCGTTGCATGGTTTGGCTCGTTAAAAAGGACGATATATCGATCTTTTATAACCCAATTGAGACTGTTTAAGAAAGTAAGCCAACTATCTATATCTTCTTCTTTTGGTCGTTTCCAATTTTCCCCTTCACCGTGTGTAGCTAAACGGATTATAGGAATAAGGTGTTCTCTCCTCAGTTGGTCAAACACCTCCTGCCATTTTTTGGCATTGAGGTCATTATCTTGCATAACCAGGGTCACGTAGCCCCATTTCCCCCCATTTGAATTGACCAACTCTGAGGCTCGTTTTATGTCTTCCTCCGAAGGCTGTGCGAGGTGAATGCCGAATTTATTATTGAGATTCTGCGCAAAAGTCCGGGAAGGATTGAATAAAATTATGAACCCGATGATACAAAAAAGAGTAATGTTCCGTAACATAGCTATATATAAGGATAATTAATTACTTGTATTATTATATCTTACATATATAATGTATGTATGGGTATCTCCCTGCGAGCACAAAACTTGCCTGTTTCTTCCATCCGAAAGCTGATTCCCTTTGCTGATAAAGCCAAAGCGCAAGGCGCGCACGTGTATCATCTCAACATCGGACAACCCGATGTAAAATCTCCTGAAATCATGCTGGAGCCACTCAAAGATCTTGATATGAACCCCGTGCCCTATGCCCCATCGCTTGGTACAAAAGAAATGCGGGAAACCATGGCGAATTATTATCACAATTTGGGATACGAAAATGTTTCGTACGAATCCATTGCGATTGCAACCGGCGCATCGGAAGCTATTGTGATGACATTATTTTCGCTGTGTGATGTCGATGATGAAGTTATGGTGTTTGAACCATTCTATAGCGGCTATAGCGTGCTCGCGCAAATGTGTGGGGTAAAACTTGTGCCTATCGAGACGCGCATTGAAAATGGATTCCATATACCCCAACGTGAAGTAATTGAAAAAGCTATCACTAAAAAAACAAAAGCAATGCTCTTTTCTAACCCCTGCAATCCAACCGGTGCGGTATATAAAAAAGAAGCAATCGACATGCTCGCCGACATTGCAAAAAAACACGATATCGTACTCATCTCGGACGAAGTCTATCGCGAGTATATTTTTGTGGACCGACCCCACGCATCACTTCTCCCTTATCTTTCTTCTATACCCAAGCACATCGTTGTCATAGATAGTTTGTCCAAACGGTACAGTATGTGTGGTCTACGCTTGGGTAGCGTCCTCACCCAAAACAAAGAACTGTTCCAGAGCATCAATAAAATCGCAACTGGCCGATTGTCTGCTGGCATTATCGACCAATTTGTTGGTGCACAAGCCGTCAACGTGCCGGAACAGTATTTTAAAGAGGTACAAGCAGAATACAAAAAACGTCGTGATGTATTGTTTGAAGGATTAAAACAAATAGATGGCGTGGAGGTTTCTCAACCAGAGGGAGCATTTTACAGTATGGTTAAACTCCCTGTGGAAAACGCAGAACAATTTTGCGTTTGGATGCTTGAAGAATTCCGGGATAACAATGAAACCGTCATGTTTGCCCCTGGCGAAGGCTTTTATGCAACCAAGGGCAAAGGCGTCGATGAAGTACGGATGGCCTACGTAATCAACTGTGACGATCTCAAGCGATCGGTAGAACTCCTGAGCAAAGCGCTCACACAATATACTTCAGGGTGAGGAAATCGATAGTTGTCCGTCTCCTTGTTGTTGAGCCTGTTTTTGTAATTGTCGTACGTATTCCGGGAGTTTTGAACTGCCAGCAGATTGGCTCAAAGAAATAATATCTAGGAGGATATTCGTGTCAGGCTGGGCATCTTCACTTGATGTCGGAATGGCAATAGTATCTTCAGTATCGTACGTTAACGTGAGGTCTGTTGCAATGCCATCCTGGTCGCGCTCAAGTCTGCGCAATTGCTTTGTCTGTTGGTCAAAATACATATATTCTTTGATATCTCCCCGCCCTACTTCGAACTTGTCGCAATAAGAAGAGTCGCAATTCGTTTTCCCTCGCTGCTTGTAAACGACATCTGGCGTATTATATGCGCTATGGAATGAGTCAAAGGTATCTTTAGGATAATAACCAAGGGTTTTTTTGTATTCCAAAAAGCGCAAGAGTGGCTGTTTAAGCCATATTCCCTGCACCGGGTGGAAAAGATAGGCCTGATTGCCGTCAATGACAATATGGTATAGTTCTTGAGACTCTCGTGTTGCAGCAAACTCTTGTTTGTTGTTGACGATAGAAAAGTCTAGTTGAAAGTTGCCTTGTTGTTCTCGGTCAACGCTTCTTGTGTATGTCCCCGCGACCGTGGAAAAATTTTGGCTCATGAGATATGGACAAACTGAACGTTCGGAAGCCTTGCAAGAAGGTGTAAGAAAAAAATGCCATATCAAAAGAAGAAACAATATCCCTGCGGAAAGGATGAGAACGATCTTTTTCTTTGACATAATTACAGTATACGCAAAAAGGGAAAGTATCTGTATATTTTATTAATATTCCATAACTCCAGACAAAACGTAACCAGGAATAGTTTCTAACCCGTTCTCGTGAGCTAACATAAGCCTTGTTGCGCCATCAAATAATCGTACCTTGCTGGTCTCATAAGAAAAAGCATTGATTGATAAAAATTCATCTAAAGTCAAATTTGTTCCTACAATAATTGGGGGTAATCTCTGAAAAGCTACGTCAATACCAAGCTCATTAATTGCAGCTCTTAGTACGTATTGACGAACCTTACTCCCACTTGATCCAGTGTTCGAGAAACTATCCGTTCTGATTGGAACTCTATCAATCCTGCCATTCACGTCAAAAGCCCTTTGGAATAAATATGAAGGGTTAGAATCGGTCCGATTAGCTCTGACCAAGTGCATTTTTTTTGCTTTAGAGAATAAATCAATTCCGGCCGCTTCTGCGTTTTCGTAGAATCGTATCATTTGTCGCACCTGTTCGTCTCCGGTTATGCATTCTAACCATTCTGTGGCAAGGGGGAGTTCGTGGGCTAGTTTTTTTCCTTCTTTAAGAAGAAAATGCTTCAATGGGAGGTTAATAAGTCTATCTAAAATAGGTTGTGAATCCATTTGAAACAAAAAAATTAATGTCGGAGTGACTGGACTCGAACCAGCGACCTCCCGGCCCCCAGCCGGACGTTCTAGCCATCTGAACTACACTCCGTTCTTGTATATACAGAGACTATTATACTTTACTTAAACTTCTTTCTGTAGATCACATTTTAGGTATATAATGCAATGAAACAATATATATGAAGAAAAAAACTATCCTCCTTATCGCTGTTCTCCTCTTTTACGTACAATTTATCGTTTCCTTCTTAGCCCCAAGAATACTTGTGCCCACACATGGCGCCATGTCGTACGAAGACTTTTTATTAAACATTAACCTCCCACGAGCTGTTGAAAGGTTCGCTTATTTTGATGGGTTACACTATCTAAAAATAGCCGCCGAAGGGTACGCGACAAATAGCCGAGCATTCTTCCCCTTGTACCCATTACTTATCCACTTCGTTTCTGGGATCACTCCTCTTGATTCTGTTTCTGCCGGCTTTCTCATATCATTTTTCAGTTGCATAGGTTTTATATATCTGTTTGGTGTTTTATTGAAGGAAGTCGGCATTGAACAAAAAAAAATCGTTTGGGCACTTTTGTTTTTGTGTCTGTTTCCAACTGCATTCTTTTTCAGAGTACTTTATACAGAGAGTTTATTTATGTTTCTCATGTTTGCCACATTTTTATGCATATATAAAAGAAAATATGGTTTAGGATTTGTGTTGGGCACTTTTGTCGGATTGGCCAAACTCGTAGGATTTTTTCTTGTTGTGCCGCTATTTTTTTTCACGATCAATTGGGATTTTGCTAAAAGTTTCAAAAATAATTTTCACGACACGATAAAAAAAATCGTTTCTAAACCGTTAACCAGCATGAGCATTCTTGGACCAATTGCTGGATTTGCCTTGTACGCTGGCTATTTGTATCAAACCACCGGTGATCCGATCAAGTTTTTTACTGAACAGCCCGACTTTGGGGCAAATAGATCAACGCACATCATTTTGCTCCCACAAGTCATATATCGCTATATAAAAATCTTTATTACTGCTCAATTGAACTTTCAATATGCAATTGCGCTTTTTGAATTTGTGATGTTCTTTTTAGCTATGATTTGTCTTGTTGTTGATCTCAAAACTATATATAAAACAAAGGTAAAAAATCAAAGCATACGGCTGGGTTTCAATCTCTTCGGATGGATTTGCCTACTGCTGCCGACACTTACTGGGACACTTTCATCAGTGCCGCGCTACATTTTGCCCATCTTCTCGATGTTTATTGTTTTGGGCAGCATACGATCAACCAAAGTGAAAATTGTCGTTGCTGTGATTTTTTTCTTGGCGCAAATTGTTTTCTCGATATTTTTTTTCTCTGGATATTTCGTCAGCTAAATATCGAAGAATTGTCTCATCATGGTAAAGAAGGCAAATTTTCGAAAAATACTATATAATGAGCTTGTCTGGGCTCGTAGTTTAGCTGGCTTGAACATCTCGCTGGCAGCGAGAAGGTCGGGGGTTCGAGTCCCCCCGAGTCCACATATGATCATATCAACTATCATTGGCTTCATCGCTATGTGTATTCTTGTATATGCCTTAGCTGTGCTCACGGTCAATGATTTTTCAATTTTATCAGGATCTATTGATCGATACAAACATATCCTAGTTCTATTCCCCCACCCCGACGACGAAGTGTTTTCGTGCGGTGGCACCATAAAACAAGCCGTCAAAAAAGGAATACGCGTTACTGTTGCAACGATGACAAAAGGAGAAAAAGGTACACCAGACGGCCACGAAGAACTAAGCCTTAAGACTACACGCGCACAAGAATTACAAAAAGCCCTCAGCTATCTTGGCGTGACCGATTTCATCTTGAATGATTTTGGCGATGGCGAACTTGAACATAAAAGAACAGAAATAACAGCCTATGTTGCGAACCTCATCAAGCAACTCAAGCCCGATCTCGTCATTACCTACGACACGTCTGGTTTTTATGGCCACCCTGACCACATCGTACTCGCAGAAGTAGTAACGAAGCTTGTCAAAACATCGTTTCCAGATGTAACGCTCTGGTATACGACCGCGCCACAAAAGTCTCTTGATAAAATTTCACTTCCCGTGCATATGGCACAAGATCCAGCGTTTCACAAACGGAGAACCCTCCCGACGCACAAAATTGTTGTTGCACGTGGTATTTATAGCAAGGTGCGGGCCATGTTCGCTCACCAAAGCCAAATGCCTGGATTTAAAAAATCGTTTCCCGCTTATCTCCCCCTTTGGCTCAGTTTTTCATGTATGATTGTCGAATATTTTCATCAATATCAAAGAAAGTAGAAATGTTTTATTAAAGAACTTATAATAAACGAATGGTCAACATTGACGATTTTACCTCGTTGTATTTTCAAACCTCACAAGAGCAACTGTCCGAAATGCTTGAAACACTGAAGACTTTGCAAAAAAAAGAGTATAACGAACAAGCGATTAAAACCATGCGTCGTCTCGCCCATACCATAAAAGGGAAAAGCTTGATGATGGGCTTTACTACGTTTGGCACGCTTTTCAAATCTATCGAGGAACTGTTTAGAACGTGCCAAGAGTACCATCAAAGCATTAAAGCTGCGCTTCTTGATGAACTTCGCGATGTTTTGATAACGATGCAAAGACAACTTACTGCAAAAGAAAAGCATACAGAAGAACCAAACGATCTTGAATCTGCGCAAAAAACCGTGTATACACTTTTACAAACCATCACTACCAAAGACTAATAAATATATGAAAATCCTTATTGCGGAAGATGATACTTTTTTTCAAAAATTTTATAGTGTACAGCTGGCGGAAAAAGGCTATCAAATAGATGTTGCCAAAGACGGTGTCGAAGCCATAGAAAAACTCAAATCGTTTCAACCCGACGTCATGTTGCTAGATATTATCATGCCAAACAAAGATGGGTTTGATGTGCTTGAAGCAATGGCCGATGACCCAAGCATTAAAACTTCTGTTGTCGTCTTTTCTACACTGGGCCAAGAAGAAGATGTCAAACGCGCTATGAATCTTGGTGCAAAAGGATATGTGAACAAAAGTTTTTTCGATCTTGACGGCCTTCTCAAAAAACTAAACGAACTTTCCTAACTTTTTTTGCTGCAAGATATCTTCTCTTTACGCATCAGGAGATTTTCTCTATACTGAAATTATATGCCTATTTCTGACGATCAACTCATAGACATTCTCACCAAAATCAAAGTTCTCGACGAAAAAAAAATAGCCACAACAAAAGACTACATGGCTCACAACGAAATTGGGCTCCAAGAGGCTTTGCTAGAACAAGATTTAATTGAGGATGAGCAACTAGGTATCGCTATTGCAAATTTTTTGAAAGTTCCCTTTGTTAATTTAAGCAAAATTTCTATTCCTCCCGATGTTTCTCATATCGTTCCAGAACGTGTTGCTCGCAAACATAGCGCGCTTGCTTTTGCCCGAGACGATAAAGGCATCAAACTCGCCATGGCCGACCCCACAGACAAAATCTTGATTGAATCAATCGCACACAAAACACAAATGCCTGTCACCGTGCATTTTGCAACTCAACGCGACATCCAAAACGCATTTCATCTATACAAAAAGAATCCTCAAATCGCTTTCAAAGAACTATTGTCCAACGCTGGAATTGACGATATCGAAAAAGCAAAAAACATACCCGTTGCAAAAATTGTCGACATGATCCTGACGACAGCTTACTACGACAATGTCTCCGATGTACATATCGAACCACAAGAAGAAGGATCGGTGGTCCGCTATCGCCTCGACGGTATGCTCAAAGAAGTCCTCACCTACCCCAAACTCCTTCACGATCGTATTTTGACCCGTCTCAAAGTGATGGCGCGACTCAGGACTGACGAACACCTCGCCCCTCAAGACGGTAAAATCAGAATCTCTGTTGACGATGGAAATCTTGATTTGCGCCTTTCTATCATTCCAATTGTCGAAGGTGAAAAAGCGGTATTGCGACTTTTGGCTTCACGTAATAGAAGCATCACGCTTTCAGATCTTGGTATGAGTGAAGAAGATCTCAAAAAAGTCACCCATTCGTACAATAAATCATTTGGAATGATTCTTTCAACTGGACCAACAGGGTCAGGAAAATCAACTTCAATCTATTCCATTCTAAAGGTTCTTAATGTGCGTACGAAAAACATCACCACAATTGAAGATCCGGTTGAGTATCGGCTGAAAGGGGTGAACCAGATTCAGGTTAACACAAAAGCCAACTTAACGTTTGCAAGCGGACTGCGATCAATCTTGCGTCAAGATCCTAACATTATTCTCGTTGGCGAAATCCGTGACAAAGAAACCGCAAATATTGCGGTCAATGCCGCCCTCACTGGGCACTTGGTTGTTTCCACACTCCACACCAACGATGCCGCAACTGCGCTCCCCCGCTTGATAGATATGGACATCGAACCCTTTTTAGTTTCTTCAACGGTCAATATCATTATTGCTCAACGTCTCGTCCGTAAAATTTGCGAAATGTGTAAAACTTCTTATGAAATAACTATCGAAGAAATCAAAAAGAATTTTTCTCCAGATATTATTAAAAAATATTTTGATAAAAAGAAAACCGTACGTGCCTACAAAGGTACAGGATGTAACATCTGTCATCACACTGGTTATCGAGGGAGAATCGGTATCTTTGAGGTATTGGAAACAAGTAAGGAAATTCGTAAATTAATATTGCAAAAAAATGATTCGGATGTCATCGTTACTCAAGCACAAAAAGAGGGAATGACGCTCATGCTGGAAGATGGAATAAGAAAAGTGATTGATGGAGTGACTTCATTTGAGGAAATTCTCCGCGTAACAAAGACCGAATCAGTATAACAACGGTATGAAAAACAAAGTATATTCAATGCGCTTGTCACAAAAAGACAAAATTGCTTTTATCGGCAACATATCGACCATGCTTTCTGCTGGTATTTCTCTTATTGAGACCGTCGACTCGCTTCTTGAAGATGCAAAGGGAAATCAAAAAAAATTACTTGAAGAAATTAAAAGGGGGCTTGTCCAAGGTAAACAACTTTCTCAGACATTTACAAAATTTCCCGAAACGTTTGATGAGGTTTCAATAAATATCATTAAAGCCGCTGAAAGCGCTGGCACGCTGGATGTAACGCTCCTTGATATTAAAAATCATCTGCAAAAAGAGCTTGAGTTTATCGACAAAGTAAAAGGCGCACTTACCTACCCCATCCTCATTTTCTTCGTATTTATCGGTGTTTCGCTTATGATTTTGCTTTTTGTCATGCCAAAAATGGCAACTGTTTTCACCCGCATGAAAGTCACGCTCCCCATCCAAACAAAAATTCTCGTCTCTCTTTCTAATTTGCTCATTCAACACCCCTTAGAAGTTATCGCAACAATTGCAGTCGGACTAACGTTTTTTATCATTGTTTACCAAAAAAAAAGGTCGTGGCTTTTGTCAGTACTATTTTCCCTACCACTCATATCTGGATTAATTAAACAAATCGATCTGGCGCGTTTCACAAGGAGCATGTCGCTTCTTTTATCATCAGGATTAACTATCACTCAGGCATTGGAACTTTCTACAAATGTTGTGTTCCGCAACGACATGAAAAAACTTATACGCTATTCGCAAACCGTTGTTCTTTCTGGAAGACCCATGTCGCAAGGATTGCGCAGAGGTAAAAATCTTATTCCCGCAATTACCATCAAAATTATTGAGGCAGGCGAAAAAACAGGATCGCTTGATAAGGCTTTACAAGATGTTTCGGTTTATCTTGATTATCAAGTAGATCAAAATCTCAATAAAGTTACAACCATGCTTGAACCGATCATGCTCATTTTTGTCGGAGCTGTCATCGGCACCATGATGCTCTCTATCATTACTCCGATCTATGGTTTGATAGGACAGGTTGGGGCAAGATGAAGATTGCTCTATTTCAGTTTTTTGTATGCAACTATTTCACGTGAAAAGCAAACAAACGCGCAGATGTCCTCTTGTAAAGGCGAGAGACAATGGTGGGTTTACTTTGATCGAGCTTGCTGTTGCGCTTGCTATCATGGCAATCCTTGCCGTAACAATCAGCACCAACCTCGTTGGGTATCAAACAAAATCTCAAATTGATGCGATTGTGCTGCAACTCAATTCTGATATCAAGCAACAGCAAATCAAAGCTATGACAGGCATAACCGAAGCTGCGAGTAGTCCGGGAGCGTTTGGTGTTTATTTCGAACCACAACAATACACGCTGTTTGAAGGGTCAACGTACAACACGAACGATCCAAATAATTTTATTGTCCCTTTAGAATCGGGCTTTACCTTAAGTAATGTTCAGTTTGCAGACAATAGTTTGGTTTTCTCGCCCGGAAGTGGAGAGATTGCAAACTATGTTTCCGGACAGGATAGTATACAAATTTCGGGCGGCGCCGGTGATATCGCGACGATCTCGCTTAATGAATTTGGAGTATTTACTAACATTCAATAACATGATGCAACAAACGAACCGTGGACAAACGCTTATCGAGCTTCTGCTTGCTATCGCACTCATGGCAGCAATCATGCCTGCTTTAGCAACTGCGCTTATTACTTCTCGTGAAGCCAAACCTCAGAACGAGCGAAGAACGCAAGCGTATCAACTTATGCGTGAAGAAGTTGAAGCAATCAAAATTATTAAAGATGCAGGATGGTCCGGGGTTCAAACTAACGGAATATATCATCCAGAAATCGCCGGTTCAACGTGGGCATTAGTTGCTGGAGATGAAACTATCAATGGCGTAACGCGTAATATCGTCATTAGTGATGTTTATAGAGATCAAAATCAGGTCATCACACAAACCGAAGGTACACTTGATCCATCAACAAAGCTGATAACGCTCAACCTAAGCTGGACTCAACCAATTGCGAATAACATTTCTTCATCACTCTATATCACGCGTTTTAATGACAATGCCGTGTATATCCAAACGACAGAAAACGATTTTTCAACTGGCACGCTAGATAACGTTGCAATAACAAACACTAATGATGGCGAAATTGTTTTGGGAGCTGGAGGTAGCGGTAACTGGTGTGACCCTCAATCGTTTATCGTTGATGAACTCGATTTACCGGGTAACGGAGATGCTAAAGATGTACAGGTGGTGGCAGGATACGCAATAACCGGTACGCATCAATCTTCTGGAGGAAACTATCTTGGCATGAACATTTCCAACGGAAATCCCCCAGAAGCTTCTGTTGCATTTTCGCTTCCAGGATACAAAACAAATGACGTGTTTTACGCAGACGGTTATGCATATTTCGCAACAGAAAATATTAACCGTGATGTAGTTATTGTTGACACTACAACAGGACAAGAAGTGGGTTATTACGACGATCCAAATTTGTTGGGTACCGCCCAAGGGGTGTTTGTCAAAGGAAATATTGGCTACGTCACGATCGGTTTCAGACTTCATACATTTGACTTATCTTCAAAAAACGGTTCAAGACCTCAACTTGATTCTGCTTTTTTAGGGTTTTTTTCGACGGGGTATCGACTCTATGTCGTTGACGATTACGCATATGTCGCCGTTGATTTTGGAAGTCAAGAATTAGGTATCTATCATATTAACCCCAATGGGTATATTAATAAAACCGGTTATGCAAATGTCAATGGCGCAAGTGGTCGTGAAGTATACGTAAACGAATCAGCAACGCGCGCCTATCTTGCAACAACAAGCGACAGTAATAAGGATGAATTCTTTATTATTGACATATCGAATAAAAACGGTAGTAGACCGGTTATAAGCAGCTATAACGCTAACGGCATGAATCCAACCGGTGTTACTCTGGCAACATTCAACAAAGCAATCCTTGTAGGAAATGGTGGTGAAGAATATCAAGTTATTGACATCGCAGACAAACAAAACCCAATCAGATGCGGGGGGCTTGATGTTAACGAAGGTATTTGGGGTGTTTCTGCCGTACTTGAACAAGACGGTGAAGCATATTCATATATAGTTACCCAAGACAACGATGCTGAATTCAAAATAATTGTTGGCGGTCCCGGAGGCAATTACGCTTCTTCGGGAACATATGAATCCACTCCTTTTGATGCGCAGTTTACTACAGCTTTCAATAGGTTGATCCCAACAGCAAACACTCCCACAAATACCTCTGCGGAATACCAAATCGCCATTGCGGATGCCATAAATGACAATTGCAACGATTCGTTATACGAATTTGTCGGACCAGATGGAACCAATCAAACTTTTTATACCATGAATAGTCACTTACTCCTTGATGACTCAGGATCGGGATACGAAAACCCCGGCAGATGTATGAAATACCGTGTGTATCTCGCAACATCAGACTCAAGCTCAACGCCAATTTTTGAAGAAATACAAATTAATTACGCACCATGAAAAAAATAAAACGAAGCAGCGGCTTTACATTGATAGAGCTCGTACTGTTTATGGGTCTCTTTTCTATCCTTCTTATTATTATCGCTAATGTATTTACTGCCCTTGCTGACAAACAATTAGAAATTCAAGAAATAACATATGTTGAATCAGATGCGCGTTACATTCTAGAACGGTTACGTTATGACATCCACCGTGCCGATGCTATCATCAACCCTATTGTCCTCGGCGATAGCGATACCATACTCATTATTTCCATTGATGGAACAAATTACACGTATGCAGAAAACGGTGGCCAACTAGAACTAACCGTCGGAAGTTCATCATTTAATCTAAATTCTCCAACAACCGTTATATCCCTTCTCTCATTTCAACACCTTGGAAATGTAGGAGGACGGGGAGCAATTCGCGTACAGTACACCGTTCAAAGCACCGTACAATCTCGATCTGGAGGCGAAATCCAACAAGTTAATACCACGATATCTTTATGAATACTAATTGTATTAACGCTAGGCAACACGGTTCCTCAATTATTACCATACTTGTATTTATGGTAGTTATCTCGACTGTTGTTACTACATCGGTTGCTATTGCGCTCAATAACGCGCGAGCAACCAACATAGCAACTCAAGGTTTACAAGCCGAAATGGTCGCACAAAGCGGCGCCGAAAATGCTCTTTTACGTCTTCTAAGGGATCCAAATTATACTGGGGAAATTCTTTCTATGGACGATGGAACCGCAACGATCTCGGTTGTTAGTAACACTATTACATCTGTAGGGAAAACTACTACAGCAGAACACACGACGCAGGTTGATTTCACGTATAATGATAATATCTTGACTGTTACCAGTTGGTCAGATGTGTTTTAACGTATGAGAATGATTGTATATTTCGATCGCAGCCGGTTATATTTTTACGGAGGAAACGTCGCTGCTCCTCTTGCATTGGATTTTTCTCCTGAGTCTATACGCGACAGCGAAATCATCAACGAAGAAAAAATGTTTGCAGAAATAGATGCATTCATTAAAGATAAAAAAATTTCTGCACAAACAGGCATTGTTGTTTTTTCGCCCTCAAGTTGTTTCGTGCAAGTTGCCCCAGCAAGCGAACAAAAACAAGCGCCAAACGAAACTCAGTCGCAATCGGAAATGAAAAAAGCAAGCTCCGATAGTCAGATGAGTAGCACCGCTGAGATTTCGACCGAATTTGTGCCCTTTGACAAAATCGCAAAAGTCGAAATAGTTAAAGATAAGAAACGCTACTTAGTTGCAACAAACCTCGAACTTGTAACTACTTTGAAGCAAAGTTTGATAAAAAGGGGTTTTGTAATAGAAACTGTTTCACCAGCATTCGTCCTTTATGGGAATCAAGCGGTTGCAACCAATCAGACCACACTGCAAACCATGCTGAAATATTACAATACGTTTAAACAAACTTCATTCATGCCAGAACAACAGCAAGAACACTTCGATCCCAACGAACTCAACGGCGAGACGTATGATTTTGAAGATGAAAATAGCACATCTTCGAATATGCGACTCTATCTCATGATTGGGTTCATGGTTATTCTCGGAGCAATTTTGGCTTTTCTCTTATACAATCGTCAACGCACAGCAAAAGAACTTGAACAACAACCAGCGCCTACACTTGCACCCGCAGTACAAAAAAAGAGTGTGACAGGCCCAACAGGCGTAGATACCGATACTCCCACTGCTTCTACATCTGCAAGCCCGTCCCAATCTGCTATAGATGTAAAGGGAATCAGCGTAAGGATATTGAATGGTTCGGGTATTGCTGGACAAGCCGGAGAAGTAGAAGCACTTCTCAAAGAAAATGGCTTTGAAACAATATCAACCGGCAATGCTACGGTTCAAACACAGACAACGCAAATTGTCTTCAAGCCAGAGATCAGCAATGATGTGAGAAGTCTTGTTGTAGACTCGCTCAAAGATTTACTGGGCACAGCTTCGACTTCACAAAACGCCGAGATCGATGTAGATATACTCATAACGACAAGCGTCGGGAATTGAAGACATCTCAAATTCCTAATAGTTGGCGCAATGGGCTGCTTCGGGCTGCTTCTTTTTCTTTTTTAAACTGAGCGGCTTGCTCAAATTTTACAAATGCTGCACGGCATACCATATTGATATAAGCTTCTTCTTGAGTAGTGAACGGATTATTATGATCCCAAAAATGGCCTTCTTTTTGACCGGTACTTTTTTTGAACCACCATTCTGCCATTCGATTTGCCCAAAATTCATCAGTGAAATTTCGTACTCCCATTCTGTCGGGCGTGATAGCTATTTTCTCATTCAAAAATCTACGTGCGTATGTATCTTTCTGAATCATTGCGACTAAATCTATTCCGTCGGCAGATGAATTATTTAATAGTGCATTGAGTTCTCTGTGGAATGATTTTTTACTTATTTTGTAAACAAAGTTGCGCAAACCATGCCCCATAATTTCGTGAAACATCGTTAGTTCGGCACCATGATGGTCCCGTAAGAGTTCAGCTGGATCGATGCCAATTTCTGAGCGAAAATCAGGGTTAGTTATATGTATTCCGCCACCACCCTTCTTCACCGATATCCGACTGATATTTTTGAGGAGCGCTGGAGGAATATATCTTAATATTGCTTGAAGTTTGTGTTTCTGATCTGCGGTAAAACGGCTATCAATTTCTATGCTATGTACAAGATAATCAACATCTTCTGCTCGTTTATCTATGGCTTTTGTCAACTTTTCGTGTTTGTTTTGGTCTACCTTGTCATCGTGTAGAGCCTTGTCAACGAGTTCTTTCGACTTTCTCGTGCGTTTATCATGGGCTTCTGCGGGTCCATATTCGCCGAAAAGTTCTTTTCGAACTTCTTTTCCAAAAATACCACATAAAATCTTTGCGCCTTTAATGTTCTCTTTGATTGCTGGCATAGTCTCCAATCTCTTGATAAAATCCGCCACATATCCATCTGGGTCGTCAGTGGATAAGCTACTATGGAATATTTGCCAATCTACTGTCTCGCTATCTATCACCGCGGTTGGGCTCAGAAAATGAATGATGGCAATTGTCTGGTTTCTCAACGCGTTGTTTTGCTGACCTAAGCGATTAAACCAAAGCTGCATTTCCCCACACCATTGTTGCAAAGCGGTATCATGTTCGGCTTGATTTTTTAAATCTCCCCAACGATCTTTACTTTCACGCATCATGAGTGCGTCTATGTGTATCCACTGTTGTGGAGCGATTTTAGGCAACACGGCTCTTTCTCGAGGAGGAGCTACACCTTCTATCTCAGAAACTGAAACGGTCTGGGTTGGTGGACCCTCATTTCCATTGTCCATAAGATAATATTATACATTTCATGATATATTTGCAATAAAAAATTATAGGATGTCAACTCAAACATTCTGAAAAATGGGATTGTTCCACAAGATTAAACATGCAGACTTCTTGACAAGTGAATTTTTTTTCTCTATTCTGAATATAAGGTTATTTCTTATTATTATTTATCATTTTTACCTATGGGAGACAATAGAGGTTTTACTCTTATCGAACTGCTCGTAGTAATCGGCATATTGGCCATTCTACTTGCTATTACATTAGTTGCTATAAATCCTGCTCAAAATCTGCAACAAGCAGAAACGCAAAGCAGAAGGTCAGGAGCAACACAAATGCTTAATGCTATCAACCAATATATGGTTGACAACAATGGCGATCTTCCTGCTGGGTTGGGTGGCGTTGCGCTTACCCCAATACCGATCAGCGACACTGGTGCAAACATCTGCGCAGAGCTGGTACCCGATTACATTGCAGCACTACCTGAAGATGGTGGTGATGGTATTGACTCAACTGAATGTGCAGCAACATACACGACTGGGTATGCAGTTTCTGTTGACACTACCGCAAACAGAGTAAAAATAGACAATATTGCAGACAACACTATCTCAGTCATGCGATAAGTACCTATCGGAAATCAACCCCTCGCCTATTTATGGTGAGGGGTTTTTTGTATAATGAATCAATATATGAAATCAAAAGCTGGGTTCACCATGATTGAATTATTGGTGGTAATCGCTGTTTTGGCTATCCTTGTTTCTATTGTTCTTCTTGCCATAAATCCAGGAAAGCAATTCGAAGATACCAAGGCTCAAAAACGCAAAGCAGATATGATACAAATTCTCAATGCCGTAACCCAATACATGATCAGTAACCAAGGACAAACACCTGTAGGTCTAACCAGCGATCTCAAAGAAATTGGTGACTTTGACGGAATGATTGACTTGTGTGGCGATTTGGTGCCTATGTATATCGCTGGTATCCCTCAAGATGCAGACAAAGGCCCGGGTGTTGACCAAACAGCCTGCGCATTTGCCGGGAATGGCACCTACCAAACCGACTATGCAATTAGCATCCTCAACGAACGTATTATTGTCTCCTCAATTGACGACCCCGTTTTATCAGTTAGTAGATAACTATGAAAAAACAACATATTTTACTTGTCGAAGACGACCAATTTATCCAAACGTTGTATCGCGATTTGTTAAAAGATGCGGGTTACGAAGTAGTTGCGGTTGACGATGGTCGCAAAGCTTTTGATCAGATCAAAAAAGACCAATGGAGTCTCATATTACTGGATGTTATGATCCCGAGCATAACTGGTTTTGAGATCATCGCCAAGATAAAAAAAGAGAAAGTAAAAGTCAAAACGCCGATCGTGTTCCTTACAAATCTCGATTCAAACGAAGAAGATAAGAAAAAATTGAAACTCGCAAAAGATTACTGGATTAAAAGCGATATGAATCCTAAACAATTTTTAGAAAAAGTAGCAAACATACTGCGATAAATAAATCTCTTTTTCTATCTTCGTCTTTTCAAGTATAATGAAAATAGACCTATGAACACAGCACAAACATATACCATCGTCAATGTGCTCGTTACCACCACCTTGCTCATTTTGGGCCTAGTTATTGCTGCTTTGGCAACGTTTTTCTTTTTTTACGGCGTGGTGGTTTATCTCAAAATGAAAAAACGCGAACAAATGTCGTATGAAATGGTTACGATTGAAGTACAACTGCCAAAAGAAAATGAAATCAAGGTTGACGCAGCTGAACAAATGTTTGCTTCATTTGCATCGCTCAAAAAGGGAGGTGGAATGTTTAAATTTACCGAGCTTGAGGATGTTATAGCGTTTGAAATTGTGGGGAAAAAATCAGAAATCCGCTTTTATGTTTCTGCACCCAATCGCATCATCGACCTTGTCGAGAAAACTATTTATGCCTATTATTCTAACGCCGATATCAAAAAAGTGGCAGAGCCCAATATTTTTCGTGAAAATGGAGAGGTAGTATTTGATTCGCTCAAGATTTCAAGCGATCCCCATATGCCTCTCAAAACCTATAAAGAGCTGCCGATTGATTCTATGTCTAGCCTTACTTCTCCCCTTTCCAAATTAGGAGATGAGGACGGAGCAGTTATCCAACTCCTCATCCGCCCTGCAGATGACAAGTGGCAAAAAGCTGGCAAATCATATGTGACTTCGACCAAGAAAAGCGAAGCGGATCCGGAAAAAGCAACGTTTGAAACCGGACAGAAGACGCTTGAGCGGATTGACGACAAAACGAGCAAAACAGGCTTTGAAACCTGCATTCGTATGGTTGTTTCGGCAAAAAATAAAGATATTGCTAAAGCCCACTTGAGAAACATCAAGGCCGCTTTCAAACAATTCGATTCTGAACATAATAAACTTTCCTCTGGAAGTTCGCTTTTTAAAGGTATGTTTATGGTTGGCTTTATCTACAAATTCTTTCCGGTGCTGGAGCTTTTTAACAAAAAAACTGTCTCCATTCTCACAGCAGACGAACTGGCGAGCGTTTTCCATTTTCCCAACAAAACCGTCGAGACGCCCCATATCCAATGGCTCAAATCCAAGTCCGCGCCGGTCTCAAACGAAGTACCAACTGAAGGGGGTACATTCATGGGATATGGATATTACCGTGGTGTGCGCAGGCCGATTTGCGTCCACCTGAAAGATCGTATGCGACATATGTACATCATCGGGAAAACCGGTGTGGGTAAATCTGAACTTCTTAAAGAAATAATCAAACAGGATATCGAAAAAGGTCGTGGGGTCTGTGTAATTGATCCTCACGGCGATCTTATTGACGATACGCTTCGGTATATCCCCCCAAACCGCGCAGAAGACGTCATACATTTTGACCCTTCGGATACCGAACGTCCTATGGGGCTCAACTTGCTTGAGGCGCAAACCGAAGAACAAAAACATTTTATAACTGGCGCGATCATCAACCTTATGTACAAATTGTACGATCCCCAACGCACTGGTATCATTGGTCCACGATTTGAACATGCAGTGCGTAATGCCATGCTCACGATCATGTCTGAGGAAGGCAGCACATTCATCGAGATCGTCCGCGTACTGACCGACCAAAAATATGTACAGGAACTATTGCCAAAAGTACAGGATCCGATTGTACGGCGCTACTGGACAGACCAAATCGCACAAACCTCAGACTTTCACAAGTCGGAGGTGCTTGATTATATTGTGTCTAAATTCGGTCGATTCGTGACAAATAAAATGATGAGAAACATTATTGGTCAATCGAAATCTGCATTTGACTTCCGCAAAGTCATGGATGATGGCAAAATTCTGCTTATCAATCTATCAAAAGGAAAACTGGGAGAAGAAAATTCAACATTTTTAGGTCTTCTTATCATCCCAAAAATTTTGGCTGCTGCCATGAGCCGTGTCGATACGCCAGAAGAAAAGCGACGGGATTTTTTCCTGTTTGTGGACGAGTTTCAAAACTTTGCAACGCCGGACTTTGCCGTTATTTTGTCTGAGGCGAGAAAATACCGCTTGAGTCTGACGGTTGCGAACCAGTTCATCGGACAGATGGACGAAGAGGTTAAAAATGCAGTTTTTGGCAATGTTGGAACTATGATTTCGTTCCGTGTAGGCGTAACAGACGCTTCGTATCTTGCGCGCGAATTCCAGCCAACGTTTGGAGAGTCTGACCTTATCAACGTCGAACGCTTTCATGGATATATGAAAACTATTGTAGATAATGAACCTGTTGATCCGTTCTCGGTAGATATGACCAAAGATATGGCAGAACTCAAAGCTGCGCGCAACGAAAAAATTGCACAAGCTATCATACAACTTTCTCGACTGAAATATGGCAAACCACGTGAAATTATTGAAGCAGAAACGTCCCAGCGTGCACGATTGTAATAGACCAAAACAAACTATATCGTGAACTTTTCGAAAAATATATGATCCTTTGTTACGTGTTTGTCTGACAAATACTGACGAAGTGAATCGACGATGTGTTTACTGCCGCACAGATAATAATCAAAGTCTGCGATTGAAAGACCTTGTTTATTTAAGTACTCTTCAAGACCTTGGTTTACACGACCTTTGAGGCATTGCTCGACTTGACTACCTCCGGTATTCATATCTTCTCGAGATAGGCACACATTGAAGTGAAATAATGGTGACTGGTTTTGTAACGCGGTAAGATCATCGATAAAATACGTATCTTCCATATATCGAAAGCCCCAAAACAACAACAATGGCAACGAGTGGCTATGTTCTATGCGATCTTTGATGATGCTGTAAATAGGCGCGATACCTGTGCCTGTTGCAAGAAATATTACCGGCCGTTGAGGATTTTGAAAAGTAAATACTCCAGCAGGACCTTGTAAGGTTAACGTCTCACCAACTAACATGCTATTGAGAGCTATACCCGCCAACCCATGCTCAACAAATTCAATAATAAAGTCTAGTTGACCACGTTTGCTAGGCGTCGACGCGATAGAATATTGTCGGATCCCCTTCCCCTGCGGCGCGTCGATATGAAAGAGCATGTATTGTCCTGCGGTAAATGTCCATGGATCGTCGGGGCGGGTGAAAGAAAGCTTCCATACTCGCTCGCTGAGCTGCATTTTTTCGATGAGTGTTGATTGATATTTGAGGATCATGGAGATAGTATACCACCTGATGAACCGGCAGGATCGTCATTCAATCGTTCTCCCCTCCATAGTGATCGTGGACATAAGGGGAAACAAATCGACATACATTTCAGGCTTTAAAACA
>JAGQLS010000050.1 GCA_020429045.1 Candidatus Woesebacteria bacterium
AGCCTTGTGTGAATACCGTAGGGGGTAGAGCACTGGATGGGCTAGGGGGTCCCACAGACTTACCAAACCTAACCAAACTCCGAATACCTACGAGTACTGCACAGGAGACACACGGCGGGTGCTAACGTCCGTCGTGGAGAGGGAAACAACCCAGACCAACAGCTAAGGCCCCCAATTCGTGGCTAAGTGGGAAAGGATGTGGAAATCCCAAAACAACCAGGAGGTTGGCTTAGAAGCAGCCATCCTTTAAAGAAAGCGTAACAGCTCACTGGTCTAAACAAGGGTTTCTGCGCCGAAGATGTACCGGGGCTCAAGCCACGAGCCGAAGCTTTGGGTTTGTCCGCAAGGGCAAGCGGTAGCGGAGCGTTCTGTAAGCCTGTGAAGGGACAGCCGTGAGGCATCCTGGAGGTATCAGAAGTGCGAATGCTGACATGAGTAACGACAAACAGAGTGAAAGACTCTGTCGCCGAAAGTCCAAGGGTTCCTGCGTAAAGTTAATCTTCGCAGGGTTAGCCGGCCCCTAAGGCGAGGCCGAAAGGCGTAGTCGATGGGAACCACGTTAATATTCGTGG
>JAGQLS010000051.1 GCA_020429045.1 Candidatus Woesebacteria bacterium
GTGTTGGGTCACTTCTACGACAACTTCATTGAGTTTTTGATCAAAAAGTTCGCTCATGGGAGTGGCTTGCTTGTCATTCTTGGACTGAGTATTGGGTTTGGAGGCTGGGGGAGTAGCCTCGGGTTTGTTTGTGTTACTTGCGTTGCTGAGCACATATCTGGCTGCATTCCAGAGCTTGTTGGTTAGGTTACGCGCCGCCTTAAAGTCTGGCTCACCCACACTTTTATCTTGGGCGGGAGTTGATCGAATCACCAGAGCCAAGCGCAATGCATCGGCACCATAAACCTCAGCAACTGAGAGAGGGTTGACGACGTTTCCTTTACTTTTACTCATTTTTTGACCTTTACCATCCCGAATGAGGCCATGGAGGTACACTTGGGAGAACGGGGTGGAGCCAGTCAAGTAAATGCCCAGTAGCATCATGCGCATCACCCAAAACAGCAGAATGTCGTAGGCGGTTTCCATCACCGTAGTGGGGTAGAAGCGGTCAAAATCCGAAGGATTTTCTTGGGTTCTGAGCGTAACGACGGGCCACTGACCGCTCGAGAACCAGGTGTCGAAGGT
>JAGQLS010000052.1 GCA_020429045.1 Candidatus Woesebacteria bacterium
GGTTAGCGTTCGATGTTTCTTCTGGGGGTAGAGCACTGGAAGGTTTAGATAGGGGGAAACTTCACTAAACCTATCAAACTCCGAATACCAGAAATTAAAGTCGGACAGTTAGACTGTGGGGGCGAAGCTCCATTGGTCAAAAGGGAAACAGCCCAGATCTCAAATTAAGGTCCCTAAATTTACACTAAGTGCACTTAAGGAGGTGAAATTTCTCAGACAGTGAGGAGGTTGGCTTAGAAGCAGCCATCCTTTAAAGATAGCGTAACAGCTCACTCATCTAGAGAACTTGCGCCGCAAATAATCGGGGCTAAAGTGTAGTACCGAAGCTGAGGGTTTGTGCATTTCATAGAGGATTTTTATTCTCAAAAATTTTTGGAAGGGTGGTCGAGAGGTTAGACAATACCGTGAAAAGGTATGTACGATGGTTCGAATCCATCCCCGTCCTCGAATTTAATTTTTATACAAGAAAATCGAGAAGTAGTTCAATGGTAGAATATTTCTTGGATTGAGACTTAAAATGTTTATTTCCAAGAGATGATATTGGTTCGAATCCAATCTTTCTC
>JAGQLS010000053.1 GCA_020429045.1 Candidatus Woesebacteria bacterium
ATATTTTGCTTTTTCTTTATCAACCGCAATACAGCGGGCGTTTTTATCGTTTATGTAGCCCAATGGTGCCCAAGCGGGCCAAATGCCATTTCGCAATTTCTGGCGAATACCCCTCTTTATGTTTTCCGAAAGATTATCCACATAGTATTTTGATTGCCCAAAAGCGATGGACAACATAAATTTTCCCTGCGGTGTCGGATCAAACCAAAAAGTCGGGAATTTTAGCGCGGATATTTTACCAGTATCAACAAGATAAATTATTCGTCCGCCGTCTATGGAATTGCGAGCAAGGCGGTCGGGGTGCCACGCTAAAATTCCCTCGGCTTCATTTTCCTCTATGCGCGAGATCATTTCGTTAAAAATCTCTCTGCCCGGCTCTTTGGCGGTTTTACTTTCCACAAATTCACGGACGATATTCAAGCCCTCTTTTCTGGCGTATTCCCGAAGCTCAAAAAGTTGCGCCTCAATGGAAAGAATTTGACGCTCTGGTTCGTCCGTGGATTTTCTTGCATAGAGGAAAAACTTTTTGGTTTGTAAATTTATGTTGTCCATATTGTTTTG
>JAGQLS010000054.1 GCA_020429045.1 Candidatus Woesebacteria bacterium
TCTGCCTCGCCTTAGGGGCCGACTAACCCTGAGAAGATTGTCTTTACCCAGGAACCCTTGGGTTTACGGCGACAGGGATTTTCACCCTGTTTATCGCTACTCATGCCAACATCAGCTCCTGTCTGCGCTCCACCGCTCGTTACCGTACGGCTTCTCCGCACAGACAGTACTCGCCTACCGCCTAGTCTCTCGACTAGACCCGAAGCTTCGGTGCATTGCTTAGACCCGTTGAATTTTGGGCGCAGGTTCACTCGACCAGTGAGCTGCTACGCTTTCTTTAAAGGATGGCTGCTTCTAAGCCAACCTCCTGGCTGTCTGTGTGCTCCCACATCCTTCTCCACTGAGCAATGACTTGGGGACCTTAGCTGTCGGTCTGGGTTCTTTCCCTCTCGGCCACGAAACTTAGCTCCCGTAGCCTGAGTGCCAGCCTGTTGTCATGGGTATTCGGAGTTTGGTTGGGTTCGGTAAGATTGTGGTCCCCCTAGCCCATCCAGTGCTCTACCCCCCATGCAAATCGACTGACCCCATACCTCAATATGTTTCGGCGAGAACCAGCTA
>JAGQLS010000055.1 GCA_020429045.1 Candidatus Woesebacteria bacterium
TTTTTGATAAACAGTTGCCAGGGAGTCTTTCGCTGCGGCCCTCCACTACTTTAAACACTTCCGTGTAAAAAATAACAAAGAGTTATAATTTTATGTCTCGATTATCTCGTATATCTTTTGTTGTTTATACTTATTTATTTTCTTTACTTAACTCTTTCACTTTTTTGGAAATATCCAAAGTAGTGAAGGGCAAGCCTTATTCCAAAGTTACGGCTGCTATTTTGCCGAGTTCCTTGGGGATCTCTCACTCGTTCGCCTTGGTCTTCTCGACCCAACCACCTGTGTCGGTTTGCGGTACGGATTCTTAAAAGTTATGCTTAGAGACTTTTCTCGGAAGCGTGCTCAAGATAATTTGCCTAAGCGTACTTAGACATTTTGACGACACTTGCGCTTATACTGTCCGGATTTACCTAGACAGAACACTTATGCAATCAACAGAAATCCAATAATCTGCTATCTCTACTACACTCCGTCCTCCCATCGCACTTTTAAGAAGTTACGGAATATTAACCGTATGTCCA
>JAGQLS010000056.1 GCA_020429045.1 Candidatus Woesebacteria bacterium
CGAGCATGAGCACCACATCATCCATCCTCTGGTTGCGAAGGTCAGCAATCTCCATGATGGTGCTTTCAACTGGTTCAACATGGCCAGTTGCCCAAAACTCCCAAAGGAGTGACATATCAGGAAGATCCACAAAAATGTGGCCGTTGTTAACGTCAAGGTAAGGGTTCTCATCATCTCTGATAACTACTTCGCCGTTGGCAATAACTACCAGCTGATCTTCCTCATAGTCCCAGCATTCCCAAAGCTCCAGCTGTTTCTCTTGGTCGTTTTTGACTGGAAGTACTATTTGCTCTCCAGTTTCTGCCTTCTTGATGTCGCCATCGATTTGTGACATCTTTTTAGTGTTAATCTCGTAGCGTTCTTTCTTCCAGTCCTCAACCACTTTTGGTTCGCAAAACTCAAGATTCTTGTAAATCTTGTTTTCACCTCGGTTTTCTTCTTCTTTAGTGATTTTTTCCTTTGGTTTGACAATTCGGTGAATCAGCCAAGGACAGCCTTCTTGAAGGTCTTCTGTCTCTG
>JAGQLS010000057.1 GCA_020429045.1 Candidatus Woesebacteria bacterium
AGCACTGAATGGGTTAGGGGCCCCACAAGGTTTACCGACCCCAATCAAACTCCGAATGCCGCACAGATTTACCACGGGAGTCAGTCCGCGGGTGATAAGATCCGCGGGCGAGAGGGAAAGAGCCCAGACCAACAGCTAAGGTCCCTAAATCGAAACTAAGTGGTGAAAGGAAGTCTGATTGCTCAGACAGCTAGGAGGTTGGCTTAGAAGCAGCCATCCTTTAAAGAAAGCGTAACAGCTCACTAGTTAAGTGATCGGGCGCCGAAAATAATCGGGACTCAAGTTTCGTACCGAAGCTTTGGATTCGCGTGCTTGCACGCGTCTGGTAGGGGAGCATTCCGTAGGTGGCTGAAGCTGCTTCGTGAGAAGTGGTGGACACATCGGAAGGGCTTATGCCGGCATGAGTAGCGATAATGCAGGTGAGAAACCTGCACACCGTAAACCTAAGGTTTCCTGAGGAAGGCTAATCCGCTCAGGGTAAGTCGGCCCCTAAGCCGAGGCTGAAAAGCGTAG
>JAGQLS010000058.1 GCA_020429045.1 Candidatus Woesebacteria bacterium
TTCGCATATAAACCAGTTAGGCAAAAACGCTCGCTCCGCTCGCTTCCTTCTGATTTTGCCTAATGGGCGGCGGCTACTCCGCCAAAGGCGGACTGCCTTGTTAGTCTCATCCGCTCGCTCTCGCTCACGGCTTCGCCTAACTGCGGTATATCCAACATCCTCTCGAAATTGTGCTACAATTTCTCAAGGACGTCGGATCATACCGCCGCCCATTAGCTGAAATACTGCCCATTTTTAATACTTAATTACATAAATATGTCATTTGCAGGTGGAATACAATTAACAGGTGGAAATTTACAAGACCAGGAGTTGCAGAAAAAAATCAACTTATTTTTCGACGCTTATTTTGATACATTCCGAGAAAATGCAACAAAAACAAATATAGGTCTTGCAAATTTTAGTCTTGGCAGGCCTAGTAATTTTTATTTTGCAGTAGACAGGAAACAAACTCATTTTATTTACTCTTCCGATTTTGCTGGTGGAATAAAGGAGGTCATATA
>JAGQLS010000005.1 GCA_020429045.1 Candidatus Woesebacteria bacterium
CCCGGTGGAGGGGTGTTTGTGGGTGGTGGCACTGGAGTATTTGTTGCTCCAGGTGGAGGGGTGTTGCTGGGGGTTGGGCTTGCCGGGTTGGGAGGAGTTGGGGTAAGAGAAATATAATGACAGTTCATGGTCTCAAAAGGTATACCCGGCGGATCACACGTTGTACTTGCGCACTGCCCCCCTGCGTTGACAAAACACGTACGTGTATCTAAAGGTTCTATACATACTCTATGATCAAGCTGACATAGATCCGGTTCATAGCCACACGCGTCTAAATTTCCTGGAAAACACACGTCGTTTGTTCCTAAACATTCATACACTTCCAAAATGCTCGTACAACACTTACCCGGAGCACCCGTACAAATCTGTGCCTGAACTTGGTTTTGGTTGACAAAAAGAAAAGAAAGAGAGCAAACGACCAGTACTGCAACTCTACGAGCATTCATGATTTTGAATCAACGGTAATGAAATTTACTTTTTCTCTGTATTCCTGATACAACCTTGTCTTGTCCCGGGCAAGCGCATCTAATGAATCGTGAACAATAATGTCTTCGGCTAAAGCACTAAAGAGGGAAAAGTTGAGAACACGAGCATAAGCCTCAAGGTCTTCAGAGTTATCTTGAGCGTAAATAGTGATGGTGAGGGAGTCCTGGTCCTGTATCCGTTTGTATCCAGAACTTATCCCTCCTTTACCATCCGATACGAGGTTGTTTACTTCTGCAACATTGTTAGTTGCAATGATGTTTAGCTTCTTATATGTCGTTCCTTTTGCAAGATTGATTGTTGTTGAGGATACTAAAAATGCACTCAGGTCTGCGGTGTTGAGTGTAAGCTTGAAAGGCGTAGCGTTTTGAAATGAAATATTATCAGACCGTAATAATTTTACTTCTTTTTGCTGGTTGGGTGTGTACGTGCGAGGAACAATTGAAGAAATGTTGACTGAAGAATCAGAAAGAAAGAAAAATACAATTCCTATCGCTGCACCAAGCAAAACAAAAAAGCCAATCAAAAGCCTATTATCCATAGTACTATGGTACGGGGTTGATTTCGCAATATCAAGAAGTAGATATTACTTAACAGTAAATAAAGAACTAACTGAAACTCTGCCATCGTCTGATAAACGTGCTCCAAAGAGAATTTTAGCTAAGGCTGCCGAATAATCACTAAATTGATTTTTGGGGTCAGGGCCAAAACCTCCACGCAGCCCTAATCCTTTGTTCATAAATTCTGTGAGCCCATATAATAATGAAGTGGTTAGAGAGGCTGGATGTTCTGGGTCAAGATGCAGCTGATTTGTTCTTACTTCAACCGCACCATTAGGTAGAAGATTCCAATCAAAACCACCATTTTCGCTTGGCGCGTTACCTAAGGAGCCCCTAAAGATAGTATAAACAAGGCCAGCTTGAGGATCCCACCCACCACCATTTTTGTTCTGTTCTACTGTTTGCGCCGCTAGCCATTGCAATGCGGCTGCTATACGTTGAGCGCTCGGTGCATCTGGGGGTGGTTCAAATGAACCAACGTCCGTACCGGCAATTGCTAACCACGGTTCTTTTGTGAGATTAGTAGGATCAGAAAGAGCTGCTATCACATCATGATCGTCGACTTTCTCACCGCCATAGTCGATCGCACCAACAGCCGGATCTACACGTATTACGATTGGGATCGGCGTAACCGATGAACTCTCATATAAAGGATCGTCGGGAGGAATAAACTGTGATATTCTCCACTCGTATCTATTGTTGTCGGTTGTCCAACGATAAGCGCCTACAAACTCGGGGTTAGTTACATAATCAAGCAAAGAAGTGGTTGACATCCCAAAAACGTCTGGGGTGGAAAGAATTGAACCGTCTGTAACTCCCTCTTTTGTTGGATCAGGCCCCTCGGAAGGCATACCTGGTCTTGGAGGGGTGTTGGTGGGTAAGGGAGGTGGGGGTGGTGTACCAGCCTCTTCTGTTGGTGCTGCGACGGCAGTTTCTGTCATTTGTGCTTCTGCTGTTGTGGCGTTATTTGTTTCAATCTCAGCTTCTTCTGTCCCAGCCTTCGCTGTAACATCCGCGTTAGCTTGAGTGGCTACTATGCCGATCGTGGGTTCTAGGTTTTGATCCTGGGCTGCTTGTGCGGTACAAGCAGCAAGTTCTGGAGAAAGAGCACACAGTACACAAAGCATTAAGAATCCTCTAGTTGCTACTGGAGAAAAGGCTGGTTCTTTCCTGAGCGGAATACCATTTGGTGCAAAAAGAGAACGAATAAGAGCTGTACGAGCATTTGGTGGTAAGACTTGTATTGTCTGTCTAAAGTCCGCAAGACCGGGAGGGATAAATTTTAACCCTTCGTTCATTGTTGGGGGACCAGGTTGATACCCAAGACCAACAGCCCTAGAACCTTGTATTACTGGAAATTTTTTTCCTATTCCTTCGGTTGCCATATTCTAAATGTACTATAACTTTTACTATAAGTCAAGTAAATTTATCTAATTTACATACTCATTATGTACTATAGTTTTTTGTGTCAATCTCGTGTCTTTTTTAGAGTAGCACCTATAAGACTTGAATGCAAGCACTTATAATGGTTTTTCAAAATGTCGTGACAAAAACATCAGATGGAAGTTGGGGTTGCGATTCGTAGAGCGACACAATACGCGAAACACCATTGGTAGAATATGCTTCGGATCGGATCGTTCTCCCCTGCGAGGGGATCTGCGCCCCGCCGACAAACCCAACACGCGTCGTACCAAAAAGCGAACGCACAAAAAGAATCTTCGGCTCAGTAATAGTTGAAAAATCTATCGGATTTGTCGTGTGGTACGTAAACGTATAATTTTCTCCGTCAAATGAAAGCGGAAAAGAGCCAGAAATAAGAGTTAAGTCGTTTGCCCCGCCGGTGCTGTGTATATACGGATCTGCAGCACACGGTTCTGCAACCCATCGCAGGACCTTGTCGGTATCGTAGAAAACGGTGATCTCCAGAGCTGGAGTTGTGCGGGTACCGCAGGCAGTCGGGCCTTCAGAATCGAAATAAATGTCAAGGGTGGTATCGTAAAAACTCGTGTAGTTCGGATAATCTGACAAATGAAACGTAAATTGTTGATCCTTGGTGACCAAAGGTGACACAAACGTCGTCCCGCTGGTGGGGTTTATGAGGATACGGCTGTTTTGACTGTCGATGCCGTCTATGGCGAGTCCGAGGTCGTCAAATGTCTGGATAACCGCGGAATCGGAAGGTGCCAGAGAAAGGGCTTTTTCTATACCTGTATCTGCTGCTGCCAATACTTGTATCGATTGCTCCTGCACTTCGGTGAGCGCGGTTTCTGAGGTGAGTCGATATGATGTGGCCACGACAACTGTAATGATGAGAGACAACAAGAGCACCATGATAAGAAGTGTTTGACCTTGCTGATCCGCCTTCGAAAACTTCATACTTTTATTATAACGAAGAGTGAACTTTGTGGTTCGACAAATATCCGTGAATCTCTTTGATAAGCTCGTCGGGCGTGTAGTCGCTCTTGACCATATATCCCCGCACGTTGTACTCAAGCGCCTTGGCAACAACCAATTCTTGACCTAAATTTGTCAGTAACACAACTGATCGTCCGATATCTTTTATGCCATGGTCTTTTTGTAGCTTTTCCAAAAGCTGCAAACCATCCAAATGAGGAAGGATTATGTCAAGAAGTATGAGGTCGTACTGATTTTCTTTGATAAGCTTTAATGCCACTTCTCCGTCTTTGGCTTGCACGACTTCGTAGCCGGCTTCTTGAAGGACGTCAACATATAACTGACGCAACGCATCTTCATCTTCAACAACTAAAAGTTTATACTTTTTCGTATTGTTCATAGGAATCGTCTACTTTTTATGCAACTTCGGTAAAAGCACGGTAAACGTCGTTCCCTTGTCTACAACAGATTGTACTTCAATATCGCCTCCGTGTAAAGAAACAATCTGTTTCGAAATGTAAAGCCCCAACCCTGTGCCCGGTTGGCTGCTATGTTTGGAATAAGAATACTCGATTTTGCTAAATTTTTGAAATAACTTCCCCATATCTTCTTTGGGGATACCCGAGCCGGTGTCGGATATCGTAACGACAACCATATTCCCCTTTTCGTCGGCATTGACCTCGATTGTTCCTTTTTCCGGGGTGAATTTGAGCGCGTTTCCGATAATGTTTTGGTAAACTTCGCGGAGTTTGACTTGGTCGCCTTTGACCATGAGTTTCTTCGTACCGTATGAAAATGTGAAGTCGATATGTTTCTCTTGGGCAGTGATGGCAAGTTCATCTTTGATGAGGTTGAGGATGTCTACGATATCTGTTTCCTCCATCTTGAACGCGATTTTGTTGCGTTCGATGCGCGAAACCGTGAGCATGTCGTTTACTAGGTGAATGAGACGCTCTGTAGATTTGTAGGAAATGTCGAGGTATTTCTGCATGTCTGGACTCAATTTTTTGCCTTTATTAAGCGCCATCCACAAATAGCTTTTGATCGCGGTCATGGGGGTGCGTAGCTCATGAGAGGCGATGGAGACAAATTCGTCTTTGAGTTGATCGAGTTCTTTGAGGCGCTTGTTGGCGTGACGCAACCTGCTGGTTGCGCGCTTGACTTCTTCTTCGAGCGTAATGTTAAATTTTCTGATTTCTTCAAATGAAAGTGCGTTTCTGACGGCAACGGCAATTTCCGGAGCCAAAATCTTGAGTACGTTGATGTCTTCGGATGAGTAAATTTCCCCAGATGCCTTCTCGCCCAATAGTATACCCCCGATGAGTTTATTTCTCACTGTTAATGGAATAACGATTGTAATATTATGATCGCGCATTTTTTGCTTATTTGCCGATTCAGAAAGCTCTTCAAATACCAATAAACGCTCATCATTTTCACGAGCTGTACTTGATTTATGAATTAACGCTACAATGTCTTTTCCATGAAATGCGTGCTGAGACACCGAACCTTGACTACCAACCCAAACGATTGAAGAATCATGAAGCAACACAACTGCGCCATAACTTATTTTCATCTGTTCCAGTAAACTTTTGAGAAATTCGTCAGTAAGTTTGGTGAGGTTGAGGGTTGATGCCATGATATGGCTAAGGCTCCAAAGCAATTCGTTTTCATCATAATGATCACGAAAAAATATTTTGTCAGTCGCCTTTTCAATGTAGCTAAGGATCGTTTGAAAAGCAAGAACAGCAACCACCATGAATGCAATCGAAATAGTTATGTTGGAATAATTAATCTGTTGTTTTGTGATAAAGGTATTTAAACCTATCAGTAAGCCGGAATAGATCAAAGCAGCAATAAAAATGAGCGATAAATACGCCACGGAACGCGCAACCACAAGTCGAAGATCGAGAAATCTGTGTCTGATAATCGAATAGCTCGTAAGCGCAATAAAGATGAGTGTATAAATGGGTAGAAGGTTTACAAAATTGGTAGTTTTAAATAATATAACGATAAGAAAATTTGTGATAAATATCGACATGAGCATTATTGTCGCGCCGAACATGACAAACTTCAGTTGATTCTTTTCCAAACCTTCTGCAGAAATATATCGCTTGATAAGAGTCGCTACTCCCCCAAGAAGATAGATTATTGTGTGGGCAAGAAAAATTGGCATACCGATGCCAGGATTGGGAATATTAGTGTTCGGTTGAAGACTAGAAAAGACTAAATTCGATTGGGTTAGATAAACCATAAATAATGTCCATATGATAGACAAAATCAAAAGTGGTTTAGAAAGAGGAATATTCGCGTTTGGAATAGTATTTGCAAGAAGAAAAAAGAATAAATTGATAAACGAAGCCAGCGTCATGACTGTTCGAATAAAAAAAAGGGTTGTGATATCGTTAAAAGGAATCGTAGCAAGATAATTCGCGAATAAATACGTTGCAACAGTCAAAGTAAAAAAGAGAAATAGCTTATTGGTGGCGCTCTTTGGATTTTTAGTATAGGTAAGAAGGCCTAAGAAAACAATGCTTACAATTGCGATAACGAGAACAAAAACAGCCATAATATAAGTTTATACTCATACCATGACGTCTTCAAGCGTTCGTCTTGGACTATGGTGGGGAATGCGGTTCACATAAGCTACCCGGCAAAAAAAGGATGGTGATCCGAAAATATTTATTGCCTTTTTAAGTTGTTGCTTCGATGATTCGTGTTCGATGATACCTGCCATCGGCGCAGTGAATAAATTATATTTTGTACATAACAACGAAAACCGTTGAAATGACTGACCGGTTTTAACCCACCCGATTCTGTCATCTGTACCTATTGTAAATATTGCAAGAGCCTGTGAGGCAAGTATGAGGTTTTTGTCTTGTCTTGACTGTCTCGATGAAGGAACATTCTTTACCAAATAAGGACCGATGATTGTAAGTATGTCTGGTAAACCACTATCAAAAAGTGGTATCCCATCATGTTGTTGAGTATAGTTTGATCGGATCCAATGAGAAAGTTCTGTTTTGAAAACGACATCTCCGAAAGCAAAATTAATTGCGTGCTCCATAATATCCGCAATTATCTTTTTTTTCTTTTCGTCAATGATGATCTCTATACCTGTTCCTGGCTCTATATCGACTTGTTGAATCATTTGCGCTGCTTGTTTTGTCATTTTTCTTTGAGAAGGGGGGAAACGATTGGTTACTCGGTCGATGAGATAATTAAATAGTTCGTCGTGCTTTTTTTTCTTTATTTTGTGCGTTCTGATGATGATCGCATCGGCTATAAAGCTTTCAGGGAAATATGATACTTCATACGCAAAAGAAAAACGTTTAAGTGCTAATAATAAATTTTCAAGCGCACACCCTATACTTATATATGCTTCTTGGTTTTTTCGATCTCCATACGGAATAGTGCGTGACCAGTCCAATGAAAGATAAATTGTAGAATCTTTGATTTCGAAGCGCCATGGTTGGGTATTGTGACTGCTAGGAGCCAAAATTGCATACCCAATACAAAATTTTAGTTGTTCTTCATATGCGCCGCGTGTGGGGAATAAGGATTCATTTATTTTCCAAGCGTCATAGTTGTGTAACATGCAAAATTAAGTAATGTGTTGTAACAGGGTTGCCTTTTTCTTCTGAGTTAACTCTTGATCGTCATCACTACCAAATATGTCATCTAACATTACATAGTAGCGACTTGATCGCAATAACGAACCGGTCAGGATTTTTGTCAAAATCGTAGTAACGATTCCGCCCGCAATGCTGGCAGTAGCCCCTAATTGAGGCCATGTAGGTACATTGGCGTTTATTGCAAATAACGAATTTAGCATGCGTTCAGAATTATTGTCTAAACCAACAAGCTGAATGATAAATTTTTTCCTCTCTTGTTCGTCCAACAAAGTAAAATCGATATTTTCTGGATTTTCTACTCTACCTAAAAACATTTGTGTTTTAGGATCCAAATCATATCGCTCGACATCGACAAAAACGTTGTTGCCTACATCTACTGAGGAAACAAGTGGTATACCCAATTCTCGGGCAAATTTTCTCAACAGTATTTTATGTTCAAAATTGTCTATCTCGTCAACTACGGCGTCTAATTTGGGTTTTCCAAAAAAAATCGCTTTTATGCTCTTTGTATCGGTTTTTTTTGATATTGTAACGCGGATTAACGGATGCATCGCTTGTATTTTTTTTTTCACAACATCAACTTTATATTTGTCGACCGCAGACCACGGAAATCTTAATCGATTGAGATTCGTTGCATCAACAACATCGGGGTCGGAGATCTTTATGTAATAGGGTCGAATTTGCATGACCCATGTAAGAGCGGCATGACTCCCAACGCTCATGCCAAAAAATCCAACTGTTTTTTTGCGTAGTTCTATTTGTTCATCAGGATATATCAAATTGCGATTACGAGCTGAGGTAAGCTCATAATATGCTTTCGTAGAGTACGGCATAATGGTGGGCGTCGTCTTTGATTCCGTAATAACTTCTCGCTTGAGTACCTTCAACTCACTAGGGCTTGGGTTCTCGATATGAGCGTTTCGTATCTTAAATAGTTTCATCAAAATATCGTCGCTTAACATGTGGATTATGCATTTTTTATAACTTTCTTTCGAGGAAATTTTTTTGGGTCTCCATGTTTGTATAGCATAATTTTTGGATGGGTTTTCTCACCTACATGATTCGATACATATTCGTATTCTTTATTAATCGCAATTAGTTCTCTCACAAATGTCTCTCTAATGAGCGAAGTGAGGCTTTTATCTGGTTCTTGTTTGCGCATAAGTTCGACATGACACAAGAACAAAGAATTCCCCGCGTCGTCGTCGACAACCTCCATTGTAAACCGACCAGTAATATATTCTTGCAATGACTCGTGATTTAATACGTGGTCGACGTGTTCTGAGTAAATGTTTGCCCCATATATTTTAACCATAAATTTATCTCTTCCAAAAAGATACACAAATGGAAGCTTCCATGCATTGCTTAGGTTGTTTTTGAAATCAGGGAAAGAAGTAAAATCGAAGTGTTTTATCATGGTCGAATATCCTACCACCCCACCTTCGTCATGAATGTTATAGCGCACCAATGGACAACCAGCGTCTTTCGTAATATGCAATTCGCCATCGACAGCCTCAATAAAGGTAAGTCTTGGATCAAAAACGAATAATGCCGGCAAACGATTCTTTTTAACAATGATTTCTTTCAATTTTACATTTTTGGACATCACCTTGCGCATGTTAATGGTTAATGCGCTTTCCCAACCCATGAGGGCGGCATCAGCTGAACCATAGAGGTTTACAATAGTTTCTTGATTTCTGTTTCCAAGTTGTTCACCAAGATGATCGCGGAGTCTTTCTGTTATCGCCTGTCCTGTACCCAAAAGTCGCACATTCGCTTTGCCGATCAACGCTTGTTCTTTTATTACTTCAACAACCTCTTTAAGAAACGGGATGTGGCCCGAGATAATGATTTCGTCAAAGGCATCCTTGTTTTGTCTAACAACAGAAAGCACCTCTTCTAGTACATATCCTGGTGACATAAGAGTAACGTTGTATCCCTTCCACGCAACAAGCTGTACAGCCATTTGGGTGAACGTCCCAGCTATCCAATTCCCTAAAGCAAAACCGTTAATAAACAATACGGATTTATTTTTAAGCCCAAACGTGTCTCTAAAGATAAGTTCGTGCGCATGAGCGCCATCAATCTCGTGTGAAAGGTTTCTGGGCCAAAGATGAGGGTCTCCTGTGGTTCCTGAACTTGTCGAAATAATGGTTACATCCTTAAATGATCCATCCCAGGTTCGAGATTTTATGTCATATTGAATTATATAGTTTTCTTTTGTTGTTACGGGGACATGACAAAAATCCTCGATGGTTGTAATTGTCGCGGGTTGTATGCCATTCTTATGTAGGAAATCTTTATATGCCGGTACGCGTTTTGCAGCAGCATGAAAAAGAGACAGTGCGTTTTTCCTAGCTTGTATTATGATCTTTTTTTCATTGTTTAATAATGAAGGTGAATAGAAGGATTCGTCTGATAACCATTGATTCAATCTTCGCTTGTTTTGAGTAGTTAAACTCATAACGTCTGATAAATTTCTTTCATGACATGAGTTATCATTTCACCATTAACTATGCTTTGATATAAATCTTCTATCATTCCTCCCAATGGTTCCTCTCGGGTTACATAATTGGTTTTACTACGTAAAAAATTATACATGGGGCGTGTTTTTGACGAAAGTAAATGGCTGCCTCCTCGCAGATCAACCGCCTGTGCAACAGCAAGAAGATTCTGTGCACATGAATAACGCGCTACCCGAAGATTCTCTAAACCCAATATTCCCGATGTCAACGCGTGCGAGGTGATGTCTTGATTGCCCTCCTCATGAACACCAAAAAAAGTACTCACTGGAATTGATAATAATGAAGAATATACGTCAAACATACCCGATTGGATTTGTATTCCTTTAAAGGCACATTGTGTTATGGCATCTTTATCTGAAAGATTTGCTGGAAGACCGTTATTTTCATGTGGGCTTACCATTCGAGCCAAATGCCTATCGTTCAATTTCGTGATTTGCGTAAGAATTTTACGTGTAGAATCTGCCACTTCTACCATATTCATAGCTATAAAATTTCCTCCACTAACCCATTGCCATGGTTCTTCGTTCTCATTGGTAAACTCAGGAGCTACCCACAATGGATTGTCTGACGAAGAATTTATGTTGATTGTTATTATATCAAGATTGTGCTTTATTTTTTCAATATTTATACCTTGATATTGGGCTAAACAACGCAAACTATATCCATCTTGAACTTTGACTCCTTTTGGTCGCAATTGATGACCAGACATCTCCTGATATGCTAATTTGCTCCCATTGAGAAGGTGTCTAAAAATTGATGCAGCCTCTGCGTGGCCAGGATGGGGTCTCACGTTCTCTAACAACTTATGAAAGGACCTGTCTGTTCCTTTCAAAACCTCAATAACCATTGCTCCCAGGACAAAAGAAATCATTAAGAGATTAATCGTATCGATAACAAGGAATGTTGTAAGCGCAGAAGAGAAATTGTCCCCGTTCACAAAACCCAAGCCGGCTTTAGGATCTAAAACTAATGGCGTTATGCCAGCTTTTTTCAGTGCTTTTTTTGCTTCAACTATTTTACCCTGTTTATCAAGCACTTTTGTACCACTTAGTTGCCTCAAGGCGCTCAAAACTCTAGCGTTATGTGCTAAATCTCCTGAAGCACCTATGCCCCCATACTGACTCACAATAGGAGTAATTTGGTGATTTAAAAGCGAAATAAGTTTTTCTATGTCTGGCTGTTTGACTGCGCTTACTCCTTTTAAGAGCATATTTGCGCGGATAAGCATAGCGGCACGCACGACATCTGTATCGAATTTTGGCCCAACAGTTACATCTACGTGCACAATTCCTTCCGAAATCATTTTTGCCATTTTCAATCTCTCTTGTTTAGTCCCGTCAACAAGAACTCGTGAAGCACGTGCGCCAAAACCAGTGTTACAGCCATATACTGGTACTCCATTTTCTATATCGCTCATCATATGCTGAAAGGAGTCTTTAAGTCTTTTACTTTGTTTTGTATCAAGATGAATGGCGGCTTTTGTTTTTTTTCTTCCTACTGCAAAAATCTCTTGTATTGTTAGCGATTGTCCATCAAGATCAACGGTTTTTTTAAAAGAATTGATCAATTGGGCAATTTCAATAATATTGAAAGAGTTATAAGTATGATTTTTCATTGAAAAATTTTATGCGCTCCTCATGTGACTTACAATAAGATCGCGAAGAAATTTCGACTTCGTGATGCCGTGCTGTTTGCTGGTCTTATCCAGATAATCAAGAAGTTTTGGACTCAAGAAAAAATTAAAGCGCTTATCTCGTTTTTCTCGCGCCAGTTTTATTAACTTCTTGACAACCTGTTTAAAATTCTTCTCATCGTAGCTATGAATAAGAATCTTATCGCTATCAAGAACCGACAAAAGGTGTGGTCTTTTGTTTTTATAATACAAAATGATCGTGGGTTTATTATTCTCCAAAGCTTTATCAATAAGATATCCTGTTCCAAGACTCTGAAAGCTTACTTCGAACACACAAATATCGGCGTTTTTAACGTGGTCAACAAATTTTATGAGTCCTTTGCGGTAAGCTTCGGTGACTTTGCCATCCATGCTTTTTTTAATCTCTTCGCGAATATCGTGACGAAGTGGCTCTTTGTCGATCAACTTGAACCCTAAAGAGACAATATATTCAAATACAAGTTTTATTTGCGAATCGTATTCTGTTGAAACCGGACTCGCATAAAAAAAGATTTTCATTTGATTAGACTAATATAACATGATCTTCATACCAAATCAATCTGACAAATCATGTTGAACTAATAATTGATTGTAATGATCCATAATTGTAGAGCCGACCTCTGGAGATGCTCCTTCTTGAAAAACATAAGGGATGTGTGTTAAACCGGTTGTTCGCATAAGGGTTTCCATGGCTCTACAATTTATCGTTTTAGCGTTGAGGTCTGGCTCGGGAGGAACGAGTACGCCCGACTGTTGAACGTATGTTTCATACATATTGTATGCATTCCAGTTAACAGCTTGTGATAGCCTTTCGGGGTCCTGTGAAAAAAGCCCTATCTTTTCCATCATCTTTTCTAAAGCCAACATTGAGGCCTGTGTTTGGTTTTGAGAAGAGTTGGGCATAACTAGGCTCGGGTGATATAATGTATGGGTGATATTAAATTGTTGTGTAAGATTAAGTGCGCCTATAAAAGTACGATAAGCACTATGGAAATTTTCTGTTAATTTTTCCTTTCCGAGCTTGTCAGTTGAAAAATTTCTCAGCCACGATTCTAACATTTTGCTTGGATGTTGCACGGTGAATATGACGCGGATTTGAGAAGGAATAAAATACTCTAAATACAACTCAAGAGGGTTAAATAAACTTTCTTCGTCGGTAAAACAAATCGATTCTTTTAGAACAACGGTGCCGTCTGCATTTACCCCTTGAGCAATTTTAATAGCCTCAGGGTTTTGTTTACCCGCTTGTTGCATCCTCAAAATAGACTTGCCTGGTTGATACCACCACCTATGAAAGTTGTGTGTCGGCTTGTTGTTGACATATCTGCCCATAACTCTCCCCATCGTTGTGCTCCCCGACCTACCAACACCCGCAACAAGCACAATGTTGTCGACGCCATCAAAATTAAGATATGGTAAAATCCGATCGTATTCTACGTGTGGTTGTATAATTTCACCCATTGTTGTGTTTCAATAAATATCCTCTAATAATCTTAAGAGTTATATTATAAGATATATTTTAGCCAAATAGTAATACTTGTGTAGCTTCAATATGTACTTTATTCGTACTGCTCGAAATAGTATTGCAGCAATTCTTTTGCAATTGGTGCAGCCACATCAGAACCCTGGCCTCCTTCTTCAACAAGCACTGTGACAATAATTTCCGGTTTATCAAACGGAGCAAAGACTGTAAACCAAGCGTGTGGCTTGCCAGATTCTGCATGAGATTCGGCGGTGCCTGTTTTACATCCGATTTCTATCCTTTTCTCTCTTATTATCGGACTTATTTGTGTTATTTTTTCTTCCTTGCTTTGGGCAAAAAGCGCCGAAGGTGTTGCTACTTTGAAATCAAACAGTGGCCACCCTGTACCTCCGGTCTCACAGGCTGCTTTCATACCATCGCGGACCAATTCGTACGTCTTGTCAGAAATGGGCACGTCTTTACAATTTGTTTCTGATGAGGTAGTTTTTAATAATTGTGGTTTACATATCTTTTTATCATATGCAAATGCAGAAGTCGCGACCGCAAGTTGTAACGGAGTCACTGACACATATCCCTGACCGATTGATAAATTATATGAGTCTCCCAAGTACCATCGTTCGCCGAGTGTATCTTTTTTCCAAAAATCTGACGGAATAAGTCCTTCGGTCTCGGGTAAGCCGATGCCGGTTTTTGCATTAAACCCGAACAGTTCTGCCCATTTTTTGATCTTGACGGGTCCCAGTTTGCCACCTAATTCATAGTAAAAAATGTCGTTTGACCGCTGGAGCGATTTCACAATATCAACAAATCCTTCGGTGCGGCCGTAGTCTGTGTAGTACCAATTGTAAAATGTCTGTGGTCCTGCCTTGAGAAACCCGTGGTCTTCAATTTGGGTTGTTTCGTCTATCACTCCTTCTTCTAACCCTGCACTAGCTATAAAGGGCTTAAATGTTGAGCCTGGTGGATATTGGCCTTCGGTAGCACGGTCGAAAAGCGGTTTGTCCGGATCGGTGAGAAGCGTTTCTGCAGCTTTTGAGTTTTTGGCAAAAAGTGACGGGTCATAGCTTGGAGCAGAAACAAGCGTGAGCACCTCCCCGGTTGTAGGCTTGAGTGCAACGATCGCTCCTTTTTTCTCCTGCATCAGTTGGTAAGCCTTTTCTTGAAGCTTTACATCAAGCGCCAGTTGAATATCTTCGCCTGGCGCCGAATCAACCAACCCAATTGTTTCTTCGTATTGACCTTGTGCATCGAATTCTACGAGTTTTTTTCCGTTTACACCGCGCAGTACACATTCGAACAACGATTCTACTCCTTTTTTCCCTATTCGATCGCCCAGCTGGAGTCGACGTTGACATTCGTCTTGACTGATATCCTGAGTGTCTGCAATTTGAACATACCCTAAAATAGTGCTTGTCACAGAACTAAAAGGATACGTGCGCTCTGATTCGCTTCTCCCTTCGATGACGGATGTCGCATCTTGTGTGGTGTTTGCGGCAACAACAATCCCTTTTCTATCGGTGATAATTCCTCGAGGCGCTTCAAGCACAACCTCGCGGATCCGATTATTATCTGCAAGAAGGGCGTAATATGAACCTTTGACAACGGTAAGATGTATAAGTCGTAGAACGATAAAAACGAGTGCAACACCCACACACAATATATAGCTATAAAAAATGAGTCGGTTGTCGTTAACCCGTGTTTTTTGTATGTGGAAACTGCCGGTGTCGCCTTTTTCTATTGCTATGCGTGTCTTTATAAACATCTCTTTATTATAGTGGATCGGGAGAATGGGAAGTATGGGAAGGTTGACGAACGATATGCGACATAAATATTACTCTATGGTTCTCTTTTCCTCCTCCGAAGCAATAACTTGGAATCCAACGTGCGACTGACCCGCAAAGAAGAGTCCTTCTCCCACGCCAGTAGAAAGCAAAAAGTGTTTTTCTCCTCCGGTCAAATAAAACACTTTGCTGATTTTCTCAATGGCGGCTGTTGACTGCTTGAGAATAATCTGCAAGCTCGAATTGGTTATGATCGCCTTGCCTTCGTCGGTTGCCAGGAAATCTTCGACGTCTTGAGTAATCGTCGTCATACCGAGCTTGTATTTGCGTGCACGCTTTGCAAAATTGTGCAAATATGCTCCGGAATCTTTGTTTTTGATGAGATACCACGCCTCGTCGACTACCAACACGCGTTTGTGTGGTTCGCCGCGACGGATGAGGTGCCAGATATAGTCGAGGACGATATACATAGCCACCGGCCGCAAATTTTCCTCGAGATCGCGGATACCAAACACTGTGAGTTGATTTTTAATATCGAAATTCGATTGGCTATTAAAAATACCAGATGCAGAGCCGCGGACAAATTTTTCCAGACGGTCTGCAAGCTCCTTTGCCTCGACTGTTTCCATGCCGATCAAAATTTTGTACAAATCCTCAAGAAGCGGCGGCTCATTTTTGAACGTTTCCAGGTCCTGGGTGATCCCTTTATCTCGATACGTTAACACCAAGGCCCTATCAAGAAGCGCATCCTGAGAAGGGGTAAGGTCTCCCATAATCACTTTCATAAGAGAGTGCAAATCTAAAATCTTGTTTGAAAGTTCGTCTGGCTCTATTTCCTCGACGTTGAGGTCAAACGGGTTTAACTTGAATTCGGCGCTTGCAGAGAAATTGATAAACTCGCCTCCCAAATTATTGGCAAGCGCCTCGTATTCGTTTTCCGGGTCGATGATGATAACCTCTGTCCCCATCATGAGCAAACGAAGCGCCTCGAGTTTGACCATGAAGCTCTTTCCGCCTCCTGATTTACCCAAAATAACCGAGTTTGCATTTTCAAGAGTAAAGCGATCGAAAATAATCAAACTCCCATCGTGCTCGTTGAGGCCGTACAAAATCCCCTCGTTGCGCGTGAGTGACGCGGTTGAAAAGGGAAACGTCATGGCAAGAGAGGTGCTGTCCATATTGCGCCATACCGATAGTTTGTCGGTGAACATGGGTAGTGTAGATTTGAAGCCTTCTTCTTGCTCCAGCGTGGCTTGTTTGGAAATAATCAGGAGCGATGAAAGCGTTGAATCGATTTGTTTTGTAATTGTGTCGAGTTCCTCCAACGAATCTGCAGGAATAGTGATATACAATCCAAACTGAAAAAATCGTTCGGCGCCTTTGGCAAGCTCTGCCTGCAAAGCCATGGCGTCATCGAGCGCAACCTGTACCGTCGGATCGACAACTTTGCCAGCTTTTATGTCTGTTTGAATCGTCGCCTCCATTTCGGCAATTTTGCGCTTGAGCTCCTGTAGGACCTCTTTTGATTCTGTTGGATAAATAAACATCGAAACATTGAGTGCGTGGTCAAATGTGATGAGCGAATAAAGCCAATTGGCAGAAACATAGCGCGGATACCCAACGACAAACAGGGTGCGATAATATTTATTGTCAATCTTGAGGTGGTTGAAATCGACTTCGATATACGACGGTGCGACGATATCAGAGATGTTCAAATTTCCTTTCGCAAGCATTTCGCTCACCTTTTTAACGCCGGTTGGAACCCTTGTTGCTGATGTTTTTTTACTGTCTTGTTTTTTCTTTTTATTAAAAAATCCCATATGTTTTTAGGTAAAAATAGACTAACCGCTCGTGAGAACAACATCGGTATAACTATCCACAGGGGCAAGCTGTCTGCCGGTAGACAGTGGGTTGTACATGTTATAAAACAAGAGTGTCAGTTCTTGTTTTTGTAAAACCGTAGGCTTTAGACCAACCTTTGTCAACAAACGCATGAGGTGGTCTCGCTTTGGGTAGAGCGATGTTTTTGCCCTGCTGACCAAATATTCTTTCCCCAAGTGACCTGCTCCAACCCCTACAGCTCCGAGTTCAAGTGGATTAAATGGAATGGCGAAAAAAAATCGTTTTTCCAAAACAGTATTTTTTTTCACTATTGTAGAAATAAATTCCTTGTAACTTTCGAGTCGCTGCTTTATTGCGTCCTCTTTGTTTTCGGCGATCTTTGCTTTGAGAAATTCAAGATACGAAGATATATTCATCATTTTGGAAACAATAACAATCTGCACGGGAAACGAAAGCGAGTTGAGTAAGCTTCCATACGTATAGATCATAGAGGTTTGTTCCTCGGCAGAAAGCAGCCAAAAATTGACTGCGCCCACTTCAATGACCGTGACCGCAGAGTGGTCCTTCATGAGGATAACGTCATCGAAAATATCATCGATGTTTATAAACGTTTGGGTTGTCGCGGTTTGTTTCGGGTTTGGCTTTGACACGCCTTTTTTTTGTTTAGCCATAGGTATAGCAATATAATGGTGCTGGTTATAACATTTCCTTTGAAAAAAAGGTTAAAGAGTCAATTTTCTCTGTTCCTACGTGTAATTTCATTGTATCAAAAAAGTAGTGCGTGTTTGGGTCCGAGAGTTCAAACACATAATCGCCTTCTTGCAAAGGGCTATACGTTGCAAAAACCCCGTGGGGATTGGTTTTCAATAAGCGCACCTGCTGTCCGTTTGTGTCTCGAACAGAAACCAAAACGCCCGGTATGGGTATTTGCTTCCTGTTTTTTACGACGCCGGAAAGATAGGGGTGCTGCAGTTGTTGCTCGCCCAAACGTTCCTTCGCGGTTGGCTGCTTTGTTTTAGAGCCTTGAAAAAATTCAACGCTAGGCTGCTTTCCTTGTTTTTTTAGTAAATCGTCGATGTGGTTTTTCTTTTTATTGCGCCGCGCTTCTAAACTTTGCTCTTCTGCTGCTTTTTTTTCACTCATGTAGGCTGCAAGTTTGTCTTTGGATTCGATGTGTGTAAGTGCAAGATGGGGGTCGCTGACAAAATAGAGATCTTTGAGAAAGTAGACCGACTCTTCGTTTTTTTTGTATCGATACTGTGTTGGCGACCGCATGCGTTTAATGAAGTTTTTGATCCACTCATCAAGCGGCCTGTCTTGAATTGGAATAAATGCAAGGGCCGCGCCGACAAGACCAACGAGAACGCCACCAAGAATATTGACAATCGGTGTGGGGATAAGTTTGTAGACGATAAAACCAATTGCAGCAAAAATGATGATATAGATAAACTGCTTCAAAGTCATGAAGCCGATGAGTTTAAATTCGAATGTGGTGATTTGTCGAGGAACCGGGTGTTGGTCCATATGATTTAAGTATAGCGAAGGAATGAGAAAACGTGAAATCGATACGCAAAAAATGTTGCGGATCTTGTGATGGAGCGAAAGTCGAGATAAAATTTTAGATTATTCTTTTTCTTGCGCGTCCAAAGCTTGGTTGACCAAGGCGTCGGCTTGTTTGTTTTTTTCACGCACGACGTGGACATAACGAGGAACAAGACCAAGCTCCATCTCGAGCTGTTTTATGTGGTTGTAGAGCGGTCGAATATCTGGATGTTTGACTTTATATTCCCCTTTCAGCTGTTTCACCATGAGTTCGGAATCTGCATAACACGTGATCGAGGAAAGAACAGAATTGTGGCTTTTGACTGATATGAGTGCACGGATAAGGGCTGTGTATTCTGCAACATTATTAGAGGCTATACCAATATATGTAGCGTGTTTATAAAGAAGTGTGTCGTTTTCAAATACTAAGTAACCTATTGCTGCATGTCCTGGATTGCCTCGCGACCCCCCATCGGTATAAATAGTTATATCCATAGACAGTATTATAAAGCGCGAGAAAAACAAATCCTACTGAAAATACAGTCTATTGTCTGTGTATTAAAGAATGTAATGTGAGCGTGGTCCGTTATAAAACGCCAAGTTTTTCTTTTTTCTCAGATTCTTGTTGAACAAGGTTGAGAAAACGTTCGGTTGAAGAAATCCTGCGGTGCCCGACGACTTTTGCAATATATTCAAGCGACGAACCGTTGGTCAACTGATGAGCGATGAATGTGTTGCGCAGATCGTTGACTGTTGCGTTTTCGATACCAACCTCTTGAAAACAGCGGTCGATAATCTGTCTAATATTGCGAACCAAAAGCTGATTGCCTGTTCTGGTTATAAAAATGTTTGGGTTTTCGTGGTTGTTTTCCCGAATTTTGAGATAACCCTTGAGTGCTTTTTGTGCTGCTGGATTGAGAGGAACATCGCGTTCGATATTTTTGCCATATTTCCTCACGTGGAGCGCATCGCCCTTCACATCCTCAAGTTGAAGCGTCGCTAGTTCTCCGATTTTAATCCCTGTCTGGAGCAAAAGTTCAACCAGCGCATAAGTACGAGGGTCTTCCTTTGCAACGTCGCGAAGAGCTCTGTATTCCATTTTGGTTAAAATACGTGGTGGCGTTTGTGCATATTTGGGGTGAGAAATATCAAATGCCGGATTGACCTTGATAATTCCTTCGTGTTTGAGAAATCTAAAGAACGTGCGAATAGAATTAAGCTTACGAGAAGCAGACTTTTTAGTGTAATTTCTGGCTAAAAGATCCTTGATAAATCCGTCTATTTCTTCTTTTTTGACCTCGCGAATATCGCTCACTTGGATAGAGGTCAAATAGCCGATAAATTGTTCTATGTCTTTCCTGTAAGCAACCACAGTAAATTTAGATCTTCCGTGATCCTGCAAAAAAACAATAAAGCGTTCTAATAGTTTTGGTAGGAGGTAATCGTTCATGTGACCTATAATATATCACAGGTGTTTGGGTTTTTCAATAGGTCATTCTTGCTCGTTTTTTATAATAGTATATATCGGATATGTAATCGTTGTTTTTTTTCTTTGTTTGCAACCATAAAAAAATGTGTGTAAAATTCAAGTGTTACTATTTTTATCTGATTATTATGGCAGTTGCACATATAACAAACGATTCTTTCCAAAGCGAAGTTGCGGACCACAAGGGAACGGTTCTTGTAGATTTTTATGCCGATTGGTGTGGGCCTTGTAAGGCTACGGGGCCTATTATCGAGGCGCTTGCCGAAGAGATGACGGATGTAAAATTCGTAAAAGTAAATGTTGACGAAAATCAACAACTTGCTGGTAAATATTCTGTCTTTTCCATCCCTACGTTTATGGTTTTTAAAGATGGCAAAATGGTAAACCAATTTGTCGGCGCGCGCAGTAAAGACGGTTTTCAAGAAGAAATCAAAAAGGCGATGTAAAATGATCTATTTGGGACATACGGCGACAGTTTTATAGTCTTTTTTAAAATTCTACCGTCCTGTCGATTTCCCCTATCGTTGCAGAATCCGTACCACTTTCCCATGTATGGTTTTGAGCGTAAGATGGGCCTGGTGAAGCAAAAAAAGACACAACTCAGCCAACCAGCGATACGAAGAAGTTATGGGTTTGTGTAGTCCGGTCACCACCTTGTCGTCTGAAATAGGTAGTGCGATTTTGTGTTTTGTGTCGAGAGAGCTCGCATCAACCGTCTGAAGGCCTGCCTTTTTGAGATGGGGGTGTAGTTCAATCGTGTCTTTTTTGATTTCAACATATTCTGCTACCTCTTTATCCTCTATTTTTGGCTCTGTGTCAACAAATTCTATATCCGGAGTGATTTCGGCGCCTTCGTGCTTTATAGAGCGGGGTTCTGTTTCTTTCCCCCCAAATGAGTGTGTCGCCAAATTTTTTGCGTGTCCTTTTCCAAGAATTACATCTTCGACGTTGATGGGGGTGAAATTCTTGGTTGTCATACTCTAGTGTAATTGATAATAGGACATCAAAGCAAGATTATTCTCGTACAGCAAGATAAGTAATTAATTATTAGATTCACATTTTTCATTGCCACACGTATATTCTTCTTCCTTTGAATTAAAGGTGTTGCCTTTCTTATTGCCACAATAGGGGCATGTCACACATGCTTCTTTTGTTTTTTTATTGCTGGAAAAACTTAGTGAAGATGGTTGTCGAGCGGCTGTTGAATACATACTGCCCAAACCAAAAGGAAGAAGCGGTGGTTGTGAAAAGGATAAGTTTGGCTGGTTCGGCAAGGAAAAAAGAGATGTGGTGGTGCACCCATACAGCACTGTTGATCCACCGTTTCGCATAGCTTCTGCATAAACCATACTGAGGTACATGTGCTGAATAGCGTTTTGGTCCACTGTAAAGGTCCCTTTCTGTCTAGTCAAACGAAGCCACTCGTCATCAACAGAGGCTTCTTGAAGTCCGCCCTGTTGTTGCAAAGCGTAATATTGACGAGACACTTCGTCCAACATATCTCGCATGGAGTGCTGTTTTGGGTTGTTAGAGTGGCGTTTTGAAATATATGCGGGATTGTCGATGTGTGCATAGAATAGTGAACTCATGCGCCACAATAGCTCGTCAAGCGTTTGGTTTGTTGCGATTGGATGTTGTAAATAATCAAGTAGGCTAAGCTCTTCTTGCTTTGACAAGGAGTCGAGTAATGTTTGTATCGGAAATCGCGATTCATCTATTTTTACATTGAGGTGAATCGAGGTGCCGTCTTGTTGTTTTATGCCAAAATAGAGCCTGCCCGAATCAAAAAAAAGCTTGTCAAACGGCTCTTGATCGCCGGCTGAGCCCGCAGGAGAATACCACAATGCAACATTCCCAGGCTTACTGTCAAAAATGAGGTCTTGATATGCTCGAAAGCCTTCTATTGTTGCCCCGTTGCGCTCACCAGGGTGGATTTGTGATTCAATACGAAATAATTCGTTCTCTGTAGGTTCGGAATAAAAACCCGTTGGAAAGTGATGATACCGATATGCGCACGACACCGGCTCGTCTTGCAAAAATTCGCGTTCGTAGGCTTCTTTGTTTCTATAAAGCTCCCTGAGCGCAACACTCTGGCCTACCGCTTCACTAACGCGCATATAGCGCTCATACTCCCATTGAGAAGAAATGCCAAGTTCTGCAAGTTCTTTGAAGGGTGTTGTATATAATCGGGGCTCTATAACGGTGGTCTCTACAATACTCATATTCCCTGCTCGGGGCGCAAGACGCAAAAGAAGAGCGATAGCAATCTACCCAACGGTCTTGACGCTTTTCTAGAAATTTGGTCGGTCTTCGGACTTATAAATAGTTCGTTAAATATGAGATGATTAGATACTAAAAAATATTCTAATAACTCAATTATCTAACAGACCATAACTATCTACTTACCGCTGCGGCACAGTCACGGATTTACACCGTGTTCCCTATGTATGAAGTGTGTCTTCCCGTCTCTTTCAAAAAAACAGTGACACACACCAAACTTCGAAATGATAACACCCATAGCATATCGCTGGAACAAAATATTTTCAAGTAGATTTTTTTATCAATGTGGGGTTATTTATGGGAATAGGCTGAAACAACGCGTTCAAATTCTTTTGCGGATACAATTTTTTCTTCTATCATCACTTGTTTGAATGTTTTTCCTTTTTGTATTGCCTCATGCACGCAACGAGAAACAGTATCGTACCCATAGGTTGGAGTGAAAAGTGTAGCAAATGCAGTCGTCTTGTCTAAAAGCTCGCGTGAACGGTTTTTGTTTACCTGAAGCGTTGCAAAACATTTTGTGTTAAAGAGTAAAACCCCCTCGGCGAGCGTCTTAAGCGAGGTTAAAACAGCCTCAGCAATCGTAGGGAACATGATGTCAAGCTCAAGATGTGCGTGTTCCGTAGCCTGAACAAGAGCCACATATCGTCCCAACACGAGATAATATAGTTGATTGACGAGTTCGGGGATGATCGGATTTACTTTTCCTGGCATAATCGACGAGCCAGCTTGCAACTCTTCCAAAACAATCTCGCCAATACCTCCTTTTGGTCCGCTTGACAAAAAACGTATATCGTTTGCGATTTTTGAGATGTCTGCTGCAGTCATGACGAGCAATCCGCAAATGTGGACAAAATCTGCAGCGCTACTTGTGAGCGACATGAGGTTTCCCGCTTTTTTCATCGGAAGGTTAGTGATTGTTTCAAGGTGATGATAAAAACCTTTTACAAACAGGGCTGGGGCGTTTATGCTGTTGCCAACCGCGGTGCCACCCATGTTGAGTTCGTAAAGATACGGCAGGACTTCTTTGAGTTTCTTACCGTTTCTGTCGATGATAAAAGCGTATGATGTAAATTCCTGACCAACCGTGATAGGCACTGCGTCTTGTGTGTGTGTTCTCCCCAATTTGATTGTTTTTGAATATTTTTTTGCTTGTTTTTTCATGGTGCTGGAAAGTGATCGTAGCTCGTCAACGAGCTCTTTGAGTAAACGGATCGAGCATATGCGCAGGGCCGAAGGCATGACGTCATTTGTCGACTGGTGCATGTTCACGTGGTCATTGGGGTGAACAGCGCACGCTCCTCCCGAGAGTTCTGTGGCGCGTGTCGCAATAACCTCGTTAACATTCATGTGTATCGACGTTCCTGCTCCACCCTGAATGACAGGAAGCGTAAATTGATCATCAAAAGCACCGCTTATAATTTCATCACACGCTTCAACGATGTGTTCCGTTCTTTCTGGCGAGAGATAGCCGCCATCTTTGTTTGCAAGAGCAGCAGCCTTTTTTATTTCAACGACTGCGTATATGTGTTCCAAAGGCGCACTACTTATAGACAGAGGAAAATTGTGAAAGGCTTTCTTTGTTTCCTTACCAAAATATTGTTTTTTGCGAGACATATGTGGTTACGAAATGTAGTTATTGTATAACCAGTCGGGTAAAACCGCAATACATTGATGATGTATACTGTGCTTATGAATAATGCACAAAAACTCGTTTCAAGTCTTTTCCAAACGCGAGATCGGGCGGTAAAAAAGACTGACAAAAACCTTTTTTTATCAACACAGGGCGGTGTTGAAATTGAAAAATCTGGGAGCCGCGGTTACATGGAAACCGACGAATTGAAGACCACGGTTCTTGCCACGCATAAAGACAGGGTACAAAAAAATCTTATCGTTGTGTTTGTAGAAGAAGAATATTTCTATGGTGGCGTGTTTTCGCATAGCCAATACTTACTCTACAAAATTCTGCAAAACGATGAGCTTTTGACTGTTGTAGACATTGTGTGGTAGCAAAATTTTTTGAGTATGGCCCTACCGAAGGTTGGTAAGAAGTGTGCGTACCCCTTGCCCGCCACTGTTCCACTTTGTTATTTCATTACCCCGCCCATCTACTTGCACAAACGTGTCCTGGACAATTACATTGTATTTCTTTTTCAGTTCTTTTTCCGTGTCATAATCGGCTTTGAAGATGGTCACATTGTTTGGGATTTTGTCTGCGTTTGCCCGAAAGTCTGCCTCTGCAGCTCGGCACGTCGGACACCAGGCAGCATGGAAAAAAATAACTGTTTTGTCGCCGCGCGCAGTGGCAGCAGCAAAATTTTGTTCGCTGTACGGAACGAGCGGAGAAATAGAATCTTGTTGGTCTTGTGAATATACGTCGCTTGCCGCCTCTTGTGAGATAGCGACTTCTCTCTGATTTCCTGACCATTTCGGCGCTTGTTTCAAAACAAACAGTCCAATCGCCAAAACAACAACGATGATGACGGTTGCGATAAGTGTTTGGTTTTTCATCTTACTTGAAATAAAACGGTTAGTCTCCTTTCGTTTATTGTATCAAAGGTTGTTATTATTGGCTAACCGTTTTATTATGTTTGGATTGTTACCCTTGAAGTCGATATAATAGTCTCTATGAAAGAGGTTCGCAAATATTATCTTTTAGAGTTTTTTTCTACGCTTCATCTTTTTGGCGCAGTCATGATACCAATGTTTCTTATGTGGGGAAAAATTTCTCAAGCGCAGATTCTTTTTCTACAATCATGGTTTATGGCGTGGATTTTTTTGCTTGAGGTGCCTACCGGTGTTGTTGCAGATTTCTTTGGCAGAAAATATTCCTTGGCTCTGGGAAGCTTTATTATCGGAATTGCCGCACTCTTGTATGGGAGTGCTCCACACATGAGCGTGTTTCTTGTGGGTGAATTTCTTTTTGCGCTTGGCGTCTCGCTATGGTCGGGTGCGGATAAAGCATTGCTGTATGATCTTATCGTTGAGCTGAATCTTAAGGATAAAAAGGAAGAAATATTTGGGCGGTCAAAGGCGTTTAGTTTTTTAGGGCTACTCGTAGCTGCGCCTATTGGTGCATATATTGCTCAACACGTATCGCTGAATGCGCCGTTGCTTTTTACTTCTATTCCTCTGTTTGTAGCTGCTATTGTGGCGTTGATTATAAAAGAGCCCAAGCGTCATTCTCAAGAGCAGGAAAAAACCCGATATGTCGAAATTATGAAGAAGGGGTGGCGATATTTTAGAACACACCAAGACATACCTCGGATCACGATAAATGCTGTTATTGTTGCTGCGGCGGCCTATTTCGTTGTTTGGTTGTATCAAAATATACTTACCGATTTACGAATATCGCTTGTGTTTTTTGGTTGGGTAAACGCGCTGCTTGTGGGTTTGGAGCTTATAGTTAGTTCTGTATATTTACAACTTGTTACGTTTTTTGGCTCAAAAAAGCGCTATTTACAATTTACAGCGCTCATAACAACGTTTGGGTTCTTTCTTGTGGGGTTTTTCCCAAACAAATTAACAGTGCTCGTTTTCGTTGCAACTTCAGGAGCGCTCGGACTAACGCGCTTTGAGTTTATATCATTTTATTTGAACGATTTCATACCTTCTGCCCAACGAGCAACGATGTTGTCGTTTGTATCTATGGTGCGTAGATTTGCACTTATTATCATAAATCCCTTGGTCGGACTCATGATTGAACGTTTGCTTTATCCAACACTTATACTCATCGGCCTACTCCCCTTTTTAAGTTTTTTCTTCCCTCTTGAACGAAAGAAGGCGGCAAAAAATTAATGCTTTGTGAAAAATATATGCGTTCTTGATACAATGGTACCATGGATGCAAATAGACCATTCCTTGTTGTGCCCAAACTTGTCGAGCAACCTACGTGGGGTGGAACATATTTGGCTAAGCTCAAAGGTTGGCAAAAAAGAGCAGCTCTTCAAAACACACGTATTGGTCAAACATATGAGCTAAGTGGCTCTTCGCAACTTGCTGTAGAACTTTCTGACAGTAACGACGAACGATTCGTCGAAGAAGGGGTTGTCGCCGCCAGGGTTATTTCTCTTAAAAACCTCATCAATTCCGATCCGAAAGCAATATTGGGGGAAAAAGTCTACAACAACCACGGGAAAATGCCTCTTCTTATTAAACTCAATCAAGCCAAAGGGAACTCGTTTCAACTCCATGTAAGGAACGGGGTTGTTGACGATCGGTGGAGACCAAAGCCTGAATCGTGGTATTTTTTAGAGGATGGGTATATCTCGTGTGGGGTGCGGGACGATGCAGACGTAAGAGAATACAAAGCTGTCTGTCAGGAAATCGAAAAACATATGAAAGACCTAAGCGAGCGCGTTGTTATCGGCGAATTGCTGGTTTCTCAGGCCAGAGAGGATGCTATAACCTTCATTTCTCAGCGCGACCCCCACCGGTTTGTTAACCTACAACACACATCCAAACACGAACTTATTGATTTAAGCCTTGGCGGAATTCATCATTCTTGGGAAGAAGACTCAGAAAACCCGTTGGGAAACATACTTTTTGAAATCCAATATGATGTGATGGATGAATTTTGCACCATTCGCTCCTTTGACCAAGGAAAAATCAAAGATGATGGTACAATACGTGAAATTCATATTGATGACTATTTTAAATATATTGATACTAGGCCTCAGAATAATAATGTAACCAATCTAAAACCTACGCCGCAAGGAGAAACGCTTCTTGCAACCCCCTACTACAACCTCGATCTCCTTGATATTCAACAAACACGAACTATCAACGTGCACGACTCGTTTCATCATATGTATGTACGCGATGGGGTGGTTGAAATAACCTCGTATTCTGGCGTCAAAATACGGGTTTCCCGCGGACACTCATGTTTTATCCCGTACTGTGTTGGTTCATACACCGTACAACCAGTAGAACCATCGGTATTGTTAAAAAGTTACATTTACACCACATGAAATTTCACTATACAGATACGTGTGGTCTTTTTGATTTGACGATCGAAGAGACACAAAAACAATTAACCCCCTACACTCAACACCTACAGAGCGTGGTTGCAAAACAAAATTATGAACATTCTGAAAGCTCAATCAATCTTCCGACAGATACTAAACTAGAGGCACAAGTGAAACAATTAGCTTCAGAAAAAATTACACAAAAACTAAAATACGTTGTTATTATTGGTATTGGGGGCTCTAATCTTGGTACAAAGGCTGTTTACGATGCATTGCGTGGTTACTATGACCAAGTGGAACAAACTCGGTTTCCCCGCATGGTTTTCTTAGATACCCAACACGAAGAAACCCTTTCTCGCGTTATCAATTTGATTCAGTCGCTTGGTGATAAAGAAGAAATACTGATAAACGCGATAAGTAAATCTGGTGGAACTACCGAAACCATTGTGAACCTCGAGGTGGTGTTTGACGCAATGAAAGAAAAATTTCAACACGTCGAAGATCGCTTTGTTATAACCACGAGTAAAGATTCTGCATTTCAAAACAAGGCGCACGAGCTTGGTATCGCAACCCTTACGATTCCTGAAACCGTGGGTGGTCGATTCTCTGTGCTTTCGGCGGTTGGGCTTTTTCCTTTGTTGGCTGTTGGAATAAATATCGATTTACTCAGACAAGGTGCTACGGAGATGCGCAATCTGTGTGTCGATGGTGATTTGAAAACGAATCCTGCCGCGCTTTCTGCAACAATCCTCTATCTTCACAACAAAGAGGGTAAAAATATCCACGATTCGTTTTTCTTTGCACCACAACTTGAGTCGCTCGGCAAATGGTATCGTCAGCTCACCGGAGAAAGTATCGGAAAGGAAGGAAAAGGAATTACACCAACGGCTTCTGTCGGCTCCAACGACCTACATTCTGTTGTGCAGCTTTATTTGGGTGGGCCGAAAGACAAAATTACCTCGTTTGTATATCCGATTCATTCTTCAGAAGGTCAAGTTTGGATTCCACAACAACCAGTTTTTGGCATTGTTCAAGGAATTGCAAAAAAACAAGTGTCTGCGGTGATGAAAGCGATTATTGAAGGGGTGAAGATTGCGTATAAAAAACGAGAGCGGCCGTATGTTTTGATTGAGATTGAAGAAATAGGAGAAAAAGAACTTGGGGCTTTCCTGCAATTTAAAATGATTGAAATGATGTATCTGGGCAGGCTTCTTGAAGTGAATACATTCGACCAACCCGAAGTTGAGCTTTACAAAATTGAAACAAAACGGATTTTACAAAGTTAATTGCGCTTGCTGCTTTTATAAACACGTCATCTCTCGTGCGAGTTGGTTGAGCTCTTCTCCGTTTATTGCTAAACTTGTAAAAAAGACTCCGTTTTTCTGCGCACTTTGTATCCTTCTATTTTTTACAAGTTTTTCGAGGTTTTCGGGTAAAACAATAATTACTAGGTGGGGTGGTGGAAAGTTGTAGAAAAAATAGTGTATGTTATGTATTCTTTGCGGGCTTAAGACTGGATGTTTGTCACGATCAAACATGAGTGATTTATAAACTTGTCTCGGGCTTCCGGTTTTAATCTCAAAAACAACTGGAGTCATTGTTGGTCGCCACATTCTTACGTTGTCCATTTGTAAAAAAGTCCTCCCGGTTGTGGGTCTTGTTAAAAGAACACTTCCTGTTGCCCGATCTATATAGCAACCACCCGAAAACAAAATTGGGTGGTTATTAAAAGCTTCTCGCACGCACTCCTCACCATCTAACAACTGCCTAATACTCTCGAGCTGTGCGTTCGCAACAACTTCTGCTAAATACCCTCGTGCGTGTTGGTTTATTTGAGATGAAGATATAATATGACGCCATGTCTGGCTTCTTTGTAACTCAACTTGAAGCGCTTGTTTGTCAATTGTTGGTTTGTTGTGTTGAAGGGTTTGTTGTAGTTCTAATGGTAATGGTTTCGTCCCGCGCTCCACAAACCATGCTTGGGCGGCGTTTTCTTGTTGAATAAGCCAGGCTGGGTATGTATACATTTTTATGAAATAGTTATCAATGTTTACACTTGAGTACAATTCAATGCTTCTCGGATAAAACTTTCCAACTCTTCCTCGCTAAGTGGTAGCGAAACAAACAATATACCCGATTCTTCTGCTTCTTTCACCATTTGGTGTTTTCTTATTCTCTCAATTTGGTTTTGTGGAACAGCAACGACAATGTGTAATGTAGATGATTTATATAATGTGGAGGATAATAATGACAACCTCTGATCGCTGAGGGTTTGGTTTGTGCCCTCCCCGTAAAACAAATCTCTGATAATGTTTTTTGCTTTGCCCGTCTTGACCTCCACCACGATGGGTGTTTCTGCTCGCTTCCTTTTTGAACCCATCATAATAAGTCCGTCTATTTCAGAAGCGCATTTGTTTGTTTGTGGGTTAAAAACACACACTCCACCAGTAACGGGATCTATCATTCTGTGTTCTCCAGATAAAAGCGGGTGGTTCCTGAAAAATTCCTCAGTAACCTCTTGTCCACAATGAAGCTTTGGAATATTACTCAGAAAATCCATCATAACTACTTCGGCCAGATACCCCCTTGCTCTCAGAAAAAAATAACCACCCGGGCCCACCCTATAACTTTCTTCACGACGCCAATGCGCTTGTATATTTCTCCACCGGCGACTTTTTTGTATTTCTACATACAATTCCTGTCTGTTGAGATTGTAATGAGCCGATCTTGTTGCAATAAGGTTTTGTACCCATTCTGGCACTGGTTGTATTTTCTGATTTAAGCACCACAACTGACCATCATATCGACCACCACCTAGCCACCCTGGAACAGATTCGTGTATAGTAGTAGCCATTGGTAAGTGTCTTATGTGTAACTCATATGTATTATACACTACTATAGGCTTTATATAAATTCTTCTTGGTTTCTTGATAAATGCAAGGTTCTAATCCATGCTATCTTTGTTATTGTCTAAAGTGTCTATAATAAGGGGTTTAGGGCGAAGGTCCACAAATGAAAAATTAGAAGGAAAAAGGATGGCTACTGACGAGACGAAAGATAATCTTCTGAGTCAAAATGGGTGTCATACTTCTCTATCTTTTTCCGTATGCTTTCTCGCGAGGAGGAAAAGTAGATCAGAAAGCCTGTTGAGGTATTGTAAAATGAGTTTATCGTCGTTTGTTTTTTGCTTTTTCTGGTGTAAAAATCCAGCCACTCTGCGTTCTGCCCTACGAACCACGGTGCGGGCAAGATGAAGGTGTGTCGATAGTATGCTTCCTTGGGGTAAAATAAAAACGGTTAGTTTTGGTAAGGCTTTCTCAAGGCCCACAATCTCCTTTTCGGTCTCTCTTAAATAGTTTTTAATGGACGATTTTTTTAATTGGGCACCCGACAAATACGCCATAATAAGATACAGAGCGGTCTGTGTATTGGTTAATATCAGATGAACATGTTTGTCTAAACTTTTCTCGAGGGCCAAACCAATCGTGCCACTTGCCTCGTCGACGGTGCCGCATGCTTCGACTTGTGGGTCGTTTTTTAGCAGCCGCTTACCCCCAAAAATCGCCGTTGTGCCATCATCGCCTGTTTTTGTACTGATAGACATAGTCTTATTATTTTAACGCAAGTTTTTGCATGATGTAGTTTGTCTCTAGTTTCGGGTTTGCGATAACCCATTGATATATAAGTGGGGAAAGAATAAAAGACAACACAACGTTCCCCGACAAGTGGTAAAGAGTAAAGGGAATTTGCCCAAAAAATGCCTCGGAAAAAGATTGATAAAAAAACAAGGGCCCAATGGTGAAACCCGTAAAGGCATCGTACAAAAGTGTGCCAACTACGGCAAATGTTACATATCCCCACACATTATTTCCTTTTTGTTTTGAAAAATATATTCCAGCCAACAAACCCAACAACCCATACGATGTGGCTGTTATTAATGTCCATACGCCAAGTGTTTGTGTTAGGAAATCGTAGGCGATAATTGCTAAAACGCCAAATACAAGACCGCTCCACTTTCCCCACTTTCTCGAAAACGGCATCATGGTGGTCATAATTGGTTCTGTGTTTGGTGGATGAGGAATCAAACGCAGCGCCACAATAATAGTTAGTCCGATAATATATTTGATTGTGTTTTTTTTCACTTTTTTCCCTAAACTTGTTGTTTCTTAACACTCCGCATAACCGCAGCCATAGCATTTTGCACACCCTTCTTCACGTGCCAAAAGCGCTTGGCCGCACTCTTTGCAAATATCAAAATGTTTCTCTGTTGGTGTGGGTGACACGTCAATCCGCGCCGGTTGGTGTTCGTCTTGAGGCAACTCTGGTTGTTCAACCACACTCATAAGCTCAACATCGTGCGACGTGCCATTCCCGTTTGTTGGCGTTTCTGGTTGAGCCAGCTTCTGAAAATGCATATCCAACACTTTCGCAAGGGCGTCGGGAAGGCTGCGTACACGATCTTTCCCAAACCCAAGCGCTCGGCCACCGCCGATGCCGCGCAGTTGTTTAATAATGTTTTTCGCTTTTTCAGCACCGTTAACATGGTTGGTGGTGCGGAAGTACAAAGAAATCATCTTTCCCAAACCCTCCGCCATAGCAAACACGTCTGTTCCTGCTTTGCCAACGTTGATAAACACCTCGTGGGGCTCGTTGTTGCCGTTTGTGTTAATGGTGATATATGCGCGACCAACCGGCGTATCAATTTTATACGTTGCTCCATACACAACCATTGGTCGTGGCTTGACTGCATACGAGGGAAGCGCTGGTGTTTGTTCTTTTTCTTGAGGTTTTTTTTTGTCGCTATCTTCACGCTCCAAAACACCCTGGCGCGATCCATCGCGCATGTAGGCGATGCCTTTGAGACCATGATCGTACGCGAGAGTATAAAGTCGTTTCACGTCTTCCACTGTGTGTGTGTTGGGTGCGTTTACTGTTTTTGAAATCGATGCGTCGACGTATTTCTGAATAGTTGCCTGGACCATAACGTGGTCCTCGGGCGTCAAGTCGTTTGCGGAAACAAAATAATCAGGGCGCTCCAGCGAACCTTCATCTACCTCATTTTGGTGTTTTTGATACCACTCTTCATATAAATGGTGGCGCATCACGTGTTTTCCCAGTCGATCTCGTCGAATAAACTCAAATTCGTATACCGGCTCGATGCCCGAAGAAGTGTTTGCCATAAGCGACGTGGAGCCTGTTGGTGCCTGCATGAGGATTACTGAATTGCGAATCCCGTGGGCGCGCACTTCTTTGCGAATTTCCTCTGGCATTTGTTTCATAAAACCGCTTTGGACAAATTTTTCTGCAACAAACCGTGGGAATGAGCCTTTTTCTTTTGCAAGCTCAACTGACGCGCTGTATCCTTCGTAGCAAATGATTTTGTATATCTTTTCAATAAACTCGAGCGATTCTTTTGAACCATAGCGAATGTGGAGTTTGATAAGGGTGTCACCCAAACCCATGGTTCCCAGACCAATGCGGCGTTCACCCTCAAGTTGGGTCTTTTTTATACCCTCAAACACATATGGGTCCATGTCGACAACGTTGTCTTGGAAGCGAACCGCGGTTTGCACTGTTTCGCTCAACAAATCAAAATTAAACGTTCCTGCTTTGTCTATCTCGTAACCTTCGACAAACGCAGAGAGGTTTATAGAGCCCAAATTACACACACCCCACGGGGGAAGTCCCTCTTCGCCACACGGGTTGACACAGACAATTCTGTTCCAATAATAATTGTTGTGCATTTTGTTGTATCGTTCAAGAAACACCACGCCTGGTTCGGCAGACTTCCAAGCCGCTTTTGCAATGAGGTCCCAGATTTTTCGCGCTTTCACCACCTTATGTACGTTTATTTTCTTTCCCATTTCTTTCCATTTTTGGATGTCTCCATCCCACTTTTCGTCATATTCAAGGTCGTTTTTGTCGGGGAAAATGAGTGGCCAATCCTCGTCTTTTTTTACTGCTTCCATAAACAAATCGGAGACACACACTGAGAGGTTGGCGCCATTGATGCGAGCGAGGTCTTGTTTAACCGTAATAAATTCTTCAATATCTGGGTGCCAATCCCATAGCATAAGCATAAGTGCGCCACGACGAGTACCACCTTGTTGAATAATGTCTTTGGTCGCAAGAGAAAAAATTTCTGCCCAATTGCAAGGCCCCGAAGAGAAACCATTCACTTTCTCAACGCGCGCACCACGTGGGCGAAGGGTAGATAAATTGATACCAACACCGCCCCCGCGAGCCATAATCTCAATCATGTTTCCCAACGTATCGAGTATCCCCTGTCGTGAATCTTGTGGAGAGGGAATAACAAAACAATTGTAAAAGGTTACTGCAAAGCCTGTACCAGCTCCAGCGAGTATTCTTCCTCCTGGAACGTATTTGAAGTCTTCCATCGCCGAATGGAATTTCTTTGCCCACTCTTTTCGCTTGTCTGGTTTTTCTTTTTCTGCAACTGCGTCTGCAACACGCTGCCACATCTCTTCCGGCGTTTTTTCCAAAGGGTCGCCTTTTTTGTTTTTGAGAGAATAACGATCTAAAAAAACCTTCTCTGATACTCCTTTAAGTTTCATGTCTGTGTGTATAAGCAACTAATAATAAATTGTTTCTTGTTTTGGGTCTCTTATTATATAACCTTAACAAGATGTGTGTTACCCTGTTAATTTTTTAAGCTCTTTCTCAAACTCTTCAACGTCGACAAACCGCTTAAATACTGAGGCAAAACGTATATATGCTAGTTTGTCGAGTTCTTTGAGTTGGCTTGCAACTAGCTCCCCTATCCTTTGGCTTTGTATTTCAGTCTTTCCTCTGTGTGTCGCTTCTTGTTCTATAGTGTTTACAATATTTTCAACCTGGTCTGCGGTAATGGTTGTTTTACCAACCGCCTTCACGATCCCTTCTCTTAGTTTTTTCCTGTCGAACCGCTCGCGCCGTTTGTCTTTTTTAATAACAAGTATTGGAAGCTCTTCTACGCGCTCATAGGTGGTAAAACGCTTGCCGCAATCTGGACACGACCTTCTTCTTCTTATGGTTGTGCCGTTTTCAGAAACCCGCGTTTCTATAACTTCCGTGTTTGTATATTGACAAAATAAGCACTTCATATATTGTGTACTGTTTGAATTTATAACACTATTTGTAGTATTTCAAGTTCAATTATTATATCAAAATATATCATGTAGTAAATAGGTGTTTTTAGACTATCCTATAAAAATTTATTCGTTTTTCGTATATATTTTGAACAAAAACAAACAAACGTTAAACGTTGGTAACTAAAACTCGATTGTGTGAGATTGTGATATTTTTTTCTCTTTTTGTGGGAAGCTCTCATATAGCAAAAGCGCCGATTCTTTGTGTGTTTGGTTGTTGTCTTTTTACTGCTTTTTAATCTTAAACCTCTTTATTTACAGATGTGCTTGTTGGTATAATGTAAATATGAAAAAAATCGTAATAGACACAAATGTTCTTTTTAACATGAGTGCTGGCATCAATCTTGGCTCGACCACCAAAGAGGTTGTGGGTTTAATATCACAATCAGTGAGCGGGGCTCAGGGAAAAGAAAAAATCGCTCTCTTTACCACCCCTGGGGTTGTTAAAGAAATAGAGTCTTTTTTCGAAAACAACGATAAGGCTCTCCTACAAGACTTTCTTCAGTGTGTCACAATTAAATCCCCGTCTATTTTTCAAACATCTATTCCTGCATCAATTATGAAGGAGTATATAAACGAGTCGAGAGCTCGTGCTTATAGAGGTTTAACCATCGCGGAAGAAGAAATTATTAACGTTGGGAGGTTGTTTATGGGAAAAGAAGCGCTCCCAGAAAAAGAGTTTCAAATGACGGTGGGAAAAGTTATTAAAAACGTTCGTGAACGCTATAGAAACGCTACGAGGACTGGTTTCATCGATAGTACAACAGATTTCGAACTTATTATTCTAAGCAGGGTTATTGAGGGGTATTTGGTTTCAACAGATGAAGGCGTTATGAAGTGGGCGCGGAAGTTTGGTGTTCTGGAGATGTCTCCAGAGGTTTTTGGAAAAGAGATTCGAGCGTGTGCTTAACTTTGTTGAGTTTGTCTTCTTCTTCAATTTTCATCGTAAAATTATTGTTGGTTTTTAGCTCTTCTGGTTCATCCTCGGGAATAAAAAAAGAAAGCCAATCTATCATTTTATCGGTGAGGTTTTTTTGTGGTTTATCTTGAAAAATAATGTGCTCCACCAATATTTTAGTTACTTTTTTTTCTATCTCTTTGTTGGGAATGATTAAATACGAGTGGAGATTGTATGGTGGATCTGTTACAACAATAAGAACGGTGAAGCCGAAGAGTTCTTTAAAATAAAAGTGGGATAAGCTGTCCCAACGTAGTGTAATTCCGGCCGTTTCAATACCAAACTTTGTGATTTTGTTTTCAATAATTGGTGGTGGTGTAATAGTGAAGGTATAAAACAAAAACAAGGCCCCCCATGTAGGAAGAATAAGGATGGGGTCACTAAAAAAATAAACAATTATTGATAAAAGTAGTGCCACAGCTAAATAAAAACGGAGGGTTTTTTTACTCTGTCTCTTGTACGCTCGCAGTGGGGCCTTCCACAAAAACACAACTTGCGGGTTTGTTTGTTGTTTTTGGGATGAATATTGGGGATTTTTTTTATCCTGATCGTCCATATATCTATTGTTATATGTTAAAAAAGAAAAGTCAAGTTGTGTCTCCTTATTATTGTTTAAAAGACCGAATTCTTTCATTCAACAAGTCTGCGATTTGGTTTTGTTCGTTACTTAAGTCTTTATCTTCTTCTGTCCAGTTTTTCTCTTCTTCTGTTAACCACTCGTTCTTTATAAGTGTATCTGTAATTGTGGTTATCCTATAAATTCGTAAAGAAATAATCTCATTAATTCTATCTATGTCTTTTTTGTTTTGCTCATAAAAAGCGTTGTTTTGTTTTAAATCAATCCACCCTTTTTGAACTTGGATAAGATTTTCTTTAGCGCCATTCCAGGAAGCAATTTGTTCTGTTGAATAGTTTGGTGGCACATACCCAGCGAGGTGCTGAACAACAACTTGAACCGGACAACTGTTGAGGGTTGCTACAAAACTACTCACCCCCACCTCTTGATAGTTTTTGTTCAAAAGGAAATCGCTTGTGTTTTGTTGCTCAAAAAAAGCATCAAACAATTCTTGTTCATCGTAATAACCCACGATAGGAAACTCCCCCAGAACAATGTTTGTGTAGCCAACATCTTGAAGCGCCCTCTCCATGGTATAACCACTTTTTGGGGCTTTTGGGTCAAAGTCGTCATATTGAAGCATGTTTTCTGCCCGAAGTCTTGCGGATTGCTCTAGTTTTAGCTGGTATTCAAGGGGTGGCAGGTTGTATTTTTCTCTTTCTGTGTTTAATAATTTAAGATACTTTGCGGTATCAAACAGTGTTTTGTTTTGGGTGGCGGAATCGTTTATTGTGTCTCTCCAGTGCTTGCTAAAAATCCCTTCTTGTTTATCGAAAGGAATATAGTGCGAAATATTTTGTATCGAAATGATGCCTATTTGTCGAGAATCCATACTCACCTTTCTGTTGTCACCAAGAACGAAATAGTGGTCTTCTGGGATGGTTGTTTTTTGGCAGTCTTTTATTTCGTCCCCACCAAACGTCGATCGTGCCTTGAGGGTATATGGCTCATCTATAATGGTGTTGTTAACATAAACAAAGCCGTCTTTTATCTCAACGGTGTCTCCTGGCATCCCAACTATCCTCTTTACGAAACCGTTTGCTTGTTTGTTTTGTTCTTTGAGAATTTGTTCCGTTTTGTTGTTATCAAAAACAACAATGTCTCCTTTATGAAGTTTAGGTTTAAAATAGTGTTCAATTAGTGGAAAAAAAGCGTACTTTTGAAAAGGTACAGTCCCCTTCTCTGGAAGTGTGGGGAGCATCGATGCGCCAGAAACAGGCACCTGCTCTTTTAAAACACCAAACAAATATAAACCAAAATAACACCCAATACAAATACAAAAAATAAAAAGAGTCAAAATAGCCGCTTTGAAGAAAAACCGAAGTTTTTGTATCATAATTCCCGCATAAAATCCGCACTTTTGCCGCAGATATATTACCCGCACTATTTCCGCACTTTTGCCGCGGCACTTATTCCCCTGTATTCTTGAAAAAATGTTTCGATAAATAAAAATATTGGGATAGATAAAATAATTCCAATAACCCCACCTATGCGACCCCCAACCAAAAGGGTAATAAGTGTTACGATGGGGTGGAGGCCAACGGCCCGCCTCATAATTACAGGTACAATAATGTTGTTTTCAAGTTGTTGTACAAAAATATAAAGCGCGAGAACAGAAAAACCAGAAAGATATGAGGAAGTAAACGCGATAAGAATCGCTGGAATAGCCGAGACAAGGGGGCCAATGTTCGGAACCACTTCAAGCAACCCCGCTAAAACAGCGAGGGGTAATGCGTATCGTGTTCCTAAAAGGACTAGACCTATATATGTTAAGATTCCAACAAAAAACATGAGCGAAATTTGACCCCAAAACCACGAAGACATGCGTTTTTCTGCTTTTTTTAGAGCGCCGACAAAAACCGCGAGTTGTTTATTATTGAGAAACCGGCAAGCTACCGTTTCAATAAGCGCATCATCAAGAAGAAAATAAAATGCAAAAAACAACGTGGAGACAAGAAAAAAAGTGTTTGAGAAAATACTTCCAATAACACCAACAATGTTGTTTGTTGCTGTGGGTAAATATTGCGAAAAAGCGTCTACAGAAAGATTTGGGTAGAGTTCGGTAATGTATACAGGAAGACTAATAATAAGGCTTGTTGTTTCTTGAATAATCGGCGGAAAGATAAGGGAAACTAATAATATTAACACTGCAACGAAACACACATAAATAATTACCGAGGCTACCTTTTTTGGAACCCCGCGCTTTGTCATAACCTCAACTGCAGGACGAAGCGCGCTCATAAAAATAAAACCAATAAGGATAGAGTATAAGATGTCTTTTATCGACCATAGCGCATACAGACCCAAAGGAAGAAAAATAAAATAAAGAATTGTTCTTGTGTTAATTGATACCGAAATTTGTTTGTTTTCGTCCATTGTTATTCTTGAATTCGTACCGGCATAATGATGTGGGTTAGGTGTGGTTGTTTTTTGTCTTTAAAAACAACCGGTGCGTCTGACCTTAATAAATCAATTGTAATAAATTCTCCTTTAGTATTGTTGAGAAAATCAAGTATGTATTTGTAATTAAACGCTATAGTTATTTCATTACCCTTTTGTTTTGCTTCCATTTCTATACTGTTTTCCTTATTTCCTTGTTTTTTTGGCCGTAATAGCAACTTATCTTTTTCGAAACAAAACACAATAACGTTTGAGTAATCGCGGGCAAAAATCGAAATAATTTTTACGTTTCTTTCTAATTCTTCTTTATTTATCTCGATGGTTGCTTCTTTTTCTGTGGGTAAAACGCGCTCATATTGTGGGAAAGTGCCTTCGATAAGCCGCGAATAATATTTCGTGTTTTTATATTCCACACATATCATTTTTTCTTCTTCAAGGTAATAAGTTGTGGTTTTTTTTATATCGATGTTTTTTATCACATCTCTTATAAAACTCGCAGGAATTATTAGTTGTTGTTCTTTCTCTTCTGTCTCTTGTTGTGATAAAGAAAGCCTGAATCCGTCTGTTGTCACAACGGTTCTCTCTTTTTCTTCGATGGAAACGTATACGCCTGTTAGGATTGGCCTCGTGTCGTCCTTCGACGCGGAGAAGAGCACGGTTGTTGCGTCTTCGAAGAGGTTTTGTGGTTCTTTAAGTTTTTTTGCCTTTTTAAACGAGGGTGGGTAAGGAAAGTCTTGCGTTTGCTCTATAGGGAAGCTTCCTTTTTTTGTACCCTGTTTAATAACGAGCGTGCTCTCCTGAAAAGAGATGGTTATTTCCCCCGACGGCAAGAGCTGAAGAAACTCCAATAGTTTCCTTGTTGTGATAATGATTTTCTTTTGCTTTGTTTCTTCTGGGAGAGGCATACTACTTTCGAAATACCTATTAAGGTCTGTTGCAAGAATCTGCATCGTTTTTCCCTTAAATTCTAAAAGCACGCCCCTAAGTGCAGTGTTTGTATTTATTTTTTCAGAGGAAAAAAGAGATGCTTGCGTAAGTTTTTCAATAAGTGTGTCTTTTTGTATGTTTAATGTCATTTTCTTAGTTATATTGAATTAATAAATAGAGAAAACAGTAGTAGTAGGGGGTGTGAATAAGTGTATAAAATTACGTTTGGATTTTCAATACAAACAAAAAATAAAAAGATAAATGTTTAAAGCGCGTGGATATCATGTTGAAGGAAAAAGAGAAGATGTTATTGCAAAAACATCTTCCTTAATTGCGGTGTCTTTCATTAGTATCCCTTTAATTTTGTTAACCCCATACATAACCGTTGTGTGGTCTTTTCTTTTTAACAAACGAGCGATTTCTTCAAACCCCAACCCCATTTCCGTTCTAAGGACAAACATGGCGATTTGTCGGGCGAACGCAATATTACTTTTTCTCGTTTTGTCCTTAATTTGTGTCGGCTTTATGTTGTAAAAAGAACAAACCGCCTTAATGGCTTCTTGTGGAGAGGTTTTTGGACGCCGCTCTTTTTTTTGAAAAAGGAACCGCTCAACAGAAGGCAGGCTTATTTCGGAGCCCGCATCAACTGTTCGCGCATACAGCGTTAAAAGCGAACCCTCAAGCGCCCGCGCATCCATAACGTTCTCTGCTATTTTTTTTGCGGCATCAATACCAATATCGATGTTTTTTTCCCGCGCTTTAATGAGAAGGATCGCCGTTCTTAGTTCAAAGTCTGGGTTTTGAATATCGACAATAAGACCCCCAGAAAACCGAGAGCGCAGGCGGTCTTCGAGGTTTTTAATTTCGTGTGGGGGGCGGTCTGATGTGAGGATGATTTGTCCGCCCGAAGAAACAACACTATTAAAGGTGTGAAAAAATTCTTCTTGGACGGTTCGTTTGCCGGCGATAAACTGTATATCGTCGACAACAATAAGGTTAAGACCACGGTATTTTTTTCTAAATTTTGGCGTTGTTTTTGTTCGGATAGATTCAATAAGCTCGTTCATAAAGCGCTCCCCAGAACAAAAAAACACACCAATATCTGGGTTTTCAAGCAGAACAGCCCGCGCGGTAGCTTGCGCAAGGTGTGTTTTACCGACACCAACACCCCCATAGATAAAAAGGGGGTTATATGAAGATCCGGGTTGTTTTGAAACCGCCTGCGCAGCAGCGAAAGCAACTTGATTTGTTGGAGAGACGGCAAAGCTTTCAAAAGTGAAGTTTGTGCGAAGCCCTGCTGCGCGCACAACATCGTTTTTTGTTGGTTCATAGTTAAGGAGGGGTGTCTTTTTTTGTTTTTTTTCCTCTCTTAGAACAAAAACAACAGAAACGTTTTTTTTAATAAATTCAGAAAGCTCTCCTTCAAAATCGTTTTGTTTTTTTTGCATGTAGTTTTTCGCACCAACACTGCCACAACCAAAAACAACCGTATCATCAGAAACCTCCAGCACATCAAGGTCAGAAAGAATGGAGTAGTAAATAGGGTTTTGTTTTTTAAGTTCTTCTAAAGTTGTTAGAAATGATTGCCAAAAAGACCCAGACATCAAAGTAAATAATTTGTGGATAACTTATCCACAAATAATAAACAGAATTTATTGAGTTTTCAACATGAATTTTATACGTTATACTCTTTTCGTGTTTAAGGTGCTTACCAACATTCTTTTTCCTCATTATTGTTTGGTTTGTAAAAAAATAGGAAAAAGTATTTGTTACGCGTGTTACAAAAAACTAGAAAAAACACCACTTTCTTGTCCATATTGTCTAAAAAAAACCAAAGATGGCGCGTTTCATGATACATGCGTCCGCCCCGGTGGTATTGACGGCCTCATTAGTCTTTTTTATTACAATAGATCACTTATGAAATTTTTGTTTGGTATTAAATACCGATTAGCAAAAGGGGCTTTACAAGAGCTTTTTGTCCGTGATGATTATATTAAACAAAGGGTGGCGGTTTTAAAAAAACACAACATCGGCGCGATTGTGCCCATACCACTTTCTCGAATAAGAGAAAACAAGCGCGGCTTTAACCAGTCTAATATTATTGCTGGTCTTGTTTCACACCAGATAAAAAAGCCTGTTTGGCAGGTACTTATAAGAAAAAAGAATACACAACCCCTTGCAAAAACAAAATCCAAACTCGAACGCGCAGAGATTATTCACAACGCCTTTGAGGTTGATGAAAGATATATGAAAGACACGGTAGGAAAAACTCTTTTGCTTGTTGACGATGTATATACAAGTGGAGCAACAACAAGAGAAGCAGCAAAAACGCTTAAAGCTTGTGGTGTGAGGCGTGTTTTTGTGTTTGTTGTTGCGCAGGGTTGATTGAAAAAGAACCCACAGGGTGATATAATTGCGGCGTGAACACAAATAGAACCATCTCTCTTATTTTAGGCTTTGTTATCATAATATTAGTTTTTGTTTGGGTAAATAACCAACTCCGCTCAAAACCCTCAATCCAAGGAGAAAGCACCGCCCAAACAACCCCAACCCCAACCCAAACCAAAAGCAAAAACCCCTTTTCTGGCCTATTTGGTGGCTTAATCAATTCTCCAACCCCAACTCAAACACCCACCCCAACAACAAACAAACAAGCAAATCAAGAAAACGGTGTTTTGTCCGAGGTTCATTCGATCCCAAAAACCGGCACGCCAACAATAATTGTCCCCCTTCTCTTCTCCTCTTTGGGGATAGGCACATATCTAAGGCGTAAAACTTCATAATTTAGTATTGACCCTATATTTTTTTTGTGCCATAATTACATAACCATTACAAATTACGGTTATTATTATGTCCACTAAAAATGTTAAAAAAGAGCCTGAAAACGAAAAAAATAAAGCAATCGAGTTGGCTTTGGAACAAATTAAACAACGATTCGGGAAGGGTGCCATTATGAAGATGGGTGAGGAGCCAACAACACAAGTTCAAAGCGTTCCAACGGGCATTTTGTCGCTCGACGTCGCGCTTGGTATTGGCGGCATACCACGCGGAAGAATTATTGAGGTTTATGGACCAGAGGCTTCTGGTAAAACAACAATTAGTTTGTCTCTTATAGCGCAGGTACAAAAGTCTGGCGGCACAGCGGCTTTTATTGATGCAGAGCACGCCCTCGATCCTTCATGGGCAGAGAAGATCGGCGTCGACCTAGACCAACTTCTTATCTCTCAACCCGACACCGGCGAACAAGCACTAGAAATAGTTGAAACCCTCGTGCGATCCGGAGCAGTTGATCTTATTGTTATAGATTCGGTTGCCGCCCTTGTCCCCAGATCAGAAATTGAAGGAGATATGGGAGACGCGCAAATTGGTTTGCAAGCAAGGCTTATGTCACAAGCTTTAAGAAAACTTACCTCTGTTGTTTCTCGATCGAAAACCATCGTTCTTTTCACAAATCAATTGCGCATGAAAATAGGTGTGATGTTTGGTAACCCTGAAACAACCCCGGGTGGTATGGCACTCAAGTTTTACTGTTCTGTTCGTATGGATGTGCGTAAAACCCAAACACTTAAAAAAGGCACAGAGCCCTATGGAGCACGCATCCGTGTCAAAGTTGTGAAAAACAAAGTTGCCCCACCGTTTAAACTTGCCGAGTTTACCATTACCGCCGAGGGGGTAGACACACTTGGATCTTTGGTTGATATGGCTGTTGAAAGAGGTATTTTAGAAAAAAGCGGGTCTTTTATTAAGTACAACAACGAGGTTGTTGGGCAGGGCATTGAACAAGCAAAAGAAACCTTCTTGAACGACGCAAAGTTAAAACACGAAATTGCAAAAAAAGTGTATGACGTACTCAAACACAAAGAAACCAAAGGAGCACCCACAAAAAAATAATAAACCAAAAGAAGAAACAACCTTTTTGTTACAAAACGCATACTTTTTTTTAAGATTTCGTGAAAGATCAGAACAGGAAATGCATGCGTATTTACAAAAAAAAGCACAAAAACACAACATTGATGAGTGGGTTGTTAATATTGTTTTGGAAGATTTAAAAAAGAATAATTATATAAATGATGGCCGGTTCATTGAGTCTTTCGTTTCTTCAAGATTGCGGAACAAACAAAAAAGCCCTTACGTTTTGAAATACGAATTACGCAAAAAAGGCATATCAGAAGAAGACATCGAATCTTTTTTTTCTTCGCATACCATCCATGAGGGGAACCTTATAAAACAACTCCTTAATAAATATTCCTATTCACAACGTTTGGGAAAAAAAGAACAAAACAAGATAATCAACAGGCTTATACGAAGGGGGTTTCGTTATGCCGACATCAAAAAAACGATTGAAGAAGGTCTTTAGAAAGAGTACAATAGGCGCATTAATAATTTTAAAGGTAAAGAACACCAATTTTTATTACATTTATTAAAAAAAGCAATTATTACTATGATTTTTATGTTCAAACCAACAACCATACTGGTTTAGCTTTTTCCACAACATTTTTGGTGTTTTAATTCCTTTCGTTATATTTTTTTATTCTTATGAACAACATTATACATTTACTGTTTAAAAAACAAAAACAAGAGCTTCTCACCGAAGCAAAAAAAGAAGCAAAAGAAATCATTCTTGATGCGAACGAGCAGGCATTAAAAATCAAACAACACGCAGAAGCAGATGCGAGAAAGGCCACACAGGAAGGGTTGAGTATAGAAAAGCGCCTCGCAGAGAAAGAGCGATCTCTCAACCATCTCAAGTCTAATCTTGACAAAGAGAAGCAAAGCCTTTTAGACAAAAACAAGCACATCGAGGAAATAAAAAAAGACTACGAGCAAAAACGCGACAAAATACTCATTAAGCTAGAAAAAGTTGCCCAAATGACCAAAGACGACGCACGAAAACTTCTATTACAAGCGTGGGAAGACCGCCTAGCAAAAGATATAGCAGATAGAGTGCGAGAGGCTGAGGATAAAATTAAAAAAACAAGCGAAGATAAAGCGAAAGAAATACTACTTGACTCAATGCGATATGGAGCAACCGATTATGTTTCTGAGTACACCCTTTCTGTTATACACCTCCCAAACGACGACTACAAAGGAAGAATTATCGGAAAAGATGGAAGAAATATCCGCGCATTTGAGCTTGCAACCCAAGTGGACGTCGATCTTGAAGAAGAAGGAATCATTCGTGTTTCGTCTTTTGACGCAATTCGTAGAGAGGTCGCCCGCATTTCGCTTGAAAGACTCATTAAAGACGGCAGAATTCAACCTCAAAGAATCGAAGAGGTTGTTAAGAAGGTAAGACAAGAAATGGACAAAACCATTCTCAAAGCTGGTGAAGAACTAACTCACAAGGTCGGCGTTTTTAACCTTCCAACAGAGATAACAAAAATGCTCGGGAAGTTTAAATACCGATTTTCTTACGGGCAAAACATGATTCTACATACGCTTGAGGAAACCAGAATAGGCATCGCGCTTGCCCACGAACTGAAAGCCGATGTAAACGTGGTGAAGCTCGGTTGTTTATTGCACGACATAGGGAAGGTTGTTACTGAAGAAGAGGGTTCACACGTTGATCTTGGTGTAGAGCTTCTAAAAAAACACGGTTTCCCTGAAAAAGTGATTGGCTGTGTTGCTGCCCATCATGAAGACATCCCTTTCCCATCAAAAGAGGCGGTTATTGTATATATTTCAGATGCGGTTTCTGGAGGTAGGCCAGGCGCACGACACGAAGACTTTCAAGAATATCTCAAGCGCATTAAAACTATAGAAGAGACCGCAAAACAGATGAAGGGTGTAAAAGAAGCATACGCTCTCCAGGCAGGGAGAGAGCTACGAGTTATTGTGGAGCCGAAAGATGTTTCTGATGACGAAGCTGTCGTAATGTCAAACAAAATACGCGAAAACTTAGAGAAAAAATTTGATGTATTCCCGGGCCAAATTAAAACAACAGTATTGCGAGAATTTCGCGCAGAATCAACAACAAAAATATAATAAGGAAGAATGGGGAAAATTCCCTTTCTAACAAAACATACGGCACAAATGATATAGATTGAACGAAAAAGATAAAGATAATATAGATTGACAAGACGCGATTTTGAGAGTACTCTATGTACAGATTACGTTAGAGTATTGTTAGGCGCTAAACAAGCGCACACCTAACAATTACTAAAAGAAAGGGGGTGAAAAACGAATATGACAAAAGCTGATTTAACCGCTCAAGTTGCAAAAAAAGTCCAAGGCTTAACAAACAAAGCCGCAAAAGACGCTGTCGATGCAGTCTTTGAAGCAGTCGCAGGAGCACTCGAACGAGGAGAGAAGGTTGTTGTAACCGGATTTGGAACCTTCTTGGTTAGAAGTAGAGCCGCAAGGAAAGGACGAAACCCACAAACAGGGGCAGTCATTGAAATTCCTGCAACAAAAACACCTGGCTTTACTGCAGGTAAAAGTCTTAAAAGAAGAGTTAAATAAAACTCACCAACCCTACTATTTTGGTTCAATATAGACCTTAATTAGTGGGGTTGTGTTTTATTATCAGCTTGATATAATAGTATAATGCGAAAAATAGTTGTTTTCTTTTTAACCTTTTTCCTTCTTCTTATTTCTGTGCCCTCAACATATATGATTTCTCAATCTCAAAATATACAAATTGAGCCAAAAACAGTTGTGTACAACCTTCCCTACCCCGGCATCTTACCAGATCACCCACTATATTTTCTTAAATCAATTCGAGACGATCTACTTTTGGTGACAACGCGAGACCCTAATAAAAAGGCGCAGCTACTATTACATTTATCTGATAAGCAAATCGCCACATCTAAAGCGCTTCTTGAAAAAGGTAAGGAAGAGAAGGCGCTAGGGAGTCTAGATAAATCTCAAGATTTATTTAAAGATATTTTCTCGATTATTAAGACGGCCAAAGCGCAAGGACAAGACGTTCCAAGCGAATTTAAAGAAACACTACTTCAAAGCAACACAAAACATAAAGAAGTTGTCTCGGAGATTCTCGAAGAAGTAAGCGAGGCAAACATCCCAACTATTCAACGGATTTTAGAAACAAACCAAACCATCCTTAATGAAATTGAAAAAACGTGATAAATATGATATATTCTTAACCTATAAATCAGGAGGAACGCATTAATGACAAACAAAACCCAAACCCACAACAAAAACAGCATTATGGAAGCGCTTCTTGCTTCTAAAACAATCAAAAATATTCGAAAAGGAGAAGAAATAGACGCAACCATCCTCAAGCTTTCTAAAAAGGCAGTTTTGTTTGATCTTGGCGCAAAAGCCCACGCGGTTTTAGGCGACAGAGAGCTTCGACAGGTGGCCACCTATTTACCTTATCTTGAAAAAGGCCAAAATATTGCCGTACGCGTTGTTTCTGAAGAATCTCGCGACGGGTACCCCGTTGTTTCTCTTCAGCGCTTTTTTGATAAAGGAAAGTGGAAAATTTTAGAATCTAAGAAAGAAAAAGAAGAAACCATAGAGGTTGTTTGCGGAGAATACGGAAAAGGTGGCGTTTTTATTGATTTTATGGGTATTCGTGGTGTTATTCCTAAAATTCAACTCACACAAGAATTTCTACAAGACCCTTCAAAACTACAAGGGCAACGAATAGAAGTAAAGGTGCTTGAGGTTGACGAAGCAAAAAATCGTCTTGTTGTGTCGAAGAAGGCAGCGGAACTAAACATTTCCCAAAAAGAACTCAAAGAACGCTTTGATAAAATTAAAGAAGGAGAAACCTACGAAGCAAACGTTTTGGGCGCTTCAGAGTTTGGTATTTTCTGCGAAATAGACGGCGTTGAAGGATTGGTGCACATCTCTGAAATCTCTTGGGAAAAGGTAACAAATGCATCTATCTACGTTAAACCCGGAGACACTATTAAAGTTCTTGTTGTTGAGAAAAACGCCGGCGATCTCAAACTAAACCTTTCTATTAAACGCCTACAGAGCGATCCATGGAAGGATATTCAAAAACGCTATCCCAAAGATAAAGAACATAAAGGTGAGGTAATTAGAAAAGAGCGATATGGATATTTTGTTCGGCTTGAACCCGGTGTAGAAGGCTTGATTCATATCAGTAAACTTACGGGAGAAGAAAATATAAACATCGGAGATACTGTTGGTGTGTTTATTGAACGCATCAACACCAAAGAGCGCAGAATAAGCCTCGTTCTTCCCCAAAGAGAAAAGCCAATCTTCTATCGCTGAACGATCTTCTACCCGCACTGAATACGTTTCTTATGACTTCAATACATTAAACGTTACTTTTTTGAATAACTTTAATGGGTCGGATAAGTTGTGTCCCCAAATAAGCAATTTTGTACCCAAAACCCAACACAAACTGCATCACAAGATAATATACCGTAGTGTTTAGAATACCCTCAAACATTGTTGGGTCGAAAAACTGCATTTGTGGTATGGGGCTAGTTGCTCCGAGGTTGGGCCGACCATTCTTCCCCAGCAAATTTGTTAATTGGTTCAATTGATCTGTGCCATTATTCTGATCGAGAGTTTGTTTGGGTTGAGTAGGTTCATGCATTGTCGCGGTTTTTTGACTTTGTAAGTTGATGATGGTTGGAACAGCGGCTTTTCCCATTATGACGGAAATAATAGCTATGAGAGCAAAAGTCATCGCAGTGATTCCTAAAACAAGAAGTGTGTACCCAATATTTTTTTCAGTCATATAGTGTTAGTATACGGCTTTCCTTATTATTTACAAAGCAAACACTTTGTCCAAATTCAAAGACTGTATTTTATTATTCATTACATGCAACCTAATTGCATATATGTTTTAAAATCATATTTATTAAATATTTAACGCAACCAAATTGCATTTAATATTCTTGTTTTCAACACCACCCTCTCTTTAAAAATGTTTAAAAAATTGAAGATAACAACCACACGTTTTAATTTATAGCACCATTCACTATAATAGCAAGCATGAATACAGAACACGTTGTCGACCTACACATACACTCACACTATTCGCGCGCAACGAGCAAACACTCAACACTCGAAGGATTATACTATTGGGGAAAAATTAAAGGAATCACCATCATTGGCACTGGAGATTTCACTCACCCACAATGGTTTGCAGAGATTAGAGAAAAACTCGAACCCGCAGAGGGTGGTTTGTACAAACTTAAAGACGAACTTGCCAACGAAATAGACAAAACACTCCCCCAATCGGTAAAAAACAACCACATGCGTTACGTGTTGACCGTTGAGATAAGTAATATTTATTCAAAAAAAGGAAAAGTGCGCAAACTACACAACGTTGTCATTGTCCCAGACTTTGAAGCTGCATCAAAAGTTATTTCCCAACTTGATCGTATTGGTAACCTCAAAGCAGACGGCAGGCCTATTTTGGGGATGGATAGTAAACACCTTCTTGAAATTACACTTGCATCCCACCCAGACAGTTTGTTTATCCCGGCCCACATTTGGACCCCATGGTTTGCTATGTTTGGTTCAAAGTCCGGCTTTGATTCGATTATCGAAGCGTTCGAAGACCTTGCTCCAGAGATAAAAGCGATAGAAACCGGCCTATCCTCCGACCCGTTTATGAACTGGCGCGTTGACGAACTCCAAAGCGTGACTTTAGTTTCCAACTCTGACGCGCATTCTCCGCAAAAGCTTGGTCGCGAAGCCAACATCATTTGTTCATCATTAAGCTACAAAGATATCATTGATGCAATCAAAACAAACGACAAGCGCTTTGTTGGGACAATTGAATTTTTTCCTCAAGAAGGGAAATATCATTTTGATGGACACAGGGTTTGTGGGGTGAGATTTACCCCATCCGAAACAAAAAAACACAAAGGGGTTTGTCCAAAATGCCACAAGCCCCTGACCGTAGGTGTTGATTTTAGAGTTGGTAAACTCGCTAACCACCCCGAAGATTACAAACCAAAAAAACACAAACAGGTTGAATACATCATTCCGCTCGCGGAAATCATTGCAGAGCTCAAAGGAAGAGGTGTGAACACAAAAACAGTCCAACAAGAATACAACAAAGTAATAGAAATTCTCGGCAACGAGTTTGATATTTTAAGAACCATTCGTGTTGGAGACATCGAGAATAAAGGGTTTGAGGAGCTCGCTCACGTTATCAAGAGGATGAGAATGGGTGACGTACATATAGAGCCGGGCTACGATGGCGTGTTTGGGGTTATTAGACTTTTTAAAAACGTGCAAGAACGAGCATCGCTCAAAAACCAGACGACATTGATATAATAAGATATGATTATAGCGGTTGATCTTGATGACGTTCTTTCGGCAACCACCCCGGCGTTTATTGACTATTACAACACAATACGAAAAACAGATTTTAGGCTGGAGGATTTCCACACATACTATTGGCACAATATAGTTGGTGAGGCACGCGATGATGTTTTCCGACTCGTACACGATTTCTATTTTTCTCCAGATTTTGCCCCAAAACCGGTTATAGGAGCGATAGAGGGAATCAAAAAACTCGCACAATCACACTCACTTCACATTGTCACTTCTCGTCAAGAAGAATTTGCAGACATTACACACAAATGGGTAAACAATCATTTTCCCACACTCTTTCAGAAAGTTCACATCGCAAACCACGCTCATTGGGCAACCCAAGGCACATCGCGCACAAAAAAAGAAATCTGCCAAGAAATTGGCGCAGAAGTGTTAATAGAAGACAACCTTGATTATATCGAAGAATGCGCTGACCTCGGCATACGTTCCATCCTTCTTGATCGTCCTTGGAACAAAAGCAAAACACCCAAAAGCACAACAAGGGCATACTCATGGAACGACATTATTACAAATCTTGCATGACCGACACATTTTCGTCTCTTAACATCAAACAACAAGAAGCAGTATGCTCAGAAGGGCCAACATGTGTTGTTGCCGGCCCAGGGACAGGAAAAACACACGTTATCGTTATGCGTGTATGGTACCTTGTCAGCAAGCTCAAGGTTGATCCACGAGAGATTCTTATACTTACATTCACCAGGAAAGCTGCAACTGAGTTGCAAGAACGACTATTCACGATCGTAAACAAGAAGATTACCGCAAAAACGTTTCACAGCCTTTGTTTTGATATTCTCTCGGCCGAGCACCAAACTCCACACATTATTGATGATCAAGAGCGAGATCGTATTATCCGTTTGATTCGTCGCAATCGAGGAATCAAACAATCAGTTCGAGACCTTACGTTACGCATTGCACATAACAAACACAACAATCAACAAGACGAAATAGTTGAAGTGTATCAATCAGAACTTGCAAAACGCGGGCTCGTAGACTACGAAGACGTCCTCCTACACACAAAAAAACTATTATCCCAAAAGCGGAACGCTCACCTCTTTCCATATATTTTTATCGACGAATTTCAGGACACAAATACCACTCAATACACACTTGTGAAACAACTTCTACAAAAAGACAACCTTTTTGCAATCGGGGACCCAAACCAGTCAATTTATGCGTTTCGGGGGTCAAATAGCGCTATTTTTTCTCAAATCGCCGAAGATTTTCCCAACACCAACACGATAACACTCGATATAAATTATCGATCTCAGAAACACATAATTGACGTTGGCTCCTGTTTATTTCCTTCGGCGCCAAAACAAGCGCCATTTTCTGAGCAAAACGACGGGGAGACCGTACTCCTTCAGACCGAGAACGAATTTTCAGAAGCACATTGGGTTGTTGAAAAAATCGAACAACTCGTTGGCGGGACCGATTTGTTACAAGCAGGCGACAATGCTTACAAAGAACACTCAACCACATTTCGCGACATCGCCATCGTGTGTCGCACTCATTATCTCAATAAATATATAGAAAAAGAGTTGAGCGCAAAAGGTATTCCGTACCAAAAAATAGGAGCACAAAGCTGGTACAACAATCCGCGCATGGTGTTGGTTTTTGCAATGTTGCGCTACATCCAGCGCCCTTCTTATCAAGAATTATTTACCCTTATTTCCGTGGCGGGTACGGGGTTGTCGCAAAAGGCGCGGAACATTTTGACCAATAATTATGTTGAAAATCCTGAAACATTTCGTTTGCTAAGCAGCCAACTACCCAAGCAAGACCAAGTTCGTATTCAAACGATCGAAATCAAACTTAATGCGCTTCGCGACAAGGGGCAACCTCTTACCTTATCTCAACTCATCGGCACTTGTTGGGAAATGACAGGAGAAGGCCAAACCGAAGAAGAACAGCTTTACTTGAGTTTGGTTTGTCACATCGCGCTGCAGTTTGAAAAGAACAAACAGCCCCTTCAGGCATTTCTTGCGCACCTTGACAGCCTAGCAGACCACGACTATTATGACTCGACTATCGATGCCGTCTCGGTTTTAACCATGCATGCATCAAAAGGGCTCGAATTCAAACACGTCTTCATCACTGGATTTGAGGAAGGTGTTATTCCCCTCAAACGAGCAGGTGAGATAGAAGACGCGAATGAGGAAAAGCGGTTATTGTATGTTGCGATAACTCGTGCAAAAGAAGACCTTTATTTCACATACACAAAACAAAGGAATAAAATAAAGCGCTCAGTTTCGCCATTTTGGGCACTATTAAAGAAAAGCGGGTGCGCGCAAGAGATGATTGACCCTAAAATCGCAGTAATGGAGAAAAAAAGAGTCAAATGAAGCTGTTTTGAAAGGGGTGTTATACACCTTCGCGTTGATCTACAAACCCACCCATGTAACTTGCATGGTACATTTCATCATCACCTGCGCGGATGTGTTCTGTGCCAGAAAAGCGTTCCATCGTCCCTTCCCACGCGTTCGTATATACATACAAACCTTTTTTGTACTCTTTGGGCCCGCGGAACGGGTGGTCTTTTGGCATGAGCATAAGAGCCTCACGCAAAATTTCGTATATTTTGTTCGTATCTTCTCCTTTTTTCACCCACCCATAATACACCATTATCCACACAGGCTTGTTTTGATAAAACACGACACTTCTCCCACCATAAGGCTCTCCGCCGAAAAAGTTATCGTAAGATTTCCACAACCCTTTTTCAAAAACAATGGTGGTTGAATGGTCTTTCTCGTGTTTCCATTGTTTTTCTTTACCACCGGCATACCCTGCACGGTTTGCTGCAAGGAGAAATTCCTTCAAACGTTTCATACTCATGCACCCATTTTATCACGCCCTGTCACTTCACCGTCACGCTTTTTGCGATATTGCGCGGCTTGTCGACGTTGTTTCCCAGTTCAACCGCCATAAAATAGGCAAGTAGCTGAAGAGGAACAACGTTTCCTATCGCATCGGTTTCTCCCGTGTCCGGAACGGGAAGAAAATAGTCATAGTTCTCTTGCTTCTTATGCCCGATAGCTATAACTTCAGCTCCTCGCAAGCGTACTTCGTTTATGGCGGTATTCATATCGTTTTTAACCACATCATCCGAGACCACAGCGATGACAGGCACACCTTCCTCCATCAGGGTTATAGCATAGTGTTTAAGGTCGCCGGCGGGTATGGCATGTGCATGATGGTATGCTCCTTCGACAATCTTTACCATCCCTTCGTTGACAACTGCAAGGTTTTGGTATTTACCTAACAAGAAAATGTGCTGTTTACGCGCTAAATGTTTTGCCAACATTTTCACACGCGCGATATTTTGATTTTGCTCAAGATATGTGTGCAGCGCATAGGCAAGAAACTCGAGGTGCTTGTGCCCATTTTCATATTGCTCTTGTAGGGTTTTTGCCACGAGATACCCCCACGCAATCTGGGAAGAAAATACTTTCGTTGACATAACGCAAATTTCTGGTCCCGCTTCGCTCATGAAGGGGTAATCTGACATACGCGTCATCATGGAGCCCGGCATGTTGACCACAGAAGCGATTTTCATTTTTTTGTTTTTTGCATATTCGAGAACTTCCATAACATCTGCGGTTTCGCCGCTTTGCGAAGGGGCAATGATAAGATCATCTTTTTGAAACAAACCATAATAACTGCGTGCGTCTGCACCAACAAGGTTCGTCGCGCGTATACCACCAAACACCCTAAGGTAAAAGGCGATTTGAGAAGCGGCAAATCCAGCCGTGCCCGAACCGATCGTGTACACATGAGGTGCGCGTTTTGTTGCGTTAGCGAGTTCTTCATACGTTCCCTTTGGTTGGGAAAGGAGCTTTCGTATAGCCTGCGGCGTCTCGAAAATTTCTTTGACCATAAAGTGGTCATGACCCTCTTTTTGTATGGTATCTGCTTTTATTGTCATAGGCTCAAACACAAAGGTCTTTTTTGTACCATCTTTAACGTCAAAAAGCGATACGTCGCCACCCTTACCAATCTGTATCATTTGATTGTTTTCAACAACCGCCATAGTATCGACATATGGCGCAAAAGAAAGGACATCAGACGAAACAAATATATCGTTGGTTTTTGTATCTTTCCCGACAACCAGCGGCGAGCCATTGCGTGCAGCGTAGATTTCTCCCTCCTTGGTGAGGGCGATGATGGTGTTTCGCCCATCAAGCTGAAGGAACGCCGCCCTTATTGCTTCTAAAAGCGACTTTTGTGTTTTTTGTTTCTCTTCGATGAGCCGTACGATAACTTCGGTGTCTGTTTCGCTTGCAAAGCGATAGTTTTTTTCAACAAGCATTTTTTTGAGTTCGTCGAAGTTTTCTACGATGCCATTTTGCGCCAACACAAACGATTTGTCGGTGCTATAGTGTGGGTGTGCGTTGGTTGTATTGACCGCGCCAGTTGTGGCCCAGCGCGTATGGGCGATGGCACAATTACCGTTGGGAAGTTTTTCAAGCGAGCGTATGTCGCTTATTTTCCCCACTTCTTTTTCAACAAACAGCGCATTATCCGCGCATACTGCAACACCCCACGAGTCGTACCCACGATAGTCTAATCGTTTGAGGCCGTTTATAACAATGGAGCCAGCGTTGGTTTTTACTCCTTTGTACCCATAGATTCCACACATAGTAAAAAAGTGAATGAATAATTACTGACCCGAAATGGGCTAGCAGAAAGAAAAAGAGAAGTGGAAGGCTTGGGAGTGTCTCTGTTCCGAATCTTGCGAATCGGTTTTAAACAACTCTTTTTTGGTAGGTGCGCCACCACACCTGAGGGTCTCCGCTGATACTCCTGTCAAACCGCGTGGTCAAACAGGGTCCGATTGTTCTTCAAACTACAACGTGTGTTGAAGAACCCCTCTTCCTCGTCTTCCCGATATCCTTACGTCATCGGGACCAGTCGCTTGTAACAGACCAAATTGTATAATTGGTCACTTTCTTGATCTTTCTGTGAAAAGAATAGCAACAACACTCTGTAATGTCAAGAAATTTCACCGCAACGATTAAAACGCCATCAACACTTTATGAGCAACAAGAATCCAAATATAATCAAACCGAGTGAAAACACAGTATAGATAATCATGTCGATCGTCGTGAAGGGCTGATATGGGCCCCAGCGCGGTCTGACCCAGCCGGTTTGATGAAGGACGTAACCTTCAATACCAAACAAAAGACCAAGATTGATCAGAAAATATGCATATTGACCTATCGCGAGTAAAAGGAACATAACTATAAGAATTAATATTCCAAGTGGAGACCTTATGGTTTTATGATAGCGAATTGCAGCTTTAAGACCTTTTTTGCTTTGTGGTTTTGTTTTATTATTTATCATTTGTTAGGAAGAATTTATTCTATAGTTTTACTCCGCGCGGCAAAATCAAATCAATCAAAATTTTTTAAAAAAATCAACTCTACCTTCCCCCCTCAACATAATAGTCGGGAATGGCAGCAACTTGTTTATAGCCGCTCTTTTTATAAAATGCCCTTGCTGGCGCATACGAGTCGATATCACATGATAGGGCATGGATATAACGACCACCAATTTTTTTAACAAACCGTTCAAGATGTGATAATAGTCGAGAAGCTAGTCCTTGATGTCTGTATTGTTTATGTACAGCAAAATAATCTTCATCCATTTCATAACCACCACTACCATATTTGTTTTCTCTCACGCCCATTGCGGCGATGATTTTTCCTTCATCTTCTATGTACCAATATTGGTGACGGTTAGAATCAAGACTTTCAATAACGGCTTTTTCAACAATCTTTTTTTCATTGGGTGCCCAAGTTTGATCAAAGGCGTTCGGTCCGGTGAGAAAAGCCGCTATTTTTACAGCGGTTTCTTTATTTGTTAATGTTTTTATTTCCAACACAAAAGTATTATAACAAGATAGCACAAAGTCTATTACGCAAAGATTTAATGATTGAGAGTTATAGTTTAAATTGTGTTGCGCAATTTAAACCGAAATGATATTATGGTTTAATTAACAATTATACACATAGTTATGCAAATTGGAAAATTAGTACAACAATCAGGTGGTTATAAAGCTTTTATACCAAACTCGTTTCCACCCGACATAACAAATCTACGATTGGATCAAGAAGTATCTGAATGTGAATTTTGGGCAGGACACCACTTAGCAAAATTAGATGGAATAACGCAAAGACTTCCTGACCTAGACCTTTTCATATTTATGTATATAAGGAAAGAAGCAGCCTTATCAAGCAACATCGAAGGGACAAAAGCAACAATAATTGACAGTATTAAAGCAGAAGCCAACATTGTTGAAGGGTTACCAGAAGACGTTGACACAATTCAATCATACATTGGTGCCATGAATTATGGGTTAAGCAGAATGGAGAAATTACCTCTTTCTTTAAGGTTTTTAAAAGAAACGCATAAAATATTACTCTCGGATAATAAATATCATATAAAAACACCGGGTGAATTTAGAAAATCACAGAATTGGATATCTGGAACATCTCCAAATGACGCAAAATATGTACCTCCTCCCACTTACGAAATGAATATAGCGCTTGGTCAACTGGAAAAATTTCTATATAGCAGCTATTACAGTCCGCTCATGAAAATTGCTATGGCCCATGCACAGTTTGAAACAATTCATCCATTCCAGGATGGAAACGGCAGAACGGGGAGATTGTTAGTCACGTTTTACTTATACAAGGAGAAAGTACTTGAAAGGCCGGTCTTATACCTCTCAAAATTTTTTGGAGGCAATGAAAAACGGAGAGAGAAATATTTTGATATGCTTCACAACTACCACTCCAAAGGAGGGGTAAAGCAATGGCTAACCTTCTTTTTTAAAGGAATATCAGAGGTTGCTCAAGACGCAATAAAGACATCAAACAAGATCATGAATTTAAGAGAGAAAGATATGGAAAAGATACATTCTTTAGGGAAAGGAGCGTCGACCGGGGTTGCGCTACTTCGCAATTTATACAGCCTACCTATCGTAGATGCAAAAAAAATTTCAGAATGGACAGGGCATTCTATACAAGCATCGTATAAAACTATTAATAAGTTTGTAGAAATTGGCATTCTAGAACAAAGAGATGAAAGCAAGGTATACGGGAAGACATATGTATACAAAGATTATCTCGCGTTGTTTACTGATGAAAAGTAATCAAAAACACCAATAAAACTCCGCCACCTTTTTCTTCCTGGCTGCCCAGCTAGCCTGCCTGCCGGCAGGGATTTACCCAAAGGGCATTAACTGTCAGAAACATTCGCACAGCTCATTAACTGACAGTGTAAACGAACCATCGGTTCTCAATATCAAAACCGGATAATCAAACAAAAAAAGATAGAACGAGTCTGTCTTTTTTTGTTTGGCTGCCCAGCTAGGATTCGAACCTAGATTAGACGGTTCAGAGCCGTCTGTCCTACCATTAGACGACCGGGCAAACCAACAACACCGACACTTGTTGTCCACCATTACCCCTCACAGCGGGGCAGGGCCTACAGGATAAAAATCTGTTCACCATACAAACCCAACAACAGTTCTTGCAACGAGACGGCGAATAGACCATTGTATCAAACCTTATCCTTATTTAGTAGCCCAAAAAGCACTGCGAGCAACAAAAAATTTTGTTGAATAGTCAACCAATAATGGTCAAACATGCCCGTTGCGACAACAACAAATAGTACAATCCACCACTGTTTTGTTTGTGTTCTTTTTTTCAACCACTTCCATGCACCACATGCGAGCAACCCAGAGACCACGACGCCAACTTCTGCAACAAACAGCAAAAAAACGTTGTGCACGGGTTGTATGAAAACATAAGGGAACGCTCCATCGATTGATCCCTGCTCAAAGAGATAATTTTTGAGTCCGACACCAAAGAAGGGGTGTGTGCTTATGATTTCAACAGCTTTTTTTGTCAGCAACCCACGTTTGTACAACGAAAGTGGGTCGCCCTGGAATTGGAAAGCAATTCCCAACACGAGGAGAAATGTCAGCAATCTTGTTACAAAACAAAACACACAATGTTTATATAGTTTTACATCAAACGCGTAGTACATATTTATCATTGCAAAAACAATAATTGCTGTTCGCGAAAATGAAATCAAAATGAGAAGGGAAGAAATAATCATTAACAAAAACCGCGCGGCTGATCTAGTTTTTGTATCCCACAAGGCAAACACATAAAGAGCGAGGTAAAATCCGCCAAGCGCATTGGGGTGAGGAAATGTCGAGTAGGGCCTCAACAGCTGTTTGCCATGCGCTGTGATAGTTGCAATACCAATCGTGTCTATAGTAAAGTTTCGTTCTCCAAGAAAGTACCATATCCCCTGCAGTGCGCCTTGGTGGACAATTTGTGCAAGTGCCAAAAAAAACACAACAACGGCACCAGCAAAAAACGCAGTATACATACGACTTCTCTTCACACGACTATTTTTCACCAACACGGAAAGCCCGTACAGTTCCAGCACTTTTAGTGTGCCATACAAAGCCAGAAACGTTTGTTGAGCGAGTAAAACGTTACTTACTAGAATCAAAAGTACGACGCTAAACCATTTTTTACGACAGGTTTTGAGCAACAATTTCCACTTTGAAGCAAGGAGTATGAAAACAAGGATGTCTGTTAAAAAAAGGGCCGGAGCCAGATAGTCTACGCGCACTCCTTGGACAAACGAAAAGTCAAAAAAGAAGAATGTACCAAACTGGGTGGGAAGGGAAAACGCTAAAAGCAGCAACAAAGTTTCGCCTATCATATATAAAGCATTATATATTTCCTATCGTTTATTTACCGCTTGATCAACAATTGTGTATACTTAAAATACTATGGAGCGAGCGAAAGGAGAGATAACAACACTACTTGCGGTTGGAGCATTGGTTGTTGTTGGCATTGCTTCCTTTATCACTTCTACACTTAACACTAGGCCAATCAAAACGCAAACACAGGCGGCGCAAGCTATATGGACATGCCCACAAGATGGCTCTCAGGCTGATGCTGAAGCGATTGATACGTTCACACGTGTTTGGGGAGGAGAACAAAACGGCGCCATGCGTTGGCGCTATGAGAGGGCACTTTTTTTGACCGACTGTCAGAATCCGAATATTTGTGAAGGAGGATCGGCGCAAAACAGTTTTGCTGGTTCAGGAAGTGTACCGGTGTGGCTCAATTGCACCAACCCTCCGCCTGCAGGAGGTGGGGGCGGATCTCAACCACCACCTGGCGGAGGTGGAACAGGAACGGGTACTGGTGGTACGGGAGGTACATACAGCGGTCAAGGCTTTATCTGCTACAACAATAAAGAAAGCAACGGGAGTTTTACAGAAACAAACCAAGCCACACGACAATCGTTCATTTCAGTGTGGGGAGGGAAGTGCGCAGAACCCGAACGTGCAGGAGCATCGCGATGGCGCTACCAGCGGAGTTTGTATCTTGATCCGGGGAGCGATGGTTCGACCTGCGAACAAGACCAAAACAATAGAGATCATAAATACTGGGATGGGTGTCCGACGCCAAGCCCGATTGCAGCGCCGACACCCGTGGGCGCTGGAGGCGGTGGGTCAGGTTCTGGGAGTGGTTTGGGAGGCACAGGAGGAACCGGTACGCCTACCGGGGTATTATCAGGGACACCTTCTGTCTCGCCAATCAGCGGAACAGTCACTCCGACCCCCACACCAATAATTACTCCAACCCAGACAGAATATACTTACAAAGCAACAGTAACGATCAAAGTACAATATGCAGATGAATGCAGCAAGTACGGTTTAGTCAGCTTGCATATAAACAACATATACATACGAGGAGATAATACAGGCTCGCTATGGTTTCAGGAGAACACCCCCTTATCCTTTAACATTGATTTGAATAGTGCTACGCATGAAACAATCACTGATTATACCTTTTCTGCAAGCTACGCAGAGACAATGACGATTTATTACGATACAATATATTTTCAAACCACCATAAATCGTCCTTATTATTTTTCCAATCGAAGTTCAGGCAACCTTACTCCGGTCTGGAACGGCAGTATGTATGAAGTGTCAGACGAATATGTCATTGACTGTCGCGACATAACAACAATTATTACCTCCGGTCTTCCTACGAATACGCCGAAATCCACCAATACGCTTTCTCCAACCTCTTATAACCTTTGGTTATTATATTGCTTTCGTATCAGGTGCGTATGGATTTTATTTTTTAATAAAAACTCAACGCCCAATCAATGTATGCAGACCTGCATGGCTTTGGCGAAATAATTTCATGTACTTGAACTGTAACAACAGATGCAGTAAGATCAAGATAAAATAGTTTTTTAAGTCTGTCTAAACCTAGACTCTGAAATTTTTTGGATGATAAACATACTGGTTTTTAGCTCCTTTATGGGTGTATCAGCTAATTATATATCACTCTCAAAACCAGTTGTCAGATTTGATACAGAAAAGTTTGTTGGTGGGTTAGTTGTATAAATTGTTGTTTGATTTGCTCAAAAGTTCTATTTGCCCTGTTGGCTAGTTTGGTTTTAGCATAACCCCACACATGTTCAATGGGATTGGTTTCTGGAGCATAGGGAGCAAGAGCAATGAGATGAATTTTCTCCAGTGATTTCCCTCTTTTTAGCTGTTCTCGTAGTTGTTTTGACTTGTGCCACTTGGCATTATCCCAAGCAATGCAAAGCTTTTTATCGGGATATTGCTTGATTAGCTTTTTAAGCACCCCAATGGTTTCTGTTGAGTTACCTCTCTTAATTGGGAATATGTGGCAAATATGGATGTTTTGGTCAAGAAACCCGAGGTAATTTTGATGTTGCTTACTCCTCTCGGTTTTAACAACAGTCCGTTTGCCTTTTACTAACCAAGCTCTTCTAATTTCCGCCTCCTTTTGGAGCCTAGTTTCATCAGCGGCAAAAACTACCCACTCACCACTTTCCAGAAGTGGTTTAATTTCTCTCCTAATCTCCCTCACTCTTTTCTTAATGGCTTCTTCGTCTCTTCTGGGACTCACTACATCTGGATACTTGAGAGAGAGACCACAAAACTTAAGGAGTAAGTGATAACTGACGTCACTCTCATAGACCACATCAAATACTGCACTCACATATTGCTTTAGCTTGGGTACATCCCAAAACCTTGATGGTATCCTGTACTCATCTGGTGGTTGACTGAGTAACCACTTAATTTCTTTCTTCTGCTCTCTGGTTAACTTGGCTGCATTCTCATTACCAATATTGTTTGAAAAAAGACTAGCCAATCTTCTCTGAATGAATGCTTTTAGCCAACGGGTAATTGTCCGCACAGAAGTGATTAAAGATTCAGCAATCGTTTTGATTTTTACCCCGGCCGCTCTGAGCAATACTGCTTGAGCCCTTAGTCTTACTGATTCAAGAGTTGATTTCCTTAGTTGTCTCCCAAGTAGTTCTTTCTCTGGCATGGTGAGCACTATTATGTACATTACCTCACTATATCAAATCTGCCATTTGGTTTTTAAGGGGCTATATATTAGGGTCTTGCCCAGCTAACCAACCGATAAACGGTTAAAATAGCTACAATGATAGGAAGATTTAACATTAACGCACATACATTTCAAGGCGATAATTTGACATGCTATTTGATTGTTTTGTTGCAGATATACCCTCACAAAAAACATCAATAATTAGTCATGTAAACAGAAAAACAACAGATAGATATTTTGGAATATTTAGACAGTTGATAATGGTAAATGCACTCGAGGAACGTAGATCAGCTAATTGAGCAAACGGGATAGAAGTAGATGAAAGTTATTTTGGTCCAACGAGAGTTAGGGGAAAACGAGGACGCGGAGCAGGAGGGAAAACGATAGTATTTGGGTTATTAAAGCGAAATGGAAAGGTATATACAGAGATAATTAAAACAGCAGAAAGACTTGAGATAATGCCAATAATTCGAAAGGTAGTACGATCTGGAGCAGATATATATACAGACGGATGGAGAAGTTATACTGCATAGTGGTATATGGATACAATCACAAGAAAGTGAATCACAACAAGAATGAATTTACAAAGGAAAAAGACACGCATATCAACGGAATTGAAAGTTTCTGGAGTTGGACAAAGAGAAGATTACAAAAGTTTAATGGAGTTTCAAAGAGATTGTTTAGTGAATATTTGCTAGAATCAGAATGGAGATTTAATCATAGAATGAAGTTAAGAAAATATCTCCGAAAGTTACTTAAATTTACAAGTTAGTTGGGCAAGGCCCATATATTATTTATATGCTCTAGACTCAACTCTTTATAGAATATATAACGTTTCATATCAACACTGAATCCGACAATAGGCCATTATCTTTTTTTGATGCAAGTACGATGGTTTGGCGGACAGGATAATTTATAAACATCATTAATAGCATAAAACTCTATAACCCAAAAAAATATTTTATGATCACTCTGGCAATAGCTGGAGCTTTGTTTATCTCGTGGTTTGTCAACACTACGGTTTTTCTTGCCAACTCGCCGCATATTCGTACCAACGCAGGCACAAACTTTCTAGCGCATCTTGATCCGCGCAACTGGGGCGCATATTTTGAAGATCAACAAAAACAAAACGAGATCGACAAGCGCTTTGCCGAGCTCCCCTTGACCCAGGTCTCCCGCGGTGTGTATGCGAAAAGTTATGCAAATAAAGCACAAACCGTTGTAAAGGTTGCTGAAATGGAATGGATATCACAGACTGTATTGGTAGACGGGAAAGAATACACAGTATACATACCAAGCGACGCAGCAGTGTCACCCGAAGCGTTAGCCGACGTTGTACGATCCCAACATAAACAACAAGAAGATAAATAGAACTTGTTTTATTCTTTAATACTTTTTATAGTAATAATATGTACCTTGGACCTTTCTTTTTTGATACAAAAGAAATTTTTCTCATCCTTGCCACCATCTTGCTTAGCGTGGCGCTTGTTTTTGGTTTGCCTATTGCCTGGTTTGACACAACGTCGCTTCTGACCATCGTTATTCTTATGCTCATCACTAAAGGGCTGTTACCCGCCATCCACAACGAAGCGTTTTTCATTCTTGCTATCGTGACAATATTTCTTACTGTTTACCTCCCGAGCTGGCAGGTTGTGCTTTTTTATCTTCTGAGTTTTTTGTTTTTTCGTTTACTCCGCGTCATCTGACCGCCTGGTACTGTATAATGTAACATAATGAAAAGTAAGCTCCTCACCTATGCGCGAGCACTGCGCGTCAATCAGTGGATCAAAAACGTCATTATTTATTCTTCTATTCTTTTTGCGGGAAAATTATTTGATACCAACCTTTTTCTTATCAGCACCTGGGCGGTAGTTATCTATTGTTTACTCTCGTCGGCTTCGTATTTGTTAAACGACATCATTGATTATCAATACGACAAAAAACACCCCACCAAACGATTTCGTCCGGTAGCTTCTGGAAAAATCAGCATTCCGCAGGCGAGTTTTAGCGTGTTTTTACTTTCTATCGTCGCATTGCTACTATCGTTGAGTATCTCAATATCGTTTTTTCTCCTCGCTCTCATATTCTTACTCCTCCATTTTTATTATTCGCTTCATTTGAAGAAGTTGCCGGTTGTTGACATTTTTGTTATTTCATTATCGTTTGTCATCCGCACGCTCGCTGGTGTTGCGGCAACGGGGTATCATGTACCCATTTGGCTTTTGATGACGGTTTTTTTCATGTCGCTTTTTATGGCTTCGGTGAAGCGCCATTCCGAACTTGTCAATGTAGGCACTGACGCGCGCGAGTCACTTTTGGGTTATCGCAACCATCTTCTTTATTTTCTTTCCGCAACTTTCGCAACGCTGACGATCGTTTCATATGCTTTGTATACGTACACGCTCTATGTAGATCCTGCTCAGCAAACGCTTTTTATTGAAAACACGTTTTGCGACAGGACGGACCTAACGTATGATGAACGGAACGAGTGCCAGAAGCAAGAATTTACCCAATTTATTCCTCGTCTATTTCCGTCGCTTGAAGCGCGAAAGCTCATGATGGTGACTATACCATTTGTAGTTTATGGCGTTGCTCGATACGCTCAGCTTTTGTATGATAAAGAAAAAGGAGAGCGACCAGAAAAACTTATAACCACAGACAAACCACTTATTGGAACGATATTTCTGTGGGGCCTTACCGTAACCATTCTCATTTATATTCTGTAACCGCAGCTTTTTGCGTTGTTCAAGTCGAGCAGCACAACCGACAACCGCTATTGATAAAAAAATTACAATGAGCCTTTTGAGTCCATGGAAGCTACTGTCGGTAAATGTTTCCCTTGCAGGTTGTTGCTGCATCACAGGTGCCGATGACATCGGTTTGTATGTCTTTGTGTTTTACTAAACCATTTGGTTCACATTGGTAGACACCTTCGCGAATATATGTTTCCCATCGTATACCTTCTGTATTTATCGTGTTTGCGTTTGCCCCGAGATTCACGAGCACCGTACGGATCGACGCAAAGGAAAATACTTTTCCACCCGCGACATCATAAAATACATTGTTTTCAGAAGATGGATAGTTGGGCCAGGCTGCATCGCTCGTCTCGGCGAATGAACTGTAGCTGAAGTCGATATTGAATGTTGGCGTACATGCGACTTGCCCGCCGCCAAAAAAACACGTCCAAACAGAGGAAAGCTCATTCCAGATGTGCCCGCCATAATTTGTGCGAAATGTTATTTCTTGATTGTCTGGCACCGTGATGTTGTTTGACGTCATCATAAGGTGCTCGGGAGGACCACCGGTTGCAGGGGCAGCTTGTAGCCCATCGCAGTAGATAGAAAAATGGGGAAGCGGTGGAGTTGGACTTACCGAAGGTGCAGGAGTACGCGTTGGGCTGGGAGTACGTGTGGGGGTTGGGGTTCGAGTGGGAGACGGCGTTCTTGTAGGTGAAGGAGTACGTGTTGGGGTGGGTGTTTTTGTTTTGGTTGGTGTCGGAGTTGACGTATTGGTTGGGATCGGTGTGTAGGTAGCCGTCGGGACAAGAGTGTTTGTTGGCACGAGCGTATTGGTTGGGAGTGGAAGTGGCGTGTTGGTTGGGACTGTGGTATTTGTAGGAATGGGTGTTGATGTCGGCACAGCGGTGTTGGTAGGGAGTGGCGGTGTCACAGAGGTAGGCGGTTCAAAGGTTGGTGTAGGGACTTCGGTGGGCGGAGCATCGAACAAACTCCATTCTGTACAACGGGCAGTAAAATCGTCGTCTGGATTGTGATTTGTATGGGGAATGGTCACGGAACCACCCTCATGTTCCTCGCCATTATAGGTGAACCGTGTACAGTAATAGTCATCAATTTTGAGATTTTGGATCCATAGATTGCGATCCCACGTGTATGGCTGCGGATCGGGAGAATGGCCATCGTTTACCATTTCGATTTCTACCGATACGCTATTTGGATCGTCGATCGTCTGACCGAGTCCTTGTTTTGGGAGCGTTGTCCAATCGCCATGCCCACCAATCAATTGATTGGAAAGCACGCGCTGTTGCATAAATAACAGACTTCTTCCTGATGAAACTTCGCTCACCACGACCTGCATGTTGGGGCAATTTGTAGCCGTTGTGTCTGGTCCGCAGGTGCTTGCGGCATCGAGGGTGAGCTGCGAGTCTGTTTCGGCGTTGAGCGCGGGCAACCGCAGGATACTGCCGTTTATGAATCCAATAGAAAAGATTGAGAAAAACGCAAATAAAACTCCAGCAATAGCACCGATGACCACATTTCTCCCGTGAAGCTTTTGTTCTGTATTATCTTGTGAAGTTGCGATAAGATAAATACCATAAATGAGATATATAAGAGCCAACACGCCGATGAGCGGGAAGATTACATTGTTGAGGATGAAGTTTAAAACGCCTCCTGGGGCAGAAGGATCGGTGAAGGACGAGAGGCCGGTGTCGAGGCACCCAAGCTGGGTAAAATATTTTCCTTCGGCAGCTTTCATCGCCGGCCTATTGAGATCAGGATCAATAATGAGGGTATCATTGAGGTACGGATCAGATCTGGCTCCTGGATACAAACACGTGCGACACTGTTCCCAGCTTTCTGGCGCTTCACGATCGAAACAATAACCACACGCATCGCATTCGGCATATCGTGGCGGTGGTGTAGGCGTGATGGCACGGGCGGCACTTGGCACCACAATCGCAAACAGGAGTAATGCAATCAGAAATCGCTTCATACTTTTAGTATACCCTATTGGTTGTAAAGCATTTGTGGTTATTGAGTATAATGAAACCATCATGAAACGGATTGTCGTTTATTTTTTATTACTCGTTTTTTGTTTGGCAGCGGTAGTGCGGGTCACTTCCGCTGACGAACTGGACGACATCAACAATCAACTCAACGAGCTAAATCGACTTCTTTCCTCATCCGAGCAGGCTACAGCATACAATGAAGAGCAACTTGCTGACCTCAATGGACAACTTGATGCGATTAAAGCCCAAGTCGCCGACATCGAACAGTCGATTGCCGAAAAAGAAGCAGACATCGCTGAAGGGGAAGCAAAGCTTTTGAAACAAAAACAGTCGCTTGATGGACGCATCCTCGTGTATTACAAGCACAAAGGCCAGGAGAAGGATTTGTTGCTGCACGTCCTTGCAAGCGATAATCTTTCGCTTTTTTTAAAGCAGTTTATTTATCAACAAAACCTCATCGACGACAACCGGCGCGCTATCGTCACTACGGCACTGCTTGTCAAAGATATTGAGGAAAAAAAGCAGTCGCTCCAGGATGAGAAAGACAGACTAGAACCGATTAAAGAGGAAGTAACCAAACAATCAGATTTTTTGGCAGGTGAGGTTTCAAAATCGAAAGAGTATGAGTCTGGTTTGCGACAACAAATCGTTGTATTGTCAGCACGACAGCAAGAAATATTAGCACAGCGCCTGGCTGCGCTCAACATCCCGCGGTCTGCGGGTACGTCGGTGCGGGGGTGTTCGGATGATCGTGGTGTAGATCCAGGTTTTGGTTCGGCAATCGCATTTTTTACCTACGGAGCACCGCACAGGAAAGGACTCAACCAATATGGCGCAAAAGGCAGGGCAGACGCTGGACAAAACGTGGAACAGATCCTCAGCGAATATTATCCCGGCATGGAACTTAAAAAAGATTACGACACCAACGCACAGGTTAATGTCGATGGTTACGGCACTTTCAACATCGAACATTATACGAAGAGAATCTATGAAGTTCCTGCCGACTGGCCCATGGAAACGCTCAAAGCTCAAGCTGTCGCGGCACGCACCTATGCGCTCAACTCGATGCAACGCAATGGGCACATTTGTACGACAGAGTCGTGTCAGGTTTTTAAACCAGACGAAAAAGGAGGGCGATGGAACGAAGCGGTCGACGCGACACGCGGCTGGGTACTTCTTGACGGAGGGAGTCCCGGTTTTACGCAATACGCTTCAACACATGGGGGGTACATCCTCAACCTCAATAAATTTGACGGGCGCGATGGTAATCCCGGAAACTGGGGTGAGCTCAACGATCGCGCATATGACAAAGAATCACCATGGTTTTACTGCGATTGGGGAGCTCGATCGGAATACAGCAATACCGCATGGCTCAGATCCGAAGAAGTTGCCGATATCGTAAACACCCTCATGCTAGTTAAGCGCGATGGTGGCACGGCAGAAAATTTGTATCAAACCGACAAACCCAATCCGGCAGGCAAAGAAACATGGAGCGCCGACAAGGTTAAAAGCGAACTGCGCGCTCGAGGAGGCTCACCAATGGACAGCATAAGCAACATTTCAGTGAGCGCAGATTTTGGCTCTGGGCAATCAACCAACATCACGGTCAATGGTCAGACCTTCACCGCTTCTGAGTTTAAAGATAGATTCAATCTTCGTGCTCCAGCCAACATCCAGATCATAGGCCCACTCTTCAATGTCGAGAGGAAGTAGAATAATATATCTAATTTCTCAAACGTGTTCATTGCGTGTAGTCAATATAATCACGAGGTTTGTCTAAATTGATGGGCTGTATCGGTTTTAGATTTTTGTATTTTCCCGACATTTTTAAAATTGAGCTTTCGATTTGTTTACAATCAGAGCTGTGTTTTATTGTTTTCGCTCTATTTAATATTGTTTGAACAACTATCGCACTTCCAAACAGAAGGGCAAAAAATATCCCCCAGGGCATCATTGTCTGCACTTTGTAAGAAAGCAAGACGTGGAGGATGAGAAAATGTATAAGGTAGAGCGTGTACGAATTGGCGCTTAAAAAAAACCACACCCGATCGAATTTTTTCAAAACACTAAACATATTGTAAGTGAAAAAGAGTACCCCTATCCACAACAAGCCATATGATAAATAGTACAGATTGGGAGGATATTTGTTTGATGTGAAGACGAGCGAATGCCTAAGTCCAGCGACAATGAGCCTTGTTGTTCCATACAAAATAACTGAAATCACAACAACATTGCACACCGAACGTAATTTTTTCTTTGCACGCACGATATATTGAGTGACCGGGTAAAGCAGCATCCATGGGAGCCACATGGCAAGACGCATACTGACGGGCGATTGATAAAATAACAAGTATATCGAAGATCCAAGCACAAGCGCGATCAACAATACATAGAGTTTTTTGTATTTTTGCGACACATATTCAAACAAGGGAAAAAGAAAAATAAAAAAGAGAAATAGGAGCACGAGCCAGTCCAGGTCGCGACTGCCGATAAAAAATATTTTGTTTAGTATTTTTTGTGGAGAAAAAAATGACGGCGAGACAATATACGAAATACCAATCCACGCGGCAAGGAAGAGATAATACGGCACGAGTAGACGCTTTACCCGTTTCCATACAGTTTTTAACATGAGAGTCACATTGTTTTGTGATCGCGCAACAAAAATAGCCATCGAGCAGAAAATGAAAAGCGGCACGGCAAAGTGAGCATAGTCCCAGAGAGCATGGGCGATGCGATCTTTACCGTAGTATGCGGTAGCGTGGATGAGGATCATGAGTATGACGCCCCATGCGCGCAAAAAGTCTATGGCACCATTTCGTTTCTCCATGTTGTACATTATACGAAGAATTTAATACCGAAGGTTTTCATTGTTATTTTTTTCGCTCGATACTATATTTTCTTTCCTTGGCTTCGCTGGCAATTGAATACAATTGTCAAGTCGTTCAGAAAATATAGCATCTTCGCTTCAAATATTACTCAAGATTCCAAATTTTTTATAGCGAAGACCAATGCGTAGTAGTTATACCGCTGAGACGAGCACTACAAGGCACTTTATTTGATACAATAAGCCTGTGATACGTTTTATTCCTTATGAAAGTCTATAACCGCACGTTCAATCGGGACTATACCGAAATCGAAACCGTCGAAGCAGGTATAGCTCTTACTGGCGCCGAGGTTAAAGCTGTGCGTGCCAAGAATATCAAGTTGGAACAGTCTTTTGCGAGGGTCATACGCGGTGAACTGTTTCTTGTGAACGCAGACATACCCATTTATCAATTTGCACGACCGCAAGACTATAATCCGACACGAAGCCGCAAATTATTGCTTCACAAAAAGCAGATTACCCGTCTTATCTCGAAATTACAAAGCTCGGGGAAATTGACCTTGATACCTGTTTCGTGTTATAATAAGGGTCCGTATATAAAGATTTCTCTGGCGCTGGCCAAGGGAAAACGGGATATTGAAAAAAAGAAAGTCGAACGAAGAGAAGATATCAAACGTCAACAAGAACAAGAAATGAAAGAGTATATAAAGAGATAAAAAGTTTATAATGAAAAATGCATTAATTAATTTTGCATTAGTCATTATGCATTATAAAAAGGGGATGTATCGGATTCGACGTATTGATCGCACTTTTATAAATGGCGAGGGCGGATCTATCCGTAAATAGAAAAATCTAACTGCAACTTTTGAAGATGCGGTTGCCGATCTTAAAGGCTATATTGCACATAATGTGCTTGGCGTTGGCGCTCAAAATCGAGCATATGCTTTCGCTGCCTAACGATTCGGCTGCCTTTATCGACAATCTTTGGTATGTCGATTTGGGTAACAACCTTTCCAAAGCACAATGTAGGGAAAGTTCCCGACTCTTCCCCAATGTTGTGAACAAATAAAAAATCGGCAGCATGTTTTAGGTTTGCTTGTTTTCCAAAACACGCGTTTGAGTAAAAAGAAGCTATCTCTCGTTAAACATTTTTAGAAGGGCCGATACGGACCCGGGTTCAACTCCCGGCATCTCCACAAATATTGTTGTGACAACCTATTTCTGTAATTTTCTTCATTGGTATACTTTCTACCACAATGGAATAGTGGCGACCCTTCTTCCAATATATTGACAAATAATGGAATAACTGATATTATTATTCTAAAGTTTTAGAAATCTTATGAATGACATAATTCCTCATAAACTAATAGGTCTTCCTCCAAGCAAAATTAACTATGTTTCTTTAATGAATAAAATAGGAGAAGTACGAGGGGTATTAGGTGAATTGAAAGGAAGATTGGCACATATGCACATAAAGCCAAATTTACTCTCTACTCCTTTGTTAACTAAAGAAGCAGTATTAAGCTCACGAATTGAGGGAACCCAGGCAACAATAGCACAAGTTCTAGAATACGAAGCGAAAGAAAATAAATCACAAACAACAACAGAAGAGGTTGGGTATAAAGAAGTGGTAAATTATCGTATTGCCGTAGAATATGCAAAAAAATATTTAGAAAGAAAGCCAATAGGAGAAAATTTAATAAGAGAAACTCATAGAATTCTTATGGATTCGGTTAGAGGAGCGAGTAAAAACCCTGGCAACTTTAGAAGAACTCAGGTTGCAATCGGCACCTATGGGAGACCCGCAGAACAAGCGACATATTTTCCTCCTTTACATAGTGAGATTCCCGCGTTGATGAGTAATTGGGAACATTATATGCACTCTTATGAAGAAAAAGATATCTTGATTAAAATAGGAGTAGGACATTATCAATTTGAAGCAGTTCATCCTTTTATGGATGGTAATGGCCGCATTGGTAGATTGCTTATACCGTTATTTTTATGCCAGTACAATATCTTGCCCTATCCTGTGGTTTATATTAGTGAGTATTTCGAAGAAAATAGGCAGGACTATTACAACTTACTCAATAATGTAACTAAAGAAAGCGCTTGGGAATCGTGGCTGGATTTTTTCTTTGTTGCAATAATTGATACTTCAAGTAAAACACTAAAAACAATAAATGCAATTGATGAGTTATATAATTCGCTCAAAGAGTCTATTACTGGTGTTAACTCAATGTATGCTATAAATTTGCTGGATGCAATTTTTGAAAGTCCAATTGTTTCCTTTTCCACCTTAAAAGATAGGGTAAATGCAAGAAGTCCACAAACGATATATAATTTATTAAAAAAGTTTGTAAAAGAAGGCCTTCTAAGAGAAGGTCTTGAACAACGAAATAAACTTTATATTTTTGATAAGCTTTTACGAATTTTGGGCTAATAATTCAAATACTTGCATGTGAAAGAGAAGTAATCTTGCAGATTGAATACTCTGAGAGATGTTGAAGTCTATTGTTCCAACGGAATATATATTCTTCTATTTGATTCGAATTATTTCGCACCATCGCCACAAAACTATTGTGTAAGGCTCACCGTGGATAGGAAGCGATGAAAAAGTAGTGTTTTTTTCGGTGGAATTTTTACCCTAGTTTCCGACACACTTGTGTTAGAAAGTGGTCAAGAAAAGGATCCCGAAGAGTGCGACGACAATTCCTGCGACTTGTTGTTTTGTCAACTTGTCTTTAAAAATGAAATAAGACATGATGACAAAAAGGATTGGTGCTACACTTGCAATCGGGGCAGCCAAACTGTTCGAGTTAGGGATTGATAAACTATAGTTGAGCGCGAAATTTCCAAAGAGAATAAGAAAGGTAACGATACGAACTATATTTTCATTGATCTGGCTTTAAACAGAGCGTAGGTTATTATCATGCCGCATGTTAAGAAACGCCACTATTTCTTCAGGACCAATTCTGTATGGACTTTGATGACCTTCATAAAATTCATAGCGGCGAATTAAATATGATAATATACTTGGGAAATTAAATTGAATAGACTTAAGATTTCCAGTCCGACCATCAGAGATAGCCCTTCCCAAATCAGCTGACGTTTCAACGTCAATTCCAAATTCACTTTTTAGTTTATCAATATTGGTCACTCTAATACTATGAGAACGCCCAACATAATTATCGCCCATAGGAGATCTTTGGGTTGCCGTGACAGAATTATGCTCATATGTTTCTAGAGAAACTAGAAAACGCATTCCGTTTACAACGACAATTTTCCCAGTATGCATTTCTTTTTTGTAGTCATATAGGAAATCATGAAACTTTCTCCTTGGCCATTCATTCATTCTTATCGGTGGGTAAGGTACGGCTTGAAATAAAAGATCCATCGCATTGGCAATTTCATTATGACTGAGACCCAATCGTATTACTGTATCATTATCTTGAGCAAGGACATGTAATAATGATTCATCTTTTCCTAAAAATCCGTGATAAGAATAATGCATTGATGGGTCGGGTCGCATGTTTTTTTCAATTTCTGAAATTGGGAGACCGTTAATATGTTTTAGTGCAAGAATATCTTGTGTTGATCGAGGCATAACAAATTGTGCTGGTTCAAGGTTATCATAAAACATTAAGCTATATTATAATAAATACATGAAGAAAACTGCCTTCTCTTTTTTTGTATTTGCATTATTTCTTTTTGTTTTTGTAACTTCAATTTACGCAACATCAGGATGTTGTTCGTGGCACGGCGGGGTTGCGGGGTGTGATACTAGCGTGGGAAGACAAATCTGTAATGATGGAACATATAGTCCGACTTGTACGTGTAGTTATATTCCTCATGTTGCAACCCCAACCCCCATAAATATCCCAACTTCAATTAAAGGAATTGTTACATTTGATTACGACTCATCGACAAAATCATATACTGTTCGTTATGATTGGGACGATTGGAGTGAAAGTAATGGATGGAGCATTGGTTTGTCTAAATATTTTGGAACAGACCCGGGTCCTATTGCCGACACCACTGAGAGCAAATGGATTTTTAAGGGTGTAAGTTCAGGCGATAAATATATTAATTTGAAGGCATACGTTGCGGGTCACTGGTCAAACATAACGTCAAAGTCGATTCATGTCCCCGTCATACCTAGCGCCACATCGAAACCAACACCAACCAACAAGCCCATCGTTCAACCAAAGGAATCAAAACCCACTCCAAAGCCTGTAAAACAGGAAAGTACAACCAATAAAGCGAAGAAGAAATCACTTTGGGAATTAGTCTTTGGGTTTTAGTTAATATAATACACATCGTACTCAATGCATTGATACCTCCAACACCTCATTAACCCATCTCTTGCCCGCTATCACAAGATGTAATAATTGGTGAATGCTTAATGATTACTATTTAATAAATCGTGTATAAGTAATCCCATAGCATGTTATAATCCGCATGTGGAAAATACAAATCTGCCCATAGGCCTCTCTTTAACACCAGATGCTCCTCCCACCCATACCTTTGGAGAAATCCACGACATGTTTTCTGCGACACTTTTTGGTGCCTCACTTTTTAGAAATATTCGCTATGCCCGATATAAACCAGAAGCGGTGAGCAACGAGGAATGGTGCAGGTTGCTGGGAGCAGACGTCAACAATCTGCAACACATCTTTTTGACATATGGTATCGCGCGACAATTTATCCTTCACTCTCAAGAGAACGGAGAATGTCTGGCGCAAGAAGAGCAGCGACAATTACTTTTGGCAGCAATTGTGCACGATTGGGGAGAAGCGATTGTAGGAGACGAAACATATGATAAAAAAAATGATTCATTCGAGGAACGAGAGATTGAGGCGGGGAAATTTATTATTCAAGCGGTATTTGGAAATAACAATTTGCCGACAAACCTTATGGAGGACACCTTTGTAAACATAGCATTTGATTGCACGACAAAACTCGGGCGTATGTTTAATGCAATAGAGATGATTGGATATCTGAGGACAGCACTCCGGGCGGTAGATGAAAGTAAGAAGCTCACCAACGAACAAATACAACAATATCCCGATCTTCGACAAAGATTGTATTGGTTGGTAAACAATGTTTTGATCCAGCAAATAGATCAATTGGTGAGCTATGCAGATCAATATTCCGCCGTGAAATTGTACCTTGAAGAAGGAAGCGATCGAATAAGCGAAGCCTTTGAAATTATTACTGACGAAACCTTCGATTTTTATCCCGCAGAAGAGCGTGAGAAAAAGAAGCAGATCTTTGTACAAACCCAATCGTCCTGGCAAACCTTCATGAAAACGCAAACCCCAGTTGTGGCATAGGGTATAATGAGGTCATGATCAAACATATCGACGCCATTGGCGCACCATCAACAAAAGGCTACCCATTATCACATGCCGTAGTCAGCAACAATCTCGTGTATACCTCTGGTCAAATTTATCTCACCGCAGAAGGGAAACTGCTCGAGGGAACTATCGAGGAAAAGACCCACCAAGTTATGAAAAACCTCCAGGCAATTTTACTGGCTGCCGGAAGCTCATTTGAGTCAGTACTCAAAACAACTATTTACGTAACCGACATGGAAATATATGGTAAGCTCAATACCGTTTACGCGAGCTATTTCTCCAAAAACTATCCTGCGCGAGAAGTGATTTGTGTAAAAAGCCTTCCCCTTGGAGCAGAGATAGAAATAAGTCTCGTTGCAAGTGTAGAAGCGTTATGAAGACAATTACGCTTCTTACCGATCCGCAGCTTATATCGGCGCTCGATGCCGCGCAGGTTGTTGCGTGTGATATCGACCACACGCTCATTGATTTTGACCGTGGGCAGGAGGCGGCGACACGGGAAATAGCCAAAGCAATTTCAGCGCCTTTTGCCAAAGAGATGAACGCAATCTTTCTCCTCCTTCTTGCAGGGTACCGAGGAACAAAACAAACACCAAGCAACAACAAAACGTATCAAGCCATCCTGCAGAGAATATACGATTTACAAGACGACACACCCTACGGTAAGAAAATGTGGAGCAGAGAGGCTATGGCAATAGTTGCCGCACAAAATATAAATATTGCCATAACCCCCGCACAAGTTGAACAAACCCGCGATGTTTATTGGGGTGCAATTGGCGATTTTTCTCCTTTGTATCCAGACGCCAAGAAATTCATAGAAGAAGTAAAAAAGCGCACCATTACACTCTTTTTTACGAGCGGGAGCGATGCAATATTGTCTGTACGGTCTCATCTTACCCTTCATTATGACCCAACTTTTTCAGAAAGCTATAAACAAAAACGATTAGTTGGGCTACCCCACGCAAGAAAAGTGTTTATTGCCGATCCAGAAGGCAAAATAAACCCTGCGTTTTACGATCGAGTCGAAAAAACCATCTTCACCATTACCCATGACAAGTTGCGCGTATTATTTGTCGGCGATTCATACACCGGCGATATCCAGGAGCCAGAGAAGCGAGGCTATAAAACCTATCTTATCAAACGAGAATAGACCCTTTCTGCAGCAAAATGTTTGTTGCCGGCACAGTTTGATATAATGAGAGACCACAAAGTTATCCCCATCATGCAAAAAAATACATATGCTTTTCTTGATTCAGGAAATGGCAAAAAACTTGAACAATTCGGCTCTTTTACCATCATCCGTCCTGCAGCTGGCGCTGTCTGGAAGCCTCAGCACCATGCGCTATGGCGCCAGGCAGACGCAGAATATGTGCGCACAAGTAGTAAAGATGGCCGGTGGCAGATGAAAAACAAGAAACTTCCCCATCAGTGGGAAATAACGCACTCGACACATAGGTTTTTGATCAAACCCACCAGTTTTGGGCATCTTGGCATCTTCCCTGAACACGCACTGAGTTGGCAAACTATAGCAAACTTCACGTCTCAATGCTTATCAAAACTGGATATATGCACCATTCTCAACCTTTTTGCATACACCGGTGGAGCAAGTATGGCGGCGCTCAAAGCGGACGCGCACGTCGTGCATCTTGACGCTTCAAAAACGTCTATCGCGTGGGCAAAAGAGAACGCCCACCTCAATGAACTTCAGGACAAGCCAATTCGCTATATTGTGGACGACGTTATGAAATTTGTTCAGCGCGAGCAAAGGAGGGGGCACACGTATCACGGCGTAATCCTTGATCCGCCGTCGTACGGGCGCGGCAACAAAGGTCAAGTGTGGAAAATAGAGAAAGATCTCCCTCAGTTGTTGGAATATATACATCGCATCTTGTCAAACAAGTGCGCGTTCGTATTTTTAAGTACTCATACACCAGGTTACACCCCGTATGTTCTAGAAAATATGCTTAAACAAGAGTTTGGAGAAACCAACAATACACGCTACGAAAAAGGAGAAATGCTTATCCAAACAGATCGCCCAGACGAGGATACGATGCCCTTGCCCAGCGGGTCATACAGTTTGTTTGTACATACATCATAAGTTGTAGCTTCACATGCCGTTTAAAACATCTGCAATTGCGATTTTAGTCCTCCTTTCAGTTGTTGGGTTGGGCTACAATGTGAAAACCAAGGGAGAAGTTATGGGTGTAGTCGTCATTCCGTCAAGCACACCAACGCCTACCAATACACCGACTCCGACACTAACTCCCACTCCAACCAATACTCCCACGCCAACCTACACACCAACACCTACGTACACTCCAACCCCGACCTTTACCCCAACGCCATTGCCAATTTCGGAATTCGAAAACTATTTTAATCAGTACAGCGAGCAATACGGTGTAGACAAAGAACAACTCAAGAAAATAGCTTACTGTGAGTCAGGAGCAAGCTCAGGCGCAGCAAATGGTGAATACGGGGGTATGTATCAGTTTACCACGGAAACCTGGACTGCCACACGTGTTCAGATGGGCGTTGACACCAACCCAGACCTACGCTTTGGCGCCAAAGAAGCAATAGAAACGGCAGCATACAAATTATCCCGCGGTGGAGAGAATGCGTGGAAAAACTGTCTCTAATGTTACTTTACCTTTTTAAAAACAGAAAGAAACTTTTTGACCGTGTTGATTTTTTCATCAAACACCTTCATGCCGAGTTGCCAGGCAAGTAGTTTGTATTCTGCTTTTTCGATTCCGGTTAGATATTTACCGTGTGCGCGGTGCATGAGCTCGGTCGCAAGATATTCCACCAGCACTTTTTCGTCTTCATAGGTTTCCACTGTGCGGTAACTTTTTATACATTTTTGAACAAATTTTTCAGCATCACTTCGCTTGATATACCCATTGAGAGCGTAAAGTACGATATGTGCCAAGAAATTTGGTAACATGTAGCGCTGATCTCCCCAGTGGGATCGTCCGAAATCGATAAACACCACTTCACCATCGCGATTGACCAGCATATTTTTAGGGTGACAGTCGGGCCAAACGAAAAATCGTTTGAGTTTTTCTTGCTTCTCTGGATCGACGTCATACTGTGTAAAACGCTTTTCAAGAGCGTAATACAGTTTGAGATTATTTGGAAAGGCAACAAGCAGTTCTGCCGCTCGTTCATAAAAACTGATTTGTGCCGATTCGTTGGTACGGAAATCCATCCATTCTCTTGACGCTTTTGCAAGATTGGCAAGCGACCGGCCGATATGTTCTGCAGTATTTAATGGTAATTTTTTCTTTATAATTTTGTCGCTTAGCAGTTGGAATCCGTCACTTCTTACATCCTCCATGATATGCGTGGTGAGTTTTGGAAAATGGAGGATGAGTTTTGGTGTTTTCACTTCGGCAACTTTGTTGAGAAGTTTAAGTATTTTGGCGTCTGTGTTACCACCATCGTTAGGGATGAAAAATTCGTGTGGGTTTTCCGGCGTTGTATTTTCAGTGTGTTTCACTACAACCGGCGTCCCATCCATTTCTCCCTCGTATACCTGCGAAACTGTTCCGCCTTTGAGCTCTTTGCCGATTTTGACAACAGCTTTTTTGAGCTTCAACCGTTTCATTAAAATGTCTTTGTTGGGAATTTCTGGCTCGGGATATTTTATTTCGCGAAACGTAAACCCAACGGGCAAAACATAGATATTTTTATTCATAGCATTAACACGAGAAATTATAATGGTGGTTGTTGTAATAGATCGCGTTTAATCATCTCCTGTGACCACGGGGCGAGCATATTCTTGAACTCTGCACGGGATTGTTTGATTTCTTCAACAGTTTTAAGCGACAGACCATATGCAAACGTTTCGTTCATCACCGGCACGGCATCAATCTTGGCAACATACACCCTCAACACTTCGTGCTCAGTGAATTGGCCGTCTTTCTGAGACGCTTTGTACATAAACGTTCCTACGTGTTTTGGTTCCGCCCGGCAACTATCTATTGTTAGCGATGTTTCTCGTTCAAGGGTTTTGGCAATTGCGTCAAGGTCGTTTTGCGGTTTATCATCGATACTTAGTTGGTGTGAGGAAATGGTTGTGTCGAAACAATCGTCAAATACCATATGTTTGCGGTGTTGCAAAACAACACGATCGTTATGAAAAAGTACAAGGGTAAACCCGCGATGGAGAAGTCCTTCTTTGTGAGCAAGTAATTTATCAACACTGCCGAGAACCGAATCATTTTCGTCGACGCGGAGGATTTCTTGCGGCTCATCAAAATAATTCATCTTCCAATTTTATCATTTTTTTCCTCAATTTTCAGCCTCATCTTGCAGTTTTTGCTGTATTGAATCAATATTATTTGTGGATTCCGCGGCGTTGAGTTTGTCTTGCACGGCCTTGACGCGATCTTCTATATTGCCCGGGGTTTGCTTAGGCTCATCGTCAACTGTCATGTGTTTTGTATTTTCTTCTGTTTTGGTTCGTTTCACTTCAACAAGATTTTCTTCTGTATCTTTCTGATCGTATTCTTGCCTGATTTTGCTCTCACGCGCTAATAATTTGTCGGTTGCTTTGGCTGCTTCGAGTTTGGCCTTCAAGTATACGATAAGCTCGTCACCTTTGAGGTTGTTGATGAGGAAAATCGGGAGCAGATACCCAAGTTCATCGAGGCCATCTTGCCTTACTTCTTCGTCGTTTGACAGTATTTTATTGAGGGTATTGGTTATATATACAATTTCCTGCTCAACCCACTCTTTGCGCGTTTTTATAGTTTCGGAGACTGGTACTTCACCGTCTTCGTAGTGTTTAGTCCACATGTCTTTAACTTCTTCGTAATCTTCAATCGAAACGGTTTTGGGAATTTCTATGGTGCGTTCAATGTGCTTTTCTGGCTCAACGGCAAGCTCCATTTGCGTATTTACTACATCTGCAACCTCTTCTTCCTTCACTTGTTCTTTTTGAGCGATCGGCCCAAGGATTGCTTGGGAAGTGGTAAGAATGCCGGTGGTTGTATCCATGACAGACCGTACGCGGCCACGATCGATGCCAGAGGACTCGTAAATCGTTTGGATAAGCTGCTCTGGCGGCTCATTAATATGCTCGGCATATGTATTCATAACATTGACAACTTGTTGCGGTTTTAGATTGGTCTGTTGTGCAATTGTTTTGATTGTCGTTTCATCATGCACAGCCGATGTGAACACATCGCGCATGATAGAGGCTACTTTTTCTTGATTAATCTGTGTTTGTTGTGCCGTTTGAGTTGGCTGTGTACTCTCCGTGGTTGCCTGAGCTGGTGCCTGGGTTGAAACGGTAGCAGGCACGGCCTGTGCTATTTGTACAGCTTTTTCTACGGGTATTTGTGCTGCCTTTGCAACGGTTTGTGCGACTGGTTGCTGCTGTGCGATAGTGCTCATTTCGTTCACAACACTGGTCACCGCCTGTTCTGACAGATGGGTATTTTGTTGTAATTCCTTGACTATTGTCGGATTATTCTCAACGTATTGAGCCGCAAAGGAGAAAATGGATTGTATGTGCTGCGCTGTGGTTTGTGTTTTTTGCACAATAGTTTGTATTGTTTGGGAAGACCGTTGGGCGATATTTTGACTCAATTCGTTTAGTACCGACGCGATCGTTGTCTGTGGTACAGTCGTTTCCGTGCTTACCGATTGCACAAGGGTCGTATTCGTGCTCATGTTTTTGATGATGTTAGTGATAGCCTGAGCAGAAGATTCAGCCTTGTTTTCTATACGTTTTGTGAGTATTTCGATAATCGGCTCGCCTGCATCAATGGTAATCGAAGGTAGCGCTGAGACGATTGACGTAATAACGCGTTCAGAAAGCTGCGTCTTTTGCATAATCGCGTTGGCGACATTGGCTACGGGCTGATCACTCGTCTGTTGATAAGCAGACACGACCGAGCTCACATTTGCAGCAGAAACTCCAGTTCGCTGGGCGATTTGGTTCACTAAATCTTGATTTTGTACCACTTGGTTGGTCATCTGCTGCAGCGCAGTTGTTGCAACTTGGGAGCTGAGGTTGATAGCGGGGATCATGCGATCGATGACAGATTTTGCTTCTCCAAAGGCAGATTTCACCGATTCGACGATATTGCGCACCTGATTTTCACTCAGCTTGTACCGATTCTTTGTCTGTTGCATGGTGTAAAATTGCGTGCTATACGACTTCATAACCGAAAGCACGTTTTTTACATTCTCTGTCGAAGTTTTGTTTTCTTTGGCAAGCGTCGGTACGATCATTTGTGCAGGTGCGCTTAGATGGTGAGAGTAGTTTTGGATGATATTGAGGACTACGGGCTCTGGGACGTTCGTTTGTTTAACAATCTCATTGATGATAGTTTTGTTATTGACGAGGGACGCGGCATAAGCGTTTGCGATGCTCGTGGCTGCCGTTTGTCCGATTTTTGTTTTGCTTTGTACCACTTGGTTTACTGACTGCATTTTCGGCAGCGAACGGATGATGGTGTTTCGCGCACGAATCTTTTCTTCCTTTGTCATCGATGTCGATGCGAGGATGCGTTGGGCGGCAGAATCATTCTTGATCGCCCTGTTGAAAAGCTCGCTCCTCAACTGCATGAATTGCTGTCGCTGCACTGGCACTTGGGCTTGCACAGGATTAGCCAAATAGGCGATATTTTGTTTTACTGTTTGCTTGAGATTTTTGTTCATTTCGATTTGCGCTACAGAAGTAAGTTTATTCGCCTGCATGCTTAAGTTTTTCGTAATATCGCGCGTCACGGTTTTACGGATCTGGGCAAGATCGCCAATAGAGACGTTGACGTTTTGACTCACTGGCGTTTTGGTGTCTACTTTAAGCGTGGGGAGCGTGGGAGCAGGACCCGGAGTCGGGCCAGTCGATGGACCGCCGCGCATTTGATCATACATGGCAAGAAGAATATTTCTTGAAGCATAAATGCCGTCGCAACAATAGTCTCTAAAAATACGCAGTAACCACCACGGGAAAAATGTTACCGCCCATAACATGATAAGCGTAATAACATATTCTGCAAAAGTATCAACGTAGTTGCCGTTGTTGAGTGCGCCTATGGGTCTGCTGATAAGCCCTTGGATACGTTGCGCCGGACCTCCGTATACAATGTTTATGCCGGTTGGATAAATATACCCTCCGTCGCTTGAGACGCGTGAAAAATCGAAATTAAACGGAATACCCTTTTTCCAAATGGTGCTGGTTGCCCCCAAAAAGAGTGCTAAAAGTGGGCCGTAAAATAGCCACTGGAAAAAGACGCCAATCCAGATCCACCCGGTGTTACGGATAAACACAAACGGCATAAGAAGAGCAAGAAATGGCGCAACAAACAGCATAAACCAGAGCAAAATTTTACGTAGCAAAAGCATAACTCCCATGACGTAGTACGTGATGTTTGTCATTTTCAGGAGAAACACTTCGGACTGAATCCCTTCCTGCACGCGCACGTTGAGGTCCCGACACCCAATGAAACTTTTATAGCTTTGCTCGGTTTGCCCGAGAATATTTGGCGTTACCCCTGTATTTGCAAAGTAGATATTGAAAAGATCCCGCCCTCCCAAGTTTTCTATGAAAAATTTCATCAGAACCTCAGAAAGAGAAATAAGAACGAACACAATACCCGCAGAAAGGGCAACATACAAAAGCATCGTGCCAAGTTTGATGAGCGTGGGCATAACCTGAATTTTGATATTGAATCCAAACTGGGTTTTTTGGCTGACGATAAAACCGATTCCGAAAATCGCTGCGACCAAAACGATACCTACCGTTGCCACGATGCTTGAAATTGTCCAGATATCACCTAAGACCGGTGCACTGTCGATGGCATTGGTGTTTATAACCCAATAGAGAAATTGCCTCGCGCGTTCATCACCTTTACCCAGCGCAGTAATATTCGGGTCCTCTATCCAATAGTGACTTGTGGTTGGATTTTCTTGAAAATTTTCATATGATGGTGCGCATGTTTCGCCGAGCGTGTCATATTGCTGTTCTAGTTCGATAGGACAACTTAAGTCTGGTTGCTGCCTGTTGCACGGTATGGGAGTAATGGCGATATCGTAAATATTGCCGATATCTCCAATCTGAGCCTGTACAGGAGTATAGCTTGATAAAACAAGCAAAAATGAAAAAATGACGGCAACAATTATGAACAGTTTTTTTACCATATTAGCAAGAACAACTCTATATTTATAGTATAGAAGTGAAGAATGCGAATCAAGGTTAAAAATCAGCAGGTTGACAACCACATAAAAATGTGAAACGATAGTAGTATGGTCAAGTGTTTTTCTTTCAAGTCAGTTGTTCTTTTTTTGTTCATTTCCGGACTTTTGTTATTATCGCCTCGTTTGCAGACTGTACGGGCAGCAGAGACTTTTAACGGCTTTCGCTTCGTTTGTATGGATCAATATTATTGTGACGATCAGGAAAATAGACCAGAGAACGGAGGAAAATGTTGGGGAGAAGGATATTACACCCACAGAATGCATTTGGAAAGCAATGTGAGTTTCGAAGTTTCGGATGACGAAATATATATAACCGAATGTGTTGAAGTACCGGTGCAAGAGGATTCCACGGTTGAATACTGTACAACAGGCGATCCAAACTTAGACAGCCAACTTTTCTGTACGCCAGAAGATCCGGGTTGCGAGGCTGGACGTGGACTTTACAATCTTCAAAACGCTCATCATTACAATGGGAACCCTATTGGATACAATATCACCAACGTGAACGGAAACGACGACTATGGCGTTCACTACCTGCAAAATGGCAATCATGTAGAAAAAACACCACCGATCCTTGTCGCAACAAATGCAAACGGGAATCTCATCAATCCGGTGACCGGAGAACGGTTGGTTATAGAGTGGCAGAGCTTTACAAATCAGGGGATGATACGCAGATATCTTGCGTGGGATAGGGTTACTATATCTCCAGATGAGCTTGAAGGTGGCATCGGAGGTCAACAACAAGATGACCTTAATTTTGCTATTTTATCTGCGAGTTGCGAGGGTGAAGGTTGGGACCCATACGGCTACGTGTTTGATGCACGCACGCTACTCCCTGTTGACGAATCCAATGTCTTTATAGCAGAACTGAACCCATCCGGAGTATTTGACCGAGGGTATGCAAGCTCTCAAAACCCTCTTATTTCAAACCCATATATTTCTGCTGCAAATGGATTTTTCTCATTTTTTGTTGAAGACGGAGACTACAAACTCCAAATAGAAGATCCGCAATACAGGACATTGCTGCCAAGCGAATCGACTTTGATTTCTGTTGGGTACGACCAGATTTATGATGACATATATTTTGCCGACGATACAATCCAACAGCGTAACGGGCAACAAGAGCACCGAGATATACCAGTGTATTCTGAAACTCCTCAACAACCATCTCCGCTTGTTATTATGCGCGAATTTACGAAACCTAACAGAAATGGTACGTTGACTTATTCTGGTCAAGTTTCCCACCCGTTTGCAAAATTGACCGTCGATGTTTGCGAAGAGATCAATAACGTTGAGAATTGTAATTTGTACGAAACGTTTACGCGCACAAATGGCGGCCCAGACAAGCGAGGAGAATTTGAAGTAATCCTTGATCAACGCGATCTTGAACCCGGACAGTATTTCAGGATGCTTTTTGAAACAACCGATTTGATTGCACAGAATAACAACAACCTTGTTTCTCGAGCAGTTCATTACATTGCGTCACTTTTTGCCCCTGGAGAGGTTTCTGCACAAACACGATCAGCGCTTGCGGTTGTTGAACCCATACCATCGTATCTTGAAGGGTACGCGTACGATCAAAGCGGCCTTCTTATACCCAATGCTCTCGTGAGTATTCATGTTGACTTTACCAATGCGCCTATTTATCAAAAACGAGCTGATGCACAGGGACATTTTAAAATAACATCAGAGTTCATTCCGCAAACACCGTACACTTTGGCGTTTACCGGGTCAAACGGTCAGCAGTCGCAACAAAAAACCAAGCTTACTACTGCACAATTTCTCGCGCAAAATAAAGGCTTTATAGACGTTGAAAATGTGAACCCCTATGTATTTACTACGGCAAATAGCGACCCCCGCAGGGCTGTCACCCCCACATATGTTCCAGACCCGCAAATCAGTATAGATCCAAACATTGTCGCACAAAATAAACCAAGTTTGTCTCCCAAACCTGAGCAGCAAACTCCAACAGAGACTGTTAGTCAGCCCAACAGCATATTTCTTGTTGCCGCGATCGTACTTCTTTTGGCCGGTGTCGTGGGGGGGCTACTCGCGATCTACATCTACCGCAAACGTATGATAGAAGAATAAGATCTGTACTCAATACATACATATGTATTTGTATAAATCATATGATTGATATAGTATTGATGCATGCTCGCTCGCGTTACAACAGGTGCCATTTATGGTCTAGAAGGAATCAAAGTAACGGTCGAAGTCGATGTCTCCTTGCGCGGTTTCCCAGGTTTTACCATTGTTGGTCTCCCAAATAAAGCGGTAGATGAGGCAAAAGAACGGGTACGTACCGCCATAGCAAACACAGGTTTTTCCATGCCCGATGCACGTATTACGGTCAACCTTGCACCGGCAAACATCCCTAAATCTGGCTCGGGTTATGATTTGGCGATTGCACTTGGCATACTTGCTGCATCAGGAGAAGTAAGACAAGAATCATTAGAAAATAAATTGTTTATCGGCGAGTTGTCGCTCAGAGGAGAAATTCGAAAAGTATCAGGCATTATTCCAGTGATTATCCTGGCACAGCAAGAAAAAATAGATGAATTGTATATCCCCCAAGATAACGAGAGTGACACAATATTATTTTCCGGCGCTACTATCTATCCGGTTAAGCATTTGCAAGATGTCATTGCCTACATAAATCATGATAAAGAACCGATTCCGTTTATCCCACCGCACAGCAAAAAACAAATTACCGAGGATGTTGCGTACGACTTCGCCGATATTAAAGGACAGGAGCAAGCCAAGCGAGCGCTTGAAATTGCCGCAACCGGATTTCATAACATCCATCTGAAAGGCCCGCCTGGGGCTGGCAAAACCTTTCTTTCTCGTGCTTTTCCGTCAATCCTTCCGCTGCTTGAAGAAGAAGAACTGCTTGAGGTCTCAAAAATATACTCAGTCATCGATTCGTTACACACAACATTATTTGAAGGCGTGCGACCATTTCGCTCGCCTCACCACACAACATCGCAAGTGGGGTTGATCGGTGGAGGCACGAATCCACGTCCTGGCGAGATATCGCTGGCACACAGGGGCGTATTGTTTCTCGATGAATTTCCAGAGTTTCCCCGCAATGTACTTGAATCCATACGTCAACCCATGGAAGATGGCGTGGTTACGGTTTCGCGGGCAAGTGGCAGCGTTACATTTCCCGCCCGTTTTTTGTTGGTTGCCGCGTCAAATCCGTGCCCGTGCGGATATTTTGGTCATCCGAACAAGCAGTGCACGTGTCTGCCAGGCAATATCGCCCGATATCAGAAAAAACTATCCGGGCCACTCCTTGATCGTATAGACTTGCACGTCGATGTCGCGCCTGTTGAAGTAGAAAAACTGTCAACCTTTGATGCGGGCGAAACGAGTGTGAGAGTGCGCGAGCGAGTACTTTCCGGCAGAAAGGTGCAAAAAAAGCGCTTTGCCAAAACATCGATAAATTTCAACGGGGAAATGAGCTCGACCATGGTACAGGAGTTTTGTCATCTTACTGGTGAAGCGCAGTCGCTTTTGAATCGCGCGACCGAAAAACTTTCTCTGTCTGCACGGTCATATTTCAAGACCATAAAAGTGAGCCGAACAATCGCCGATTTGGCTGGTGATACGCGCATTGAAAAACGTCATATTGCCGAAGCACTGCAGTATCGTCCATAAAAATAATGTCTGCTTGACAACAGGATTTGTTTTTGTCTATGATGTAGTATTACCAATAATTATTTATCAACATGTTTATGCGAAAACTATTTAGTAAAAAAATAATCATTCACCTGTTCATGCTATTTGCGATGGTGGGGTTGGCCGCGACTGTCCATCCGGCACATGCGCAGGCCTGCGCTGCACGACCGGTAGGCTCACTCCCGGCATGTACAACCATTGACACGGGCGATTTAGGGTTCCAAATACCTACATTGGGAGACATTTTAACCTTTATCATCCGCGCTTTTTTTGTGATAGCTGGGATAGTTGCTCTTTTTTACATGATGCTCGGAGCACTTTCATGGGTTACGAGCGGTGGTGATAAAGACGCAGTTACCGCTGCGCGAGAGAAAATCCAGGCAGCTCTTATTGGAGTCATCCTTATTGTTGTTGTTTTGGCTCTTATCTGGACGCTTGAGCAAGTCATTTTCAATAGAAGAATTTGTCTTGGACTTTCTTGTCCAGTGACATTGCCAGGCTTAATCGAACAAAATAGTTCTGGTCAATTTTGTTGTGCGTGTGTAAATCAGAATGGTTCACCTACAACGTCCATTGATGCATTCACGCAAAAATGTTGTCCAGATGGATCTGCAGTACCAATAGGTGGAAGTTGTTAAAATAATCTTGATCAAGAAATAGATAAAAAAGCACGACAAACGTCGTGCTTTTTTTTATTGATTTAGTTCTTGTTTTTTCGCTATACTGATTACTCATGAACAAAATACTAAAAAAAATTCTTGTTTTTTCGCTATTATTCGCATTGTTTCTTTCGCAATCTGGAATGGTTCGTGCCCAAATCCGCAATTGGGATGATATAGATGGCGACGGTATTCCAAATGAAGCGTTTGCCGACTTGAACGGAAACGGCATACGTGACCCAGGCGAGCCTCCAGATTCATGTTTGGTCGGTGGCGTACCTACTCTCAAATGTCTCGAAGTCGTTATTGGAAATATTCTTTTCATGTCGAATGCACTTATCTTACTCATATTATTTATTATGCTTATCATTGGGGGATATCGTTATCTTTTATCTATGGGTGAAGCCGAGAAAATGAAACAGGCCCAAGGTACGTTAAAGTGGGCGGTAATCGGCATTGTACTTTACGCTGGTTCCTATTTGATTTTGAATATTGTCGACGTGTTATTTCTCGGAGGAAAAGGAGAACTGTTTAAGTTTAGGATAGGAATATGATATCTGCCTCTAAGGAGAGGGTGAGACATCAATAATTGTTGTGGTAAACGCAGGCACAGGTGAAATGATATTAGTTCCCCTTTCAAAAAATACTTTGTAGATAAGAAAAAGAACGAAACCGACACTTACCGCGATAAAAACAAGCTTCAAAACCTTCATAAATTTACTTTTTCCTTTATCAAATAATGAGGTCTATTGAGGGATTCGATATAGATTTTTCCGATATATTCTCCGATGATGCCGATGGTGATAAGTTGTACGCCGCCGAAAAACATGATACCGACAAAAAGCGCTGACCACCCGGTGACCCAGGGAATCGGTAATAAAAATCTACCAACAATAGCATACACAATGCCGATAAAGCCTAAAAATGCTGTTATGAAGCCGATGTAGCTTGCAATGCGCAGCGGACGAGCCGAAAATGAGGTGATGCCGTCGAGTGCAAAATCGAGCATTTTAGTAAATGAGTAGTGTGTGGTTCCAGACGTACGTTCCTCGCGGTCAAAATAGACATAATCTGACGGATAACCTGTCCATGCAACCAAACCCCGCAGGAATGGCGAATGTTCGGGCAGCGTTTTAAGAAGGTCAACAACCTCTTTGTCAAGCAGCCGAAAATCACCGACGTTATCCGGCACTTCGGTTTCTGAAAGGGCTCCGATGAACCGATAGAACAAGCGTGCAGTTATTTTTTTAAACGCACTGTCCACGTCGCGTTTTTTCCTTTTTGCATACACTATTTTTGCTCCTTTAAGCCATTTTTCTACCATGTCAGCAATGATTTCCGGAGGATCTTGTAAATCCGCGTCGATGCTAACCACGCAATCGCCTGATGCGACCGTATAACCGGCAACAAGCGCTAACTGGTGCCCGAAGTTGCGATTGAAAGAAAGAAGCTTGATGTTTGCGTTGTGTGCGGTGTGTTCTTTTATCTTTTCTACCGTATGGTCTTTTGACCCGTCGTTCACAAAAACAATTTCATATTTGTAGGCTTTTACAACAGCAAGGAGACGTTTGAGGAGCGGTTCGATGCTTCCCTCTTCATTGTAAACAGGGATAACAACAGAAAGAGTAAACTGCTTCATGAATACTTTTTTGATAAATAACAATACATTATACCTATTTACGCCTTTATTGTGAATGGATGTTTTGTGAAGAAGTTGTGGATAACTCGTGGATAATTGTATCAAGAGGATCTTTACAACAGTGTTTGTTCCGGAGCTAGGAGTCGAACCTAGTCTAGGAGATTATGAGCCTCCTGTGCAACCGTACACTACCCCGGATATTAAAAAAAGGCGATCAGAGTAATCTATTATATGAAAGACAGAAGAAGATGTCAATGTGAAAAGAACACCTTCGACCATTGCACATACACAGGTGGAGATGTTGGGGTAATCGGTAGGGGTGTTGGCGATATGTCCGGCACAAGCACGATGCGCTCTCCTTCTTTGTGGTAGTTGAGATTATTGCGGATATTCTTTTCATATTCATTGCTGTCTTGAGCTTTGACCAGAGCAGTTTGCAATTCGATATGTTCTTTTTCGGTTTGTTCAAACTCTTCTTTGTATGCCTGGTAGAATCGTTGGTTTTTGACAAAATCAAAGATACTCTTGGTCAGCGAAGTGACAAGGAAAAGGAGAACAATAGTCATAAAAACGCGTTTGGCTTTGGGCATAGTTTCACTATACCATACCCCTTACATACATCATCCGATGAGGCGGTTTATTGTTGAGGCAATACGCGAAGAATCAGCTTTGCTTTGGAGTTCTTTCACACAAATGCCGATTACTGCCCGGGGATTTTTGGCAAAAAGATCGCTATTTCTATCAATCACTGCTTGTATTTCCTGTTCCAGCTCTTCATCGCTCATCTCTTGCGGAAGGTAGTGGGAAACGATAGCAAGTTGTTGTTTATGTTCTTTCACAAGATCGTCTCGGCCAGCCTGAGAAAACGCATCGATAGAGTCTTGTAGTTTTTTCGCCTCTTTTCGCAGAAGTGTCACAATTTCATCGTCAGTAAGATCTGTACGTTTTTCTATTTCACTATTTTTAATCTGTGCTAAAATATAACGTATCACTTGCAGTTCTTCGGAATTGTGTGATTTTATTGCGCTGATTTGATTTTTTTGTATTTGTTGTTTTATCATTGAACCATTATAGCCTATGGCAAACAAAAAACACACCGATCTCTATGAAAAAATACGTAAATTTCAGGAGCAACTTATCGTTCATCGCCCTTCTCAAAAAGATATGATCGGAGAAATACAGATGATGCACTTTCGTGTACGTCCGATAAGCGGCGAAGTTTCCCAGTTGAACTTCAAAAATCCGGAATTTATCGATGCATTGTGGAGTTTAGGTAAACTGGATGAATTTTTTCGAGAAGAATTGCCGCGTGTACGCAAGTCTGAGCATGGACTTTTTATGCAGTTTGTCAACAACCTGCGCTACGATTTGCAGCTCAAACTCAATACCGCAAGGTTGGTGAAGCAACCCTTTCCCTCATCAGATGACGATAACCCTATGCTTTTTGAGATGGAGATCGTTAAACAGATTACCAAGAAGGTTCATTAAGATGCAAAAGTTTCCCATAGTTCTTGATTTGGAGACACAACATACATTTCGTGAGTTTAGCGAGCCAGAAAAACTTAAAGTTTCGCTTGTCGGCATATACAATTATGCCGATCGACGTTCGCAAGCATTTCGCGAAGACGAACTGGCGAGATTATTTCCCCTGCTTGAGAACGCGTCCTATGTTATCGGATACAATATTACTTCGTTTGATATGCCAGTGTTGCGTCCGTATTATGCCGGCGACATCGCATCGTTTGCGCTTTTTGATATTTTGGACGATATAAAACGGATAACAGGGAGGCGTATCGGTCTCAACGATGTAGCGCGCGCGACGTTTGACGAGAAAAAATCGGGTCACGGCCTGATGGCGATCGACTATTTCAAGGAAGGCAAGTGGGAAGAGTTGGAAAAGTATTGCCTGGACGACGTGACGTTGACGAAAAAGGTATTTGAGGTCGGTCTCAAAAATGGGGTTATCTACGGCCTGGACGAAACCGGCAAGTACCCTATCCGCGTCGACTGGAAACACTACATGGAGGATAACGGCAGCACGAATATGCCCCTCACCTTACCATTTTGATGGTATAATTATCTTTTACGCACATTGAAAGCATACATATAGTATCCCCGGTAGCTCAATGGTACCTACCTGCCGGCAGGCAGGGAGCAGGAATCAAATATGAAAAATCATTATGTTTATGCAATAAAAAGTTTAAGAGACAAGAGAATATATGTTGGAATAAGTCAGAATCCAAGAAAACGATTGGTTGGTCATAATGCTGGCCAAACTCGATCAACAAAGCCGTTTCGTCCTTGGGTGCTTATTTATTCAAAGATGATAGGGTCAAGAAAGGAAGAAAAACGCATGAAGTCTGGTTACGTCAAAGAATGGTTAAGAACATTAACAAATTGTTATCCCCGGTAGCTCAATGGTAGAGCAGGAAGCTGTTTCACGGCAGCATTCAACAGTGATGTTGAAAAGAAACATTGGGTGAATTCAGGGAAGCCTACGTCCGCCGTTTGGTGGATATGGTAATCCTGAGCCAAGCCCTACACCGCTTTTGCGGTTTGGGGAAGGTGCAGAGACTAGGTGAGTACACCCAGCGCCGAGTTCGCTCGGCATGAGCGCCCAATTCCTCGTCAAAAAAGTCGAGGGAAAGAGATAGTCCGTGCTTTATGGAAACATAGAGGTAGCATGTAACTTCAAGGTTCGTGGTTCGAGTCCACGCCGGGGAGCTTAAGACCTATAATATAAAAGATATCCACCACCTCTGGTGGTGAGTACTCATGAAGGTTTGACCAGTACGTTACAATAACATAGTTCCAGCCTGAAAGGCACTCAGAACTGGAACTATGAAAAAACAATACAAAAAACTATCACATACGATATGGATGTGTACCTATCATATCGTATTTTGTCCAAAATA
>JAGQLS010000006.1 GCA_020429045.1 Candidatus Woesebacteria bacterium
CGAAAATGAACCTTCATATCTGCCTATTATACAGCGCTAAACAACTAATTTAAAGCACCGTTAACTGGGCCAGACCCATATTTTTTATTTTAACATAAATTATACAAAGGTTGCAGTAACAACCTTGTCTCCTTTGTCTGAGAAGCGCATCAAGATTACTCCTTTTGCATTGCGTGAATAGGAAGGGATTTTATTCAATGGAATTTTCACCACTTGGCCGTTTTGGCTTGATATGATGACCGTTTTGTCTTCGGGCTGTATCATCTGCACAAAAGCGATATTGCCCATTTTGTCTCCAGTGGGTGCAATTTTTACTCCTTTACCACCTCTGTGTTGATCACGGAAATGTTCCAACTTTACGCGTTTTCCAATACCCCGCTCCCCGATCACAATAATATTTTTCTTTAAATCCTCTTGAGAAAACACATCCGATGAAACTACTTGATCGCCTGAGGCAAGATCGACCCCCTTCACACCTTTTGCAGATCTGCCTGTTTCTCTCACCTCTTCTTCGTTAAATAAAATTGCTTTCCCCTGTCGACTTACGATCATCACGTTCATATTGGAATCGGTAAGTGACGAAACCAAAAGTTCATCGTTTTTCTTCAATCCGATTGCGATAAGTCCGTTGCTGCGAATATTTGCGTATTTTTCAAAAGCTGTTTTTTTCACCAAACCATTCTTTGTGATCATGAGGATACACGTTTTCTTTTTCTCTTCGATCTCTTCTTCATTGTAGGAAAGGATGGATGTCACATATTCTTCAGGATGCAGATTGAGCAAATTGACAATCGCCTTGCCTTTGGATGTGCGGGACCCCTGAGGGATTTCCCACACACGAGTTTTAAACACACGACCTTGGTTGCTGAAAAACAGCATGAAATCGTGTGCCATGCACGTGGTAATAAAGAAAATATCATCGGAATCTTTGGTCGTCATACCACTCACTCCTTTTCCTCCGCGTTTTTGTACCTTAAAGGTTTCACGTGGGACTTGCTTAATATATCCTTCTTTTGTCATGACAACGATCACTTCTTTGTTTTCGATAAGCATTTCCTCGGTGATTTGGTCAGGCTTCATTTTCATTACTTTTGTCCTTCGTTCATCGCCAAACATTTTTTTAAGTTCAATCAATTCGTCCTTGATGACACCTATGAGCTTAAAAATGTCTTTGAGCAAGCTTTCAAGATAAGCAATCCGCTCACGGAGCTTTGCAAGTTCTTCTTCAATTTTTGCCCGTTCAAGACCTGTTAATTTCTTGAGCTGCATGTCCAAAATAGCCTGTGCTTGCATTTCGGACAAACCGAATTTTTTTATCAAATTTGCCTTGGCTGTTGGTTCATCTTTTGATTTTTTGATAATTTCAATTACTTCATCGATGTGGTCCAGCGCGATAAGATATCCCTCCAAAATATGAGCTCGTTGCTTTGCTTGTTCCAGCTCATAACGTGTTCTACGTTGTACAATATCAATTCTGTGTTCAAGGTACAGCTCAAGAATCGATCGCAGCGAAAGTGTTTGCGGTACACCGTTGACAAGCGCGACCATATTCACGGGGAACGTCGTTTGCAACTCGGTGTATTTAAATAAATTATTGAGTACCTTTTTGTAAACTGCATCCCGTTTGAGTTCAATAACAACACGTATACCGTCACGGTCAGATTCGTCGCGCAGATCTGAGATACCGTTTATCTTTTTGTTTGTCACAAGTCGTGCAATTTTTTGCACCAAACTCGCTTTGTTGACTTGGTACGGAAGTTCGTTTATAACGATCGCCATTTTTCCTTTACCCATATCTTCCTCTTGTATTTTTCCTCGGATGAGAATCTTACCCCTACCGGTTTGATAGGCTTGTTTTATATCCTTAGCGCCATAAATGATGCCGGCTGTTGGAAAATCAGGACCCTTCACGTGTTCAAGAATTTCGTCAATCGTTACATTGAAGACAATGTCGTGCGAAGTGAGAAAGGTCGACCCGTTTATTTTTTCTCCCGTTTGCGCGACATTTTTTGGGTCGGTCGTTATCTTTGCTTCAGGTTTTGTGGTTTTATCGTTCGCCTGGGTCGGCAATGCTCCGTTTTCTTCTTTTTTAATTTCTGCTTTTTCGATCATCTGTACAAGCGCATCAATCACTTCTGACAGATTGTGAGGCGGGATTTTTGTCGCCATACCAACGGCGATTCCTTCTGCTCCCATAAGAAGCAAGTTGGGAAGTTTGGCAGGAAGATATTGTGGTTCTTGCAATGTGCCATCGAAATTGTCGACAAACGCTATGGTTTCTTTATCGATATCAATGAGCATTTCCTCGGCAATTTTTGCAAGCTTTGCCTCGGTGTAACGCATAGCAGCGGGTGGATCGCCATCGACAGATCCAAAGTTTCCCTGGCCTTTCACCAGTGGGTAGCGCATCGAAAAGTCTTGTGCAAGTCTGACCATTGCGTCATACACTGGCACGTCGCCGTGTGGATGATATTTTCCCAATACTTCTCCGACAACTTTGGCAGACTTTGAATATCTCCCGCCTCCCCCTAGCCCCATTTTGTGCATGGCAAACAAAATGCGCCGGTGTACAGGCTTTAACCCATCCCGTACGTCGGGCAATGCACGAGCAACGATGACAGACATAGCGTAATCGAGGTACGCTTTCTTCATCTCCTCAGAAATTGGTGTGGCGATTATATTACTCATAAAGAAAAAAACTAAAAGCTAAAAATTTAAAGCGAAAAGTTATCCGTTCTTGTCATTTCATCGCTTTTTTAACGGCCTCGAGCGCATCTTTCTTGGGTAAAAAATTATTTAACTTTACCCATTTACCTGGTTCAAGGTCTTTATAGTGTTCATAAAAGTGTTTAATTTTATTTTTTGTGTGCTCGTCAATGTCATCAATATCCTCCACATGTGCATAAAACGGATCGACTTTTTTGGTCGGAACCGCGACAATTTTGGTATCTACCCCTGCTTCGTCTTCCATTTCAAGCATACCAATGACACGAACCGGAATCACAACGCCTGGACTCAAGGTTCGCGAGCACAAAATCTGTACATCAAGCGGGTCGCCATCTTCGGCGTGCGTGTGTGGCACAAACCCGTAGTTGAACGGATACGCCATGCTTGAATAGCTAAAGCGGTCGACCACGATCATGCCGCTTTCCTTGTCGAGTTCATATTTTATATACCCGCCTTGCGAAATTTCAATAACAACGTTGAGTTCTTCGGGAGCATTTTTCCCGATAGATAGTTTTGATAAATTCATGACTCATTAGTTAATTAATAATGCACAATGCAAAATACTTATTACGCATTAAGCATTGATCATTATGCATTATCTTAGATGTCCAAATCTGCCAACTTTGCATGACTCGTGATAAATCGTTTGCGTGGTGGTACTTCTTCGCCCATGAGCATCTGAAATGTACGATCGGCCTCAGACGCGTCATCAACGGTTATTTGCTTTAATACGCGCGTTTCCGGGTTCATGGTGGTTTCCCACAATTCTCCCGAATTCATTTCTCCCAATCCTTTAAACCGCTGCACATTCCAGTTTATCCCCGGATTATTTTTGAGAAACGTTTCTTTTTCCTCTTCGTCAAACAAATACTGTTTTTTCTTGCCGTGGGTTGCTTTGTAAAGTGGCGGGACCGCAACATACACTTTTCCATCCTCAACGATTTCAGTCAAATGGCGGAAAAAGAATGTCAAATACAGCGTTTTTATGTGCGCGCCGTCGATATCAGCATCCGTCATAATGATGATTTTGTGATACCGTAGCTTTTCGATGTTGAATTGGTCACCGATACCGGCGCCTACCGCAACAATCAAGTCTTTGAATTTGTCCGAAGAGACAATTCTATCGAGGCGATACCGCTCGGTGTTTAAGATTTTACCAAAAAGCGGCAAAATCGCTTGATATTTTCGGTCGCGCGCTGCTTTTGCACTTCCTCCTGCCGAGTCTCCCTCGAGTATGAACAGTTCCGATTTTGCCGGATCCTTTTCTTGGCAGTCGGCCAGCTTTCCTGGAAGAGCTGAACCTTCGAGTGCGCCTTTGCGCAGTACCGCATCTTTTGCGGCTTTTGCCGCAAGGCGCGCACGCTGGGCAAGCAAAATTTTACCAATGATTTGTTTTCCGTCTTTTGGATGCTCTTCAAAGTAATAATCTAGGTAATTGCCTACAGCAACTTGCACCATCGACTGTACCTCGGAGTTTCCCAGTTTTGTTTTGGTTTGTCCTTCAAACTGCAGATCGTTTGATGGCATTTTAATATAAATTACAGCTGAAAGGCCTTCGCGTATATCGTTTCCGGTAAAATTTTCCTTAAAATCTTTTTCGGAAAGTACTTTTTGTGCGTATGTATTGATCGATTTGGTGAGCGCAGTGCGGAATCCGGTCAAATGAGTGCCGCCTTCGTGAGTATTTATGACGTTTACGAATGTTTGTACCTGCTCGGCGAGCGAGTCGTTAAACTGTATGATAGCCTCAAGTTCAATATCTCCCTCCTGTTTGTTGATATAGATTGGGTCGTGCAAGATTTTTTTTCCTTTGTTCATGTCTTGCATGAGCGATCGTATCCCGCCCTCAAAATAAAACGCCAGCTTTTCATGTGATTTGTTGTTGCGGATTTTAAAAAGTACTTTTGGGATGAGATAGGCCTTTTCCTTCATTTGTTTGCGAAAGCGCTCGTAGTTTATCTCTATAGTTTCTTTAAAAATTTGTTTGTCAGGAAGGAATGAAACAGCAGTCCCCGTTTCAAAGGGCATGCGGAGGACCGATTCTTTAACAACTTTTACATCATGGGTTGGTACGCCGCGTTTATATTCTTGGCGATAGATTTTACCTTCGCGCACAACTTCTATAATCAGATGTTCGGAAAGCGCGTTAACCACAGAAGAGCCAACTCCATGCAATCCTCCCGAAACTTTGTATGCACCCTGGCCGAATTTGCCGCCAGCGTGGAGCATAGTCATGACAAGCTCAAGGGCAGGTTTGTTGTATTTGGCTACATTGTCGACTGGTATACCGCGTCCGTCATCAAAAACAGTCATATAGCCGTTTTCTTCAAGAACGATCTGGATGTTGCTGGCAAATCCAGCAAGCGCTTCGTCGATGGCGTTGTCGATAATTTCGTTGAGCGCGTGGTTGACACCTGCCTGGCTCGTAGTACCGATGTACATACCCGGACGCTTACGTACGGGTTCAAGGCCTTCAAGAACGGTAATGGACTCAGCACTGTAAGAATCGTTGGACATAGCGGTTAATGGTTTAGGTAGCGAGCTTAATGTAAAGCTTTATTACTTTATAAATTGGTAAATCTGATTTTTAAGTGAAAAGAAAATTATAACAGAAAAAGCATGAGGTTTGAAGGGTCAAATAGTACTATTGCAATGCGCTTTTTTGATATTCAGAGTAAAGCAACAAAAAAACCACCTACCGCTTATCTGTTTGACAAAGGGAGGTGGTTTAGTTGATTTCAACGTTCTTACTTGAGCTCGACGGAAGCACCTGCTTCTTCGAGTTTCTTTTTCGCTTCTTCTGCATCTTCTTTCTTTGCGCCTTCAAGAAGGGTACCTGGTACGCTTTCGACAAGTTTCTTTGCATCCATCAGTCCAAGATCTTGTCTGAGTTCTCGGACGATTTTGATGACTGAAAGTTTATTGTCTCCTGCCCCGGTTATCACAACGTCAAAATTGGTTTTTTCTTCTGCTGGTTCGGCTGCTGCGCCTGCTGGTGCTGCGCCTGCCATAGGTGCTGCCATCATGGGCATCGAAGAAACACCAAATTTTTCCTCGAGATATTTTGCAAGATCTGCGAGTTCAACAACGGTAAGACCTTCGATTTGTTCTGCAATTTTTTGCAGTTTTGCAGGAAGTTCAACAGTTGTCTTTTCTTCTTTTTTAATTTCTTCTTTCTTTGCTTCTGTTTTTACTTCTGTTACTTCCTCTTTCTTTTCTGCTGCTGCCGCTTCCTTTTTTTGTTCTTCATTTTTTGCTTTCTCTGCCATAGATTAACACCCCCTTTATATAATTCTCAATTAATAATGATAATGTTTAATACATTCCTAACATCTAATACCTAACCATCTAAATTATGACGTTTTGCTTTCCGCTTTAGACTTCATGACAAATACCAACTTTTGCATGTTTGCCGTCATTGCGCGTGTGGTACGGGCTATTGGGCTCTTCATGCTACCGATGATCTTTGCCAACAGTTCTTCACGCCCTGGCAACTGTGCGATTTTTGTTAAATCCTGCCCGCCGTAAGTTTGACTATCGACATAGCCAAATTTGAATGCAAAAGTTTCGTTATCTTTTGAGGCTTCAAAAAATATTTTCAATCCGCCGATATAATCTTCAGACAAAATAAGGAGTGCAGAATTTTCTTCAATAGGAAAAAAATCTTTACTCAACGCTCTGAAGGTCTCATCGGTTTGCGCGATTTTGTTGACGGCCTTTTCAAACAACGAATTTTTGACAACAGAAAAATGAGCATCGGAATCAATCAATTTTCCCCGCAAATCCTCGAGTTGTTTATGAGGAGTTTGGTCAAATTTGACCAGCGCAAAGTTGTTATTTTTGAGAATGTCGATGAGTTGTTCTACGAATTCTCGTTTTTGTGTATTTGCCATAGGTTGAAAATAGTTTGCGGTTGATCGTGCTTACGGTCAAAGAAGACAAGAGAGAAGAAAAGGTGCAGATATTAAGCGTTACAAACGCTTATAATCATACTTTGCTTCATCACTTGTCTTTGCCATGGTGAGCAAAGATCTCCGTAGGGACTTATTTATTGTGCCTTACGTCTTGGTGAATTGCTAATTGATACGCTATTATACTGAGCTAAAAGTAAAAAGTCAAAAGATGCACGAAATCAAACGTTTCACAGAGAAGGTTAGAGTTCTGCCATGAGTTCTTTAAGCGATTTTGTTGGTCGTGCTTTTTTCGCTTCTTCCTTTTTTTTCTTTTCAGCTAATTTTTTCTTGTACACTTTTGCCTGCTCCATTTTCTTTTGGAACCGGTCGATTACTCCTCCGGTATTCATGAAGCGCTGTTCTCCAGTGAAGGTTGGGTGGCAATTGGCGCAAATTTCGACCACAATAGATTGTTTTGTTGATCCGAATTTGTACACTTTACCACACGAAGAACACGTTGTTTGTGCGTCGTCAAAGTATTGAGGATGAATACCCGTTTTCATAAGAAGATATTATAAGAGTCTGGCGGCTAAAAGTCAAAAGTGAAAATACATTATTTCATTTTTTCGCGCAGGGTTTTAAAGACCTTTTCCCACTTGCCACTTCCAATGACATCTTCCAAATTGTGAAAGCTTTTGTTTATCCTATGATCAGTCAGTCTGTTCTGGGAAAAATTATATGTGCGAATTTTTTCTGCGCGCTCGCCATTGCCAATGTCTTTGATAAACGATTCACGTATGCCGCGCTGTTTTTCTTCTTCAAGCTGAAACAGTCTCCCAGCCAGAAGTTCTTGGGCGATCTGTCTATTTGCTTGTTGTGTACGTTCACGGCTCGAAGTAACCACGAGACCAGTTGGTTTGTGCGTGAGGCGTACTGCCGATGATACTTTGTTGACGTTTTGTCCGCCATGCCCGCCCGCTCGATAGAATTGCCAGTCCAGATCACCACTTTGTACCTTGACTTCGTGCAGCGGGATTTGCGGCGTAACCACGATCACCGCGGTGGAAGTGTGGATTCTACCTCTTCGCTCGGTGGTTGGTATGCGCTGTACACGATGGACACCGGTTTCGTATTTGAAAAAGGTGAACGCATTGGGGCCGATTATGCGGACCATGTCAGCGTCGAGTCGTGCAGTCTTCATGCCATTGCGTTCGGCAGACTTCAGGTACGAAAGAAGTAAGTCTTCGCCCCAGATTTTGGATTCATCGCCCCCTGCTCCTTGTATGGCTTCGATGATTATGGTGTTTGGGTTTATCATAAATAGCGTGTGTATGTTAGCGCGTTATTTTTGCAACAATGGTTTGGAGTGAATCGGTCATCGATTCTCCGGTTTTCATATTTTTTACTGTCACCACATTTTTCTTAACCTCATCAGGTCCAACAATAACAACATAGGGAATTTTTTTATCATTGGCATACTTTAACTGTTTGCTCAGTTTTTCGTTTGAAAAGGTAAATAATTCTGTGGCAATTCCTTTGTCCCTCAATTTGTTAGCTGTTTTTATAGATTCTGGAAGAAGGTCTTCATTAAATACGGTGACCAATATCGTTGCTTCGGTCGATAAGTCTGGGATGAGGCCAAATTTTTCGGCAGCTTCTAGCGTCCTATCAAATCCAAGCCCAAAACCAGTTGCCGGAACAGCAATGCCAGCAATAGACGTGATGATATTGTCAAAACGTTCTCCGCCAAGAACCGAACCTGTCGAAAAACCAGGAATTTCGATTTCCCAAATTGGTCCCGAAGAATAGGCAAACGAGCGAGCGATAGTTGGGTCAAATTCGTACCACGAATCAGGGAACCCAAGTGTTTTGAGGTAATCAAGGATGGTTTGTATCGTTTTGTTTGGCTTTAATTGTTGAACAAAAGCAAAATATTCTTGCGCTTTATCTTTTTTAATACCCTTTTTCACCATGTCTTCTATTACGCTGTCTTTTCCGATTTTTTTAAGCTTATCGATTGCCACAATTGCTTCATAGGGTAACTCTTTGAGTAATTGACGGTCATTAATAAGCACTTTTACCTCTTTAAAACCAAGCTTGCGATAAATATCAAGCCCGAGTGCGATGGTTTCTGCATCTGCAGTAGGCGAAGTAACACCAAAAATATCGGCATCAATCTGCAAGAACTCGCGATATCTGCCTTTTTGTGGTTTTTCAGCGCGATAAGCTTGTTGTATTTGATACCGTTTGAATGGAAATGCAATATCATTTCGATATTGTGCAACAACACGGCACGTAGGTACAGTCTGATCATATCGCAAAGCTACTTCTCTTCCTCCTTGATCAACAAATTTGAAAAATAATTTTTCATCTTCTCCAATTTGGCCTTCAAAAAGACTGGCATACTCCATTGTAGGCGTTTCAAGAGGTTCAAAACCCCATAGTTCAAGCACAGATTTTATTTTTTGTATCAGCCACTGACGTTTTCTCGCTTCCTCCGGGAGGAAATCGCGAAAGCCTTTGAGCGTTTGTAACGATTTTTTCATATCTTTTTATTATAACAGCTTTGTTTGTCATTTCCGGCCAAAAATAACAAAAATCATATGAAAAGGTTACAACTCTCGGATAAACACATCAACGTTTCATCAGCGCATGTCATTTCTTTCTCATTTATTCCTCGGATCCTTCCAGAGTCACTTTGAACGTGAGGAAATCATCGGTGCTGCGCCAGACTTTGAGTGTCACGGTTTGCCCTATCTTTTTGGTAAGGATAATTTTTGCCAGGCTATTGTCATCTGAACCGTCGAGTTTTTTCCCATCAATTTCAGTTATGATGTCGTCGTTTTGTATACTGGCTTTTGCAGCTGGCGAATCCTTCACCACTTCTTCGACATAAGCTCCTTCTACCGCATCGTTGAGGAGCGCACTGCGCTTGTCGACCATCTGATAGCGCACGCCGATATATGGTCGCTCAAATGTACTCCCCTGCTTTTGGAAGGTATCAAGGACATCTTTGACCACGTTGATCGGTATGGCAAAACCGATATTTTGTCCTTCGCCGGAAATGGCGGTATTTATGCCGATCGCTTGGCCAGATGAGTTCAATAGTGGCCCACCCGAATTGCCAGGGTTTATTGCCGCGTCGGTTTGGATCACGTTGTCAAGTTTTTCAACAAATCCTTCAAACGGCGATCCAGCAGTGATCCCTCTTCCAAGTCCTGACACAATGCCGACAGTCACGGTATTTTGAAATTCGCCAAGCGGTGTACCTATTGCAATAGCCAGTTGTCCGAGCTTGAGCTTATCTGAGTCGCCAAGCGGCAAAGGTTCAAGACTTTTTGCGTCTATTTTCAAAATCGCCAAATCGTTTAGTGGGTCGCGGTAAATTTTTTGCACTTCGTATTTTTCTCCCCCGTCGACAAGCACTTCGTATGAGGCGCTACTGTCGACAACCACGTGCTTATTCGTTATGATCAACCCATCTTTGGAAACGACGAACCCGCTCCCGATATTTTGTTGCACCGTTTGAGGATCGCCAGTTTTTTTCTGTTGAAATGGATTAAACGGATCAAAGGGATTGAATTGTAACTGTGTCGACTGGCTGGTTTTTTTGATGCCAACCGTCACTACCGAGGGCAATGAGCGCTCGACCACATCGGTAATGAGCGACTCTTGATATACGACAACTTGTTTTTGGGAAGGTTGTCCTTTTTGGAGAAGCGGCGAAATCACAGCACTAAGGGATGTTGAAAATTCAGCAAAATGCTTCACCGCAAAGAAACCAAGCAAAAAAATTACCACAACAATAATGACTTTTTTCATACGTACATATAAAAATTATAATGTTGTCAAAAAAACGATTTATACCCATTGAGGCGGGAGAAGATTATTATTGCATGTGAGAAAACGAAAATCAAGGAATCAAATCATGCGTAGTGTGAAAACAAATCAACGGTATAGTTATTTTATGACCTGCAAGAGCACTTCTATTGCTTTCTTTTTCTGCTTATCTGTCTCTTCAGTTACCGTGTTTTCCTCGTCAATCATATTTTCAACCTTCATGCTGGGTTCGATGCCCGTACCGTTGATCCAGTCTCCGTTTGGCAAAATCCATTTTGCAATGGTCACATGTAAGCCCGCTCCACCTTTAAGATCAAGCGCTTCTTGCACCGAACCCTTGCCAAAACTTTTTTCTCCAACGAGCTTTGTTCTTCCATGATCGCGAAGCGCGCCCGCCAAAATTTCTGCAGCAGAAGCAGACCCTTGGTTTATGAGCGTGACCATGGGGATTGTGAGCAGCTTGCCATCACGCTGTACTTTATAAGATTTGCTCGAACCGTCACTTGATTCTTGGCGGACCACTTCTTGTCCCTTTTTAAGCAGATCAGAAGCAACATACACTGAACTTTCCAGATACCCGCCGGGATTATCCCGCACGTCAAGAATAATACCATCGACAGTTCCGTTTGCATACGCACTTGCAACTTCATCGACCGCACTGTTCCATTCTGCGTTTGTAGTATCACCGAACTGATTTATTTTTATATCGGCAAGACGGGCAGAGCCAGTGGCAACGTACGAAAGCTCAACAGACGGAATGAGGATCTCCTTACGTTCGATCGACACGTCGAATTCTTTTGCTTTTCTTTCCAATGTCAGGACAACTTTTGTGTTTTCCGGACCGCGAATTTTGGCAACCGTTTCAAACAAAGTTAAATCTTTTGTCGATTTCCCATCGACTTTGTTTATGAAGTCACCGGCTCGCACTCCGGCTTGTTCTGCTGGCGAGTTGCTCAGCGGTGCAATCACAACCACACGATTGTCTTTGAGCCCCAGTTGTGCGCCGATGCCCTGAAATTTTCCTCCTAAATCGTCTTTTGACTGTTGATTTTCTTTTGGCGTAAGAAAAAACGTATACGGGTCGTCAAGCGATGCCACCATACCCTTGATCGCGCCATAAAACATGGTTTCCGGATCAAGTTTTTCTTTGCTTATAAATTTTTGTTCGAGCTTATTCCACGTATCCCAAAACAGTTGGAAATCGACACTGTCTTGTTTTTTATTGCTGGTGTTGTAAAAAATTGAACTGAAAACGTTATGGGTGTCACTTGTAAACTTCCATTGTGCATATTTGTACCCCGAGCCAAACAAAAATACGGCAAAAGAGATAATAAGAATGATATTGGTTGTCGTGAGAGGAAAAAAATGCTTTTTCATATTACGCTGTATAAAAATATACGACATCTTCGTCGGGATTGACAAGCATATGCGAATGTTTTGTCTCTTGGATGCGGCTCATATCTTTTTCTTCGGGAATCACGATTGTTTGTATCGTTGTTTTGAAATCGTATGGCGCACCTGTTATATACCCTTTCGCACCGAGCGCCTCAATTTTGGCTTGGGTCATGGGGTCGATCTCATTTTTTAAAACGATGAGTCGATCGGCAATATATTCTTCATCGAGCGTGGTTGGATCTTCAAGATAAAATACCGCGCCACCTGTTTGGTTGTTGAGTTGTTTTGCCGAAAATCGCTCTGCGCGTTGCACTTTGAGTTCAACATGGTCATCGTGCACGGTATCGATTTCACCGTTAAAAAAACAGTATACAATGTTTTCGTTGTCGTCGACAATTTCTAATTTTATACCTCCGCCAACGTGGTCGATTTCCAAAATGGTTCCATCAAATTCAGAAAAATACTGGCGCGTCGATAGCGTTTTTTTATGTTCTGCCAAAAGATCGCCTTTTTTTACGGTATCGCCAACAAGTTTTTTCAACGCATGAAAAATTTTCGTTGGCTCAAAATGAAGGAGCTCAGCAAGCGGGATGGTTACAGTTTTTGTTCCCTTGGCTTTGTAAAATGGAGTTTTTTGATCTACTTTTTGACCGGATTCGACCAAAATAGTATCAAAGTCTATCAGTTTAACCGGAATCTTCATGTTCAAGAGTATAGCAGTTATTTGACTCCTTGATAAGAGGTATACGGAAGAAATGCCAAATAACGTGCGTACTTGATGTTTTTCGAAAGCCCTCTTTGGTGTTTTGCACACACACCACTTTTCTCACGGCTTACTATTTTTTTACGCGAAGTCAAAAATTTCTCAAGATTTTCGACATCTTTGTAGTTTGGTGACGAATTGTATTTACAAAAAAAACAACGCATATAATTAACTAAAAAACTGACAATTAACAAGTAGCTAAAACTAAAAATTCAGAATTAATTAACAAATCACTATTTACAAGTAACTAAAAGCAACAATTAAAATGATAAAAAATCAAAATTAACTAACAACTGGGCTCTCACGACAAATCAAAAACCGGAAATCAAAAAATCAATGACACCTTCCGAACAATTATTACACTCGTATCGTATCAAGTTTAGAAGGGAATGTCGTCTGGGTTGACATCTTCTTCATCGTCCTTTTCTTTTTCTTGGTTATTTGATTCTTCTTCCTTTTCCTCTTCTTCGGATTCGTCGTCTGCTTTTCCTTCTGGAGCAGCAGTGTCTTCATCTTTTTCTTCCTCATCTTTTTTTCCTTTTTCAGTTGGTTTATCATCTTCACTTTCCTCTGTTTTTTGATACTTTTTGCTGCTTGAAAGCAGAATAAAATCGTCAAGAATGATTTCTGTGATGAACTTCTGTTGATTGTTCTTGTCCATGTAATCACGATAAGCAATCCGGCCTTCGAGATAGACTTTGCTTCCCTTGACGAGCAATTTTCCGCAGAGTTCTGCGAGTTTTTGCCATGCAACGACGCGGTGGTATTGTACATCATCTTTGGTTTGACCGTCAGCGGTTGTCCACGAACGATTTGTTGCAAGACCAAATGTACAAACGGCAGTTCCGTTTGGTGTGTATTTGAGTTCAGGATCTCGTGTTAAGTTTCCGAGTAAAACGACTTTGTTTATTGATCTACTTGACATATTTTTTATTAATAACTATTAACTGATAATTTATTATTTGGCTTTTTCTTCTTTTTCTTCTTCCTCTGTTTTTAAAACAAGATAGCGCATAACTATGGGTTCAAGTTGCATCTTTTTCTTTAGTTCGTCAAGTGCTTCGTGGGGCATATCTACGTTAATAGAATAGTAATGAGCTTTGGCTTCTTTGCCAATCGGATATGCAAGGAGGCGTTCGCCAATATACTCATCATTGGTTATCTTTCCTTTCAATGCAGTGACAGCTTTTTTGAATGTATCCGCAGCTTTTTTGTCATTTACTAAGAATGTTATTTCGTATGTGTTCATAACTTTATCTTGTTAGAATAAAAAGAAATAGTATGATTTATCTGTATATAATAGTATGACCTCAAGTAAAAATCAAGCATAAATAGGCGTATAGTGATAAAAAATACATATTCATTATGAAAAAATCTGTTATACCATTACTTATTTTACTCTTTATTCTTACTCTTTTTGGTACTCGTTTTGTTGGATTAAATTGGGGTTTACCCTATCCTATGCACCCCGATGAGCGTAATATCGCTATTGCGCTTATGCAGCTTACTTGCCACAAACTTGACGCTTCGTGTTTGAACCCACACTTTTTTGCGTATGGCCAATTCACAATATATATAAGTTTTATTTTGATCAAACTTTATCACATTTTTACATTGCGCGGTTTTGGTCTGCAAATAAATCCTCAAGAAGCTTTTTTGGCGCTTCGAGTACTTTCTGCAGCAGCTTCAACTGCAACAGCGTTTGTTCTTTTCTTATCTCTAAACCATTTACAACAATCCCACAAAGTGTTTGTGCACAATTTTCTTCTTGCTCTTTTTTTTGTTTTTTCACCAGTTATGATACAAATGGCGCATTTTGGTACGACAGAATCTATTGTCATCTTATTCACCTCACTGCTTGTCTATTATTCGCTTGTTCTTTTTCGCGGGCGCATTTCGTTTCGACGGTACTCATTTATTTCGGGTTTGATTCTTGGCCTTGCCGTAGGTACGAAAGTGTCGTCGCTGTTGCTTGGTAGCATTCCGTTCATTGTCTACCTCATGGAGTTTAAAAAACATTCCCGCCGTTTTCCGGCACTATTTGTTCATGGTATTTTCTTTTGCGTTACTACCGCCTTTTTTGTTGTTTTTAGCTCTCCGCAATCGTTTATTTCTTTTCACGATTTTGTAGGTGCTATGCGCTATGAGTCCGATGTTGCGTTTGGTACCTATCGTGCCTTCTATACCAACCAGTTCACCAGTACGATTCCATTGGTGTTTCAAGCTTTAACCGTGTTTCCTTATTCTCTAGGTTTTATTGTTTTTATCTTGAGCATCCTTGGTTTTATTATTCTTTCTTGGAAACGGAAGGAATATATTTTTTTACGGCTCGTATTTTTTGCATTTTTTATTCCAAGCGCAAGTATGTATGCAAAATGGACGCGCTTTCTTGCCCCGGTCTACCCCATCATGCTTCTTGTTGCTGCACAGACTCTTCATCAGTTCTACGTTTATATGTCGGCACATCATCACGCGTTGGCACGATGGGTACTTGGAGGGCTTATCTTCTTTGCTATCCTTCCTGGTGTCGCATATCTTGGTGTCTATACTCGTCCCGACGTCCGTTTTCAAGCTTCGGAGTGGGTGTTTGCGCATATGCCCGAACACGCACATGTGTTGTATGAAACGGCAAACGTGGTAGATATTCCAATACTCCCCCCCAACAGCAATGCTGAAACCAAGAAGTTCATAGGTACGTCGTTTGATTTTTATCATCTTGATGAAAATATGTCTTTAGCCGAAGATCTGCAACGTAGTATTGAGGAGGCGGATTACATTATCGTGCCTTCACGCCGCGTATTTTACAATTATACGTGTATACGACCAACTAACGATCAATTACCAACGAACAATAATCAGCTATCAGTCGTCAATCGCAAATTGTCAATCGCCAACGAACTGCTTGAAGGGAAATATCCCAATCATTGTCAGGAACTAAACGATCGGTATCCCCTGCTTTCCACCTATTTCACCGATTTGTTTTCCGGAACGTTGGGTTTTAAGCAAGTGGCGGAATTCACTTCGTATCCACGCATTAGCCTTTTTGGCAAAACGATAGTTGAATTTCCCGATGAGCAAGCCGAAGAGACATGGACGGTTTTTGACCACCCGGTGATTAGGATATATGAGAGAATAAAAGATTAAAGTTTTGCATTAAGGAATAGGTAAAAAAAATAGATAATAAATACTGCTAATAAAAAGAGTCAAATAAATTATTAAAAGCTTGTCTAAAGGGGTCATATTTTCTATTGTGTCTTGATTTATTTATGTTTTAATTATAGGTATTGCTATGGATACAGTAATTACGCAAGAACAACACGAATATCAGGCATTTGATACGTTACAAAAATATGTAACCAATATGTGGATGCATCCTCTTGTTGACGAAGCACTTATTCGACACAGAGAAAAAGGAAAAGAGAGGGTAGAAGAGCTTATTAAGGAAATGAATTTGCAAGGTGTTCCTTATGTGGCGTTTTTAGTGGGTAGTTCATTATGGTCGACAAATCTACCCGAAGAAGAAGAAAGCGATTATGATACTGTATTCTTTTTTCAACCGGACAAAGATAATCCTAGGGAAATTGCTCCGAAAAAGCACCTCACTCAATTGGCTATAAAACAACGTGAAAGATTTTATTATTATTCGATAGATGCGGTTTCTTCATCAACAATGAGTGATTTGAGCAACCTCGACGCATTACCAGTGGAAGATTTAAATTCTTTAGGTCTACTCTTATTTGTTCCAGATGAATTAGTTATTGGCTCAAAAGAATTAGCGGCTGATTTAAGAGTCCGCCTATGTCAATGTAATAAAGAAGGATATGCACCCCAACAACATCTAAGAGAAACAATGTTAAGTTGGCCAACAATTACGAAGACACTTCATACTTTGCCAACAAAAAAAAGGGAGAACCGATTCATTCAAAAACTAAAACAAAGAGTTGAAAGAGGAAAGGATGATAGAAAGGCACATACAAAATATAGATTAAGATATATCAATAAATTTATAGAAAATTTTGAAAAAATGAAACAAGATATCCCCAGTATGGCATTCATAGCTCAAGCGATGAACGCTTCTAGAGGAAAACTTCCCCTAAAGACAGATTTTGGAAGTTATACAAGAGTTGATCTCAGATCGACTCTAGAGACCGGATGAATTTTTTGATAAAAGTAAGATTTTAAAAAATGAAAAGATGTGTGTTCGTCTTATTATATTTATCTTTTTGAAAAAAGTACCATACTTTCATTGAGCGAAGAGCGAATAAAAATTGGCAAATCTTGTTCTGATAGCGCTCCATAGACATGAAAATCAATAGTGCGCGGGATGTCTGTGTACATATCGTATAGAACGCTTTCAGGAGAATTGCTACCAAAAGCACCGATCACTACCAAATCTAAATCATAAGGGTGCGTGCCTTTTTTTGCAGCAGAACCATACAAAATAATCTTTTTGACTCCAGGATATTTTTTTGCCCTTTTTACAAAAACATCTAATTGTTTTTTAATTTGCTTTTTATCCATGTAAATAAATCAGATTTATTCCTCAAATTTTTTCTTTACAATATCCTCAATCGGTTCGTTTTCGATTGTCACATCAACATAATCAATTTTTGAAAGAATATTTTGAATCACATCCTCAACTTTATCCTTTGGTATGGTAAGCGAAAGTTGCGGATGATGATATTCCACCTTTACATATGTAGGGAGCTGCATTTCGTTGAGCGTGAGTTGTTTTGTCACAACAACACGCACGATTTTTTGCGCAGAATATTTTGCGACAAGCGTATCGAGCTTGCCGTCAAACACAATACTTCCATGGTCTATCATGATGACCCGTTTTGCCAAGCGCTGAACGTCTTGCATATAGTGGGAGGTAAGCATGATTGTTGCCTTGAAGCGCTTTTGATATTCGCGGATAAAATTTACAATCGTAGTTTGAGCAAAAATATCGAGCCCAATGGTCGGCTCGTCCAGGAAAAGCACTTTGGGACTGTGCACCAGCGCCGCGATAAGTTCTGCGCGCATACGCTGTCCAAGCGACAAGGTTTTTACTGGTCGATCGAGAAACTCCTTAGCCTCGAGCAGGTCAATAAGCTCTGTGATTGTTTTTTTGTATTCTTCATCTGACACCTCGTATATTTCTTTGTTGAGTGTAAATGAATCGGTCGGCGGCAGTTCCCAGAGCAATTGATTTTTCTGTCCCATGACAAAGGCGATATCCTTAAGAAATGGAATTTTTTTGTCAAACGGTTTATAGCCTAGCACGTCAACCTTTCCAGATGTTGGGTACAAAATGCCCGCCAGAATTTTCATAGTTGTTGTTTTGCCAGCACCGTTTGGTCCTATGAATCCGACGAGTTCGCCTTCCCCAATGGCAAATGATATGTTTTTGAGGGCCTTATTTTCCTCATAGGTGCGATTAAAGAGATCTTTAAGAAAAATGCCAGATTTTTTTGGCGAACGATATATTTTGGTAAGATTCTGTACGTGTATCATAGTGAATAAGATTATATAAAATTCGTAAAAATTAAAAGTAAAAATTTATTTGTTGCACTGACCATTTTTTATTTCTAATGTCTGTCATCCTCCCCAACTTTGGTACTTGCGCAGTGCAAAACGCCACACCCTCATCGCAATAAATAACCCAACAATCCCCAACCCAAAACTTATGACATACAACATGGGATTTAACAGTGAAAGCAAAGATTTGACCGGAAAGGTCATCATAATGCCAATCGGGATTATGAAGGTAAAAATAAATTGGATCGGCTGAATGTAAATGTCGACAGGAAAGGTACCTAGCCTGGTGATATCTCTATAAATCATGATCGTGTGATCGACCTCGGTTGAGAGGATGCCGATTGCCAAGACGACGATATGAAACGCGGTTGCAATGACGAGGGAATTGACAATCATGGCGATATAAAGGAGCACGCTGGTAGGTGTGATTCCTCCACTTTTTTGTATAAACACAACAAGCAAACCAAGATAGAGAAAAATAGAAAAATCATACCGGCATCGAGAAAGTCAATTCCGCCCACCAGAATCCGCAGAAACGGGTGATACGGTTTCACCAGAACGGTGTCGAGTTCGCCGCTTACTACGAGCTGTCGGAACCTATACACTTCCCGAAACATGAGTTGCGCGATACTATCGATAATATTATAGGTAAGATAAAAGACGATAGTCTGCTCAAGGCTATAGCTTCCCAAAAATTTCGTGTTTGAAAGGAGGAAAAAAACAAACGCAAAAAACATCCCGAAGCGCAAGAGTTTGCCCACAGTAAAGAGTATGACACCAGTTTTGTGCGTGAATGTTGTCTTGAGGCTATATTTTGAAAACAGCCAAAATATTTTCAAACTTTTCATATATGAGTCATAAAGTCAAAAGTCAAAAAAAATGTGAAATCAAAAGATTATGAAATTACTATAACTAACGCCCGTAAAAACTGTACTCCTGCATGCCTTTTCTCCAAATTGAAAGCGTCAGTTTGTAAAGCACCACAACCCACATAAGTGGCGTTATATATGCAACAAGCGGTATGCTTGCTGTTCCGAAAATAAGAATTTTTGCTGGAAGAAAAATAAAATACGGAAACGGCGTCAAAAGAAGCGCGTTAAATAGCGATTTTGGCAGTATATCAAGCGGAAAATAATTTCCCGCAAGCATAAATATCAAAATAAAATAAATAAAACGCGGCGCCCAGATTTCAGGCGTCCAGAACGCAATAAGCGATATAGAAAACGAAATAAAAAATGACATGGCTATTCCGACCAGCAAAAAATAAAGAAACGAAATCGCGTTCGGAAGCGAAAATGTTATCGTCAATTCTGGTTTTACCAACAAGATAAACACTGCAATAGTGACAATCGAGGAGACAATATTTATGGCTTTATCAGCAGCCTCCTTTACCCCGAGATACTTGAAAAACGGGATCGGTTTGAGAAGATGATTCACAATGTCTCCGTTTAAGATTTGCGCGCCCACCTCGTGAATGCGGCTCGAAAGTACGATGTCAGAAAGGAGCGAAATAACAAGTACATACGTAAGCATGGCAGACTCTGTGTATCCCAAGACTTGCCTGTGTCCGGAAAAAACTGCGCTCCATAGAAAATAAATAAGCACCATATTGAGCAATACGCGGAAGCGCCACATACCGAAATTCAATCGGTACACAAAGTATTCCTCAACAGATAATTTGAAGGCAACAATATATTTTTTCACGTGTACATTGTAGCAACTTGTGCAAACATGTGGAGTGCTTATTTGTTGTGTTTAAGTTGCTCGAGAATGAGTTGTTGCAGCTTTTCGGGTTCATCAACTGCCCGTAAATCTCCTTCCGAACCGCCGGCACCGGTAGAAATTTGTCCGGCGAGCGTTTGTATTTGTAAACTCCCAAACCCAAACATATTTTCAAAAAATGTCCGCGAAATGATGACGTCTGAAACGCGATTTAAGGGCAGCGAACTTATTTTATATCCCAAAAATCCTCTGCGATAGACAATGCGTTTATTTGTCACCCAATAGTAACGTTTTTCGTATACCGCTTGTGCATATGGTATGCCAAGAATAAAAACAAATGGTATCAAAACGATGCCAACAAGCGTGAATAACAAAACAAATACCCATAGTAAGACGAAGCTCCAATACAGATATGACTGGAGTGCGGGTACCGGTTTTCCTTCCCACAGTATTTTCTCATCTTCCAAAAGGTTTATGGTGTATTGATGGTTCATATTTCATAGTATATCATTATTATGGTCAATGGTTTCTATTATAAAAAAATAGTATCGATATTGATTCTCATGTTTCGATACCGGTATACTGTTTTGTATGTCGCTTAAAACGATTTGTTCTCCATCTTCTATCGCCATTGTTGGCGTTTCACACAACAAAAAAAAGGTTGGTCACTTGGTTGCAAAGAATATTCTTGAGCAAGGGTTTAAAGGTGCCTTGTATTTCGTCAATCCTTCAGGAGAAACGATTTTAGGAAAAAGAACGTATAAAAATTTACAATCAATCAAAAAAAAGGTGGATCTTGCGATTTGTGCCGTTCCTGCAGACATTGTTCTTTCCTATCTCGACAAACTACAGTGCATTCATTGTAAAAATATTGTCATCCTTTCTGCAGGATTTAAAGAAGGCTCATCTCCAGAAAATGTTACACGAGAAGAGAAATTACAAAAGCTCATTGCCAAACATCGATTAACCGTTCTTGGCCCCAATTGCCTAGGATTCGTAAATACTAGTAAAAAGATAAATGCAACCTTTTTGCAACACGCGCTACCAAAAGGAAATATCAGTATTATTTCTCAATCGGGCGCTCTTGGCAGTGCGTTTGTTGACTATATTGCAACTAAGTCGCATTTAGGCATTTCTCATTTTATTAGCCTTGGCAACAAATCAGTGATTGATGAATCAGATGCACTCGCCTATCTTGCGACCGATCCTTCAACGCATGTGATTGGGATGTATTTAGAAGACATAGCCCGTAGCACATTGTTTGCCAAACTTTTGAAAGAACTATCACCAAAAAAACCCGTTGTTATTCTCAAAGGAGGAAAAACAAAACAAGGATCTGAAGCGGCACTTTCGCATACTGGCAGTTTGGCTGGCGACGATGCTACTGTTGAAGCGCTTATCACACAATCGTACGCCATTCGCGCTGACTCCTATGCAGAGTTTGAGACACTACTTAAACTATTAAGCTATGGAGCCGCGCCAAAAAACGAAAACATACTCGTGCTTTCAAACGCGGGCGGCATGGGCGTTTTGCTCACCGACGACATCATTCAAAACAAACTTCGTCTCGTCACCATTTCTCAAAAGACAAAAAACGAACTGAAATCGCACATGAATCCTCACAAAAGCATTTCTATTCACAATCCAATAGACCTTCTGGGCGATGCAAGCGCCTTTGATTATGAACAGGCCGTTGCGGCAACCGAAAAAGAGACAAATATTGGCGCAGTCATTGTTCTTCTTACGCCGCAGGCCAACACTCAAATTATGAAAACCGCACGCGTTTTGTATCACTATCAAAAGCGTATTCACTATCCCCTGCTTCCTGTTTTTATGGGGAAAGCTTCGGTATCAAGAGCGCATCGTTTTTTTGAGCAAAAGGGTATGCCGAGTTTTCGTTATTTTGCTTCTTTTTCCCGAGCATTGTACAAACTTGTTGACTACAAAAAACGTTGCGGATTACGTTCGTCCCATCACAGCAATTTTTTTTCTATCCAAACCACAACCCACCAACCAGACATACACACCGTTTTATCACAGTACTCCGGCGAGTCGTTTCTCAATCAGTACGATAGCGCCCGTGTAATTGCTTGGTCTGGTATATCGGTTTCTCCTCTGTATCACGCAACCACAAAGCAGGATTTGGCGCGAATCGTGCGTCGCGAAGGCTTTCCCCTGGTTGCAAAAATAGCCTCTGACAAAATTACCCATAAAACCGAAGTACACGGGGTGATTACTCAGATTACGACACTCGAAGAATTACAGAACGCCTATCACACCTTCACATCAATTACTTCAAAAAAAGCAGGGTGCTATGTGCAAAAACAACATAATGGTTATGAACTTCTTGTTGGTGCAAAGCGCGACAAGGAGCACGGCGTTGTTCTTTTGCTCGGGGTAGGTGGCGTATATGCGGAATTGTTCAAACAATCGCTGCAGGTTTTGTATCCTTGCTCGCTCGATATGTTCGCACATCTTTTGAAAACATCATTTTTTAGCCGCTATCTTATGCCATTTCGTGGGCTGCCAGCTATCAATATCACCTCACTGCATGAAACAATGATGAAGTTGGGAAGCATTCTTGAGCAACACAAAGAAATTGACTCAATCGATATTAACCCTCTTATGATGCGCGGCACAGAATGTGTAGCAGTCGACGCGCGAGTCATTTTGGCAAAAAGATAATACTCCGTTTATTTTTTTGCACGATCTAATTTTTAAGCAACAGACTAACATGTTTCCCTTTAACTTCTTCTTGAGACGAATGGATTGATATTACTAAACGAGACAGTTCCTTTATAAGTGACCCTGGCGCAGTTGTATTATTATGTCCGGGAAACAGCATAAGTTTTTGTTCATTCAAAGAGGACAATTTATTTATAGAAATTTGGTATTGTTGCCAAGAGGACTCAGGAAGCTGTAAGTAGATTGGTCCCGGATACACTGTGTCTCCAGTAAATAAATATGCAAATTTTGGCACATAATAACACACAGATCCAGGTGTATGACCAGGCGTGTGTAAAACATGGATATCAAACTCGTTGCTCTTCACGGTTTGTCCATCTTTAAGAGAAATAAATTTTTTTACCCCAGGAACAATATACTGTTTAGGATAACTTGAATAAAAATATGAAGCATCTTGCAATTCGGAGATATCTTCGGAGTGAAATCCTTTTTTCAATAAGGATTTTTCAAACGCATCATCAAATAGAGAAACAGCATTATATCGATGTGCGCCGCCGATATGATCCCAATGAGCGTGCGTCAATAAGACTTTGACAGGAAGATGTGTAATTTTTTTGATTTCTTTATCAATGTTTCCATAGCCCATGCCTGTATCGATCAGGAAAGCTCGTCGAGAGTCAAGCAAAAGGTATGAAATAACCTTTTCCCAATGATTAAATTCAGCTATTGCATATACATATTTTGTGAGTTGTTTTGTTTTATACCACTGTTTCATATATTTAAGATTAATAAATAACACCCCAGAGATTCGATTCGGTGTAAGTTGCCGATCCATTTTCTGGATATATAGTCCATAAACCAACTTCGCCACATTCCCAGACATTGGGCTGAATTTCGTTCCATTGATTAGGTTTATAATTCTGCTTATAACCTTGAAATTCAATCAAAGGAACAGAAACAACCATGGCACTTGTATCCTCCTTCAGTGGTTTTAGGCCCGCCCATGTAAGACTGCGCAACCAAGGATCAAAAGGAAGTTGTATCGTGCTGCCCGATTGACCAAATACTCCGTGTTTGTCTAAACGCGATACAGTCATTTGAGTACAATACTGCCAAAAGGGCAATTGGTAATTATGTTCTGCCTTGGCCACTCCATATCCAGTTGGCCTAAAAGAACCGATGAGATATTGCATATTAAGATCTGCGACAAGTTGCTTGGCATGATTAATGAGACGAGCCGGCAACTGCTTACCTTGCTGTTCTAATGCGACATTCATCGACATAAGAACAAGTGTATTACCTGCAGGATTATATGTACTGCTATAATCTGTTGGATCGCCCGCAACATCGTCCCAACTTTTTAGCGACTGAGGATTGCCATCCCAGTAAATTCTATTCATCGAAAGGCTTGCAGCAGGTACAGTATCTATCTCCATCATCAGTTGGCCTTCTGGAAATACATTCGCACGTCCTTCCATTGATTGTGTGCTAGCAGCAAGCCATGGAGCCCAATTAGGCACTTCAAGAAGACGATGCATCTGAGGTATGATTTCCTTGCTCCAATTTTTAACGGAAATAACATGCGGCGTTTTTTCATTTTCTGTTTTATTCAACATATTTAAAAAATAATAATAATAAAGTTTTTTTATCATTGGTCGTAGACGTCGTCGTCGTCGAACTTGATGATGTTGTGTAAAAAACATAGATATAAAAATAATTTGCAATTTTAGACCAAAAAAAATCCCGCCCATATTTTTGGGCGGGATAATATTTCAATTAAATGGCTATGATTAGATTTTAGCCACAAAACATACTATCCCGGTTGCTTCGTCGTACAGACTGCAATGTTTGAGATAGTATTTTTTCCATCGTGAAAATAATATCACAAATTGATTATTTTTTCAAATCAAAACGCGATGTCCTAAAAGATTTACAATATATTGATTATTTTATCGCTTTATCATACCCGCAATGATTGTACGGACAGACAACTTCTCTACAGCAGACCTCTTCTCCGTTCAAAAGGTGCACAATGCGCTTGTAGTTTCTAAGCAGCGAACCCTTGAGGTACCAAAGATCGCCAGGTTTAAGGAGGTTTTTGAGAATATCTGCCGCCTGAAACACGTCTGATGCATAAAAAATGTTCTCTTTCGGATAACCCATCGCCCACAGTCTCTCGATCGTATTTTTGCGCAATGGTCCGATGCAAACTAAATAATCAAGAGTAAGTCGTGCGATGACATTTCCAGTTTCAGCATGATCTTTTTTTGCATTAGCTAGTTCTCCCATTTCACCGATTACGGCTATTTTTCTCCCCTTTTTATAGTCAATTTTGTCTAACGTTTCGAGACCCGCCTCGGTGCTTGCTGGGTTGGCGCGCAGCGAATCGTTGAGCAAAATCGTGTTCATTGGACCTTTCTCAATACTCATACGGCCCCGTAGGGGTTTGAGATCTTTCACTACCTCTTGAAACAACCAGATACCATTTTTTTTGCGAATAAATAGGGAAAATGCTGCATAGCCCGCCAGTAGATTATAAAAATGATAGGCTCCCAAAAGCGGCGTAGAAATCGTGATGGTTGTGCCTTTCAGGTTCATGGTGCCCGTTGTTCCTTCAATGGTGAGCTTGATGGACTTTTTGTCAAACGAAAAATCATATTTTTTGTCTGTCCCATAGGAAAGTACCTGCGCTAGCGTGTGTGATCGCATTGCTCGAACGTTTTGGTCGTCAAAATTCAAAATTGCATGACCTTTTTTGGGAAGTACTTCAATGATCCTTCTTTTTTCCTTAATCACATTTGCAAGCGATTTGAGATGTTGTTCATCGGTATGCACCGAAGAGATGCCCGTCATGATAGAAACTTCGGGCTTAACGATCTCAAGATGCACGTTCATTTCTCCTATTTTGTCTATGCCAAGTTCCCAGATGACAAATTTAGTCCAAGGCAGAACTTTCATTGCGGTAATAGGCACATTGTATAAGGTGTCGAGATTAATATCAGTTCGTAGCGTGTTACCTAACTGCTTGAGAAGTTCATATAAAATGTATGTCGCGTGAGTCTTGCCTTGACTGCCGGTTATGGCGATTTGATTAACATGAAGGAATGATAGCCATTTTCCAGCAGCAGCGCGACGTAAACGGTGAAATAATTTTTTTATTCCAGTTGGTTGGTATGTTGACACTTCATCAATTACTAATTAACAATTTTTGATAGTCACTAGTCGTCGTGTATAAGCAACGCATTATCTTTTTCTAACGTTGAAATTCGTTTTTCATGATTTTCCAGCATTTTTTCGTGCGACTCTACAACGACGTTTGTGTATTCAATGATTTGTTTTGAAAGCATTACATGTCCTTCGACTATTTCGTTTCTAAGACTGCTTATTTCGTTACCTACTTTTTTTCTAAGGATTATAATTTCATTATGTATTTCTTTTCTAAGACTATTGAATTTATTTTGTACTTCGATTCTAAAACTTGTTAGTTCATCGCGTACCTCAGTTCGTACGATGTCTTGGATGGAATTAAGATCTTGTTTAGTCAACATATGTAATTACATACTATTTTGATTTTTTATAAAAGTCAAGAGGAAATAATCAGTTTTTTTTGATAGTATAACCATCGAAAGTATCCTCAATGCTCCAACCTTTTTTTTCAATTTTTTTTCTTAGTTCATCAGATGATTGAAAATCCTTGTTTCTTCGAGCTTCTAGTCTTTGATCTGCAAGTTTTAGTATTTCGTTTGGCCATTTTCGCGTGAAGTAATCATCAGAAAGTTGTTCAAAACCTAATCCAAATATTTTGTCAAATGAGTAAAATAATTTGAGTTTCTCATTTGCATTTAGCATAGAATTTAATACATCCCACATTACACTGAGCGCTTTTGCGGTATTTAGATCATTTTCTAGAGCTTCTTTGAAATCTAGTAGATATTTTTGCACCAGTTGTGGATTTTTTTCTCTTTTAGAAGTTTTAGAAGGGTTTCGAAAAGAAATTATGTAACTATAAATTCGTTTCAAATTTACTTGCGCTCCATCAAGCGCCTCCCACGTGAAGTTCATCGATTTGCGATAGTGCGTCTGCAAGATGAGATAGCGCAGTGCAAGTGGATCAATGTCATGTTTTTTTACGTCGTCTAAAGTATAAAAGTTGTTTTTTGATTTACTCATTTTTTTTTTTTTTTTATTCAAAAAAGCATAGTGCATCCAGATTTTGACAAATGTTTGGCCGGTTGCTGCCTCATATTGGGCGATTTCGTTTTCGTGGTGCACAGGTATGTGGTCTATGCCACCGGTGTGGATGTCGATAATGGGAAAGTTGTCTTTTTCAATCATATCTGAACGAGCTTGAAACGATATTTTCTCGCGCCTTTCCCCCGGAGTACCGGGGCCGGTCGTCATCGAGAATATATTTCTTCGCTCGTTTACATTAGTTTTACTATCATTCTCATTATTATTTTGTTGATCTAAAATTTCCTTAAAACCAAACAGTGAGATCGCAGAACATTCTATATGCCAGCCCGGAAACCCTTTCCCCCACGGACTATCCCATTGCATCGTATGGTTTGCAAAACGCCCCACACACTTAAACCAAAGCGAAAAATCGGTGGAGTGCTTTTTCTGCGGATCGACATAGACATCGTCACGTACTGCCTGCATTTTTTCCTTTAGATTCTGACCTGACAGTTTGCCATAGTTTGGGAATAATGTTGTATCAAAATACAGCGCTTCATCGGTTTCATACACATACCCTTTTTGTTGCAAAAGCGAAACGAGTTCTATCATTTCTTCGACGTGGTCGGTTGCGTTCCATTCAAGATCGGGAGGTATAATATTGAGCGCCCGCATGGTGCCATGAAAAAAATTAGTATAAAATTGAGCGACTTCCCAGACAGTTTTGCCGGTTTTTTGAGCTCCTTTTTCCAGCTTGTCGTCGCCAGTATCGTCATCTCCCGACAAGTGGCCAACATCGGTTATGTTCATGACATGCCATACATCGTACCCTAAGTATTGCAAAGACCGTTTCAGTATGTCGTCCATGACGTATTTGCGCGCGTGACCGATGTGTGTGTAGTCATATACCGTTGGTCCGCAGGTGTAGAGTTTGATAATTGGTTGATCTTGAGGAGTAGGAAGTGGTTGCTTTGTTTTGGTGTAAGTGTCATAAAGCTGCATACGCATCATTATATCATTCACAGCACTATATCAGCAATTTAAATATTTAGGAATATACTATCGCGAAAATTCAATCACCATAAAAACAATGTAAAGAAAAATGAGTATAGCGCCTTCCCAGCGTTCCAATCTCTGCCTCGTTCGTACATAAAAATAAAAGAATAAAAATAGGAGTAAAAAGAAAATCGTTGCAAATAGATATTCGTCAAACACTTGGATCGTGATCGGATGAATAAGCGTCGTAATACCTACGACCAAACTACCGTTTGCCACAATCGAACCAAGCAAATCGCCTAAAAAGACTGCAACATCGTGCCTGCGAATAGCCTGAAATTCCACGACAAACTCCGGCAAGCTCGTTCCGATGGAAACAAACAACAGTCCGATAAGAAGCGGCGGTACCTGTAGCGACGTCGATAAATCGATACCGAGCTTGACGATCATGTCGGCAGAAAACAAAATCACCGCAAGCGAAAGAAAGACATACATAAAATGTTTTTCCGTATGATTTTTACGGATTTTGCGGAATAAATAGACAAATGCATTCGTTTCTCGATGCGCCACTTCCTTTGTGCGCTTCAAGAGAATATCGTAATTATAAAAAAGATAAATCGCGATGAGAATGAGCGCGTCGACTCGGGAAAGTGAATTGTCAAGAAGTAAAAAAAGCGGCGCGAGTCCGACAAGAAACGCATGGAGTAAATCTCGAGAATAAGCTTTGTTACGTATATGTACGGTGCCGCCAAGGAGCGCAGCGCCGCCTGCAACAAGCGTGACATCCGCGATGTTTGAGCCTATCGCGTTACCAAGAGACAAGTTGGGTACACCGTCAAGCGCCGAGGTGATACCCACAAAAAGTTCTGGCAAACTCGTTGCAAGCCCCACAATGAGTGCGGTTATAAAAAACCCACCCATTTTTGTTTTGTTGGCAATTTTACGTAACCGTGTAGCAAGCACATCGGCCGCTTTTATGAGCACGACCGAGAAGAAGATGATGCCCACAATTGGAATTACACTTTGCATAGATTTTAGTATATGTAAGTTTATGAACCTTTACAAGCAGACATATGCCATATAGTAACCTTCGATGTTGGTTTTATGTCTTGGGATTGTATTCTATTGGTTGGCGTCATGGAGACAATCCTGTTTTGACAAGGAATATTGAGTTGAATAGGATGTAATTGAAAATTACAAAATCCAACATTGGTTATTACCTCTTGCATCATTGAAAAATATACTCTACTTGCTGGACGGACAACATAACCCAAAGAAAAAAAATAATTTATTTCCTCGGCAAAGTGTTGGAACATCCGATTCCCAAGACTTACACATTCAAGAATACCATATTCATTTCCTCCTTGACATAAAGCTCTATATTCAATAATATCTTTGGATGTATAACCGCACTCAATTAAAAGATTTTCGTCAATTGTAGCTATTGATTGTTGGTCAACAATGTGTTCATTAGTAAAGGATCGTTCCCTAAAGAAGATTGCGGTTTCAGATTGTTGAGCAACGTGTTGAATAAGGGGAATCGGAGATGGGGGCAGATCTCTTAGTATTTGAAGGCTTCCCCCTGGTACAAGTACATGATGCACTTCTTGTAACGATTGCAGGATGTCTGGTTTGGATTGGGCATCTATACCACAGAGAGAAACAACATGTGGTACAGTATTGTCGGGTATCTGATGAAGGTTTTTTGCATCGCTTTGGAGAAACAACAGCCCTGCACCTCCATCTGTAATCCTTGATTTATACTCTTCACGCAGCTGTTCTATATTTTTATCGAGATTGATCCAGTTGATCGGTCGCATATATGCTCTTTCTGCAATTTTTTGCAACAAGCCACCGCCAGCACCTATTTCTAAAAGCGGAGATAAAACGTTATCGCGATCTGTAATGAGTCCTAGTGATTGAAATCGAGAAAATAATTTTCGTGAAAATAAATGCACATAGTTGGGAGTACGCCTGAGGTCGTAAATATTTTCGGGCATAAGATATTTTATACCCTATAATAATATTTATCAATATTAATTTTCATCTATTGTCGAGGCTGTGCCAAAGAGCGATACTGCCATACGATCGGTAAGGCTTCCAATTCTTGATAACCGTTTCGATATTTTGTTGTGTTGGATTTTCAACACCATATACTTTGGTAAATCCTTTCTTAAGACCTAAATCGCCAAACGAAAACACATCCTCGCGATGGAGGTGAAATATCAAAAACATCTCTGCAGTCCAGGGACCGACACCCTTGACCTTTGTCAACTCTTCAACAACCGCATCATCATCAAATTGTTCAAGACTCATCAGATCAATCACGTTATCTTTCACTTTTTTGGCAAGATCCTGCACATATTTTGTTTTTGCCCACGACATACCGATATCTCTTAACTGTTGAGCCTCGAGTTTGAGTATGGCGTCAGGATTCACTCCCCCATCAAACAGATCCTCAAAGCGTTTGATTATGGCGTTTGCTGCTTTGCCTGATAATTGTTGGGAAATGATTTCCCTACATAACGCAACGAAATAGTCTTCATGTTGTTTATTCACTTCGCGTTCTTCGAGCCACTTGCTAAAGTCAAGCGTTTCCATCACGATATATATTTTATTATCAGCCTGTTTAAAAAATTGTTTTATGTAGTTATAGTCTTTCATAAAGGAGCGCAGCTATGCCAGCTATAATAAGTATCGATTTTGGTCCAAACAGAGGAAACAGTATCACAGTAAGAGCAAATGGCATGAGTGCAACGATGTTCCGGTAAAATTCACGGATCACCACCAAACTATGAAAATGAGAGCTTGAGACTTTTTTGGAAATCAAAATAAAGTCAAGCGTGGCAACAGACGTACGGTATCCGGCATTTATTATTTGAAAAATACCATTGAACAAGAGGTAAGAAGTGACGTTGAATATGGCTGCGCGCAGGAGCCAGCCCATGGCATAGACAACCGATCCGACATGGACGAATCGTAACTTATTTTTTGTTGCGTCAAGAAATGTTCCTACTTTACTGGTTACTACAATACGAATCAAGACCGAGGCAGCAAGCAACAGACCGATTTCATTCAAAGAAGCTTTTTTCAAAACGAGATACGTCACCAATGGCCAGATAAACGCGTTGAGCACCACAAAGAAACTATCGAGTCCCGAAAGAAGCGTCTCGCGATCGGTACGCTTGAGTTTGTAGGTTTTCTTGAGTTCGCCAAAGTCCAAATTGACATTGGGAATGCTTCGAATAAAAATAAGCGAGGTTGCGTGGCATACGGCAACGTACAAAGCCAAGCCCGGCATGCCAAATTTCCACGAGATATATCCACCGATTGCAGGTCCTATGGCTCGTGTTATATTGGTGACATTCATAAGTTGTGCCGTTGCATGACCAAGCGTATGTTCGTCAGTTATTTCGCCGATAAAAAACACTTTTGGTAAAAAATAAAATCCTCTCCCTACACCATAGAGCAGGATCCAAATATTCAAGACATTTTGTGTCAAAGGTAAGGTCAGTAGGAGGCTACTCACGATCATGAGGCCGATACCGGCGTAGTAAAGATGTTTAATTTTGATGTATGAAGAAATAAAGGGAACTGTCAAATTGCTCAATGCCTGCAAAGCAAAGATCATCATGTACAAAAGCGCGGTGTGCTCGATAGAGCTTCGAAAGAGTTGGTAAAAAAGTAAGATGCCAAACGGGAGGAAAGCCATATGCCCAGCAAATCCCAAGGCTTCGTGCAAGAGATAGGATTTGAATCTGGAACGCATAATTTAATGGTACCATTCTTTCCATAAATATAGTATGATTTCGTAATCATGCGGTGTGTAAACGCTATCATTACTTGTCCTCCCACCTACTTTTCTATCGCCTACGAAATAAATCCATGGATGCATAAAGACGTGTGCGTAGATAAAAACAAAGCCCGTCAAGAATACAAAGCTTTGCAAAAGGTGTATCGTAACTTAAGCGTTCCTCTTTACGAACTGGCACCTGTCGACGGTCTACCCGACATGGTCTATGCCTCAGATTGGGGGTTTTCCATAGACGATATGTTCATCCGTGCAAATCATAAAAATAAAGAGCGGCGACAAGAAGTTGAACATGCCGCGCGATTTGCACAAGAAACGTTAAAAATGAACATTGTTTCTCTTCCTTCGACAATTTATTTCGAGGGTGAAGGCGATCTACTTCGCGAGAACGGAACATTTTTTTATGGCTATGGTCAACGGTCTCAACAAGAAGCAAAACCGTATTTAGAAAAACTTCTCAATAGCAACATTATCGATCTTGAACTCATTAATCCTTCACATTTTCATCTGGATACGGCGCTTGGGATCCTCTCTCATGATACAGCAGTGTGTGTGTATGAAGCATTTTCTCGGTCATCTCTTCAAAAGTTACAAGACACCTTTTCCGACCTCGTGCCATTACCCAAGCACGATATTCCCTATTTTGGCACTAATTTTATTATCATTGACAATCAGATTATCGTTTCAAAAGGAATTTCGCAAGAATTGAAGAAGGTATTTCAATCGTGTGGCTATCATATTATTGAAATTGAAACGAGTGAGTACCTCAAAGGTGGCGGAAGCATAAGTTGTATGAGTCACCTCATCTACAACTCATAAAAATTATATGTTCATGATACAAACAATACGATTATGAAGGAAGCTGACCAAAGAACAACAGCGCTTGAGCAAGGGCTAGAGGCTTTAAGAATTCCAAACATATTTAAACTATCGAGAGCGGCAGTTTTTAGTCGTTTTCAAAGCATGTCGCAATCACTTTCGCCTTTTGCACCTGTTTCGTTTGCCGACGCGGTACAAACCATAGGCGCGGTAATGGAAGTGCTTGATGGAGAAATTGATCATTTAGAAGAACAAAGTAGAGGTTTGAGAGTTCTTGATCTAGGTTGTGGTTCTCCGGAAGAAGGATGGTATCCATGGCTCTCTGTGGGGCTAGGCTCGTGTGGATCAGAGGTGGTGGGTATAGACATAGGCAAACAGTACGAGGAAACAGAATCATATTATACACACGTACAATTTGACTTATTAAATCTTTTAGAAGAAGGTGGACAAGATAGATTCATTGCACAATTACCAGATGGTTACAGGCAGTTTGATGTGCTCACTGTGACCAATCTCTTTTCAAGTGGGACATCAGGAGCACTAAAAAATATTGCACGAGAGAGCAACATGCAGTATTACCAGTTACCTAATGCAATAGGTATTCTTGCTCGAAAGATTCTTGTCCAGGGCGGACTACTTGTCATCGAAACGTTTTCTGATAGACGCTTAGTGTTGATGAAATATGAGGACGATTTATTTTTTCTTACTAAAGATGAGGAATTAGATAGAGAGCATTGGAGTACAGCGGAAGAGCCTTTTAATTTCGAGGATTTTTAAGTTCATTGCATTTTTGGTCGGAGTGGCCGGACTCGAACCGGCGACCTCTACGTCCCGAACGTAGCGCTCTAGCCATCTGAGCCACACTCCGTTTCCGTTTGTTAGATATAGTACGCCATTACTCGCTGGTTACAGATCCTATTATAACGCAAAGCGTATAACTGAGGGTAAAGAGTAAATAAAAAATAGTAAAAAATTAACAAAAAACAAATAAAAAGAGAAACGAAAAATTCACAACTAACAAGTAACAGGTAACAAAAACATTTATCTTGAAGCTGGTAAATCAAAACCTTTAGCTTGTAATCCAAAGCTCACAACTTAAACAACTTAAAACTAATTATTTTCGACTCGCTTATGCTCACTTGAACATAACCCTCTTTTTTTCGACCGAAACATCTCAAAGTTGGTTCAAAAAACACTGGTTTCATCTCTCCTACTCTCGCTTAGTGTTTAAATCCTCCGGGCTTAACTTCTGCCGGCAGCTCTGAAGTGGCTTTCCGTTTTCCTCTTCCACCGAAAATACTACGTCTTACTTTGCCTTTTGGAGTGGATTGTTGTTGCTGATTTTTTATACGTTCTTCCTCTTCCTGTTGACGTTTTTGTTGCTCGGCAATAGCTTCTTGTCTTTTTTTCTCCTCTTCCTCTTGTCGTTCTTCCATGACGATACGTTCTTCCTCCCGTTTATATTCTTTGTGCCGGCGTATTTTTTCTTGCTGTTCTTGTTGCTCTTCGTATTGTTCAGGATAGAGCTGTTTTTGAATTTCGCGTATTGCCTCTTGGTCTTGCTGCTCGTATGCGCGTGTGAGTTTTTCCTGGTCAAGCGGCGAATGGTTTGTAGAAGGAGTGGTTTCGTTCTTACCCGATGTTTCAAACATATGGGCGAAGGGGTTAAAGACCTCTGCAACTTGGCTCGCGGTATCTTTGGCAAACTCAACGCCGTGTTCAAACGTTTTGTTTACTCCCCAGGGGTCTCGTTTTTTTTGCTGTGTTTTTTTCTTGTTTTGCGACATTATTCTCAAGTATACAGTTGTCTTTCCATAGTTCCAATACGTTTTTCATGGTCGTCGAGTTGTATTTGATCTTTTTGAAGTTCAGCAAGTAGTTCTTGGTGGTTTCCGTCGGTGGTCTTTTGGAGATATTTTATGTCATCCTGATTTTTTTGCACAATTTCGTGCAATGAAAGAATTTCCTCCTTAACTTCAATAGTAAGATGAACAAGCTTTTTTTCTAACAAATCGATTCTTTTGTCTAATTGATTGATATGTGGAGCAATAATGCCGGTCACAACATCGCCGATTCGTTGCAGATCTTGTTTTGTAAGCATAGCAAAATATTAGGATATTATGGCAGGAAAGTCAATAAGAAAATATATGTTTCTACATAACATGCCTGTAGTTTTTATATCCCAATTATTGCTTTTCCACGCTCGGTCATGCGATCCATAGACCATGGCGGATCAAACGTCAGTTCAATGTCTATACACTCCCCCTCCACTCCGCACTCCTCCAGTGCGTCGCGTATGTCTTTTTCGATAGTGTCAAACAGCGGACACCCCAACGTTGTCAAAGTCATGCGTATGCGCACATTTGCGCCATTGATTTGCACATCATTAATCAGCCCAAGATCAAAAATTGAAATATGTAGCTCTGGATCCATCACTTCCATGAGTTTTTCTTCGATCTGCTGTTTTGTTATTTTCATGATGATATAATGAAATACAAATAGTGTATATCGTTGCTTATATTAGTTAGCCATAGTAACCAGTAGACTTCGCAATAGCAACTTCACTTTTGATTATATTTTTTGAACAATTTGTTCCATTATTTTATATTATAAATCTATGAACTTTTTTAACAACACCTACAAACTGCGATTTGTCCCCCTTGGAGGGGTGGTCGGCGTGACCAAAAACATGTATCTTTATGAATTATATAAAGGAGAAACGCTCCAGGACATCGTGATTGTCGATTGCGGTATGGGGTTCCCCGACGCCAAAGAGTTTGGTATCGACCTCATCATCCCCGATATTTCGTATCTTGCCGACAAAACCGACAAAATTCGCGCCATACTCCTGACCCACGGACACGAAGACCATATTGGCGCACTCCCCTTTCACTATCAAAAACTTGGTTCACCGCCGATGTATGCGAGCAAACTGACGAAAATGTTTGTTTCCAATAAATTCAAGGAATTTGGCGCCAAGATCAATCTGACAGAAATAGAATATCGCAAATGGTACGCGTTTGGCGATATACAGGCACGATTCATTCATCTTACCCATTCGATTCCCGACACGACACACATCCTCATCAAATCTCCGGTCGGTACGTTGTATCATGGTTCTGATTTCAAGTTCGACCTTACTCCGCCCTACACGACCCCACCCGATTTTTACGAAATCACCCGAGCCGGTGAAGAAGGCATCATGTGTCTTTTATCCGATTCGCTCGGCTGTGAACGCGAAGGATTGACGCTTTCTGAGTCTATTGTCGGCCAAACCTTTGAAGACGAGATGCGCAAAACAAGAGGGAAATTTTTTATGACAACGTTTTCTTCAAACATTTCCCGTATCCGTCAGTGCGTGGATGCGGCGATTAAGTTCAATCGGAAAGTTGTTTTTATGGGCAGGTCGATGCGGCAAAATAGTGAAGCTGCAAAAAATCTGCAATATCTCCCGATCCCGAGATCGTTGCAGGCGAAGGAACATGATGTTGCAAAACTTCCACCAAACAAGTTATGTCTTATTGTTGCCGGCTCGCAAGGTCAGTTTGATTCTGCTTTATCCAAAATCGCGCGTAAACAGAACAAATATGTCAAGATTACCGCAGGCGACAAAGTGATTTTTTCCTCCGACCCGATCCCGGGTAACGAGCAGGAAGTATATGCGCTCATCGAAAATTTATCGCTGCAAGGGGCGGACGTCGTATATTCCGACATCCAGGAACAACTCCATGCTTCTGGCCACGGCAATCAGGAAGATATGAAATTTTTGGCACGATTTACCAATCCAAAATATTTTATTCCCATCGGGGGTACGATCCGCCACCAGCGTCAGTACCAGCGCCTGATGACCGACATGGGTTACAAAGAGCAGACGATTCTCACGCTCATGGAAGGCGACACAGTGGTTTTTGAAAAAGGAACCGCGCGACGAGGGGGGGCGGTCGAGACCAAGAACGTGTATGTTGACGCCTATGGTATCGGCGACATCGGCAATGTCGTACTGCGCGATCGACAAACGCTCTCCTCAGACGGGATGGTCGTGTGTGTACTGGTTATCGACACGTACGGACAGCTTACCACCACGCCTCGTTTTTTCTCACGCGGGTTTGTGTTTGAGAAAAAAGAGGATCAATTGTTTGACGAAGGAGCGCGACTTATTGAAAAACGACTGAAAGGTGCGCAAGGTCGCGTGACGGATGTAAACGGTATGAAAAAGTCGGTGGGTACCGATCTTGAAGATTTTTTCTACAAACAACGTGGCAGAAAACCATTGATTCTTGTGGATATTATTGAAATATAAAACGTGTAACTCGTAGCTCAAAATTTACATCTGAGGGTAAAAAGTAAAGAGAAAATAGTAAAAAAATGAATAAGTAACAACGAAAAACTTATGACTAACAATTAACAAATAACAGGTAACAAAAACGTATACCTTGTAGTTTGAAACCTGAAGGTGTATGACGTAGGGACAAGTCGGAGGGGAATGACGGTACTTTAATGATTTCATGATATATTGATTTAATGTTTTCTTGATTTTTTCCTAATATCTAATACCTAACCAACTAATATCTATTTAACTAAACCATGGCGAAATTACCAGCACAACTACAAAACGTAGCACTTTTTTTCGAACGCTTACCTGGCATTGGCGCAAAAACTGCAAACCGACTGGCGTTTTACCTGCTTCGCATGCCGGAGCAGGATCTTAAGTTGTTTGCTGAAAGCATCGCACAACTAAAAAGCAGCACGAAAAAATGTAAGATATGTCTCAATTTAACCGAAACTGACACGTGTAACATTTGCGCCGATCTTCAGCGAGACAAAACGCGAGTCACGGTCGTTGAGGACGTACTTGATCTTTTGTCTTTTGAACAGGGAAATATTTATGACGGTATCTATCATGTTTTACACGGCAAGATTGATCCCCTCAATCACGTGGGACCTGACGATATCTATATTTCCCCGCTTATCGAGCGGATTCGCGCCAAGTCCACAAACGGTTCGGCTGTTCGAGAGGTGATTTTGGCTACGAACCCCGACATGGAAGGCGAAGCTACCGCTATGTACATACGCAATCAACTACAGGAACTGAAGGAGAAACACAATCTTACCTTTACTATAACACGCTTGGCCTATGGTCTGCCAATGGGCGCGAATTTGGAGTATGCAGATTACATGACTCTCGGCAAGGCCCTTGAAAATAGAAACGCTTTCTAAATCCCCTTCACAAACGAGGGCCTGTAGTATATAATCAAAAAAATTAGATACACATGTTGTGTGTATATTTTGATTAACTTAAATGGAAAGAGAACAAACAACCTGCCTCCCCGCACCTATTTATAAAGAAATGTTTTTGTCTCCCGCTTTTACTGACTCTGATGACGCTTTATTTGAAGCCTATTTTGGTACAAAAAGAGAAGAAATAGAGAAAATTTTTTTAAGTGGAAACCAACAACAAAGAGAAGCACTTATGGAAGCTTTAGATAACCGTTTTTATACGAAATTTAAAGCTAGAAACAGGATTAAAATCAGAGCAGAGGCAGAAATGAGATATGAACAATTAGTTCAGCAGGCAAACTCAATACCTCAATACATAACTGCTTGTTGTTTGCCCGGCCCAGATTGCAATCCAGAAGGATTAGGTAAAAGTATTCAGAGTGAAACAGATTATACAAAATTATTGGATCCAAGAAATGACGTTTTATTTATGGGTAATTCTCCTGCAGAAATTTTAGCATTACATTACGACTCATTAGCCCAAAATGATGTTATAACTGCTTACGAAGCAAAAAGGCTTTTATTGTTAACGTCTTTATTAGAACCGTTTCAGTCAGAAAGTATTGATCAGGACTTGAAAGGGCTTTTGAATAAAATACAAAGATATGTCACAACAAACGTTTTCACTTCTTTTCCAAACTCAGATGGTCTTTTTGTTGGTTATCAAAGTTACACGATTGTTCAGGATAGAATTGATCAAAGTTTTTCTGGTTTATATGATCCTCAAAAAAGATACGACAATAGATATCATAGATTAGTTCAAACAACCCAACCAGTTAGATATGCACATAAAATTGGAAACGTGTACATCTTTCCCCGAGAAAAGAGACCCGCGACCGCGGTTTTAAAAGCAATAACCAAGGCAAAAGATAGAGCCCCAATTAACCCTCACGATGTTGAAGATCGTTTGGGGATAATGTTTGCCGTACTTGGTGATCCAAATATAAATACAGATACTAAAAATCAAAGAGATGAACTTGCAGGAAATGTCTTTAGTGCTTTGATGAAAAAATTTGAAGATAGGATTTCAATTGAACAGGATGACAATTTAGGCCAGAGATCCTCTTCAGACAAAATAGATTGGTTGCGTTACCAAGTAAAGATATTAGGCGGTCATCCACTCCATAGACTTGAGCTTATTTATTTTGATAGAAAAGGATTTTTTGATTATTATTACAGAACAGGAAGAAAAGGAAATGGAGCCGTTGGGCATCCATTATATGAGATTGATAGAGTTGTGGGGGCCTTCCCATTGTTATTTCCACAAGATATTTATTGGAATTTTTATCAAACCTTTAATGTTGAGGGGTTGATTCGAGAAAGAAGAGACCAAGTGTTAAGAAGATTAACAAGTTAATTATATGATATCGACTACTAGTTGAACGCTTGGGCGGTTAGTATGAAGTTAAAGTTTCTGCGATTGTTTGTCCTACGCTTATTTCCTTCATCTTTTCAAACGAATAATATTCCTTCATCGCTATGGTGTCGGTGGTGAAGAACGCTTCTATCGAACTCTCCTGAATTTTTTTTGCCGTATCTTTGGCAAAATCACGGTGCACGACTACTGCAATTGCACTTTTTGCACCCTGCTGAACACAATGTTCTGCCGCGTGTATGAGCGTGCGGCCAGATGTAGCAACATCGTCGACGACAATCGCAACTTTCCCCTTCACGTCGCCATAGAGCGCAAGAGCTGTGCTTTCGTGTATGTGTGCAAGGTCACGTCTTTTTTCGATCAATGCAAGGTCGAATTCGCGTGTACCAAACATGGCCTCGCCAAATTTACGCGCTCGTTCGATCCCCCCTTGGTCGGGAGAAACGATCGCGACACTCTTTTGATCTACCGTTATTCCTTGTTTTTGCAGATAGGTCGTTACTTCTTTTGCAAGAAGCGGCAACGCAGATAAGTTTTTAAATGGAATGGTGAAGACTCCTTCTGTCGCCTCGTCGTGCAAATCAAACGTATACACTTTGTGAAATCCAATTGATTCGATGAATTTGACGATGACACTTGCTGATATACATTCTCCTGGTCGGTGCTGAATATCTTGCCTGGCATAGCCAAAGTATGGTATAACGCCGATGACTTTTTTTGCTTCTTGTCTGCGCAGTGCATCGCAAATCAAAAAAAGTTCCATGAGGTTCGTGTCGGTGGGGTTTGCAGTTGATTGAATGATGACGCACACATCGTTGCGCACGTCTTCTCCGATGCGTACACGCACTTCAGAATTTTCAAAGCGAACGACTTCCATTTTTCCTAGGGTTAAGTTTGCAGATTCTGCAACTTTTTTGCTGAGGTTTGGGTTCGAGGTGCCTGAAAATAGTTTAAGCATGGATTATTAAGTTTGAAAGTTTATAAAGTTAATAAAGCACTGTCATTCCCCGTCGATTCGCCCTCCGACTTGGCGGGGAACCTCTCATATTCTTAAGCTTTATACGTTCGTTCAATGTGTTTTCTTTGCAAACCAACACCTTACAAAAAAAGGACGCTCATCGTATCGCTTTATTATTATCATTGCATATCATCCATTATTCGCTTGATGAAAGCGTTTTGATACAAACATTATTATAGTTATTCATCACGTTCCTTATAAACACGCTTTCAACACCTTTTTTTATGCAAGCTATTGGTTTGCGTAATTCGTGTACGGACAATTCGCTTGCCCGCCGCAGGCAGGCGACTTGTCCCTACGTCATACACCTTCAGGTTTCAAACTACAAGGTATACGTTTTTGTTACCTGTTACTTTATAGTTGTAAGTTTTTCGTTGCTACTTGTGAGTTTACTTATCCCTGCTGATTCATCGATATTAGTTTTCGCGCTGCGAGTTCTTGTGTTTTTTTAACTGCTTCATTCACAACTTCAGCAACTCTGTTTTCGAGCACGCCGTCGATTTCTACTTCCAACAGTTGCTGATCACCACGAATAGTTATTTTCACGCCGTTTTTTTCAACGACAACGGTTTCTTGTTGCAGTTGTTGCTGCATTTGCTTGGCTTGTTGCTGTAATTGCTGGAGATTGCCAAGGCCTTTGAGTGGATTGAACATATGGTATTACGTACGAAATTAGTAATGAAAAAAAATCAAAAAATTATGCTATGCTTGAGTTCCCAATTTTCTCATCTGGAAACTCGTCACTATCGTTCCTCAATCAAATGAAGATTCAAAAATTACGAACTCTTCGCATATTCAATTATCCTTCGTCTTCATTTTAAATATACTTTTTTACCTATTTGCATTATTATAGAATTCGGCAACCACGATCTCAAGCGGAATCGCGGGTATCGGTGCAATGCGCAACATTTCGAGCGCATCGTGTAATTCTTTCATCAGAAACACGATATCTTTTTGCGTAAATCCCAAGTCTTTTTCATCGGTGGAAATGTTGCTTTTTAAAAGCAACTGGTTCTTGAGGCTTTGCAACATAGACTCCATCTCATAACGTACATTGCCGCCGTTTGCAGTAAAATCTTCGATCCACTGCATACACGTTTGCATATCTTCTTTTCCCATCACTTCGAGCAAACTCTTGCGCCCGTGGATGCCGATGTATTGTTTTGCTTCATCAATCGTTAGTTTATTTTGTACCACCAGCTCCTCAAATAGTTTTGCAGCATCGCGGAAGGCGTAGTCGCTTGATTGGGCAATAAGTTCGGCAACTTCATCTGGAAGCTTAATTTTTTCCTCTTTTGCGATACGGGCAAGCATATGCAAAATATCTTTCTTTTCTGCTCTGCCAAACGGAATGCGTACACATCGGGAAATGATAGTGCGCGGGAGTTTTTCCTCATTGGTCGTTGCCAAAATAAACACCACGTGCTCGGGTGGCTCCTCAAGTGTTTTGAGAAGCGCGTTGAACGCGTCGCTCGTGATCATGTGGGCCTCGTCGATGATATAAATTCGGCGCTTGCTGGTCATAGGGGCAAACCCGACTTCCTTAATTAGTTTTCTCACCTCGTCAATACCCCTGTTTGACGCTGCATCCTGTTCGATCACGTCTGGTGAGTATCCTTTGGTTATGGCAACACAATTCTCGCACTCATTGCAAGGTTCGTAGGACTTCCCCACTCCGGCAAATGCGTTTTGAAGACAATTGAGGGCTTTGGCGACAATGCGGGCGGTCGATGTTTTACCCATGCCTTTTTGACCAACGAAAAGCAACGCATGAGGAATATCTTTGGATTGCAAGAGATGTTGTATTTTTTCCCGCACATGAGAGTTGTCTAGATCGGTGAGCGTTTGCGGTCGATATTTGAGATAGTACACAATAAATCTAAAATGTAAAAAATAAAATAAAAAAACAAACACAAAGAACGTTATCGTTTGGTCCTACTCATAAGCTTTCCACTACCATTTTATCATGAATAGCGAAAAATATTTCGGATGCCGTGCTCGATGAGTTGCTTCATCATGGTATCGACCGTTTTTGTGCGCTCTGCAGCAAGAAGGATGGCCTGGGGATAACAAATGACCACTTCGCCAATGATCCGCTCACCATCTGCCTGTTCGCCTTGTTTGTAAGGAAAGGCAAGCACCGGCAAGGCGACATTTTCTTGTTTATACGTTTTTGCAATTTGCTTCATTTTTCGTTTTCCCACAAATACAATATTGATACTGTTTGACTTGGAAATATGAAACGACGCAAGAATATTCTCAGCAAATGCAGCAATATATTTCTTATTTACTTTGTAACGGCTAGGGGTAAAAATATGAACCACAGAATCAATGGACAATTAGTAATGCTTATCGTTTGCGTTTTCCCCGTTCTTTTTCTTTCTCTTTTCGTTCAAGAGAAGGTTTTTTGTAGAAAAGCCTCGAACGCACTTCACCGACAATATCTTCGTTAATGAAGTCTCTGGTGAAATCGCGAAACATTTTTTCCTTTGAATCGCCTTTTTTCATATTGACGACAACCATACTGACACCTCCTCTTAAAAACAAAAATGGTAAATATAAAATGCAAAAATGGATACAACTATTTTCTGATCTGTTGGCAAACGGAGAAAATGACCAACCAAAAATCATGAATTTTGACTACAGGGAAATCATTGATTTTAAAAAATATGTTATTTTCTCAATAAGCCAACTCCCTATTGTATTACATGGCCTTGAATATTGCAACGAGGTCTTTGACCGTGAGCTTGGAAGGCACGGAATCCGGGTTTTTGGAAGAGCCGTTGAGGAGCATATTGTTTGATGCGTGCAGAAACCAGGTCGCTTTAGGGTCGATTTTGCGGATTTTATCGTAAAGCGGTGCGAGATTATATTTTTTACTCGGCTGGGTTTTGATGCGCACGTGATTTGTCTCGGGATCTTTGCGTACAACAAGCTCGTAGCCATCCTTAAGAGCGTGTTTGACCGTCACTTCGTTTTGTGTCTCAAGCACAAGTGTTTTTCCCCACGAGGTTTTCATGATGAGCCCTTGTTGGATTTCTTGCTCGGCTTTGATTTCGCTTTTAAGGTTGACGAGTATCGCGTCGAGCATGAGCATAACCAAGTTCATAAGTTCCACGTCGCTTGTGAGCTGCCCGCGCAGAGGGTAGATCATCTCGTGCAGACAAAAGGAGTAGCGTATGTCGGTCGGATCGGGAAAATTGACTTCGCCGAAGTTGTCGATTTCTGTTATAAAGCTAACCATGCGCTCAACGGCTTCGAAATCTTTCTCTCTGATGTGTCCCTCTTCTGATAAGTATTCAAACACACGCTTGGTCGCCGAAAGTCGCTGACTAAACTGGTGGTGGTCAAACATCCCAAGTCCGGTATCGACGTGAATGATGTTTTTGTCGCTGTCGGCTTTCATGTTGTCGAGCGTGTTCCCGGCAGGCACGAAAGCGTGGTCGGCGCTTTCCCACCCCGGCAGGTAGCGTTTGATGAGCCAGGAGCTTGCGATGGCATCAAGATCGGGCGATATGTGCGTGACGATAGTTTTATTTTTCATTATGCATATTATACTTAATAACTCGCAACTTACTTAGTACAAATACCACATAACCCATAATATTGTATAATCAGCATTTATAATTTTAATCAACTATTCATGCATTCTTCTGAAATAAGAAGATATCAAAAAGGGATGTGGGAAGACGTTACGACGGAAGCCACCGCGAGAGAATTGATGGGATTTTTATTGCGAGAAGGAATAATCCCAAATAATAAAGGAATTATTAGAGTATTAGATGCTTCTGCAAACAGATATAGTCCTTTTTTAGCATTACCCAAGCAGTTGTCACCATCAATAACCATGCAATTAACAATGCTAGATATTGCATACGTTGATAAAAAAGGTAGATATACAGATTTATTTTGCCATGCACGAGATGCACAAATAAATAGTGAGGTCGATAATGTCACGATAATTGGAGGAGATTTTCTTGAGACATGGTTTACGAATCCATTTGATATCATTTGGGATCGACTTGGAGCAGGATATTACAACGCTCGAAATAAAAGAACAATAATAAAATACTTACAACATGCCCATTGCCTATTGTCTCCAGGTGGAGTTTTACTTATTGACGCCTTTTATATGGAAGATATAAACGATCGTGGTTTTTGGAATGGTTTCTATAATATGTCTTCAACAGCAAAAAAATTTATAGATCAATTTGATCATAACGTTGATACATTCTGTGCATTCGCTTGCCAACAAGACTTTAGCTTTTCTTTCGCACGTAGTAATTTAGGTTTTCCTCAGGAAGCAATTGACGGCAGATTGGGTGTTTTGAGAAAAGTCTCTGAGTATTAATTTTGAGACAAGATGAGATCCAGAAGAAACGGAAATTTTGTATACGTGTCCCCCATCGTTTCAATACTAAAAAGCTTTATTCTATTTGTTCACTCATGTCCATACATCCCTTGACCACTTCATCAATATCCATTTGTTTAGATTCCTTTTCTGTTCTTTTTTTATATTCTATGTTGTCTCCGTTGCGCTTGGAAACGACGAGGCGTATCGGACAGCCGATAAGGTCGGCGTCTGCGAATTTGACTCCTGCAGATACATCGTCACGATTGTCAAACAAAACCTCTAGCCCCTCTTTTTGCAACTTTTCATACATTGTGAAAGCGTGCTTTTTCACTTCCTCATTTGTCAGATCGAGTCCGATCAGATGTACGAGATATGGGGCGACTTGTTTTGGCCAGCACATACCACGATCGTCATGGTGCACTTCGACAATCGCAGCCATAGTGCGGCCGATGCCGATGCCATAGCACCCCATGTAATATTTCAGTTCCTCTCCCTGCGACCCTGCAAACGTTGCCCCTTGCATCTTGTTTGAATAATGATACCCGAGCTGGAAAATATTACCCACCTCTATCCCTCGTTTCATAACGAGTTTCTGTTTGCCGTCCGGTGCTGTGTATCCTTCACGAGCCATGGCGATATCGGCTTCGATATCAAGCGTATAGTCTCGATCGATATTCATATTCATACTGTCGAGGTGTTTCTTGTTAGCCCCACCGTAGGCATTACGAATAGTTCGCAACGAATCGTCACCCACAATCGCAAGCTCACTATTTTTGCCAAGATTATCCTTTATACCTACGGGCGAGATAAATCCTGGCTCAGAATGCAATATATTTCGGATTTCCTCATCTTTGGCGTGTCTCAGCTCCAACGCACCAGTCGCATGTTTGAGCTTCGCTTCATTGACATCATAATCTCCGCGAATTACGGCAAGGATAAATCGGCCGCGTTCGTCAACGTACATCACGTCTTTGATCTGTTGCCAAAGCGGGAGCTTGTGCAGCTTCACTCCATCTTCCATCGTGTTGCCTCGCTTTGCCTCCACCGTTTCAAGAGGTTTCATTTCTTCATCAAGATTTTTTTTGTCTTTTGTAAATCGAGCAACATCTTCATGCGCTGCATACGAACCATCGGGGGTAGTAAGAAAAACACTTTCTCCTATGGGCGATTCGACAACAAACTCGTGGCAATAATCACCACCGATATAACCATTGTCCGACTCGACAACAATCGTCTCGAGGCCAAGGTTGTTGAATATCCGCGTGTAGGTTTCCCACATATTTTTATACTCTTTTTTGAAATCTTCCTCGTCGGCATGGAAAGAATACGCGTCTTTCATGATAAATTCGCGCACCCTCAACAATCCTCCTCGCGCGCGCAATTCATCGCGGAATTTATTGGAAAATTGGTACACATTGAACGGTAAGTCTCGATAACTCAACTGAAACTTTCGCACTAAGTCGACAAACATTTCTTCTGCAGTGCCGCCGGGGACAAACTCTTTACCTCTCCTATCTTTTAAAATGGTGAGTTCAAATTTTGCTTCTTTGTTTCTGTTTGTTTCTTCCCACAGGTCAAGCGGGTGGAAAATGGGCGTTACCATCTCTTGTGCTCCGGCACGATCCATTTCTTGTTTGACAATAGCCATGATTTTTTGCTGGACCTTCATGCCCAACGGGAGAAAATAATATCTGCCGGATGTAGATTCTCGGACAAAACCTGCTTGATACAATAGTTTTGCAGACACAATTTTTTCATCTTGCGAAATGGTTTTTGTGGTTTTGCCAAAAAGGTTTGAATACAGCATACAAATTGCAGTGTTCAACTTATAGTTTGTAGATATTGTACTATGATTTTTGCGGATGATGGTATCCGTTTCGATAACCCAGTCTGTCCAATACTTTTCCAACGGTTTCGTTTGGGCCTGAAGAATAGGTATCAATAACCAGATGAAAATAGTCTGGATTGAAAAAATCATAGTCACCGTAGATCCGCTTCCATTCTTTCATGTTTACTTCTTCGCGTTCTCTGATAAATTCCTTGGCTTTTTCGATGGAAACCTTGTCGCGGTTTGCCACGCGGTCTACGCGCACGGCGTCCTCGGAGCACACAAGTAAGATGCGAAGTACGTCGGGCATGTCGCGGGCCATGAAACCGGCAAGCCACGCTTCAATGACGCAGTTTCCTTTTTTGAGAAGTTCTATGGTGCGATCATCAAGTTTGTGGTGAAACGTATCGTCTGCAAGACTTGCGATGGGATTTTTGTATTCTTTTGCAAAATCTCTGAGGAGTTTGCCGCCAGAGGTTATATGCCAACCCAGTGGTTCAAGATAGGTTTTAAGGTTGGCAAGGAGTGTTCCTTTGCCAACTGCGATGCCTCCGGAGATTGCGATACTTTTATATTTTAAATCCATGAAAGTGAAAAAGTCATAAAGTCTATAAAGTCCGTAAAGTCAAAAGTCTACAATTCGTGTACGGATAAATCGGGACTTGTCCCTAGGTCACACATCTTCAAACTTCACACGGTAAGTTTCAAGCTACAAGGGACACGTTTTTCGTTCTTCGTTTTTAACTGTTACTTGTTATTTGTTCATTGTCAATTTCTTTTTACTTCACCAGCCGCACAATATCGTTTATCGTGATGAGCACTGTCAGCAAAAGCAAAAAAGTGATCCCTGCTGTGTTGAGGTGCTGTTCAAGTTTTTCGTTTGGTTTTTTTCCGGTTATCCATTCGTACAAAATGAATACAAGCCGTCCACCGTCGAGTGCAGGCAGCGGCAAAATATTGACAACCGCCAAATTGAGGGACAAGAGTGCAACAATTTGCAAAAGTGCGTTGAGGCCAAATGCCCGCGCTTCTCCCACAACCTGGGCAATGCCAACTGGCCCTGCAAAATCGACTTTTGTTTTTTGCTGCGCGATTAGTTGTGCGGGGATTTTGACAATCTCAACAACGATTCGCCTGGTCATAGAGGCAGCTTCGGCAAGTCCGTAAAAAGGTGCCTGGTACCAAGGATATTTTTTAACTACGCTGTCTTGCGTGATGACAACACCAAGCGCCCCCTCCCCTTTTGGCGGCTGCGCCCGAGGAATGATCTGCACCTGCGAAGTTTCTCCATCGCGCTCAAACCCAAGCATTACTTCTTGATCGCCGTATGTGCCTGAAAGTTCTACAAGATCGTTTGTTGTTTGTATTTCATTTTTTTCATTTCCCTGTTGTAGGTACAAGACATGATCGCCTTTCATAAGGTGTGCGTCTTCGGCAGGAGAATTTTTTTGTACCTCAACGATTTTGATACCATTGGGCACCGGGGTCCCTACCGTGAAAAGATACGAAATAAGCACCCATCCAAGGATAAAATTCATAATCACCCCACCGACGATGACAATGGTTTTTTGCCAGGGCTTTTTATTCACAAACGCACGGCTTGCAGGTATGGTTTTCCCTTTATGTTTCAGTTCTTTGTGCGATTCGTGGTATTCTTCACCGTACAATTTCACAAAACCACCAATCGGCAGAAGGTTCAAACTATAAAGCGTCTCCCCCCTTTTTTTTCCAAAAAGACGTGGGGGAAATCCAAACCCGAACTCTTCAACGTAGATACCTTGTTTTTTCGCAGCAAAGAAGTGGCCGAATTCGTGGACAAGAACAAGGACAAGAAGAATGATGATGAAAATGATGATAGTCATAGGTAAGTATATGGTTAATTTTCTTGCATTACAAGGTCTGATTGCACGATATACGGCTCATTTACACACTCATGATTTCTTTTTGTTTTGCATCTTTTAGTTGTTGCAGCTGATTATTTACCTGCGTTGCTGTGTCGTCAATCATTTTTTCGGCTCGAAACAAATCATCTTTGGAAATTTCTTTGTTTTCTTCCATGTTTTTGAGCTTTTTGCGGGCATCGTTGCGGAAATCTCGCATAATTTGCTTCGTTTCCTCTACTTTTTGCGCGACTATTTTGGAATATTTCTGTCGCTGTTCCTCGGTGAGTGCAGGAACTTTGATATACATGGTAGAGCCCTGTACTTTTGGGGTGAATCCGATGTCGGAATTGAGTATGCCCCTGTTTATATCTTCGGTTGTGGAAGGATCAAATGGTACGACAACGAGCGTATCAGCTCCTTCGGTAGTTATGGAAGCAAGTTCCTTGACTTTGAGTTTTGTTGAACCGCCGTACGCTTCAACGACGATGGTTTCCAGCATGCCGGGGTTTGCTCTGCCGGTGCGTATGCCTTTGAGCGCTTCTTTGAGTTCATCAACCGCCATGGCTATGCTTGTTTTATACTCTTCGACAATTTCTATCATGTTCCAAGTATACAATACGTAGGAAAAAGTAACAATTAACGAAAAAATTACAACTAGCAAGTAACAGGTAACAAAAACATATAGTTTGTTGTTGCTTATAGCTTAAAACGAAATGAGGAAAGATAAAGAAGATTACTTTTCTTCGCCGAGTTCCCAGCGGACAAGACGAGAAATTTGGATATTTTCGCCAAACTTGAGGATTGCTTCCTTCACCAGTTGCTCAATCGTTTTGCCTGGTTCGCGGATATAAGGTTGCTTAAGAAATTCCTCCACAGACTCGGCAGGTACCGAGGCGACTTGCATAGCCAGCTCTTGACCAAGTGAGCGAAATTCATCATTTCCTGAAACAAAGTCTGTCTCAGAGCGCATTTCAAGGAGTGAAGCGATTTTTTTATTGTGATGGATGTAAGAAAACAGCGCTCCATCGGCAGTTTGTCGATCGGCTTTCTTTTCTGCTTTCTCTACTCCCCACTCATTGAGAAGGTTTTGTGCTTTTTTGTAGGCATTATCGGTTTCTTCAAGTGCTTTTTTACACAAAGCAAATGAAACGCCGGTTTCTTTTCGTAATTTTTTTAATACGTTATAGTCAACAGACATATCTTACATTGTACAAAATGCTAATAAAATCAGGTTTATTTTTTTCCAGCTGCGTAGGCTCCAAGCAGTTCTTTCACGACATATTCTACCACTTCTGACGAATCGTCGTTGGCGACAATCGGGTATTGTATACGTTCAGGATTTGCATTGGTATCGGCTATGGCAACAATCGGAATATCAAACGATTGGGCTTCTTTGACCGCATTTTTTTCCTTTTTCATATCTACGACAAGCAGTATGTCTGGGTGTTTTTCGAGTTGTTCGATACCTTCGTATAGTCTATTGAGTTTAGACATGATGCGTTTTTGCTCGATCTGTTCGTGTTTTGGCAGTTCATTCCATGCACCTTCCTCTTCTTGTTTTTTTATCTCGGAGAGCTTTTTGACGTTCTCCATAATGGTTTTGAAGTTGGTAAGTAAGCCTGGAAGCCATTTATTTGAGATAAATGGGAGTTTGTGTGCAGTAGCGTGCTCTTTGACAATGGCTGCCGCTGTGCGCTTGGTGCCAACAACGAGCATGGTTTTTCCCTCTTTTGCTGCGTTTTGAAGGTATTTTTTAGCATCTTCAAGTTGTTGTGCAGTTTTGGTGAGGTCAATAACCGATATGCCATTGATCATTTGATAAACATTTTTTTTGGCTTTTGGGTGGGTTCGGTTTTTCCTATGCCCCATATGCGCCTTGAGATCAAAGAGTTCTTTGACAATGCTATCTTGTTTTGTTGCTGACATAAGCCTTTATTGTAACAGATGCCGCCAAAATTGCAACGATGGTTTAAAGTTTTTTCGTACGAAAAGTATTTCGACTTGAAATATTATAGGATAAATGATATAATTACGCATTTGGTGTGTAAATTACTCAAATCTTTATGGAATCACCCCAAACCATAGTTGTAAATCCTACCTCTGTACTAATTGTTTGCCACGCCACACAAAGAAAAGACGATCGACACGATTGTGGTGAACGTGGAACGATTAGAACATTTCCTTTACGTGAATTATTTTTGCCAGAGAACCAGGTTGGGCACGAATCAAGAACAATTATTTTTCCTTGTAATACTCCTTCAGAGGGGATTTCAAATGAGCAAGCTTTGATGATAAATCGAATCTATGATCTTATAGAAGCCTTTCACCCCGGATTTGACATAGAACATATACTTCTTCACTACAACGGAAAAGTTCAAATAGCTATGACTGACGCTACCTGTAACCCACTCTATTTACACGACGCACTCATGACCCCAGAAGTAGAAAAAGAAATTGCCGATCTTTTTCCAACAGTCAACCGTCAAACATTGACTCAATCAAATATTGAAAGCGCTTTAGATGTTATTTTTGGCACAAAATTGGGTAGTAGCGAACATGATGGTGCAATAGTAAAATTGCGAACTCATATGCTTTCAACATTTTCTCATAACGTTATGAAAACAAAAATAGTACAAGCAATAAGAAATTGCGAAGATAAAGAATTACCACAGGAAATTCTTATCCATTATATGCGTCGAGAAATGCGTTGTTATTGTGAAAAGAACAATCTTTTTAATCCCGATGCAACGGTGAAAGAAGTTACGCACGGTTATATGAATCAAATAAAGCTACTTATTCAAGGAGTGTTAGATAATAGAATTTCTACTGAACAATTTAATAACCAACTTAATATAATAGTCCAAGGTCAATTACGTCAATCTGGACCAGTACTATTGGGCGGGTTAGTGCAAAAAGCAATCCGCGATTCTGGATCATTACTCCAAGAAAGTGAATATATACAGATTGATGACGCTGCGTATAGTTATCCAGTTGTGGATAGTATTATTCTTTCGCGCTTAACCATGGTTCTCAACGACCGACTACTTAATTTATTTCGGTATGTTATCGGGACAATTGGACTAAATGTTAATCTTCGTTGGATGACAGAGATGGATCCTATTCATACTTCAGATCATTATGATACAAAAGTAAAATACGAATGGGGAAAAATACTGCAGGATCAAATATTACAAAGGGTGTTGGCATTGCCTGTTTGTCGACCTATTGCAGAAGAAACTACCGAGCCGTTAGTTGATCCCGATGTCGACCCCCTTTACCAGCACGGATTATTTCTTAATGATGAGGATGATACCTACGTTTGTTTTCCAGTAGGGAAAACAGACGGATTTTCAATATCGGTGAAAAAAGACGATCCTGATTCCAATCATAGACATCGATTGGCTAACAAATTTCTCAAAAATAAATCTATAAAGCCAGATGAAGCAGAATACTTGTTGGGTGAGATTCTCAACGGCAATATTGCAATTTCTATACTTGAAGTTAAAACAAGATTTTTTAATGAAAATGGCGATGGAATAGATTATAAATCAAAAGTCGCATCAGAAATAAGCCACTATATACTGATGATTTTTAGAATGCTTTTCAATCACGGTTTAATAAGTTTAAATCCAGAAGACACTATTGGGTATCCGCGACTCAATCAATTATTAAGCAAGTTATATTTATACGGAACAATTATTGATTGGCCGGTATTATTGGAAAAAAGTGATACTATTCCAATGGAAAAAAGTGATACTATTCCAATTAATTTTGAAATTTTGAGTAAACACATGAATGGAATATCTGCCGATTTTTTTTGCTTAAACGATGATCGGTGTGGTTTGCTAGCGGCATTAACGCAAAGATATAATAAATATTGTGAAAGAGCAAAACAACAAATGGAAAATGGCGAAGTGTATATTGCGACCGTCAATGGAAACGGTAATGGTAATAAAGATACGGCTTAACGTGAATCAGTAATATCTTAGATTTAGGTTATATCAGAGGTTTAACCCCTTCAGATACTCAATGAACTTTCCATTCAAATCGGGGTGGCGAAGCGCATAATCTACCACCGTTTTCAAATACTCCAGCTTATTACCGGTATCATAATACCTTCCATCCTCAATCACGCAGGCCAAGATGTCTCTCCCCTGCTCACGGAGTTGGTCGATCGCTTCAGGTAAATAATACTCTCCCCCAGTACCTCGCTCTTGTGCGTTTAAAATGGGAAAAATATCAGGAGTCAAAATATAACAGCCGTGGGTGGCAATTTGACTGGGCGCTTCATCTGGACTAGGCTTTTCTATAATTTTTTTTATCTTGAAGACACGATCCTCTCCTTGCATGGGTTCTATGTCGGCAATACCATATTTTGTCAAACGTCTACGATCTTCGATTTTGATCCCCGAAATAACCGGCTGTTCGTATCGTTCATACACGTCAATACACTGTTTGAGGCGCGGTGGGTTAGAGGAAATGAACTCATCACCCCACAACACCGCGAAAGGTTCATTGCCGATCACATGCTGGGCGTTTTTTACAGGCGTTGCATTGCCATACCCACCTTTTTGTCGAATATAGATGAAGTTAGCCAGATTAGAAATCCGCTCGACTTCTTCGAGCAACGGTTTTTTGCTCTCTCCACCTTCTTCAAGAAGGCTTACCAAATCGTGAGAAGGGGCGTCAAAATGATCTTCGATACTGCGCTTGTGGTAACCGGTTACAATGATAATATCTTCAATACCGCTTGCAACGCATTCTTCGACAACATATTGAATAACCGGCTTATCGACAATCGGGAGCATCTCTTTGGGCATGGCCTTGGTCTGGGGCAAAAATCGGGTGCCAAATCCGGCTGCCGGTATAATTGCTTTACGAATTTTTTTCATAAATATCTGTTTGTACGTATAAAAAAAGCGTTATCCGTTTTATTGAAATAGAAAACCCAACAAATCGTGATCACGCTTCGCAATTACTCTGTGAAAAGCTATATTATAGCGCTTTTTGGCTTATTATTCAAACTTCACTGTCACCGAACGGTCAAACTGCGTACCCTCGGAAACGACCGTGATCGCAGCTACGCCAGGCTGGTCCGAAACCAAACCAAACTCCGCCTGACCTTTGTCGTCGGTGATGACGTTGTCTTGTTTGACCGTGCCGATACTCGTGAGAACCCGCACGTTTTTGCCGGGAATCCCCTGCCCTGCTGTGTTACGTACAAAGACCGTGACTTTGCTCTCGGTCGTGTTGTCGGCAGGTACCGTCAATGGCCACGCAAACACCAACGAGTTGTTTGCAGAGATGGTAGCATCGATATTGGTTGCCCGCGCAACCGAATTGGTCGAGCGATTATTGAGATACACGTAGCCGGTAAATGCAACAAACGCAAGAAAAAAAAGAATCGACAAACCGACAAGATTTCTGTCCATAGTAGGTAATGCTTAATTAATAATGCACAATGGGTAATAAAATCAAATACTAATATATTTCTTTTCCTTCAAAATCGCGATTATCTCTTCTAAAATTTCTTCTTTACTACGTATTGTACCATTTTTCGTACACTCAATTTTTTCCCAATGGTCATAGCGTTTATAGAGCTTCTCGTAGAGCTTATTTACACTGTCTCGATAGGTATGGCTTTTTTCGTGAATATCTTCTTTTTTGCCATTCAAATAGCTCCTCCCGTTTTTCTTGAGTGTCAATTGTTTGGCAATTGTCGGGTCAACGTGGAGGTATACGACTAAATTTTCTTTGGGAAGCTGAAGAAAGCGGTATTCGAGTTCTTCGATCCAGGCGATGAGGTGCTCTTGATCTTTGGCTTCCTCGGGTTTGTCAAAGCGTGCAGCCTGGTATGCGATGTTGGAGGTCACATACCGATTCGCGATAACAAGCTTTCCGGCATCGATCTCGCGTTGAATAGCTTTTCTTTGGGAAAAACGGTCGAGCGCAAAGGGAAGGGCAGCAAGATAGGGAGAAACGGCTTTGAGTTCGCCGAGTTCCCCACGTAGGTAGGTGCCGACGAGTTTGCCAAAGAATTTGTCGTATTGCGGGAAGTCGAGGTAGGCAAACGGAACGATATGTTTTTTGCAGTAGTCGAGGAGCATACGGGCCTGTGTTGCTTTGCCAGATCCGTCTCCTCCGTCGATTACTATGAGTGCACCTTTCATAAGGCTAGATAATTAGAAAAAAGTCAATAAATCATAAAATCAATATATCATGAAATCATTAAAGCAAAAAATCATTAAAACACTATCATTCCCCTCCAACTCGCCCGCCGATTCGCCCGCCGATTCGGCGGGGGGGGAATCTCATATTCTAAGTTTTCTCGTTCGCTTGATTAATGAAAGCGTTTTGATACAAACACTAAACACTTATATTTCTTTAGAGATAAACACGCTTTCAACACCTTTTTTTGAGGGTAAGCTATTGGTTTGCATATGATGTTTCAAGCTATAAGTTTCAAGAGACAAGCTATACGTTCTTCGTTGTTACCTGTTACTTGTTAATTGTTAGTTGTAAGTTTTTCGTTGTTACTTATTCATTTTTTTACTATTTTCTCTTTACCCTTAGCATTCAATTACACGTTGGTAGTTTCAAGCTCTCCCAGAACCAGATCAATGACTTTGCGCGCTTCTTCTTTGGAAATATTTGTGGGCAAGTTGAGCGTTTTGGTTGCCATCATCTCGGCGACTGGACACGTACCATGGATATAGTGCACTTTTTTGAGCTCAAGCGATTTTGGACCAACGACTTGATCATACCATGACCCGAGATATACGTTGTTCTTTTTGGCTTGATATATTATTCTGTCGCGTTTTTCTGTCACAAATGGATATCGAATGAGGGCATCGGTGCGCAAATACGTGTGCGGGAGTTCGGTTTGATACTGAGCCATAATATGAATTTTGCGTTTCATAAGGTCTTGAGACCTTTTGAGTTGTTCGAGGATAAATAAAGCGCTACAGTTGGGCATAGATTTTGAAAGTCCGTAGTTGTATTGTCCCCTTTTCTCCCCCTTAGTAATTTCAGGAATGAGTAGCGATAGTTGTTGCGAAATGCGGTGCAGCACTTTTCCAAAGCCAATATCATATGTCGATTTTATAACATGAGCAAAAATTTTGTACAAAATTATTTTTATACAGAACGTTGGATACGGTGCAGGGACTGTTGTTTCAATGCTTTTGAGCACTTTTGTTTCCTGAGCTTTGTGAGTAACAATGACCCCTCCAAATACTCCAGAAAAAACTTTTGAGCGACCAAAAGACAAAAGTAGTGTAGAACTCGTACGTTTTTTGAATAAACTCGGATTGAAGCCATGGGCCACATCTTCTATAACAATAATATTCCGTTCCTTAGCAAAAGAGAGAATTTCCTTCCTATGCGTTGGCGTGATGCCGAACGTATGCTGCAAAACGAGCACGGCACTTTTTTCTGTCGTTTTCTTTTTCAGATCTGCAAGATTCATAGAGAAATCTTCTTCGTTGATATCAACATATATGGGTTTGTATTTTAGCGCAATAATAGGCAAAACGACAGCTTCGCACGTAAATCCCTGGATCAAAATTTCAGCTTCGTTTGGAAGGTTGAGGGACTTAAGATAATAATATAGCGCGCTTCTCCCCGAAAGAAAGAGAAACAAAGAAGCACGTGAGCCAAAAAAAAGACGTTTGAGCTTTCTTTTGAGTCGAGCATTAGCTCTCCCCTTTCCCCACCGCCATGGTTGGGTGAGAATTTTTAGCGCTAGAAGAGCGTCTTGTTTAGTTTCGTTTGGTGCAAAATCGGTGCTAATCATGCAAAGGTTGTAATAAAACTGTTGAAATAATCGATTGAGAAAATTTACCCTCAAGTCCTATAACTGTCTGTTTGTCAGCATGTTCTTTTATGACACTCATCATTGTTTTAGGGCTTGTAAAGTGTTCCACGTGTATTTTTTTTGGATTGCATAATTTTTTAAACAGCGAATCTGTAGTATACATCGTAATACCGGTGTTTGCGAGTTTGTTCAAGATCGCTTCATAAGACGAGCACTTCTCTACTCCAAGTTCGATAATGCCCTGAGTAGCAAGTATTTTTCGTGTCATGTGTTTAAACGATGATAAAACGTCAATCATGGCCTTGAACCCTTCGACATTGCTATTTATTGCATCGTGTACAACGATTGCACCACGCGGTCCACCGTGCAACGAAAGTTTTCCTGGTAGGGGTTCTATCGCCTCGATCTTTTTTTTAATTTCATATGCTTTCATTCCTAAGTCGTATGCTAACGATATCGCCGGCAACAGGTTGAGCGCATTATGTTCTCCCAGTAATTGTATTTTGCATGTCAGGTCAAGTTCTTTGTATGTTATATGGATTTTCGTTCCTTGTTGATCGGATTGAAGAAGTTTATACCGAGCATCTGCTCTATCGGATATTCCAAAAACAACAACGTGCGTATGAAGATTCCTTTTTAACTGTTGTAGGTTGGGCACAGTTTCGTTGATATATACCGCACCGTTTTTTTTCACTCGAAATAACAAAGAAGATTCTTCTTCGATCAGCGCTTCTCTACTCTTGTATAGATCAAGGTGCTGATTTCCCAAGCCAGTTAGTACGGCAAAGGAAAATGGAATATAGGCAGTGGCCTTTCTTATTTCTCCCCTTTTGTAGGCACCTGCTTCGACAATAAACAAATCGGTGTTGTCTGCAAGATTGCGGTTTATGGATTGTGCTATACCCACATCGGTATTCATGTTGAGTGGCGTTTTGGCAACCGTATAGTTTTCTTCAAGTACTGCTGCCAGATATTCTTTCACCGAAGTCTTGCCGTACGATCCAGTGATGCCAACAAATTGTGCATGTGTTTTTTTTACCTTTTTCTGAGCTTGCATGATGATACTTTCACGAAAAAGTTTGACCGGCAAACTCGTGATGTATACAAAAAAACTGATCAAAAGAAAAGCAAAAAATGGTGCAATAACAATGCCATAGAAGAAAAGCCCATATACAAACGGGATATCAAACGATGCGAGAAACGCTATCAAAAGTAGACAAGAAAAACACAACATAATAATACTGTTGCGAGGCGACTTTGCTGGAACATTAATTTTTACACTATAAAGCTGTTGAAAAATACCAATCTCATTGAGAGCAGAATTGACTCTGTCAAAACGATATTCTTTTATTTGAAAGAAGTAAAGAACATCTACTCCTTTGAGAAAAATAAGAAGCGCGGAAAGTGGCACGACAAATAATGAGATCACCATGGTTTATGAAATAAATGACGCTAATTCTTTCCAAACAATCGCTGGTTGTGTAATCGGTAAGTTGTGCGTAGCTTTTGGAACTACTACAATTTTTGATCGTGGTATGTTGCGGTGAAGTTCCCACGCCCACAAGACAGGAGTAATCGTATCGTTTTCCCCCCACAATATCAATGTTGGTTTTTTTATAATTTTTGTTGTTTCGGTCAGATCTTCAAAAATGATAGTGCGGAAATTTGATTCCAAAGCCGGGTATTTGAGTAAATCAGAGCCCCGATGAAATAGTGAATAATATATTTTTTTTGCAAAAGGATAAATTTTTTTGATGAGCGCGTAAGAATTTACATTCAATTGTGAAGCAAGCGAGGCAGTTCGCGATATTTTTCTTGAACGCTTGAACGAACTGTTGCAAAGAATGAGAGAGCGTATCGACGCTGGATGATGAGCGGCAATATATATACCAAGCTCTCCTCCAAATGAATGACCGAAATAATGCGGAACAATCTTTTGCTGTTTCATAAATTGCAATATACATTGAGCGTATTCTTTGACTCCCCAGTGCTTGGGAGGATTTTCGCTCTTTCCAAACCCAGGAAGGTCGATAGTAAAACATTGGAATCGCCTTGCCGCATGTTTTGCAAGCGAGTGCATACTGCATCGCGATCCTCCCCAACCATGAATAAAAAGAATAGGAGCACCTTTGCCAAATACATTGTAATGAAGCCTTAAGCCATCTATTTCTCTATACATACGATGTCAAATAAAATCTCACATATCCATGCGGTACCGGTGGTGAGAAACAACATTCATATTGTAACAAAAAATAAACATACAAGGGTAGACAAATAACGAATGCGCATTATTGTAAGGCGTCAAGGAGGATATTATTGCGCGTTAAGCTCATCAAGAATAATCGCTTTGAGTTGTTCTGCGGTCTGAAAGTTTATTACTTTTTTTCCATTCAAAAAAAATGTAGGCGTAGCTTGAACACCAAATTGGTCTGCGCTCGCAACATCGTTGTCTATTTTTTTATCGATTGTTTTGTCTTGCATATCGGCTGTAAATTGGTCAATATCGAGGTTTAGCTCTTGAGCATATTTTTTGAACAATTCTATATGATCGGCATTATTTGACCATTCAGATTGATTCGTAAAAAGTAGGTCGTGCATACCAAAAAAAGCATTTTGTTTGCCGGCGGCCTCAGCTGCTCGTGCAGCATCGCGTGCGTTGTGGTGAATCGACTCTAGGGGGAGTTCTCGATAGACAAATGTCACCTCTTTTTTTAGGTGCGGACCGAGTTCCGGATCGTTTTCTATTTGTTTAATAAGCGGAAAATACTGTCCGCAAGCCGGACATTGAAAATCGCTGTATTCAACCATCGTGATCTTTCCATCGCTTGCCCATTTGACATGATCGGTATCAGATGGCTTCTGTAGTTCAGCAAAAAAGGTAGTTTGAGGCTTACTGGTAAGTAAATAAGCAACAACTAAAAAAACGATGATACCAACAATCGAGCCAGCAGCGGTAATAAGTGTTTTTTTATCCATCAGTTCGTTTTTGAATAAAAAGAAAAATAACAACAGCAACGAGTACAAACAATAAAAAAAATGAAGCTGCAGGTACGATCAAGGTTAAAATAACCAAGACTAAACTTATTGCAAGAAAAATACGCAGCACGATGTTATTGCTGTCTTGCATTCCTTCAAATATTTTTTTCAGTTCATCCATAAGAATATTATTATCATACCATTTGTTTTATTTTTTTGATACGGTTTTATTTCTGCAACATTATCGTTATGGTCGTTTTTAGCCCTCCTATACCCTCTCCAGTTTGTGCTGATATAAAAACGCTCGTGCGATGATCGTTATAGTCAACAATCTTTTCAAGATTTTTGCGCTGATAAGGTTCAAGCTCGTCAATTTTATTTAACAGAAGTATGGTTGGTTTGGTTTTTTCAACACCGATATCGTGCAAAATATCGTTCACAACCATGATTTTTTCATGTAGTTGTGGATCGCTTGCATCGACTACGTGCAGGAGCAAATCAGCGTGGATGGATTCCAGAAGCGTCGATTTAAACGCCATAATGAGATTTGGCGGAAGCGATTGGATAAACCCGATCGTATCTGCAACAAGCAGTGTCCTTTGCAACTTTGGAGCATACATCTTACCGGTTGTGGTATCAAGCGTAACAAAAAGTTCGTCTTTTTCTATTTTTTCTTTGTTGGTGAGAAGGTTGAAAAGCGTTGTCTTGCCTGCGTTGGTATAACCGACAATCGATATGGTTTGTAACCCGTGTTTTTTCCGATTTTGCAGTTGTTTTGTCCGTTGTTGTTCCTGTTTTTTGAGTTTTTCAGTTGTTTTTTTTATTGCATCGCGCCAGTGGCGCTTCATCAGTTCGACATTGGTCTCCCCTATCCCTCTGGTGCCGATGCCGCCGGCTTGTCTGCCGAGTTGTTGGGCCAATCCATAGACGCGCGGTCCCATGTGGCGCATACGCGCGAGCTCGATTTGCAGTTTTGCTTCAGCAGAAACGGCGTGTTTATCGAAAATGTGTAAAATCAAATCGATTCGGTCCCACACCTGAATTTTTGGATTGATTTCCCAATACATTTTTGTAAGTTTATAAAGTTGCGTCGGCTTAACCTGCGCGTTTATGATGACAACGTCTATGTTGTTTTTTTGTATAAGCGCGGCGATCTCTGCTGCTTTGCCCGTGCCGATGTATGTTGCCGGATGAGGATTGCCCCGGCGCTGGATAATTTGTATCACTTTGCCAGATCTGAGGGTTTTAATAAGCGACATAGCTTCTTTAAGCTCTATTTTTGCTTGTTCGGGTTTTGTTGTGGGAGGAACGATATGAACCAAGATATATTTTTGCATGAGATATTATAATATGCTTTATATGCACGACAACCTGCTCATTTTATATAGAAAACAAGTCAACAAACACATGCTTGCGATGAAGCGGGCTGTGAGAGCGGGCAATACCCAAAAACAGCAGCATCATAGTATGCTCGCGATCATTTTTCTTCATCTTTTTATGGAAACGTTTATTTCCGAGGCGATTCATTCCTCTCCAAAATTGGCAGAGCTTAAAAAAGAAGAACAAGAACTCAATAAGATCTACAAAAGTCTTTCATTTAAAAATAAATGGAAGAAGACATTTGATCTCCTTCATATCAAACCCCAGTCCGAGCTTGATGATTTTCTTGCATTCGACGAACGGTTTCGGGCGCCGCTCGTACATCCAAAAGGTGCGTTTATCAATGCAGATTTGTATTCTCAAGACACAAGCTTGTCAATACAGACAGCGCTTCAGTTGGTGCGATTGGTAAATCGTATTGTATTGGTTATGTAGCTAGAACATTATTCCTCTATAATACATTGTATGAAACAAAGAGGTGAAATAGCAACGCTATTGGTGTTGGGAAGTTTGGTGGTGATTGGAATTTCGACATTTGTTACTTCAAGCCTCAACCGCCAAACGCAAGACGTATCGACCCACGCCAGTGGTCCCAAAGTTGGAGGTGGGTGCAATAATTCAGCTATAAAACGAAGTGGTGAGCCTTGTTGTGCCTACGAAACCGATGGTATCGTGAGTTCCATAAGCGATGCTGCACAAGGGGGTTGCGATGGTCCCGGGCCACTTGCCTGCGTGGATGTGAAGGAAAATGATAATTATATTTGCGCGTATCCATCCGGGGATAACGATGGGAAATATTTGGTGGGAGGCGGATGTAAGCCGAGCGCTATAAATAGAAAATGCGGTGATCCCTGCTGTGCCTATGCTGGGGATGGTACTGTAAGCTCGATAAGCTTACCCGAATTTGGCGGATGCGATGGTGGCGGAGATCTTGCATGTGTCGATATTAGCAACAACGGAAATTATACGTGTGTCTACCCCCAAGCTGGTAATACCTATTTTTGTCCAGACGGCACGGCTACCTCTGTTCCTCAACCAACCGCAGTTCAGCAACAGTCCCCCGCCCCAACCCGAATCCCGACATCGGCTACCTGTCAACAATATTGCGCATGTCCAGACGAATCAAATAGAACGTGTGTAACAAATGGAACCGTATGTGCAGATTGGCAAGCTGCAAACTGCTTACAAGTTGTACCACCCACGACGTTGCCGCCAACAACTGGTAGCTCAAGTCCATCTATTGCACCCACGACACCCACACAAAATACAGGAATTCCTTTGGTTTTGCCGAGCAATACACCTGTTCAAAATTCTGCAGCCCCAACAATAGCTCCAACATTACCCCTGCCAACAACCAATCCCAACACAGGATCGTTCGTACAACAGACAAGCACGGTGTCTATTGATGTGCAATATAGTAATTTAATAGATGGAAAGTGTTTTGCAGATGGCGTTCCACACACTTTCCAAACGGTTTTGCTTAGTAAAATTAATTCGCTCGGTTCAGGCAACAGTAATGAAATTATTGTTGAAAGTAGTCGTATTCAAATAAACGATTATAGTACAGAATTACAATTGAGTGATGCAGATACCGACCCCTTTATTATTTCGATGCACGTGATACTTGAAAATGAAGATCAAACTCAAAAAGTCATTATTGATGAACAAACACCTAAGCAATTTGCAAACGACGGCACAAACCAGCAAGCGGTATTTACTATCAACTGTCAAGAGGAGTCGAGTCCAACACCTACAACACAACTATTGCAACCTGGTGAAGTACCACCAAGACCAGATGGTATATCGGATGGCACGTGGAACACGTACCTCGTGATGAGAGATGTGCTAGATGGCACACCGCACCTATTATCCGATGGTAGATTTTCAGATAAGATGTTGTTGTATATGCTTATGCGTACAGAACTTCAAACAACAACCGGAGACGTTCGACGAAATGCACTAGAAGCTATTGCCAATCAATACAACGGTTATGGATGTAGTGGCAAATGCACGAGTTTAGCACAACAGCTTTCATGGTTAAATAATATGAGCGGATGGTTTGGACGAACAAGCCTTACCCCTATCCCTCTTGACGATTGTGATTATTGCATGAATGATGTAGATTTGATACTTAATAATCAAATCAATGTTGATGATGATCAAGCTGCCTGGTGGTGGGGCAACTGCAAGATCAATTCTCCTATGTGCCAATATATTTCTGAACATCCTAATTGTGATGTTTCTCCACCCTGGAACAACCTTCTTCCTCGAGGCTGTATTATTCAAACTCCAATAACAGGCAGCGCAAATTATGCTCATTTTGTTGTTGTTACTTACGAACAAAATTTATGTAGTGGCTGTATGGGTTTTTAATATACATTCAATATTATATGAAAAAAACACGATTTCGGATAAAAATAGTACTCGCCATTTTTGTAAGTTTTTTTGTCTCCTCTGTTGTCGTCAAAGACGTTTTTATCGCCTCCTCCTCCACCCTTAATCCTTCGTGGAAGCAAAATCTGGTTGCGCGCATCAATCCTTTGCATTGGGTGCAGCAATACCAATTTGCGCAAATAACCAAAGAGCTTGAGAAAGTACCACTTCAAAATATAAGCCAAGGAGTGTATGGGCGCGAAACACAAAACGCAAGCGAAACCGTCATCAAACTGGGAGAAGTAGATTTTATCGAATACCCCATTGAGGTTGACGGCAAGACTGTGTACGTCAAAGTCCCCAAAGATCAGTTTTCCCAGCTTGCTCGGTAATCAAATCGTTCCTTTTCTATTCTCCCCACTAATAAGCAGAATCGAACCGATTAGGAGCACAATCCCCACCATATTCTCTACGCTCAACATTTGTGGTGCACCATACGGATTCAGAGGCGTCACGGCAATGAAAATGCTCACTACCGGAAACATGAGTTCAGCAAACGTCGACACCTTGGCTTGTGTTTTTTGCAACCCTTTATAGTATAAAAATAAGGCTCCTGCTCCACCAGTGATACCTGCGATCACGATAAACCTCCAGAGCTCTTGAAATCCTAATTGATCAAGCGTAACAGTTTGATGAAACAGGTAACTTGCCACAAAGGCGACAGGTATGGCACACAAGAAACGCAACGCAGTTGCGAAAGGAAAAGATACTTTTTCAAGCAGCGTTTTGCTCAAAATGGTTCCACTACCCCATGCTACTGCTGCACCCAGGGCAAGCAAGAAAACGATCTCCTTGTTTTGCAAAGTGAATGGTACAATCGTTGTGCCAAAGCTGATCATATAACTTCCGATAAGCGCAAGTACACTCAACACAAAAAATTTCATATCAATACGTTCCTTGAGAAAAAGAGCTGAAAGACCGACTACAAACACGGGCTGTAGCTTTTGTAACAAAATGGGCGTGACAAAATCTTGTTCTGCAAAACTCATACTTAGCGCCTGGGTAAACATGAGCGTTCCTGCAACGCTGCTTACGATCGTCATGGCAAGAAGCACCACCCACGTGTGTGCAGTGAATTTTTTGATCTCTTGTACGTGTTTTACAAAAACTGGGCTTAAAATAATAAACCCAATCAGATGTTCGATAAAAATGATTGATGCAGGCGCAATGCTAAACGTAAGTTGCGTGCGAAACAACGCGTCAATAGCCCACAGACTTGACGCTGCCATGATTAAAAAGGGGCCCACAGAAGTTTTGTTTTTCATACAAAAAAGAAAATTAATAATAATTTTTTGGGGGCACAAAAAGAAGACACAGTACAATAACTTCTTATTCGTTTTTATCCGTTAAGAAGCAATGCATTCCTTCTTTTAATCTCGATTTTTCCATGCAAGACAATTTTAAAAAGCCTGCGCATGTTTAATCGGAGATTCGATCACATCGTGATCGTCCGGACTATACCGTCGGCTTCGAAATAGTGCTGCGAGCGAAACTTATGCGAGTGCACAAGTTCACTCTAGCAGCGTTCATCGAATCATCCTCAGTTCATCCTACACACGCTATGCGAAGACGATAGAGGTCGTGGGCTTTTACCACCGATCGGGAATTTTGCTCGCCATTTTCATAACTCAAGCAATCACCCTGCCCCGAGGAACAAAAACATTCTACCAAATGTTAAAAATCATTACCACACAAAAGCCCAAGCAACAAACAAGCTACGTTTTCCATCATGAAAAACAAGTATTCCTCTTTTGTTATTTCATAATTTCATCAAGAAGCACATTGTCGCCTACAAGCGACTTGTAGAGTTTGCGTTTGAGGGTTCCTTTTTTTGAGATGAGTTTTTCGGCCATTTTGTCGATCGCAATAACTGCCATGACGGTTTGTATATAGCCGCTTATGAGATCGTCTAAACTCAATCCTAACTTATTGAAATCACGGCGATCCATAAGCATGAGTCTGCTTGTGTCAGTCCCCCACTCTCCGTTATCGTCTTTATAAGATAAATTCGTGATGAGTATGTCATCGGGCGTAATGCGGTGCACGGTTTTATCACTTAGCCCGTTTGTTCGGTTTGTAAGTTTTGATACGAGTGGCGCACGTGTTCTGCGCGAATAGGTTGCAATTGGCGAAAATCCACCCGTAGTATTTGCGACCATGAGCCGTACATCAAATACATAAATTTCGTCACGTTTGTTGGGAACAGTTCCAACCTGAAAATACATTTTGCGTTTGTAGCTTGTGCTCCATTTGGGGTGTCCGATAAGCTGCTGGATGATAAATTGTTCGTATTCAAACTCGCGCTCCATAAATTTGTCGAGTTCACGCTTATTGGTTATGACATAGACTCCTTGCCCTGCGTTGCTGTACGGCATCTTCACCACAGCTTTGTAGCGAAACTGTTCAAGCCACAGCGGAATTTCTTTTTTACTCACATTCCAGATGGTGGTTGGGGTGCGTATAGCCAAGCTTGATTCCAGAAGCTCGGCATTAAACATATCATACGCTTTTGCGGCAAGTAGTTTATTCCTTCCGCCGGCAAGGCAACAGATGATAGGGTTTAGAAGCAGCGTTTTGGTGTAGATCGGTATGCGGTTCCATGGTTTTTGCGTGACATAGCGGAAAGCGGCCCGTACTGGCAGCCAATTTCCTGCAACATTGATATGAAACTTTTGGTCTTTGGTACGGATATGATCGTGCGCTTCGTTGTAATCTGGCACTAAATATATCTCTTCACCGGTCAGATCGGCAAGAACACCCGCATACCCGGCATTTTCCATATAGTTTTTGTCATAGAACACTGCCAAAACACCACTTGCTCGGTGTTTCTTCAGTTGAGGGAAAAAGACATCGGTGAGCAACCGGTAATAACCTCCCTGCTCTTCGTGGTCGTCCAGAAGTGGAAACGATTTTTGCCCCGAAGGACACGAATTGGTCTCAATAACCACCATACGATCCTGACCGCGCGGAGTGGTTGCATGCATGAGGTCGGTACCTGCCCAACGGAAATAGCGCGTTTTGTAGGTTAATAAACTCTTGAGTACGTGTTTGTCAACGCGCGGGTTGAGGTAACAATAGCGGGTGATGATTTGGTCGTGGCTCATGTTCATGAAAAAGTTGACCAATGGATGTATTTGGGCGTTGAGCGCCTTTGGGTACCAGTGGTCAGATGGTACAAATGAACCAGGAGAAATTTTCTCTATAGCCTTTTGCATAAGGGAAATTATACTATATTTGTTTAAAAAACGAGAAATAATTTTACGTATTTTAAGTATAATAGGGGCTGTATGAAACTGCTCATTGTCGAAGACGACGCGAAAATCGCCCGCACGCTCAAACAAGGACTCGAACAAGAACACATCATCGTCGACCTTGCCGAAGATGGCGAAGCTGGGCTTGACCTGGCCTCAACAGAAGAATACGATGTCATTGTTCTCGACTGGATGCTGCCCAAAAAAGATGGCCCGACCGTCAGTACTCACCTGCGCAACGAGCACATCACAACTCCTATCCTTATGCTCACCGCCAAAGGGCAGCTTGACGATAAACTTGATGGATTTGATGCTGGCGCTGACGATTATCTTGTCAAACCCTTTGCTTTTGAAGAACTCCTCGCCCGAATCAAAGCGCTTGCACGCAGACCAAAAGAACGATCCTCAGCTATTTTTCAGGTTGGCGATGTAATATTAAACGTTGATACATTTCAAGTAACACGCGAGGGACAGGAAATAGGGCTTTCTGCTAAAGAGTTTCAGCTTTTGTCGTATCTTATGCAACATGCGGGGACAACAGTTGACAAAGACCACATTATCGAGAACGTGTGGCCGTTTGAGTCCGACATCCTTCCCAATACCGTGGAGCAATATATCGGTTATTTAAGAAAAAAGCTTGAAAAACCGTTTCCCAAAAAATCACGAATCATAGAAACAGTGCGTGGATTTGGGTATAAAATGATAAAAACGTAATTATTTCTTAATCACCTATGTTTCATATCGCGCGCGTCAGACTCACGCTTTGGTATACGGCCATCATCTCGGTGGTTATGATTATGATGAGTGCAATTATTTATGAGAATACCATTTCCGCGATCCAGCGCAACTATGTCGCGATTGAAGAACGCATAAACAATATGCAGGATACAGGGCTTAACAATGGACCTGTTCGTCGTGCGCTCGTTCAAAATCCACAGCTTCTCAAGGAACAATACGAAGCGGTACGCGATATTATTCTGCTGCGTATTATCCTCGTCAATAGCGGCGTCATCGTGTGTGTGGCAATCCTTTCCTACATATTTGCCGGTCGAACTCTTGAACCTATTGAAGCTTCGCATGCAGCGCAAAAGCGTTTCGTGTCCGATGCTTCACATGAGTTGCGGACTCCCCTTACTTCGCTTATGCTTTCTATCGAGGTGGCATTGCGCAGCAAAAAACTGTCTCTGGCTCGTGCTCGCGACATCCTCAAAAGCAATTATGAAGATCTGCACAATTTACACAACCTCATCGAACAACTCCTTGCCCTTGCGTCAACGAGTAAAAATATAAAAAAAGAATTTGTCAAGATCGCAGTTAAAGATTCGCTTTCCAAAGCAATCAAACATACCAAGCCCTTGGCGAAAGAAAAAAATATCACCATTGAAAAAGCGATGACAGAAAGTTTTACCAAAGGAAACGAAACCATGCTGTACGATACCTTTGTGATCTTGCTTGATAATGCAATCAAATACACGCCAGAAAAAGGCACGATCCGTACGACTATGACCCAATCTCGTACAAAGGTACGGGTTGCGATACAAGACACTGGCATCGGCATACCCAAAGACGATATCCCTCATATTTTTGACCGTTTTTATCGCGTAGACACTGCACGTACCAGCGGGCAAAAACAAGGATTCGGCATCGGTCTTTCGCTTGCACAAAAAATCGTTAATCTTCACGACGGATCAATCGCGGTAGAGAGTAAACAGGGGCACGGTTCAACCTTCACCGTAACCCTCCCCCGTTGTTAACATATCCTTTCCCAACGAGCTTTTTTTCTTCTCAGGAGTTTCTCAGAAACACATTTTATACTCGTTTTTGTTATCAATTATCAATATTCTCGCTGAATAAGGTTTATACACCTGTTGAGGCGGCGAGAAAAAAAGAGTAAGGGGGTGAAACCATATGACATACAAACATATCGTGGCAGGAGCACTGGTTCTTGGAGCCACAACACTTCTTGTCAGCGGTCCGGTATCTGCTCACGGTCCAGGTTTTGGGATGAATCATGACACGCTCGTCCAACGTCTCGCTTCGGCTTTTGGGAAATCCACAGACGAAGTACAGACGGTATTTGACCAGCTTCACGAAGAGCATCAAGCAGAAATGCAGCAACAACTGCAAACAAAACTCGATGAACTCGTTGCAAATGGCAGCTTAACGGCTGAACAAAAGCAACTCGTCCTTGACAAACAAAAGGAAAATCAGACCGAACGTGAAGCCATGAAAGACCAATGGCAAACCATGACTCCGGAAGAGCGTAAAGCTCAGATGGAGAAACAACGCGAAGAAATGAAGACATGGGCTCAAGAAAATGGAATTGACCTATCGCTCGTATTTATGGGGGGACGACGTGGGCCAGGTCCACGAACTGATACAAGCCCGACTCCGCAGGCGCAAGATACGCAAAATCCATCGCTGCTTGATCAGGTGACCAACCTATTCAAATAGCGACTTCATCAATCATCATGGATGATCCGCTTGCTGCAAAAAATTAAGCGGAAAATGGCCGCCCTCTAGCTTACCCGCCGAATCGGCGGGCAAAGAGGGCGGCGAATCGTTTATTACCAATGAATTTTTTAAGCTATCCTCTATCCGTCAAGCGAGTATTTGATATACAATGTTTCCTTATCTTTTTCCAGTTGTCTAATTTGTTTCATAACATTATCCATAGCTTTGGCCATGTATGGTTTTTTGCTCAAATTGAGTACATTATTAAGCTCTGCGTAATGCGTTATCAATTGTTTATGTCTAATTTCGATAGCCTTGCGGATGAGCTGCCATCGGATATGATTGCTAAGCCTTTGCCACTCAGGAAAGGCGCTAAGATATTCTTCTTTGTATTCGCCCATGTCAATCGCTTGCTTGAGCGTCATAGTGGGCGACGAGCTGGGGTCAGACGATGAAGTATTTGTTTCGAGTGCTTCGAGATCTTCCATAATGAGTATAACAACAGATATCTCGACTCAATTATACAACCAATTTATCAGAAGATCAGACAAAACGATCATCAATTATTCCTGGAAGACAGTTGGATAATTTCCTTGGTTACCCGTTTGAGCGATTCTTTAAACATCCGATGTATTTTTTTTCTCCATTGTACCGGCGTAATCGTTTCATCATGTACACCATAATACTCTTCCAACAGACTGTGAAAACGGGACTTTGTCGATCTGAAAAGTGCAGAATCGTGAAACAGATTAACAAGGTGCGAGCGATTTCCCCGCAGATAGGCAATGTAGAAGGCAAGCGACTGCTCGTCGAGGTTCAAACCAAACGCGTCCCAGCCGGTGCCGGTTGCTTTTTTACCGAACACATTAAATAAGTGCATGTTCGATTTTGTCAACATATTGCTAGTAAACCCTGCATCTTTTATTGGATCTACCCCATTTGCCACAAGGTAAATGAAAAGTCGCGCGCATTTGGAACAATCGCCACACCAGCGTTTATCTTTCCCCTCTTCGCTTTCCGACCAGCACGACATAAGATATGGAAATGTATTGTCAAAATATCTATCTTTGAGGATGCCGATAATCCCCAGATCATGTACACCTTGCAGAAACGTTGTGGTGAAGACTTCGCCCTCGGTAAGCGCTTGGGTTAAAAGCGATATTTCTTCTGTTGCCTGACCGCACTGTTCGTAATCTGGCACAACACGATACCCGTCGTCATCGTAGAAAAACGCATTCGTGCTTTTTTCATTTCCCAGTAGGATATATCCAGATTTGTGGGCAAAAGCAAACGGTATAGAAAGCACAATCCACGAAGTGATAGCCAGTTCCCAACCAAACGATCCCTCGCCCTTTTCCCTCAGGCTTCCGAGAGGATTATCTATGACATATATTCGATCTGTACTTTTGCGAAAAAAAAGATCAAACAACTTTTTTTTATGTTTTCCTTCGTATCCTTCGTCAAGAGGATCATTAAACCAGATAAGCGTCGGCTTCAATCCAAGGTCTTTTGCGATATGGTAGCTTAGAAAACTATCTTTCCCAAAAGTAAAAGGAATAAGCACATTTTCATCAAGAGTTTCGGGAAAGGTAATATGGAGGTCTTTCGTCGCGGCAAACACCGAACGAGAATTCAAAATAGTCTTAAGTAGCGGTGAAACGCTTTTGCCGCGCTGTCTGTTGTACAAATACCAGTACGCCGGCAAATGTCTGACAAAACTTTGATTCGCCCACAAAAACGAATGCGGATAGCCCGTATTGTATTCCAAGCGGATATTCCCCTTAAGAAGGAGTGGAAGATGCGCAGTAAAGATGCATGCGATATTGTCAAGAAGCACGTGTTTGTTGTTTTTGGGAAAACGTTTCCAAATAGTTTCAGGATAGTTTAAGCTGAGATCCTGATTGAGTTGTTTTGAAGTTATTATGATCCTTACACCATTATTTTGTACCGTGCTTTTGATTTGTACAGGCACTTCGCGTTCGTGCCACTGGCGCCACTTGTGTCCATTGGTGTGGTTTTTTTGAAGGTCGTCAGGAGGCTTTTTCTTTTTTTTCTTTGCAGTATTCATGGAAATGAATTTGTTGCTACATACTATAGATAAATTAAAAGAAAAAAACAAGAACAAGAATCGTTTTGATTATGATAAAAAGAATTTATTGGTGTTCGTTTAAGCCATATTCTTTTTCGACGCTGCCATCATTTTTTGAATTGAGACCGTGGTAATTATGCACTAACTCTTCGTCTTTTCGAATAGCTCTTAACGCGTAAAATATTTTTGTTTGATTTTCTACATCATCATACCAATGGATATTGGGTTCGAACGAGTGATTATATATACTTCCGTAACCCAAAACAACACATTCCCTATCTTCTCCAAAATCAAAAATATATCGATCTAAAATAGTTGGTTCTAACAGTTTTTCGTCTTTTTTTGGCAAAACAATGACAGGGCATATCTCGATAATAGACCCTTTTGATATATTTTTTTTGGCAAACATACCGCGATTGAGTACATTATTTTTTGCAACATGAGAAGTTGCCAAATACACATTTGACATATATAACTAATCAATATACACAAAAAAATTCTAATGAAAGGAGATAACGATCATTGCGATAAGATTTATATGTTTTGCAGTCGATATGGGATGTCGAAAAAGGTCTCTCCGCCAATTATATGTTCAATCTTTATTCTGTCATCGTGGCTTTTGTATTGAATGAGCATATCACCTCTCCCCTTTTCTTGACATTCAGGTGCAGGACCCCACGAAACAGCGATATGCCACATTTTTCCGTCTGCGGCCATGCTTCTATCCCAGTAAGGCGTTATCTGTACTTCCTCATCGTTTGCTACCCCAACGATGCGTTCTACGATATCTTTGTGTGCGAGGACGGTTTGGTCGACTTGTTCAACGGTTGGCAATTGGTCGCAGGAAAGGTAATGGTTTTTGTTGTCTGCAAGCTCGTCAAAAAGCTTACTGATGGAGTGAGTTTTGGATTCACTGACGAAAAGAAGTATTGCGCCAGCAATCAAAAGTATCGTCAACATTACGACGATGGTTTTGAGTTGTGAAGACATGTTGAAATTATTGTAGCAAGTAAGAAGACTCTTATCTATAAATAATGATTATTTTTGCGGTCTTCCATCCATTTATATGCTGCGGTACCTTTTGATTAAAATCCGAACTTTTTTTGACGAAAATCTGGACTGCGAACTTTGACGCTCCACCTCGTAGCCGCTTGCTTCGCTCGCTGTTCCGCAAAAAAGTTTTCTTTCCTTTTAGAAGAAAAATCGGGCGCGCCCAAAATCTTAATTCTGAAAATTGGCGGTGTGCTTTCGTTAAAATCTTACTGAATTTTAACTCCGGCGGCAAATTCTTTTATATTTTCCTACTATCATAAGCCCAATGCAATACGGCTTGCCTTTGACGACTTCAACAACCCCAATCTCCGGGAAAACAATTATTTTTTATCTGAGATATATGTCTTCTGATTGCTCGCCATCTACTTATTTGCCTTTGGTCGTCTTCGTGTCTTCTCCCCAAAAAATGCCGACAATACCACTGGAACCACCCTCTCGGATCATCTGGATGAATCCATCCTTTTTTCGCCATACCGATAAAGGCTGGCTGGCGTTTACGCCGAAAAAATTTAATTCTGGGTTATGTTTTTCCGGGCATAATTTTGTTTTTTTATACCAATCTTTTGGAAATTCTTCTTCACAATCAGTCATATACTTCCCGCCAAATACACCAAGCCGAAGCATTTCTTTTGGAGTTAAATCAGGTTTAAAATTTGGATCAAAATTTTTGCCGATTGGTTGAGTTAAAGTATATACATACTTTTTTTGCATTTTGTCGCTAACTATGACTATTTTTGTTTTCATAGTTTTTTTGGTGGTAGCGGTAAGAAAATACTGACTCTTTTTTTATATTCTTCAAAGTCTGGTCTTCCTTCATATTTTTTTTCTAAAAGTGGAATGCCCGAAACAAAAAGAATCAAGATTGTAATGGTGATTGGACCAACAATCGAATAAGTAAACGGACTGCTTCCAAGTGAGATGATAAAAATACCCCACCAGAGCGTGACTTCGCCAAAATAATTTGGGTGGCGGGTATATGCCCACAAACCACTCTGCATCAGCTTGCCTTTGTTTGCGGGATTTTTTATAAATTGCGCCAGCTGGGAGTCGCCGATCACTTCAAAAAAGAAACCGAGAAGCCAAACCGCAGTACCGACAAGATCAAGCCATCCCAGTGAAGAAGCCATACTGTTATTGATAGAAAGCACCGGAAAAGCGATGAGATAGAGTAAAAATCCTTGCAAAAGATACACCTGAGCGTAGGAACGCGGATAAAACCACTTGCCCCACTTTTTGCGCCACTCCAGATACCGGTAATCTTCTGTCTTGCCTTTGTTCCGCGCATGGATATGCCATGCCAAGCGCAAACCCCAAATGCTGACCAAACTATTTACTATGAGCCCTCGCACACCAAAATCTTCGGCAAGAACAAAAGAAGTCCACGCCATGAGTACAAACCCCAACCCCCACGCCACATCGGCCACATCGTTTCTCTTTTTTACCAAAGAAACCACAAACCAAAAGTTCATGTAAAAAAAAAGAATTAAAGATAAAATAAGGTAATAGCTCATAGTGACTGAATGATACTAAATATTATATAATAAAGACGTATGATTATTCGTCAAAGCCATATCGTCTTGATTTTTAGACTTATTGGGGTAGAAATTTTACTGGCCTTTATCTATTTGATTGTTAGAATACCAAAAACGGTATTTTTTATCTTCTTTATTGGATGCCTCTTTCAATTCGTCTTTGAACTATATCGGTCTTGGATATTTTATGGTGTTATCTCTGATCGAGCTCGTAATTGTTCTAAAGGTAACCTTGGGTTGGGCTAACAATGTTTATGAGATACGGGATGATTCAATTATTCACCGCCAGGGTATTTTCACGCTTAAGGAAGATGTATACACACTAAGAAATCTAGGTTCTGCCACAATACAACAAGGTTTTTGGGGGAAGTTACTAAACTACGGGACGATTACCCTATCGAGCCCCATACTCAAACACGAATTTTATCTACTCGATGTTCATAATCCAGAGAATGTCGCTCAATCTTTTGATAATAATATCGATGACAAAACAAAAAAAGCTGATACTATCAGAAATAGAAGCTAATGATTATTCCGAATTGCCTCTTTACTGTTTGGGTCTTGGTTTATTAAATAGCGGTTTGCAAAAAGTAGTGCCACAAATGAAATAATTCCCAATACAATATCGACCGTAGTAATATCGGGCTTTAGCATCTTTCTCGCGACGACAAAAGCGAGTAATTCCAAAATCGACATAAAGTTATGGGTTACCAACATCCGTGCTAATTCTAATCCAATGGTGGTTAATAATACCCGATAGATAAAGTCGTAAAAAGTCTCCCTGCTTTGCCAATCTGCTGTTATAAAAAAACCCATATTTGAAAAAATATAGAGACAGACTGAAATTATTACAATCGCTGCCAAAATCGTCTCTATCAATCTCACTGATTTATGAATGGTATCTTTAACATCAATTTTGTTCATAATCCTAGTTTGTGAGCGATTAAAAAGCTAATAACAGAAACAGAAGCCGCTAGCACAGCACCCCAAATCAAGTCAATGATTGTAACCAAAAGCGGCCAATCTTTGGCAACCGCCAAGCTCGTCAGATCATAAGTGGCATAGCAAACTAAGCCAAAGAGCGCGCCAAAAATGAGAGCGTGCGCCCATGAACCTTTTTCAATAGCCGGAGCAATCACAAAAACCACCAATCCAGCGATAAAAATCAGGTAAAAGATAATCGCGGCTATCCAATTCACATCCGCCTTCATAAGGTGGCCGATCTGCTTTGCGTAAAAATTTTTGGCTACAAGTCCAAGCCAGACCATATCTATGGCAAAAAATACTGGAAGAGCAATAAGGTAAAGTTTAGTAAACATAATTATTTATTCTTGTTCTTAATACTTATAAATACAATTACCCCTAAAAATACAAACAGACACACAGCCACAGTCCAAATTACGCTTTGGTATTGACCATTAAAGCCTCTTGCCGAAAGATGTTTGGCAAGTATCGCGCCGTACGCCCAAATAAGTACGAGTCCATAGGGAATAAAGCGGTCACGAAGCATCCGCCATGAGCCAATAAGCGCCCCAACTAAAAGCACTAGAACAGCCCAAAAACTTTCCGGCAACCCAAATCCGTTCCAACCAAGGTAAACGAGGAATACGGTAATATTGGCAATGGTGGCAACAGTAATCCAGCCAAAATAGACGCTGAAGGGCAACCGCACTAGCCATGTCTCTTTTGAAGTAATGGCGCGACCTCGAAATATATCGGCTATCCGAATCAGTGTCACCAATAGACTGGCCATGATAAGCACCGAGAGCCAAATCAGGTCATAATGCCACGCAAACATCCATGAAGCGTTCAGGAGCGAATTTACTATGAATATGTGATTGATCTTCGCCACCAGTTCATCATTTTTGCGACTGAACTGATAGATGACATAGATGCCCAGAAGCGTGTAGATGAGTCCCCAGATGGAAAACGCGTAACCGGCCGGAGCAAAAAGATTAGGATAACTATCCGAAATCGCGCCGGTGTCCCGGCCCGCAAGCGGCAACGCTACCGCCAAGTAGTTCACGCCGACCATCACCATATATGCGACCAGTGTTGAGATTTTTAAAATAAGTGTATTCATAAATTTATTTTATTAACCTATCAATAGTTATGTTTAACCCACTAGCTATTTTCATGACTGTTTGAATAGTTGGTTTGGTTATCACATTGCTTTCAATTTTGGTAAGCGTTGCATAGGGAAGATCGGATTTTCTCGCCAATTCATCCTGCGTTAACCCTTGCTTATTTCTAAGCAGTTTTATTTTATCCCCAATGGTTTCATTATTATTTTGACTTTTCATAGTTTCCTAAGTATGATACTATTAGTATAGCTGCTTATTTCACCCTTCATAAATATGATAACAAATAAAATGAAAACAGCCCAATTAAAAATAAGGGAAACCCACTTTTGACCTGCCCCGTAGTAGCGGGGCAAAGATAAAAAATTCCAATTTGCGCCGAGGCAACCTCTTACGATTTCGCACAAAGTACAATTTGGCGGAAGGGGCGGGATTCGAACCCGCGGTGAAGTCTCCTCCACACACGCTTTCCAGGCGTGCCCGATCGGCCACTCCGGCACCCTTCCTTATAAACATGTACAATGCGCTAATGTTCCAATTGTATCAAACTTTCCACTTCGCCGATAATGAATATATTTGTAGGTGCAAATATGTTTTAATACAACTTAATTGCAATAACAATTATTTTTAGAACAGAAAATTAGATACTAATGCAACTAAGTATATTTAAGACAAAGAATAAACACATACATTCCTGGCACATCAAAGCATAAAGGTGTACGCACAAACATATTTACACTGTTTACATTCTCTATGCAAAGTCAATTAACGCACAACCACATGATATAATTGGAGTTACAAGTTATATGCAATGCCGCGGTGGCGGAACTGGCAGACGCGCACGGCTTAGGACCGTGTTCCTTTTCGGATTGGAGGTTCGACTCCTCTCCGCGGCACCATCACAAAACTTTTCGGCTTTTTGAGAGCCAGATCGCGGGCGGAAGGATTTTGCTCGAACTCGGCAAAGCATAATTCTTTTCCTCTCGGACTCTGAAAAAAACGCGTGAGCCTAACAAACAAAAATAGTTCGAATTTAAACATAAAGAGAGCACACCTTCATATGGTTTTTATCTATTACTCCCTTTCTGACATTACTATTAAAAAGATTGTAAGTACTACGGAGCAAAATATACGTTTTCTTTATATTTATTGACAGATATGATATGCTATAATTTTCACCAAAAAAACAAAAAACATGGTGAAATAATCATGTGTTTGTTGTCAAAAATCTAAATATAAAAAGTGCAATTATTGACTAAAACATTGAGAAAAGAGCAAAGGAAAGAGAAACGATATAACTTGTAGTATATAATAAAGGATATTTATAGGATAGACTTGGCTTAAATTTAGGTTGATTCATCAATAATTATATAAGTATACAATAAAAATATTCGTTAAATTTAGATAAATATAATTATCCTATAGTTTACAGATAAAATTATCTTTTTGTTTTGAAGTATAAATATATTTATTTATATTTATTCTTTTTTATCCCCATTTAATATTTATCTTCATAAAAAGAAACAAATACGTTGTAATGACAAGCTACAAAAATAGATTGTAAAATTTAGCAAACAACATATCATTCTGCTAACATTTTTTCAACATTTTATTTGATTTTTTCTTCGTCTATATAGCACTCATATTCAATTTTATAGATTTTGTGATTTTTAACGCTTTTATAAGCAACAAAGAAGAAAAATAATAACGCAGAAATATATATTATAGGATTTAATATTCTAGTATCATCTCTCAATTTTTTTATATAAAGTAAAAAAGGCATTATTATCAAAATAATTCACACACGATTTATATGTCTACAAATTTATCTTATTAAAACAGCATTTAATTTAGTAGATGATACTAAAAAAATTTAAATAAAGTATACAAACGAAAAGAGTAAGGAAAACAAAAAACCTCAGTATTATAGGTTATTTTGTTAACCTGTAGTATTTTTTTGTTTTTTTAATCGCTGCAAGAAGTAGTTCCTATTGCAAAAAGCTAAACCATTATTCTCTAGGAGTGTAACATTTGACAGAAATTGCATTTATTTTTTTCTTTTTAGATTGTCATGTCGATATAAAAGCAAAAAGTTATTTGCCGACATCACGAGCGTAAACAAATGAAGATATAAACTGGTCGCACATAAAATTGCTCCTTTACACATCTTTGGACGTCGTTTAATATAAATGTATGGATCTGCAATCTGCCATTGATGAGTTCCTGGAATACTGCGAACTTGACAAAAACCTTTCTCAGCGGACAGTTCGCATGTATTCGTATTATCTTCGTTTTTTTGAACAATGGATGGCAAAAACAACAGACAAAAAACCAGAAACAATAGATGTGGAAACGATTGACGAAAAGACCGTTCGTTCTTTTAGACTGTATTTGGCTCGCTCATACAAAAATCCACACAAAGGTGCGATTAAACGTCAGACGCAAAACTATTTTCTTGTTGCACTGCGTAGTTTTTTTCGGTATCTCATTAAAAACAAGCACAAAGTCATGGCACCAGAGATGATTGAACTTGGGAAGCAGGCAGATCGCACCATCAAATTTCTTGAACCCGAACAGCTTGAGAGACTTTTTCGGGCTGTCGATACTTCGGATATACTTGGAGTGCGAGACAAAGCCATTTTGGAAGTTCTTTTTTCAACTGGGTTGCGTGTATCGGAGCTTGCCGGACTCAATCGCGACCAAGTGAACCTCACATCTGGCGAGTTTGGTGTTGTGGGAAAAGGAGGAAAAGCGCGGGTTGTGTTTTTGTCAGATCGGGCAAAGGAAACATTACAAACATATTTGAACAAACGCTCCGACCCCTATCGCCCATTATTCATACGTTACTCTGGCCCTACACCTTCAAAAGAGCTCACCGACGAGAAGATGCGGTTGTCTGTACGTTCTATTCAACGCATGATCGAAAAGTATCGCAAAAGAGCCAACATTCTCTTCCCTATCGGGCCACATGTGCTACGCCATTCGTACGCTACAGACCTTCTTTCGCATGGGGCGGATTTGCGTTCTGTCCAGGAGATGCTAGGGCACAAAAATATCGCAACAACACAGATTTATACGCACGTGACGAATGTCCGCCTTAAAGAAGTGCATGAAAAATACCACAGCGGGAATAAGAACAATCAATGAAAATCAATGAAGGCAAATCTTAAAATGCGCTTTTGTATTTGCATCTTTGGCATACACACGATTATAATATAATAGTATTTGTTACCCATTCATAAGACACATATGGCAGACCTAGCACCAGCTCCAGACACAGTTCGGCAAACAGAAGGCGTAAAAACAACCCCACCTGTTTTGGAAAAAATAGTTGAAGCTAGAATTGCGTATACAGAATGGTTAAAAAGAGACCGACGCAGAGAACAAGCTTTAGCACAGTTTGAAGAAACAGGAGCAATCCCGCAATGGTACGAAAATAAGAACGCAGAAGAACTAAAAAAAAGGATAGCAAGAAACGAACAAGAACAATTAGGACATGTCATAACAAATACAACAAGAACTTTGGATGAAAAGTGCGACGCTTTTTACAAAGTTGGAGGAAGAACATCAGAAAGTCAAACTTCGAGAGCACAACAAAAAGCTATTGATGCTCTTGATTTCGCAAAGACTGATTTACTCAAAGATGCTAATACTAAACATGACGATCCCATTGCGGTCGCTTCTGCTATTATGTTTGTCAAAAATAACATTGCCAGCAATAGAGATCCATCCGAAGCGATCGACGTCATAAAAGCATACCCAGTGGTCTTAGCTGATAAAACTTTGGTGGATGAAATATTTAATAGTTTAGATTATCTTACGCTTTCCGAAGGTCCAACCGAGATACGAGGAGGTTTTGAGAGCGTTGCCAGATTAATTATAGAAGATGCAGAGAATACAGCTTTGAGTAACAATCAACAAGAAAAAATACGTAGTTGGGTTGATCATTTAGATGGATATCAAGCTGCAAAAAAAATTGCAGAAGACGCAGGATATCAAATATCTGAAATAAATCAAGGCAATATTTCGCAGGATCAAGCTAAGCAACAATTTATTACAAATGTAAAAAATATATTGCCAGTAAATTTACATGAGGCTTTAGACGCATTAAGTGAAGAAGAAATGCAAAATATTTTAGTTAATCCTTTGGAATTTGTTGGAGGACTTTTGGCTCGTCATTCTCAGAGTGAGCATATACGCATCGCAACGCAGCCAATTCAAGATCACTATGCAAGAGTGGCGTTTGGTTTTATTGATTGGTATGTTGATTCTAGACCTTCTATAAATGTGTTAGATTATTCCCCTCAAGCAGAAACACAAAAAGAAAAGCGTCAAGCAATGTCTATACAGGCAGCAAATATGTTACAAGAAATAGTTGGACCAGATTTTTCGGTAGATGAGATTGTAAATACGAAGGGCTCAGTAGGTTCTGTTGTTGACCAAGGCGTGAAAATGTTATTAAACAAAATTGGTGCAGCAAATGTTCGGACTCATTTGAGTAAAAAACACACCGAAATACTCAATGCTCGTCGAACCCGAGAACAGACAGCTGTATCAGTAGCTGTACATGCGGAAGAAAAACAATTGGCTGCGGCAAAGGCGGTTGTTGATGCAGAAACAGCAGCCCAGAATCCTCCCGTTCCTTCTGAGGGAGCGACACCAACAACTCCTTCTACAACAACTTCAGCAACCGGCCCATCACAAAAACTTTCACCACCTTCGCATGTTGAGCCAGGCGACGCAGGTGGTAAAAATAGAGGAGGCGGCAGATTCTTTAGAAATCTGTTTCGTAGAAGATAATCCTTTTGCCTTGTGCAGGGATATTATTTTTTTCATCAGATGATCGCTTATTCTATGTATAATACCTTCTAGTCATGAAACAAAAGATACTCAAACACCTCCCATTCATTCTCCTCATCCTTGGCACACTTACCTACATCATCTACTTCTCGCTCTTTAGCATAAACCGTTACGAAAAAAACTATTCTCACTATTTCGACCTGGGGATTATGAACCAGGCAGCCTACAATTCTTACCAGGCAGTAAAGACCGGCGATATGGGGAGAATGCTCGAGATCACCGATCCTCATGCAGCTACGCGTCAAGTCAAACGCATGGCGGTGCACAATGATCCGTTTTTGGCCCTGGCCGGCATGTTCTACTTTATTCACGAAGGCCCAGCGACGCTTCTTGTCTTGCAAGCGGTTGTTGTTGCACTTGGAGCACTTATCGTTTACGCATTGACTTGCGCAGTACTTAACAATAATCACCATAGCGCGTGGCTGGGTATGCTTTTGGGCTATACGTACCTGTTCTATCCCCCACTCCAGCGCGCAGTTGCTTTTGATTTTCACGCGATCACGTTATCTGTCACTTTTATCCTTGCATGGTACTATTTTTTTATCAGAAAACGCTATATTATTTCCTCTTTCTTTTTTCTCCTTGCGCTTACGACCAAAGAAAATGTTCCTTTAAGCACAGGTTTTTTTAGCGCCCTCCTTCTTTTGCAGGAAATGAAAAACCGCCCAGCGCTTTATTCCATTAAACAGCCTCTCAACATGCTCAAAAATGTATTCATGCACAGAAAAAATAGATATTTGCTTTTGTGGGGAATGCTTAGCGTAGTATGGCTTGTGGTGACAATGGCGGTCATCATTCCCCGTGCCGAAGGAGGATCGCATTTTGGCAGTAGCTATTATAGTTATATACTGGCGCGCCCTTGGGATGTGCCGTTTTTTGCCCTGCGCAGCAACGCGCGCGAATTTGTGTTTAGCCTCCTCGCCCCGGTTTCTTTTTTACCACTTATTTCTCCTTTTTTTGCTCTTGCGCTTGTCCCTGATCTGTTGGTCAAAATTCTTTCAACAAACGAAAATCTTATCAACACGTATTTTCATTATGATGCGCTTTTGACAGGATTTATTTTCATCGCAACGGTACAGGGAGTAAAGCGTATTGTCGCCGACTTTCCCGATATGTTTGCAAAATTTCCCCAACGAATCAATCGGATCATCCAGGTTATGAACGTGCACACGATGGAAAAAACAGCTATAGATAAACGCATGCTTAGCGTGAGCGTAATTGTTGTTATTGTTACTATTCTTTGTTCGATCAAGTATAGTGCACTTCCGTTTGCTCGCCGCCCCGAGTTGCACCCTTTTGCCCCTGCCCCTGCAAAATACGACGATGTAATCTATTGGAAAAATAAACTCAAAAGCGACTCGCTTATTGTTTCAACAACCGGATCTATGGCTCCTTTTTTTACTTCCCGTCGAATGTATCTTGATTTTGCCATGGACTACAATGTTGCCGATTATGTGGTTATCGACACATGGGATGCAGAGCATGGGTTTTTAAAAAATGATTCGAAGCCGGCATATGATTTGATCCGCATCGACCCGGAGTTTGAAAGGATCTACGATAACGATGGGATTGAGGTGTACAAAAGAGTTAAAAAGTCATAAGGCTAGATAATGAGTTGATTAGATATTAGATGTTAGGAAAAAATCAAGAAAACATTAAATCAATATATCATGAAATCAATAGAGCATTGTCATTCCCGTCCGATTCGCCCTCCGATTCACCCGCCGCAGACAGGCGACATATCCCTACGTCATATACCTTCAGGTTTGAAGCTATAAACTATACGTTTTTCGTTCTTCGTTTTTACCTGTTATTTGTTACTTGTTAGTTGTAAGTTTTTCGTTGTTAATTGTTATTTTTTTGCTATTTTCTATTTACTCTTTACCTTCAGTTACAAGCTATGCGTTATACTATCTAGTATGCAGCAGACAAACGACTGTCCACATTGTCCTGGTGGATTTGGTTTGCGAGCGGTATTGGAAGAAACAGAACGGCTCTGGATCGTTGCCGATGTACACCCCTTGGTGCAAGGTCATATCTTGGTCATCCTCCGCGAGCATGTGTCGTGCATCGGGGCTATGAATCAGTCAGATTTAGAATCCTATAAAAATATTTACGATACAGTAAAGCAATTCATAAAAAAGTATACGGTTCGTGCACAATTTTTGAACACGGTGTTGTCGGACAAACTGTTTTTTATGCCCACGTACATTTTTTACCCTTTCCTGGCAGCATTTCTAACATTATAGCCGACGATACTCACCTCACCCCCATCACCTCAATCGATGAGATGGCGACTGCATACAAGCGTGATGGGAACTATCTTTTCATCGAAATTGCAGAAACAAAATATCTCGTTGACACAACTATAGGCTACCCACGATTTTTTCGCGAGCTTGCTGGGAAAGCACTGCACGCCCAGGATCGCGCCAACTGGAAAACTGCCAGAAACAACGCCGCCCTCATGCAAGCGTTTGTAGAGGATGTCGCCGCTCTTCAGAAAAAATGGCGCGCTACTATGTCGTAGCTTCATTTTTTTGATTGTGGGTTATAATAGTATTATGCTCTCAATCATCATTCCATTTTTCAACGAAGCCGAAAATCTTCCCCCTTTGCTTGAAGGTCTTACTGCTCAGCTTGATGGCACGGACAAAACGCATTCACACGAACGTAAAGACTACGAAATTATTCTTGTTGATGACGGCTCGCTTGATCAGTACAAGCCAGGCATTGCGGCACAACTTAACAGCCATCACATACATTTGTTCCGCCACAACCGGCAAATGGGAAAGGGACAAGCACTCAACACCGGCCTTGCAAAAGCGCGTGGCGACATCGTCATGTTTATGGATGCAGATCTTCAGGATGACCCTGGCGATATTCCTTCTTTTTTGCGAGAGCTTGTAAAAGGCTACGATTTGATAAACGGCGTGCGGTTCAATCGCAAAGACAATGTAGTTATTAAACTGTATTCAATCTGTGCGCGGTTTGTGTTGCAGAAATTTCTTCACTCGCCGTTTACCGACATTAATTGTGGATTTAAAGCATTCAAGAGGTATGTGCTCGACGATGTCGTATTGTACGGCAACAATTTTCGTTTTTTCCCGCTGGCCGTGTTTTATGCCGGCTACCGTGTGGGAGAGATGAAAGTACACAATAAGCCTCGTTTGCACGGTAAGTCGAAGTTTGGCATGAGTAAGTTATTTATCGGGCTGATCGATATGTTGACTGCGTTTTTTCTCTATAAATTTGCTGAAAGCCCGCTGCATTTTTTTGGCCCCATAGGTCTTTTTATCTTCCTGCCTGGTGCGGCTATCACGGCGTGGCTGGGATTTATGCGTATTTTTTATGGCGAGCTTCTTTATCGTCGCCCCCTCCTCCATTTGGGGATTTTGATGATCGTGGTGGGTTTACAGATTGTCATGACGGGCATAATCGGCGAACTTATCGTCTATGTCAACGAAAAGGCAAACAAAAAAAACTAAATTAATAGTTTTGTATATCATAAGCCATTCGAACGAAGTCTCCCAATCCTAACCCTGGAAATCGAAGTGCAAGGAGACTATATTCTTGCATAAGAAGACCCAATTCTCTTGCTTTTTCCTTGTCTCCTGGGTTTCTACCATATCTAACCCAAGCATACTTACCTTTTGCTTCAGAGTACTCCCATTTTGTAGATTTTAAAAACTGCTCTTGTTCTCTCGCATATTGACCACTTAACCTTCGAGTCAGATACCTCATTGCGTTAAGTTGGTCACGTAGACCATTTCGGCCATTCACTACACGATCTGCAAGACTAATATGCTTTTTTGCTTGTTTAATCTGCCATGGTCTTGCCTCATGATTATCCAAAAGAGCTTGAGCTTTAAGACGCAGTTTTTTTGCTTGCAGGTTCAATAGCGTTTTTACTTCTTCATAAATGAGTTTCTCGCCGCGTATCATTTTGGCTTCTAACAATGGGATTTGTTCAAACTCATTGGGCTCTTTAGGGATTAAATCTCTTTGAACTGCTTCGTGACCTGTTATATTCGGTTGTGAATGGTTAAAGTCATCATCCAAAACGACGACTAACGGGGTTGGAGTAGGGCCAGTTTGAACATCTTCGAGCGTTATTAATAATGGTTTTTCCATAAGATAAGTATATTATTTGGAAATAGAAAAGTCTAAACAATTATTCTTTTTTGTTTCCTTCTTTGCGTACATTGTCTATATAATAAGATATGCTTCTTGGATATATTACTGTCATCGTCGCCTACCTTATCTGGGGAGCAGCCCCGCCTATTTTCAAGTGGGCGCTGCAAGACATCCCTCCTTTTGCACTGGCATTCATCCGATTTGCCGGTGCATCAATCATATTTCTCCCGTTTCTCTTTAAACAAGACCGTCGCAAAGTGCATGTTTCCGATTGGAAACACATCGTGTTGGGTGGCTTGTGGGGCGTGGCGATAAATGTCGGCGCTTTTTTCATTGGTCTTGAATTTGCCCCCAGCATCAACGTTCACATAATCAATTCCATGAGCCCACTGCTTCTCTATATGTTGTCGATTTATATTTTGAAAGAGAAACCTCACGCTCAAATTGTTAAAGGTATGCTTATCGCCTGCGTAGGCGTACTTATCATCGTACTTGCACCGCTATTTGACGGCGCGAAGTCTTCTCTTGTTGGTCCTGTTGCGCCGGAGATGGTCTTTCTTGGCAATATGTTATTTGTTGCGGCGGTCGTTGGTGGCGTACTCATCACTGTTCACAATAAATTAGTTTCCAAAAAAATATCACCATTTTTCATAACCGAAGTGCAGTTTATCGTCGGCGCTCTTGTATTTCTCCCCTTTATGCTTGTCGAACAAGGAAATTTCAACATTGCCACACTCACCATGCAAGGGTGGATCGGCATTGTGTTTGGCATGGTATTTTCTTCAGCGTTGGCATATGCCGCTATGAATTACGGTATTCAAAAAATTCCAGCGCAAGACATTGGAGTGTTGACCTATATGATGCCGGTTGTGGCGGTGCTTGTTGCTATCCCTCTTTTGGGAGAAGTGCCCGACATCTTTTTTGTAATCGGCACGGTGGTTGTAGCAATCGGGATCGTGATAAGCGAACGCCGCAAACGATTTGGGCGCAAAACATGAGGCCTACAATGTGCGCTTCACTTTCTTCTCATCACAAAGGCAATCAAAAACACTTACATTTATATCGTCATTTCTTTTCTTTTGGTACAATAAGCTATGCAAAAAATCCTAATAACCGGTGCTGGGGGGTATATCGGTTCTGTTGCTACCTACCTTCTTTTGCAAAAAGGCTACGAAGTGGTGGCTTTTGACAACTTTTGCACGGGTTTTGAGGCTCCTTTACAGCTTTTGCAGGAAAAATTTGGTGAAAAACAACTACGCTATTACAACACCGACATATCTGCGGACATCACTCCCCTTTTGGAAAAAGAACAGCACATCGACGCAGTTTTACACTATGCAGCCCATTGCAGCGTAAACGAGTCTATGGAGCACCCAGATTGGTATTTCAGCAACAACACGTGCGCGACAAATAACTTTTTGGTGCAATTGTTAGAAAATAACATCCACCGGTTCGTGTTTTCCTCAACGTGTGCAGTCTATGGTGAGGCAGACTATGTGCCTATCGACGAAGCTCATCCTACGAGACCCACCAATCCATACGGCGAGTCCAAGCGCATGTCTGAGAAGATTATTGAGTGGTACGGCAAACAAAGTGGCCTGCAGTACATGATTTTGCGCTACTTCAATGTTTGTGGCGCTTCAGACGACGGTCTCATCGGCGATGCAAAGAAGCCATCGGTCCACCTCATGCAAAACGCCGTGCGTGGCGTACTTGGCATAGAGCCGTTTTTCCTCACCTGTGGGAAATTTGACACCCCCGACGGCACACCAATCCGCGATTACTTAAACGTTGTCGACTTCAACGAGGTCCATATCCTCGCCCGCGAACACCTTACAAAAGGAGCTGCGAGCGAGATTATAAACTTGGGTACTGGCACTGGCAATTCGGTTCTTGAAATCATTCAAGCCGTCGAGGAGATAACGGG
>JAGQLS010000007.1 GCA_020429045.1 Candidatus Woesebacteria bacterium
ACAAATATTCCAAACAATTATTAATTGCCTTTCAGGCTGAACAACATGCCACCACCTTTGGTGGTGGTCAGTTGACTTAATATATGACACCTTTTGAGATAGATGGAAACATTCCGGTTCAAGAAACGGTACAACAGCAACAGGTTAGAGCAAGATTGCGACACGTCAATGATGCTAACAACGAAGTAGAAACAGGAAACATGGACAGCATTCAAGTGCGTGATACGAGTAATAGACACAATGTTGAGCAAAACCTTAAAGAAGCTGCACGAGATTCAACCGAAATGGCAAAAGAAACGTGTGCTGCAACTGCAGAAGGAGGAGCTGACCCAATGGCAGCTTTATATGGTATGGGTATGGTAAATCCCAGACGCGCACGTTTTGATCAAATGAAAGCACAAACAGTTCAAGATGTAGTGTATACATTCGCGCGAGCTTTGAGGAATAATCTGGTACCCTCCCCAGCTCATACGCCGACAGCTGCGGTTATGGATCTCATCAAGACTGAGATGCCTGCAATCATATCTGATACAACGGCAAGCTACTTGCACCCGTTAGTACATGGCATACTCAACGAACCACAATATATACAGTTTTCCCCAAGCGATGGGCTTACTACGAGATTTGAGCAAGATTTAGTGCGTATGGTTGGCAATCAGTCTGTCGAGAATCTCTTGAAACAAGTTATTGGCAGAGCGATTGACAATGGAAGTATTCCTACGATTCAAGATAGAGCAACATTTGAAAGAAAATTGCAGGCGGCTAAGCGAAAATACGAATCTGAACAAACGGAAAACTCCCCAGAGCTGGATTATCAAGGAGAACGATATATAAATATGTTGCTTCAGGATGAATTAAGTAAAAATGTGAGAGACGCCGCGCGCGCGCAAGAATTATTCCGCAACATGAGTGATCCAACAAGATTTAATACGTACTATGAGCGTCTTGTAGGCGAACATGGCGGGGATGCAACAGAGGCTTCACGCGATGTTCATAAGCTACTCATGTATTTGGTGCATAGGATTTATGCGCCAGTGGTCAATGCAAACTCTCGGAAAAACTTCAACGAACTGGTTCAAGAAGCTACCATAGGTCAAGGGTTCTATCAATTAAATCCAGAAAGTGTATTTAGAACTTTAACAACACGCATGAATCGATTGATTGAACAGGTTGGCGTGATTGACGATCGATTTAAGGGTGAATATATGCAATTTGGCGCAGATGAAATTATTGGTTGGTCAGATAATGAAGATGGTGGTGGGTATATGCACAATGGTAAGCAAGTTCGCAAATCAACCTTGTCAAACGAGATGGTGCATGCTCATGGGTTTCGCGATTTCCTTGAAGGCTTTAAAATCGGCATAGAAGCAGAGCATGACCTTATTGCTGCTGGTGTAAACTGGAATTATCTTGTCATGACAGGAAAAACAGAACAAAATACAACATTTTATCAGCAAGCTCAACAATATGCGTCACAAACATTAAAATCAAATAGACTCGATGAATTATATAAGCTTCCTTATAATGAATTGGTCCACGGTGCAAAAACCGTTTTAAGCTCGTACCTAAAAAAATCTTTTGCAGAAGAACGATTTCGCAAACGACCCGATTTATTTTATTCACTATTTTCCGAACACGACCCAATACAATATGCTGCACTTGTCGATATGATTAAAAGTTACGTAGTGACAGGACAAGAAGATGGAGAAGATATCCCTGAATGGGCGATACGAAGAGCCATACTGCACGCTCGTACGCATTTGTCATTGGTGAATCAGGAATTGTTAGGTTTAGCTTCATATGCTCATCCATATATTGTTAGTGGAAACAGACCATCATATCTTACTCCAGCACTTGCAAACCTTGAAGTACTACGAACGTATTCGCCATCCGAACAGTGGCAAACCTGGGACGCATTGGCTCGAGGGGTTGCTTTTCTTCCGAAGGCAAATAGGCAATGGAGAAAACGCAAGTGGTATCCGAAAATTATCAAAACGCAAGGAGAGCGGGTATTTAGAAGAAGCGATGTATTAGGTAATATGGCCCGTATCGGCAACTATTATTATGAAGATACCGCAGAGCAAAATATCACAGATGTTAATCCATTGGGAATCGGTGGCGTGGAAGTGATGAATGGTTGGCGCATGAAATATGCCGCTCGATCGTGGATACAAGATATGCTACTGACAACGGGTAATGAAGATTCTTTGAGCCTTGCTCATAGTACCGATCTTGCAGAAGGTTGGAAGCGGTTTGAAAACATTGGAGTAAGCACATTGAAATGGTATCGAGATGAACTATTGTTTGGTCCGAGTAATTCGTTTCTTAGTCAAGATAGTGCGGCACATGCAAAGTACGAAGCCCATTGGAAAGATTTTTTTACGTTTTTGTATGACCGTTATTTTGCAGATGGCATAGGGAAAAATTGTGTAAACTTCAGTTTTGTTGATGGGCAAGGTATTGAACATACGTACAGTGGTGCACAAATTACTTCTGCAGAACAATTCTGGAGACAAGTCATTGAACCTGTTGTTAATCGGGCACCAAGACCTGGTCGGGGGGAATCTATAGATTCATCGGAGAAGCGAAATCAAAAAGAACGTCAAAGTATTTTGAAAGATATTGTGGACCAGGCTCTTATGGTTATGAGTGTAGAACGACTACCCGTTGATTTCATCATGCTAGAAGACCCGTTGCGTTCGCAAAACGGCATAACATTCATGCAAGAGTTGCAGCAACGTTTTATAATAACACCGTTTCAATCTAACCCTCATCAAAATGCACGGGAACGAGATATATTTAGTGCAGCGCTCAATGACATTATCTATGTGCAATCACGAGCTCGCGTGCAGGCAAATAAAGCGATTACAGCATCTATCAAAGGCCAGAAACAAGATCAGCGGCGCAGAATAGCCGCAGGAGAAGCCGTACCCGAGTCAGTAACAACGTATGGCCACAATCACGCTGATCTTACATCAACCAGAAGTACGATCGCGATATCTGACATACAAAGCCAAAATCCGAACAAGCCAAGTGGATACTATATTGATGCCGATATTATTCGCGAGTATTTGTCAAAAAAATACGATCGGCTAGTAGCGACGGAGAAAATAACGAGGGAAGAGGCAGACGTAAAGATTAGCAAGGCCTTGGAAGTATATGGAGAGATCATGGATAGACTCGCAAAGAAACCAATGAAACACGCAATCGAACGTCATGTTGAAACCGTCTCAGTCAATAGCGACAATTTTTTTAAAGCAACACACGGATTTCAAGAAGTGCCATTTGAAGAAGCAATGATCAGAGAAGAAATGGAGTTGAGGGGCTTGATCCCCCGTTTTCCCCATGCGGATTATTTTCGATCAAAAGAGTACAAAAGAAAAGTGGCAAAATTCAAACCTATATATGCACAGGAACTCAAAGAAAAGTTTGCTAAAGAACGAGCAAATATGAAAAATAGATTTGCATGGGCGGGGAATGAGTTTTTGAGTTCCCGTGCTTCACTTTCGCCAAATGATACTGCATACCCATTTTTACAATTTACTGCAGCAGGGGACAATGTGGTCGAGAGGACATTGCAGCAAATACAAACGCAGGAAGAATTAAAAGCATATTTATCTTCTTCTGAGTTTGTCTCACAGATGAAATCTATTGTGCGAAACGAAGAGGGAGCAGATGAAAATATGCTCAAATCCGTCATCAAAATTCGTAACATGCTTAAGGATTGGTACGGTTCGGATATATTTGATGGCAAAGCTTTGGAAATAGTCGAAAATGTTATTAATGCATTGCGAATAGATAGCGATGTTGAAACTCCTGTTGTCGGACAATTCCGCGCTGCAAAATATAGAAGAATATTCGAAGCAGGTGAGGCGTCTCACGAGCTGTCTCTTTATGATGCTGTAGTCAAGACCGGCCCACGAGTGAATTTTGATATGGACGAACGTGCAGCTTTTCTTGAACGTTTCTTAGTGAAAGCTCAATTCCCGAAGTTGACCCCAGAGGGAGGTCGTGTATGGGAGGCATATAAACGCAACCCAGACGATATGACGCTATTAGAGAGAATGGTTGCGCCAGTAGCGGATTTTTTCTTAGGACGAAAAGAGGGGGACATCATCCGCAACAAGAGCAAGGAACTTTCTGCGATTGGCGCTCAGGACAGAAATTTTTCAGCACTCAAAGACAGATTGTTAGCAGAAGGACCATCAATTATACTGCTTATAGCAATAGCATTACTACTATTTGTGATATACAAATCAGCCAAGGAATCGTTTGAAAGTAAATAAAATATCTTCTATACTCAAATTGTATATGAGAGATACAGTCTTTAAAGGAAGCGCAGCTTTTCTTATAGCATTTATGCTCATATCTTTTGGCTCTATTTTTTTTACTTCTTCTGTTCGTGCTGCAGTCGACCCGCAACAGGAACTAGATAGAGTCACTGACACGATTGATAGTTGCGGATATGAGAATCAGTCGTGTTGTAAAGAGGTTGCACTCCCGGAAATGAAACTTCCAAATCCTTTTGAAGGGAGCTCATTTCCGTTAGCTGGCACCTTTGGAAGGTGGCTAGTAGGAGGGTTAAATAAACGACTTTCTCCGTTTAATAAAATTACCAATAAAGTTTCAGAGGGAGCAAATGATGCAATGGATAAAACCGGATATACCGGCGGTTGTAAAAACGATTTCACTCCTGTTTCTTCTGGTAATGTATGTACATGCGTGACCAATGTTAGCGCGTCGCTCCTTGCGAGTTTACCTGACTCTCCAAAAAAAAGCGATTATCTTGCATCTTTACAGGAATCTTCGAATCAACCAATCGCGCAAAACAAAAATGTATTAGGGCTCGCAGATATTTTTGACCCTTTTAGTATCCGCGATATAGACAAAACAGATTGTTTTAGTCTTTTTGCAGACGACAAAGAGAAAGCAATTTGTTTGAGATGCGCTCCTATACCCGACCCAGAAGAAGACGAATGCGTTCGTTGCCTTGCGGATCCTATGTTTCCTGGCACGTGGACGGCCATTGGGTGCGTCAAAGGAGATTTACGCACTTTTCTTATCGAAAATGTGTTCGGTTTGGGTTTGGGTCTAGCCGGGGTTTCAAGTTTATTGTGTATCATTTATGCTGCAATTCAAATGCAGGTATCCAGTGGTAACCCTGAAGCAATTAAAAAAGCACAAGAAACAATGACTGCTTGTATTTTGGGTCTTATCGTAGTTATCTTTTCGATTTTAATCCTTCAAATCATCGGAGTAAATATACTTCTACTCCCCAATTTTAGCGCTGCTCCGCTCCCTGGTCCTTAAATGGCACACGTCTTTGACGTCAGACGATACTCCATTTATCCATTACAATATCATGTTCAACTATTTATTACGCACAAAGGTCTCATTAGTTTTAAAGTGAAGAATAAAGGGTTTAAATATTAAATAGGAAGTCCTTGAATCCATTTCACCAATCTCTCACGCCTTGATTCTCCGCCTTGGCGTTGAGGATTTACCCTACCAAGGATTCCGGGAGTAGATTCGTATGGATTATGTCCGACCAATATTCGTTTGATAGTAGATAGCTGGCCAGAATACAATCCAAGCGCACCACCCGCAATGGCACCTGCGCCACCAAAGTACAATCCTGGGCCGACATTGAGGCCCGTTCCTTCGGCGCCGAGAGATTTTTTCATTATTTGAATAAAATTGGGGATAAGCAATACAACGCCGAAAGCTATGAGAAAGCCCATACTATTATTGTCAATGCCGTATAAAAACGGGAGTTGGAAATAGTTCGACCCTGCATTGTAGTCGATAATAACCCTTCCAACCATCATGAGTATGACAATGAGCGGAAATGTGAGCAGTTCTGCAAAAAGATTCTTAAACCACCAACCAAAGGTGTCTCTCCCTGGCACAGCACCAAACATAAGGATGATCGGGCCAAAGACAATCATGAGAACAATGTTGATATAGGCGCCCAAGAGCATAAAAAAAACTCTAAACATAAAAAAGAGGGCAGTAAGAAGCAAGATGACCCCCAAGATAAAAGGAACAATAATGGGGACGAGAACAAGAGCTAAAACAACAAGTATGACCGCTTCTGCCAATTTAGGTAATTGACCGACATTGAACGATAATGCCCCAATGTTATTAAACGCAGTAATAATTTTATTTGGAAACTCTCCAAAATAGTAAGCAAATCCGATACCAACTAGAGGAGAAATCACAAATTGCAATACTAACCGGAATGTATCGGGTAATACATTTATCAGCGCAAAAGCACTTGCCCATATCGCGCCATTTCTAGGCGACGGCCATAGGTCTCCCATGCGCGCAGTTTGATAACGCAGTTGTAGATCTTGCAGCGTCGTACTAGTTGCTGCATACCCTGTTTTGTTAACATCAAACAAAATGCTTATACTGAGGGTCATGACAGTGTACATAATATCTATCAAAAAACCTGCTATTGCAAAAGAAAAAGTGATAAGAAGCATTGTAACAACAATCTTGGGGAGAGCGTTTTGCAGAGAAACAGTCGTTTGGGGGTTCATGCGCACTTGAAACATAATGAGAAACCCGATAGTCACCATCACCAACACAAGCAGCAAAAACGATAAATTTCTAAATGCTGTCCAGATACCAATATATCCTTGTATCGAAGTGAAACCTATACCCTGAGCTGCATATGTTTTGGGCAGAAAGCCTGCCTTGGCAAGTGTATTTTGCGTCCATTGAATACCAGAAGCAGGAGGATGAGTCAATGGTATGGTCATGGCACTTGCCATAAAACCGACCAGGCCTTGACTGTTGTTACTTGGATTGTTTGGATCAGGATTACATCCTTCACCGAGCAAAAGACAGTTAGATGACTGGTAGGTAATATATTTCAACTGGCCATCTATTGATTTATCTTCTTTGTATTCATTAAGGTTTTTATAGATTTCTTGAGTGAGGTATTCTTGACTATGGTTGTCAAGTTTTATCTTCTGGCCGCTGTTGAAATAAAGAAAGAGATTGATAATGGCCAAAAAAACTATGACCACAATGGCTGTTTTTTTGATTTTCGAAAACACGTTTAATACAGGTTCTATAATGTTTGCTGCCATAGTATGATTCTACTAGAAAATTTTTATCAAAATCAAATCTTATTATTTTTCTTCAAAAAAACCATTAGGCGCTTCGGTTGAAACATCGAATTTCGTGCTACGATATTCAACGTGTGTATCGGTTGAAGAAACGCCTACGCTGTTGAGATAATGCACGACACCCAGTTCCGCATCTTCTTGTGTGCCTGAAAAGTAAACAATCAGTGTCTGCGAACGAGGGAAAAATTCGATCGTCAGACCTTGGTATTGTATGGGTTTTGTAAGTTTATCACTTAATATCGTATCAGCCTTCGTCCGATTGATGGCAACCGGAACACGCGTAGCGCTGGGGAAAGGAGAAATGTTTGTTGGTGATGGATTTTCTGTATCAGTTTGTGCATTGTTGGATGATTTTTTTTCATTTGGAATGAATAGCCCCAAAACCACAATAATGACACAGATAACTACAAGGACGCCAATGATGACATGTTTATATCGTAATAGTGTTTTCATAAATTGCATTGGTGAATAATAAATCCACAATATGTTCTGTCCCCGAGACGGGAATAAGTAACAGTACAGTTTCCATAATATCTTTCTCCTGCTCTGTGCATGGCCTCTTCGGACCAATTAAGATCTCCTGGGCTGGTATTGCTGTCGTTTTTGAGTTTTTGGGCTGCGGCATAGGTGCTGTCGGTCAGATTACATACATCTGGCATATGTGAAATATTTTCATATTGCTGGATAGCATTCCCATATGATCCCCAGGCATTTGGACAGCTTGATAAACAGCTTCCTTGCCAGCAGCATTGACTACAGCTTGCGCTGCCGTAAGGGTCGATACCGGTTGTCATTTGCATATGTCCCGAAGCGGAACAGGTATTTGGTGCGCAATTGGGAATACGCTGCCCTGGTTGTGAATACAATTGCACTTCTTCTGGAGTATAGTTAAAGGCCGTTGGCCATTCAATATAAGAAACAGCCTCAAGGACGCAAGCTGGAACGCCAACCTTGTTACCAACATACCTGTACAAATCGATGAGCGCTGAGGGCGTTATAGAAATAGAATTACCAGAAGATGTCGATTGGTTTGTAGTTGCTGTTGTGCCACTTCCAATGATATCAAGGAATTCTTGCAAAATCGATTTCGCGCCCGATGTCTGTTGTTGTGCACGTGCAGGATATGGAAATAGACAAAACGCGAAAAGAACAAAAGTTCCTATCACAACAGCAATATTATTCCCAAACGAATCGATAGTTTTCATATGGAATCTGTAATTCAGAAAGACGTGCAGTAATCTCATTTTTAATTTCTTCTTGGTTTTCACTCACGTATATTTCTCCGAAAAAAGCTTCTTGATTGACATCAAAATAGACAAAATATGTGTCGGTCTGCAACGGCAAAAGATCAAGCCAAGGAAAATCATCATGCATAGATTCATACATTTGTGCATATTCGATATCGGACTTAGTTTGCGTCTCAAGTTCTTTCTGGAATGTTAATGCTGGTTGATCTATCGAACCATTATCAAAAGATTGCTGAGTAGATATATTCACTACAGTGGGAGAAAGATTTATATTGTTCGATAGATCTGATTCGCTGCCAGTTTGTGGTGAAACCGGAGAAAGATTAACCATAAATAATGAGATGATAATAAGTACCACCAGAAGTATAGTGAGTAGGAGAATGATTTTTCCTTTTGATGTTACCATAGTTATGTTGTTCCAATGCAACCGAATCCGGTCATTTTGTAATCGTCTCTCAGATTAGGGATGTCGTAATCTTTAATCGTATATTTATTTATTTTATTTGACGAATTAGACTCAAGTGTAGTCATGCTGCCATTGCCGTGGCTATCGACAGTAATAGTGTAGACGATACCGGTATGTTGACCGTCATAAAGTCCTGGTGTACGTTCCATAAAAAACGCACACCCCGGTTTGATAGAAAGCATATTTGTTTGTTTGTCGCCAGCATAATGGTCGAAAAAAATAAATTGATCGTTTGGTTTTCTCCAAAAATCCATCATCCGTTGCACGCCTTGTTCGTTTGCCCCCATACCCAGATATCCCGAGAGAGAGTATGAAGATATCACCATATTCGTACACCAAAATAGTCCGGTATCTCCAACATCTTTCACGGCTCCTTCACGATAGGGGGTCGTATGGTATTGGTTTGAGATCTGCTTCACATTTCTGTTGTATAAATCAAACGAGAGTCCAAAGTTATAACTGCCGAGTTCGAGATTTGCAGACACAAGTTCAGCGTTTTTGATAATATCGCTATTCGTCTCGATTTGTGTGATCCCAACAGGTGAGTTGCTATTGGTATCGGGAGCCGTTTCGTTTGTAGGGCTATCAATGTCGCCACCACTACCGATTATGTCTATAAATTCGTTTAATATGTCTGAAGATTGATCTTGTGCATTTATTTCATTTCGACGACCAAAACCAAAAAGTAACACAAACAGACAAATTATTATAAGAAGTTTTTTCATGTTGACTTTTGGCTTCAACTTTTTCATACTCAATATATGGCAGGTATATTTGATTTTATAAAGAAGAAAACCCAAAATGCAACTGATCCGCAGGCGCAAACTCCTCAGAGTAGCGGCACACCTTCAAATCCGGCGCAACAACAGCAAGTCCAAGTAGTATCTCAATCTATACAGCAGCCCGTGCAAAAGACACAAAGCTATAACGGCATCGGAACTTCTCCCTCAGGGTCATCATACAACGGTATTGGTTCGGCTCCTGTGGGACAAAGGTATAGTGGTATCGGCAGTCCGTCCACGAGCGCGATTCCCTACAGTGGGATCAATTCCGATACTGCACCGCAGACGGTTATAAGTTCACCACCTCCATCTGCTTCACCCAAGTCTCAGCCTTCTTCCCTTGGGTCGAATGTATCAAAGTCTGTACAATCTACAACTATTACACCAGCCGATTCCAAACTTTCAACAGGGGCACAATCGAGCAGTGTCAAGTCAGCTGTTAATCCGGCCATTCGCAAAGATACGATAAACGATCAACTCGCTTCTGCCCCCCAAGACGCAAAAAATACCGTCAACAATTCATCTCAAAAATCAAAAGTTGCAGTAGGAACTCCATCAGAAACAGCGCCAAACGATATGTCTCAAAAGCAATTGTCTTCCACAGACAATACAACGAGCCAAAACGGTTCAAGCCCCAGCGCTGCAGGCCAAACAAATCAGCCACAAGCTTTACAATCAACCATAAACAATAAAAAGCGAGCAGCGCTTGATGTTATGACTCATTTGACTCATCGTTCGAATGCGGTGTTTATGCAAGCCAACAACAAAGCGCTCGAGTTGCATAACCAGTTTGTAGACAGCGAGCACCTCTTGGCGGGTTTATTGACCGACGGCGAAATTTTCAAGATATTTGTCGATCTCAAGATGCAGCCGCAGGTTATCGAGCAAGAGCTTATCAAAAACTACAAAAAAGAATCATTCAAAGAAAAACCCCAACTTTCGCCACGCGTTAAACAGATTATCGAGAATGCGCTTGACGTTGCTCGCAAACTAGGATACGAATTTATTTCACCCGAACATTTACTCCTTGCCTTATTTGATGAAGGAGAAGGTGTCGGTGCGCGTGTTTTGACCAAACTTGGATTACAAAAAGAAGATCTCAACAAGCGCATCACCGGCAAAAAAGAAGGGGTGACAGCGGTCAAACCCGGAGAAGCAACTGTCAAACAACAAAAAGAACAAAGCGCTTTAGCAAAATACACGATCGACCTTACTAAAAAAGCAGAAAATCACGAGCTTGATCCGGTTGTCGAACGCTCCGAAGTGATTGAACGCGTTATACATATCCTTTCGCGCAGGATCAAAAACAATCCTGCGCTTATTGGCGAACCGGGTGTGGGGAAAACCGCGATTGTTGAAGGCTTGGCACAGCGTATTGTCGATCACGAAGTGCCCGAAGGCCTTTTAAACAAGCGCATCGCACAACTTGACCTTGCCAGTATCATCGCTGGAGCGTCGCACAGAGGTGAATTTGAGGAACGTATGAAAGCCTTGGTCGACGAGCTCAAAGCCAATAATGACAAATATATTCTTTTTATCGACGAAATGCACACCATGATGGGCGCAGGTAGCGGTGAGGGAGCGCTTGACGCTTCAAATTTTATAAAGCCGGCACTTGCCCGAGGAGAAATACAATTTATTGGCGCAACGACCATCACTGAATATCGCAAATACATTGAAAAAGATGCTGCACTTGAACGCCGGTTTCAAACAGTTCTTGTTCCTGAACCAAAGCCCGAAGCTGCGATCAAAATGCTCAAAGCCTCCCGTGACAAATATGAAGCATTTCATAAAGTAAAAATTCCTGATGAGACTATTGAACTTGCAGTGAAACTTTCCAAACGATATATTGGCGACCGTTTTTTACCGGACAAAGCGTTTGACCTCATGGATGAGGCAGCAGCTGCAGTTCGATTGCCCCTCATTTCTCTGCCAGAGGAAATAAAGTCAATCGAAGCCCGGTTGAGCCAATTGCAACAAGAACTTAAAGAGTGCGAAACCAAAGGTGACGAGGTGCGCGCTCGTATCACGAGGTCAAAAATACAAGAAGTGCAAGATTCTCTCAAGGGCAAACAAGACGAATACAACATGCGCAAAGCTCAGACCACAACCCGAGTCACTGACGAGATTATCAAATCAATCATCGCGGAGCGCACCGGCATACCTGTTTCTCGTATCTCTACAACTGAAGGAGACAAATTAGTCAAACTTGAAGATATCATTCACAAACGCATGGTTGACCAGGAACGCGCAGTTGCTGCAGTTTCCCAGGCGATACGCCGTGGCCGTGCGGGATTAAAGTCGAATAAGCGTCCGATTGGAAGTTTTGTATTCTTAGGTCCAACCGGGGTAGGAAAAACAGAACTTGCAAAAACCGTATCCGAAGTGCTGTTTGACGATGAGGAAGCAATCATTCGCTTTGACATGACTGAGTATATGGAGCGTCACGAAGTAGCAAAATTGTTGGGGCCGCCGCCAGGCTACGTAGGTTTTGAAGAGGGAGGTAAACTGACCGAAGCAGTTCGTCGCAAACCATACTCACTTGTTCTGTTTGACGAAATCGAGAAAGCACATCCTGACATTTTCAATATTCTCTTACAAATCCTTGACGACGGGAGGCTTACCGACAACAAAGGGCGGACGATTTCGTTTAAAAATACTGTTGTCATCTGCACCTCAAATATCGGCACCAAGATGATTCAGGATGAGATGCTCAAATCAGGCAACAATGATGTTTCAGAGCCGCCAGTCTTATCGACTTACACCTTTACCCCGCGTGGTAGAGAAATTTTAACCATCGGAAACAAATACTTTGAACGTGATGGTGTTAAGCAAAGCTCAACAGGGAGCACGCCAACTTCTGCTGCAACCACCACATCGGTTTCCAAAGACAACATGAGTCCCACAAAAGATGCAAGTCAATCATCGTCCGCCTCATCGTGGGCTGACCATACGATTGTCGAATATTTTGCTGGCCAAAAAATACAAGGAAAAGAAGCAAAAAAAACTGAAGCACCGATGTTACAAGATCAGCAAACAGAATCCACAGACGAGCAAAAGGATCGTTCACCAACAACAGACCAACAAACAGCATTCCCAACATTTGGATACGATACGCAAGCGATTTCTCCACAAGGAGTAGAGGTTGTAACCAAGGGAGGCACCGTTTTTATGCGTAACGCAACTACCTCTAAAGTGTGGGAGGTAACCAATCTTATCGATTATTTTGCAGAAAACGTGGTTGTCAATGCGTTACCTGATGCACCAGACGAGCAGCTTCCGACTATTCGCCTTAAAACACATGCTTTTAGTCCCGACGAGACGCAAATTGTAACCTTCAAGAATCGTTTTTGGAAACGTAAACCAGGCACCAAAGATTGGGAAACAGGCCTACTGAAGGATTATTTTGGAAAATCATCAACAGAATCTTTGCCCATCTCACATTGGGATATTCATACGTTTTCACCAAAAAACAGAGAAATAATTATTATGGGCAACTTTGTATGGTTTAAAGATCCAGGTCAAATGAATTGGATCAAGCAATCGCTCTCAGATTATTTCGGCGTCGATTTCCCGCTTGACAAAGAATTGGAAGAAAAAGAAAAAATCGATTTGCAGTCTGGCACAAAGCATTACGATCTCATCAAGGAACGCGTGATGAATGAGCTTTTGAAGTTTTTCCGCCCCGAACTGGTAAATCGTTTTGATGAAGTAATTGTATTTGAGCCACTCAAGTTTGTGCACATGATCGACATCGTGAAGTTGCAGCTCAAGAGTGTGACCAAACTCCTTGAGGAGCAAAATATCGGATTTAACGCAACCGATAGTGCAATAAAAGCGATCGTGAAAGAAGGGTTTGATCCGATTTTTGGAGCACGCCCGTTGCGACGGGCGATTCAACGATTGGTGGAAAATCCCATTTCCGAGATGATTATAGCCAAGAAAGTAAAAGATGGAGACATTATAGAAGTCGATTACAATGGAGAAGAATTGATGTTTAATGTTGTGACAGGTGTTGCTTCAGGTTCATACAAAGCGTCAGATGAACACATTGCTGAACATATCCGAGCCTATTGTCAAACAAACGGCTCAACACTTTCACGTAGTATGGACAACGCTACACCACTTTGTAAACAGTATTGGGCCGAGCAAGAGACAATAAAGTCATCAGAAACAAAAAAAACATCTACAAAACCAAGTGAAACAATAACAAAGGATGATGCATCGACAAGTGATATAAAAAAAACAGAATCTTCATCTTCCCCGAGTCAGAAAGATTTGTTCGAGGATATCAATAAACAACTGAGCGCTAGTATGGTAGATGCGAAAAAAGATGGTGCAAAAAGTGAAGCCCCCGTGTCGCCCAGTGCAAGCATCATGACTCCGCCTCCAACAATGTCTATGCCTCCACAACAAGCAGTCGATGTAGTACCAAAGCCACAAATTATCAACTAATCTATGAATCTTCTTGCTCAACGAATAAATATTGGCGGCGTTGTTATTGAAGGTCCACTCAAGTGGGAATTCGATCCTGCTCATCCAGGGCTCGACCAGCCACAAACCATTGGAGATGTCATCAACCGCGCGTTGTTATTCGCTATCCCATTTGCAGGTGTTATTCTTTTTTTTGTCATTATTGCTGGGGGGTATGACATCCTGACTTCAGCTGGGAATCCCGAAGCGCTCAAAAAAGGACAGGGCAAAATTACCACCGGCTTCATTGGGTTTGGTATATTGGCGCTTTCGTACACTGCAGCACAAGTGGTTGGCTACGTATTTGGTCTGGGGGGAGGAATTTTATGAAGATTTTTTGAAATATTTTACTGCCTTTTCGTAGTTTGCTGGATTTCCCACATCAAACCATTCGCCTTCAAACATATACCCGCTCACTTTACGGTTTTCGATGAGTCGTGCACATACATCCTCAAGGGAAAACGAGTCTTTTTTTGGGAAATATTGAAATATTTCTGGCTCAAACGCATAGATACCACAATGAATCAGATGGGTTTTGATATGTTTTTTATCGCTTTGGGGATAGAAATTTACCAGGGTATTGCCGCGGATATGGAATTGTCCAAACTCACCCGGGTTATCGGCTGTTGTGACTGCTATGGTAGCTATTTCCCCAGTTTCTTTGTGAAAGTCGCCGAAATCATTGTAGGGAAAATGAGCAACAATATCGCCATAGATGACAAAAAAGGGCTCCTGTTGCAATACCTTTTTTATCTTTTTCAGAGCGCCGCCCGTTGAAAGATCCTGGGTCTCCTGAGAATAGGTGATAGATACACCAAACCGCGAACCGTCTTGGAAGTATTCTTTGATTTTGTTCCCCAAATAGTTAATCGCAATGATGATTTCAGTAATATTATTTTTCTTAAGTTCCAAAATAGTGTGTTCAAGGAGTGGTTTGCCAGAAATCGGCAGAAGCGATTTGGGAATCTCGTATGTGTAGGGTCGTAAGTGCGTACCATGTCCTCCTGCAAGAATTACCGCTTTATGAATCTGCGCTTGTGTGTGTTGGCTTATAATATACTCGATCGCATGCGAGCGATTGCGGATTATTTCTTTATCAATGAGGCGATCGACCTTTTTCAGGAGTGTATTATCAAGGGTAATAGTAATTCTTGATCTTCGCATATTACCATTGTATCTGAGAGGTTGATTTTTGTCAAAATCAAGAGTATAATCGGTCTAGCTATACATATCTTATGTGCATTCATATTTTTTGTAAACAACTCATTTTTTTGTACTAAATTATTAGTATTTGTAACCGCTTGAAGAAGCGGTTTTTTTTCGCACTAAATCAATGTTTTTCAACAACAAAGAACCACCCATAGTTTTTTCCATAGGAGGGTCGCTCATCGTACCCAATGGTGGGCCGGACACAAAATTTCTCACTGAGCTCAATCACTTTATCCGCACCTATGTCAAACAAGGAAAGCGGTTTTTTTTAGTCGCAGGTGGTGGTAAACTCGCCCGATCCTATAGAGATACTGGCAAGAGCGTGATCGGCGGTATGAGTGATACCGATTTGGATTGGCTCGGTATCCACTCAACGCGTTTGAATGCGCATTTGCTACGTACGATTTTCGAAGATATTGCACACCCTCGCATCATTGAAAACTACGACAAAAAGCTTGCCAAATGGAAAGAGCCTGTTGTTATCGGCGCTGGTTGGAAGCCAGGGTGGTCGACCGATTACGACGCCGTGGTACTGGCCAAAGACTATGGAGCACAGCTTATCATCAACCTCACCAACATAGATGGCGTGTATACCAAAGACCCTAGACGCTACAAAGGGGCGAAACGCATCGAAAAACTGACATGGGCTGATTTAGAAAAACTTGTTGGTACCAAATGGGAGCCAGGAATCAACGCACCTTTTGATCCGATCGCCGCGCAGCTTGCACGCAAACTCAAACTCACCGTTATCGTTACCGACGGCTACAATTTCAAAAATCTAGGCAAGATCATGGAATCTGACTCTTTCAAAGGCACCGTGATAACGCCATTTCAAATTTCTGCAGGATACTATAATCGAGAATACTACCGAGCCGAAGGTTCGGCGTACCGTTTTACCAAAGAAGGTGCCAGCATCAATACATTTCTCCGCACGCTCGCAAATTATTATCGCGCGTTTTTTATACGATATGTACTGAATCCAAAAAATTGTCTTGATGTAGGATGTGGAACCGGATCGCTTGTCAAGATCCTACGCACCTTTGACATTGATGCCTACGGTGTTGAGATTTCAGAAGCTGCACTTGAGATGGCGGACAAAAGTGTCCGCCCTTTTTTGTCTCAAGGCGATATTACTAAACTTCCCTTTAAAGAAAACGAGTTTGATTTGGTATTGACGTTTGATGTTTTGGAACACGTCGACAGGTCATATATCAAGCGGGCGATACAAGAGACGATCCGTATTTCTAAAAAATATATTTTGCACAAAATTTATACCAGAGAAAATTTGTGGATTCGATTTTTTCACCGCATCGATCGTTCACATGTATCGGTATACACATATCGCTATTGGAAACGATTGTTTCACGAAAACCCACATGCCGCGTTGCAGCGTCATTCGATTTTCCATTTGCCACAGATTATGGAATCAGTCTTTCTCTTAAAGAAGAAACCCACAACAACTTCTTCCTGATACAATATCGACATGCATATTGCCAAGATTAAGCTTCGCAATTTCCGCTATTTTAAAGAAACGGAAATTGAATTGAGCCCGACAGTCACTCTCATCGTCGGCGAGAATGCGCGTGGCAAAACAAGTTTGTTGGAAAGCATTTATACCGCACTGTACGGAACAGGCTTTCGTGAATCCCGCGAAGAACAACTCGTACACTGGGAGGAAGAAAGTGCTTTGGTCGAGTGGGTCGGCGATAGTCAAAATCAACGTTCTCTTCAGCAGGTGGTTATCAAACGTACACCGACAAAGAGGGTACAAAAGCAGTTTTTCATCAATAAATCAAAGCAAACCTATCGTGCGTATCGTAAGCAGAAGTGGGGAGGCGTGTTGTTTGCTCCCGAGGACATACGGATCATTACCGGTTCGCCTTCGCGCAAACGGGATTATTTCGATTTAGTGCTTTCGCGCCTTGATCCAGTGTACAAAAAATATATCAGACAGTACAAAAGCGCACTGCGCAGCCGCAACTTACTATTGGTAACGATTGATAACGAGCAGGAGCTTGCCAAACAACTGGTGTTTTGGAATGAATATTTGATTGAACGTGCTACGTATCTTTCTACAAAACGGCAGGAATATGTTGATAAACTTAACTCCCACAACGCTTTAAACGATAAACGATTTGAAATTATCTATAAACAAGATGCTATGACTCCAGCACGTCTTAGCGGTATTTTTACAAAAGAGTGTAGCGTTCGTCGCACGCTCGTTGGTCCTCATCGCGATGAGTATATGTTTTATCTTCTTTCTCCGAATAAAAAAGATGTAGGGGTTTTTGGTTCGCGCAGTGAACAGCGGATGACACTACTGTGGCTCAAAGTAAATGAAATTACCATCTTGGAAGAAGCATTTGAGCAAAAACCAATTTTGCTTTTGGACGATATTTTTTCTGAACTGGACTTGCATAATAAAGATGTGGTTGCCGGCCTGGTTGAGAAGTATCAAACTATTATCACCTCAACTGAGGATAATCTGGGGGAAGTCGACTACAGTGCCTGGCAAGTGGTTAGACTGGTATAATACTATGTACAATTATTATTTTTGATCGGGTAAGAAATCTCTCAGTAGAGAAAACGTATGGAAGGGTGCCAGAGTGGACGATCGGGTCGGTCTCGAAAACCGATGTAGTCGTTTCGACTACCGAGGGTTCGAATCCCTCCCCTTCCGCCAGTTGGGAAATGCGTTTGCTTTTTCATCGCCTCCACGAGTTTGACAACCGTTTTTGAGCTATGGTTTTTAATTTTTAGCTCTCGCTCTATTTTTTGAAGCTCTCTTTGCATAAGCCCTTGAAAGATACTACAATTTGAGTGGTTTTTGTACAATTTATATTTATCATGATTTCGTATAATATACAAGGGTCTGGCCCAGTTAACGGTGCTTTAAATTAGTTGTTTAGCGCTGTATAATAGGCAGATATGAAGGTTCATTTTCGTCGACGAATTTCAAGACAGAAATATAGCATACTTTACAATAGTTTTGTGGCAGATATTCCTGCAAGAAAAGCCGCAGGAATAGCATCGGTAAACAGAAAAACAGTAAACAGATATTTTACATTGTTTCGAGAAGTAGTTCTGCAAGAAGCATATTATGAAAGAACGAACATATCTTTGAGAAATGGTGTTGAGATAGATGAATCATACTTTGGAGCGCGTCGTGTACGAGGAAAGAGGGGGCGAGGAGCAGGTAGGAAGGTTATCGTATTTGGTCTTTTGAAGAGAAATGGGAACGTATACACCAATATCATTAAATCAGCTGAAAAACAGGCGGTTATGCCCATCATACGACGTGTGGTACAATCTGGATCCGATATATACTCAGATGGATGGAGAAGTTATGATGCTCTTGCTGTATACGGGTACAACCACAAGAAAATAAAACATACAAAGAGTGAGTTTGCACGTGAGGATGGAACACATATCAATGGCGTTGAATCATATTGGTCATGGACGAAACGAAGACTAGCAAAGTTCAATGGACTAACCAAAGAACAATTTCGAAAATATATGTTAGAATCAGAATGGAGATTTAATCATAGAAATACACTTTCTATTGATCTTAAAAAGTTGCTCAGAAAGTTACGTTAACTGGGCCAGACCCTAGCCAATATCGACGAGAGCCTGTTATCAAAGTTTTCACAAACACATCCAAGCAACTCAGTAGACGATCTTAAATCATCAATCAGAGTCTTGGTGGAATTATACGAAAACATTATTGGTAGATATTGTATTAAGGAAAAAATCGAATTTCCGGACGAAAAGGTAAAGCAAATCAGAAAGTTATTTTCAGAATTTGATGATTCTGCAAATTTTCCAATTCACCCCTAACCCCTCTTGGAAAATTTGAAAAAAGAAAAAAATCAAAATTTCATATAATATCAAACATAGCATTGTCAATTTCTGACTCTCAACCCGCTTTACTATAATGGACATATATGAAAACCAAAGTATTACATTACCGAATCGTTAGACAAATGCGTTCCGTGCAAAAAAATACTATAATGTAGTCAAACCTACGATGCTTACGATAATAAAATGGATAAATGAAAACATAGTCTTCCCATTGCGATGGAACTATCTGGTTGCATATCTTTCTCCTTATTTACAAAATGCAACGGATGTCCTAGACCTTGGCGCTTCATGCGGCAGGCTCGCAAACGAATTGTCAAAAAAATTCCCAAAGATACATTTTGTGGGCGTGGACACTCATGTACAACCAAAAACTTTTATTCCGATAAAAAAATATGATGGAAAAAAGATTCCTTTCCCAGACAATTCATTTGACTGCGTGATGATTATCGATGTGCTGCACCACGACAAAAACCCAGAGCACATTCTAAAAGAAGCAAAACGAGTATCGAGAAAATACATCTTAATAAAAGATCATTATTGGAACCTGAATTCTACTTTGAATCCGAACGATCGGTCAGGTGTTTGTTAAAAACTTCTAATGGCGTGTAATAACCTAAACATTTCCGTGGTCTGTTATTGATCTCCCACAGTATATCATCTAATTCGTCTTGGGTAAGGTCTGAAAAGTCTGTTCCTTTGGGCAGATACCGGCGTATTAATCCATTATGGTACTCGTTTGTTCCTCTCTGCCAGGATGAGTACGGATCGGCAAAATAGGTATCCATATTGAGTTCTGTTTTTAATTTGAAATGCAAATGATTCTCTTTTCCATTATCCAGTGTTGTTGAGCGCCTGGCTTTTTCGGGCAACTCTCCAAAGATCTCCTTTTGTGCCCGTACGCCTTCCGTAGAAGATATTTCCTTTACCTTAACGGCGAATGTTATCCGGGATACCCGTTCAACCTCTGTGTGTATTCCATCTCCTACACTTCGTCTTCCTTCAACCGTATCGCCTTCAAAATGGCCAAACTCGGTTCTTCTCTCAATTGTTCCAGGCCTTGAATGAATAGAAATACGATCGGGAATACGGGAGTGGTGAACTCCTCGCCCTTTTTGTTTTTTTCTCTTTTTCTGCTTGCGTGGTAGATATTCCCATAATCCCTCTTTTTTGTTTTGTGGATCAAATACATATTGGTAAATTGCCTCGTGCCCAATGGTTTTATGGTAGTCTCCTTTGTGCTTGAGTTTTAATCGTCCTTCTATTTGTTCGGGGCTCCATCCCATACCCAGGTGTTGGGTAACGTACCGGTAAATCCATTTGTTTTTAAGTCGTGGTCGTTTTCTTCTTGTAACCATTCGTTGATCGGCTTCTTCCTGGGCAAATATTGCCTCGTAGACAAAATTTTGTTTCTCTCTATCCCACCTCCTATTTCTTTTGATTTCGTCACTTATCGTGCTTTTACTCCTATCAAGTCTTCTGGCAATTTCGCTTAACTTGACTCCCTTAGCCAGAAGAATTGCTAGTCTGTCACGCTCTTGGGGAGTTAGTTTTCCTATTTTTTTCATATCGAACGATTTTACACTAACTCTCAATCGTTCGGATTCTTAATGGAACTCATAGAACAATTCATTGGATTTCCATTTGTTACAATATGCTGATTATTTTGGCAACAAAGCCTATGGCGTTGCGTTGCCGTATAATTTTCTTAAAATCGCAGATTGGGAACGTATGTTTACGAAATTACATGTAACCATTATCAAATCTGAAAAATTTAAATACAATATATGTGATCCATGCAAGCACGTCATTTACTTATTAGAAAAATAAAAGCTTCAATATTACTCAATTCAATATAAGACGAGAAATGCGTTCAACATTACCTAAAGAAATTTTTTTAACATTGTTAAGATTCAAAAATGAACATAGCAATTTTCACAGACACGTTTGTACCATTAACAGACGGAGTCGTAACATCTACGGTAAATCTTGCAAAGGGGCTTGCGGACAGAGGGCACACGATCTATATAGTAGCGCCAAAGTTCAGCAAAGCAAAGAAATTTACTTACAAAAATATACACGTGCGAAGAAGTATGGGGATTCCTGCATTCTTTTATCCAGGTTTTAAATTTACTTCTGTTTTTAATCCTAGAATAATAAAAGAACTTAAAAGTAAAAAAATAGATGTAATACATTTCCAAACGCCACTTACACTGGGGATCCAGGCAATATCAGCGGCCAAACTTTTGAAAAAGCCGCTCGTTGGCACATTTCATACGCTCATAACAGATGAGCAGTATATACAACACATCGTTAGGAAAAGAAAGCTCGTTCAAAGAAGTCTAAAAAAGATTTCATGGAATTATGTAAGAGCCTACTACGACAGATGCGATTTGATTACGTGTCCTTCTGAAAGTACAAAGCAAGAATTGATAAAAAATAAATTGAAAAAACCCATCAAAGTTATTTCTAATGGTATTGATTTGTTTTCTTTTGATAATACAAACTGGAAAAAGGCAAAACAGAAATATCATCTCAACGATAAAACAATCCTTTTTGTTGGAAGAATTACCTATGAAAAAAATCTGAGTTATTTACTTGATTGTTTTACGTTAGTTGTAGGCAAAATCTCCGATGCGAAGCTTCTTATTGTTGGAGACGGTCCACAAATGAAATTATTAAAAGAAAAGATCATACGCAAGAAGCTTTCAGGTAATGTCATCCTCGCAGGGAGCATAGAGCATAAGGCATTATTGGCTTCAGGAATTTTCAAGGCGTGCAAAATTTTTGCAACAACATCAACAACAGAAACGCAAGGTATAAGTACTTTGGAAGCCCAGGCAAATGGATTGGTTTGTGTAGGAATGGACGCGCGGGGGACAAAATCTCTCATAACAAACAATGAAAATGGATATCTGATAAAAAGAGACAAGAAAGCATTTGCAGAAAAAATCATAACATTACTATCTGATGAAAAACTATATCGTCAAATGAAGAAAAATACGCTTGGTAAGATCAAAAAACATGACATACGAAAAGTGATAGACCAGTGGGAAGAAACGTATGCGGCATTAATACACTGCAATTAAGTTTTACCTAATCGGATCCCAATTTTTGTATGGAGACTTTTTAAACATTAGAACAGAGATACCGTTGAACAGCCACTGGAGATAGAGTCTAATCCACCCAACCTGATGCGCCCTTCTTCCTATTTCATAGACTACAAGAGATGGATCAAATCGCGTATGGCCTATTTTTGCGAGCCTAAAAAAGAAGTCATTGTCTTCACCTGCAACAAGATTTTCATTAAATCCCCCTACTTTTTCAAACGAAGTTCTTTTAACCATTTGAAATTCACCAGCGCCCGTTCCAAATTGAAGGTAATTATTTAACACAGTATTAAAGACGTTATACATTGTGCGGAAAAAGAAATCACTTCTTGTTTCTAGCTCAGGTAGTACCCGTATGCTGCAGCCGAGACCCGTGAGATCGGGATCGTCCTCGAAATGTTTTAGCGCTTTGTTAAAAAATGCTTCAGGATGCTTTATCGTGATGTCTGCATCGAGGAACGCAATATACTCTCCTTTGGCAAAAGATGCCCCGTAGTTTTTACCGGTTGAAATATTTTTTTTTATTTTTAACATCACGACCGTTGCACCTTCTTTTTTGACTATCTGTCGGGTTGCATCGGTTGAACGGCCATCAGCAACAATTATTTCATAGGAAATGTTTCCCATCCCCTTTTTTAATGATTTGATTGTTTTTCCAATCACTTTTTCTTCATTATAGGTTGGTATGACAATAGATATCATTTATCTTCGCTTAAATGGTAATGTTCATCAAACGCCCCTTCACCTCACAGGTTATTTTATTTTCCCGCTCGTTGATACATATTACCAAAAAAAATAACCAACAACCTTATTTCGCACATTGTTTAACAGCCAGCGCAACTACTTTCGCTATCCCTTTTTCAAATGGATCAGGAATAATTTTTTCTGCGGTTGGTTTTTTAACCCATCGGGCAAGTGTTTCTGCGGCTGCACGTTTCATTTCCTCGGTTATCTGCCCAGCGCGTGTGTCCAATGCACCACGAAAGATACCGGGGAACGCCAGCACATTGTTTATCTGATTGGGGAAATCGCTTCTGCCTGTTGCAACTACCGCAGCTCCTGCAGCATGCGCATCCTTGGGGTCGATCTCGGGTGTAGGGTTTGCCAAAGCAAAAACAATCGAATCTGTAGCCATAGATTGCACCATTTCTTTTGTCACAATATTTCCTTTGGAAACACCGATAAACACATCGGCGCCGATCATGGCTTCGGACAGTCCTCCTCGTGCTTGCAGAGTGCTTTTCTCCATGACAGCACGTTTATAGCTATTTATTCCACTCCTGTCTGCTGAAACAATTCCTTTTGAATCCAAAAGCAGTAGTTTTTTGACGCCAAATGCAAGTAGCCTATTGGCGATCGCAATCCCGGCAGCTCCGGCACCACAGACAACTACTTTTATCTCACTCATATCTTTATGGACGACCTTGAGGGCGTTGATGAGTCCGGCAAGCACAACGATCGCGGCACCGTGCTGGTCGTCGTGGAAAACAGGTATGGAAAGCTCTTTTTTGAGCGTTTTTTCGATTTCGAAACACCGCGGAGCCGAAATATCCTCTAAATTTATGCCACCAAACGAGGGTGCAATCGCTTTGACAATAGCGATGATTTCTTGCGTATCTTTTGTGTCAAGACAAATAGGAATGGCGTCGACTCCGCCAAATTCTTTAAACAGAACCGCTTTGCCTTCCATGACGGGCAAGGCGGCTGCAGGGCCAATATCGCCAAGGCCCAAAACAGCAGTTCCATCGCTCACCACTGCAACAGTATTCCATTTAGACGTGAGGGTGTATGCACGAGCGGCATCCTGGGCAATGGCTTGCGACACCTTAGCGACACCGGGAGTATAGGCAAGCGAGAGATCGTGCCTGTTTGCCACAGGCACTTTGGATCGCATCTCTAATTTTCCTCTGTATCGTGCATGGAAGGTGATTGCATCGTTCATAGACAAATCATTGCTCGTTAATAGTAAACACCCGTTATTAACTGTATTACATAGTATGAAACCTGTCAAGGGCAATGAAAATATTGCAGTTTACGCGATTATTGTCTTATGCATGTCGGTTCTGCTATACTGAAAAAAACGATATGAAACCACATTTAAAAATACTTATCTATGGTTTTTTGGCTTGGCTCATACCCTTTATTATTTCTATTTTCTTTTATACAGCAGACGGGACCCTTAGAACCGACATATTTTTTTTTAAATCCATCATGATCGTGGTGGGCACGGCATCGGCCAGTTATTTACTCATTTTGTATTTCAAAACCATTCATCGCAACGTTATTAAAGAAGGAATAATCGTTGGTCTCATCTGGTTTGCCATCAATATTCTTTTAGATCTTATTATTTTATTGCCCATGTCGGGTATGCCAATAAACGATTATGTTGTGCAAATCGGCATACGATATCTCGCCATGCCGATTATCAGTACGACCATTGGGATCGCTCTAGCCAACAAGCAGCAACAATCTTAAGACGTGTGACATTTGTCAGGTTTTTTGTAGTTGGACTTTATAAAAATAGGCCGAAAGGCTACAATATGGTATTGTAAACCTATTTTTTCCCATGACGAATTCAAATTCTCAGCACAACGGTCTCAACAACATCCTCCATACCATCAGCTTTTATCCTGAAAAACGCGTAGAAACATTCCTTAGTTTACTTCCTCAAACACGAGCTACGGTTCTCATACGACTTACCAAACACATTCTCTACAGTCTCCTCAACCAGATTTCAGACGAGGTGCTCATCGACACGCTTGAACACCTCGACCCAGACGAAGCTACGGACATCATCCAGTCACTACCCAAACATCGGCAAAAAAACATTCTCGAACACCTATCTGAAGAGCTGCGCAATAGCGTAGCGATTCTTACCGAGTTTGACCCGCAGACCGCAGCGGGTCTTATGAACGTCGACTACATCCAGGTCGATGCTTCGGATAGTATTTTCAATGTTGCCAAACGTTTCAAGGCTCACGAGAAGCGTACTGGCCGTTTACCTACAATTATCGTTATGGAAGAAGGAAAAATAAAAGGATATCTACCCGGCCACGAGTTGAGTTTTGCCAAACCGCACGAACACATTCTTAAATATGTTCGTCGGATCCCAACGGTCAAACACAATGTCGACCACGATCACGTCATAAAAATTTTCAAAGACCACCCGCACAATAAGATTGCAGTCTTGGGAGAGCACGAAAACGTAGTGGGAGTAATCTATTCTGACGATATTTTGCGTGTGTTTGAAGACCAGGAGTCTGCATCGCTTTACGACTTTGCCGGTGTGCACGAGGAAGAAACAGTAAGCGACAGTGCGAAAACAAAAATAAAATTTCGCTATAAATGGCTCATCGTGAACTTGGCGACGGCATTTCTGGCGGCCTTCACCGTCGGCCTTTTCAACGATACTATTTCGAAATATGTGTTGCTTGCGATATATATGCCCATTGTTGCCGGCATGGGAGGGAATGCGGGCACACAGACTTTGGCTGTTCTGGTGCGGGGGATTTCGCTAAAACAAATCGACCTCAAAACATCCCTCCTCACGCTCAAGCATGAACTTGTCGCAGCATTTTTCAACGGCCTCATCAACGGCGCTATTGTCGCCGTTGTCGTGGTGGTATTTAATCATAATGTAAAGGTTGCCATTATTCTTGCAATCGCAATGATTGTTAATTTGGTTGTTGCTGGTTTTTTTGGTACGCTTGTCCCGCTTATCATGAAGTCGCTTGGCAAAGATCCGGCAACGTCTGCGACCGTTTTCATAACAACCGCAACAGATGTGTTGGGTTTTCTGGTCTTTTTAGGCCTTGCAACTTTGATGTTACAATGAAACGAAAGTTGTATTTATTAAACCACATCTTAAGAAATGGCCGTGAAGCAAATGAGGTCGATATTAAAGGGGTGGTTCGGGTCTGGGTGATGACAACCTGGCATCAATCATGCGTAAAATAGCTCTTCCCTGAGCAGCTACACCCTGTCCATCAGGGTTACCAAACGTCACAGTGTTTCTTGAGAAAGTATTATCTTGGTCCACTATTCCTTTGTTTTGACTCGCCCATACCTGTAAAGAATCTTGATATGGCTTTATTTCACCGGACGGTTCAGGGTTTAGTCCAGATTGCGAAAGTCTTGATTTTACTAAATCATTATTAATATTATTAATTACATAAGGATTATAAACAATTTTAAGCATTCTATCCTCGGTTATTGTTCCAGGAGTGTCGGAAAGACCAGCATGAGAATCGTGCGTTTGAGTTCGATAGACAAGGCGTACAGGCGGTTGTAATTCTTTTCTTGTTTTCTCTCTCCTCGTAGTCTCTCCGGTTTTAGGGTTAGTTTGATCAACATAATAATCATCTCCATAAATATTTTTAAGTTCTTCGTCGGTTAGTCCGAAAAAGAGATCAATTACCGTATTATGTCCATCAACTCTCGTGTTAATTTTTGACACGGTAGCAGTTCCAAATGGTTCGGGAAGATCTATATCGGTGGATTTGTTATGTAATTTTGTGTTTATATTAACTACTAGATCAAAAGCCGATTTATTGTTAATGGGAGAAGTTTCTGGTGTGTCCATTATTAATAATGATAAGCTAAATATATATAAAAATCAATAATATAATCGTTATTTTGGTTAATATTGTATAGAATAAAAGCTTCATATATTAATGACAACACTACATCTCATATCTGGTCTCCCCTGCAGCGGTAAAACGACGTATGCGCACAACCTGCAAAAAGAAGTAAAGGGAATCGTTTTTTCTTTGGACACATGGCTAATCACGCTCTACGGTCGATATGACATCGACGACGTTGGCCACGATGAGCACGTGAAGCGCGTGCTTGCGTGCCGCGCGCTCATCTGGGGTCTTGCCCAGGACCTCCTCAGCAGAAATATTGATGTCATCTTAGACGACGGGTTCTTTTTGTCCAAACATCGAAAAACATATACCCAACAAGCCAAAAAAAATAGCGCTGCAACAATCACGCATTACCTTACAGCGCCTATTCCCACAATCAAAAAGCGCATCGCGAAACGCAACCAGGACCCTGCACCGTTTACCTTTGTCATACGCCCTGAACTCATCGACGACTTTATTGCTATGTTTGAGGAGCCAAGTGAAAAAGAAGGAACAACGGTCATCGTCATAAAAAATGATGATTAAAACGAAAGAAGTTCGTGTCGATATTCCGCTTTCCTACACCGATAGTTACGTGCGCTCTTTTATTTCTTCGATAAGGAAAATAAACACGAGGAGCAAGATGCCGATGACTACAAAAGCGATGAGTTTCTCGACGCCGTTGAGGAGCAAACTAGCCACCCCGAGAATAAGAGAAACGAGCCAGTAAAATATGGCGATGCGACGTTTCCCCCAGCCAATTTCAAGAAGTCGGTGGTGAAAGTGTCCCCAGTCGGCGCGAAACGGCGATTTTTTTTGTTTGATTCTGCGCATGATGGTGTAGGTTGCGTCGATCATGGGCACGGCAAGGATGAGTACTGCTGTGCCTACTTTCCCAAACGAAAGGATAGACAAAACCCCAAGCAAAAATCCTGCCAAGGCACCTCCGCTATAGCCAGGCATAATTTTTTGCGGAAAATAATTAAACGGCAAAAACCCTATGTGGGCGCCAGCAACAATAAACGAAAAAAACATGACGGTTTGTGTACTTATGTCGTGGCTGACAAATCGTTGAGACAAAAGACCCAAAAACAGAGCGGCGATCGCAACAAACCCCGGCAGTTGACCGTCGACACCCTTGCTCCAGTTGACCATATTCATAATCCACGTGAGCCAGATGATGGCGAGTAAATCGGCAACAACAAGTATCGAATGCGTACTCCCAAAAAGACTGAAACTTACTCGTACGGTATCGAGGCGTATTGCCCCTCCGAAAGGATTTGAGATAAACGGGATACCCAACCCAAACATAACCACGATCGCAGAAATGATAATATTTGCAACAAATCGCCAGTATGGAGACAGATCGTATTTGTCATCAAACAACCCCAAAAGAACGATAAGTGTCGAGGCAATAAGGATTCCTATGACAATTTTATTGACTTGCACATAGACAAATACCGGTATGAGGATGCCCAAGAGTACGGGTATGCCTCCCGCGCGGGGGATGATACCCTCGTGTGTGTGAGCAGGGTGTGCGCGTTTACGCTTGTCGGTCACCAGATCAAGATTTTTTGCAAGTTTTATAACCCAAGGGGTCGCAACATAGGCTATAGCAGCGGCAGAAATAAGTAAGTACAAAAGTTCCATACGTCAGGTGATGAGAAATAAAATTTTTATATACACAAGGGAAAAGACCACGATGGTTGTTATATTGACAATATAAAGGATCGAACTTGCAAATGCTTCAGTTTTAAATATTCTTTTTTTCATAAGCGTGTTTATACCGACGAATATGTGCATAAGCACGGGGAGCACGAGTAGCTGCCAGTTGTCGGCAAGTTGTTTGTCGCCCCAAGGTTGGGAGTAGTACAACGGTACTTCGGGGGGGATGAATCTGAAAAGAAAGCCGGTCGCAGTGACGAGTATGACGTCTGCTCCGATGAGGATGTTGCCAACGGTAAGCTTTTTGAGCATGATACGTATTATAGCATCTTAAGGTCACGTTATGAAGATTGGATGAAGGAAAGTAATTGTTGGTGAAGAAGACCATTTGTTGCAAGCGATGTCCCACCAAGGGCGTATTCGTTCCCGTCAAAGTCTGAATATTCCCCCCCTGCTTGTTTTATGATGATCTGAAAAGCCGAGATGTCCCACGCGCTCGGACCGATTTCAAGAAAAGCATCTGCACGGCCGTTTGCAACCAGATGATAGCCATAGAGATCGCCAAAACCCCGGATGTTTAAAACTTTTGTGTCGAGCGCTCGCAATATGTTTGTGAGATTTGTATTTGCAAGATTGCTCGGGTTGACATTGACATAGCTGTCTTTAAGCTTTTCAATCTTCGAAACGCGTACGGGTTTTCCATTTAGCGTTGTTGGTTCTTCATCTGAAGCGTAGAGGAGCTCGTTGAGAATGGGCATGTGGGAAATACCCAAAATGATTTTGTTTTGATGGCGTAACCCGAGTACAGTGCCGAAAAAAGGCATGCCACGAATGAATGTTTTGGTACCGTCTATGGGGTCGATGATCCACGTAAACTCCGCATTTTCGTTCTCAGTACCAAATTCCTCACCGATGAATCCATGGTTGGGGAATGCCTTTGAAATTGTTGAAACAATGATTTCTTCGGCTTCTTTGTCGGCTTTGGTCACTGGGGTATGATCAGGTTTTGTTTCAACTTTTGGCAAATGGTGAAAATAATCTGTTATGATTGTTCCGGCTTTTTGTACTGCCTCGAGAGCGATTTTTTTGTATTCACTTCGTCTATTCATATATCAAATATCCAAGGGAAATTGTTTGCACAGCTTTTTAACCTCATTAGCAATTTTTGCTAATTCTTTCGATGTTTGGGCTTTCTTGTTGAAATCGGCAAATGGCACATCTTCTTTGGATTCTTCCCAAGTCGCGATAATTTTCATCACCTCGTCGAACCATTTGGCTATCACCACGATTTCTTTTTCTTTCATACCTCTGGTTGTTATCCACGGTGTACCTACGCGCAGGGCAGAAGGGTCTGCAGGCGGGCGCGTTTCCCAGGGCATGGTGTTGTAGTTTATGATGATGCCCGCACAATCGAGCGCGCGTGCAAATTTTTTGCCAAATATACCTTTGTTGGTCAAATCAACCAAAATCAAATGTTTGTCCGTACCGCCGGTGACGATATCGAATCCGTATGTTTGCAGTTCTTTGGCAAGGCGCTGAGCATTTTTAACAATGTGTGCAGCATAGGTTTTGAATGTTGGCGCCATGGCTTCTTTGAGTCCGACCGCGATGCCTGCGATGCTGTGATTGTGTGGTCCGCCCTGGAGCCCCGGGAAAATCGCGCGGTTTATTTTTTTCATGAGGTCTTCGCGAGCAAGGATGATGGCACCTCGATTACACCGTAAGGTCTTGTGCGTGGTCATGGTTACGATATCGGCAATGCCAACAGGAGACTTATTCACTCCTGCGGCAATAAGACCTGCTTCGTGCGCGATGTCGGCCATGTAATAGGCGCCTACTTTTTTGGCAATCTTTTTCATCCGTTTGTAGTCGATTTCTCTTGGGTACGCAGTGCCACCGGTTATGATGAGTTGGGGTTTGTGTTTTATGGCAATTTTTTCCACTTCGTCGTAGTCAAACATCTTGGTTTTGGGGTTGGTTTTGTATTGTACGGCTTCAAAAAATTTGGAAGAAACATTTACTTTCCGCTTTCCTCCTTTGTAAAACATGATGTTTGGGGCGAACCCCTTTTTTTCAGGCGTTGGGTTATATGACCAGCCGTGCGAAAGGTGGCCACCATCGGGTAAGTACATACCCATGATCTTGTCGTGCGGCTTGAGGAGCGCTATGTATACGGCTAGGTTTGCTGGGCTGCCGGAAAGCGGCTGTACATTGACGCCCCAATCTGTTGGCAGTTTAAAGAGTTTTTTTGCGCGTTCGATGGCGAGCGACTCGAGTTCGTCGATGAAGTAGTTGCCTTCGTAGTACCGTTTTTTTGGGTATCCTTCGGAATATTTGTTCATGAAAACCGATCCTACGGCTTCGCGCACGGCCTTGGAGGTGAAGTTTTCCGAGGCGATCATAGAAAGTTTATATTGTTGTTTGTCTTCTTCTTTTTTGAGGATGGTGTAGAGTTGTTTGTCTTGTTTTTGCAAATGTGGTTTTTTCATGGGTTAGTCAAAAAAAATCATAAGGTTAGATAATTAGTTGTTAGGGAAAATCATAAAATCAATAAAACATTAAAACAATATGTCAATAAAACAATGAACAATACTTTTCCTTTTCGCTCATAACCGAAAAATAGAATGAATGTTCAGGCAATAGCTATGGAAATCATACAATGATTTTTTTACTGTACATAAAAGATTTGTACTTAAACCTCACTACGCAACACGTCGTAGAATGCAATGAACATATCATCTATTTTGGTTATTTCGCTTTAAGCTACATGTTTTTCGTTTTTACCTCTTCGTTTTAATTTTTTACTATTTTTTATTTACTCTTTGCTCCCAGTTACACGCTACAAGGGAAAAGCTACACATTATACATTTCGCCCATCAGCATACCAATTCTTACACGCATATTCAATTGAAAATTGTCACCATATAAATTATCCTTTGCACATGCTCAAAACCATTCCAGAAATTCTGGATTATATGGACGCGTTTGTGCACGAGGCAACGTCGGCAGAATACATGCTGCTGCGCGCCAAAGACCTCCTCAATCGTTTGGGGAATCCCCAGCGACAGCTTAGGGTGGTACATGTTGCCGGGACGTCTGCCAAAGGTTCTACTGTTTTTTACACTGCGGCATTGCTCCACGCGCACGGGTACACTGTGGGGTCTTCGATTTCTCCGCACCTTGTGCACTTACAGGAGCGGGTCAAAATAAACAACGCCCCTATCGCCGACGACCTATTTATTTCCTATTTCAACGAACTCGTGCCGACTATTGAGGATATGAAGCGTTCGTCGTTTGGCTCGCCGTCGTTTTTTGAAATCATGATGGCACTGGCGTTTTATGTGTTTTATAAAGAACATGTCGATTTTGCGGTTATTGAGACTGGCATGGGGGGCAGGTACGATGCTTCAAACACTGTCGATCGCGACGACAAGATCGCTGTCATAACAAAAATAGGCTTCGATCACATGAAATTTTTGGGAAATACGCTTCCAAAGATCGGCAATGAAAAAATTCACATCGTTAAAGACCACAATCTTGCACTTTCTATGGCGCAAAAACCACAAGTTGAGGCGTTATTTAAAGCACATGCGCGCAAACACCAAACAACAATTCGCTTCATCAAAGAAGGAGAAGCGTATGTCATCCGAAAACAGGAGCAAGGTGTTATTACTTTTGATTTTCATTACAACGATTGTCAATTCGATGGGCTAAAGTTGTGCTCTCTGGCACGTTATAATGTTGAAAATGTTTCTATCGCGCTTGCAGCATGCTACGAAGCCCTCAAACGAGAAAAAAAGTCTCTTGACCGCCGTGCTGTACAACGCGTTTTACAACACGACCATTTGCCGGGCAGGTTTCAAGAAGTTCTGATCAATGGCAACAAAATCATTCTTGACAGCGCCCACAACCCGCAAAAGATGGCAACATTCATACACGACCTTACACGCGTGTATCCCGACACCACCTTTCGGTTTATTCTCGCGTTCAAAAAAGGCAAACGCTACAAAAAAATGCTTGAGTATATTTTTCCCTTAGCTTCAGAAATTGTTCTTTCGCAATTTGAGGGGGAAAATCAGGGTATGCGGCTTGTTTCTTCAGACTCGTTTAAGTTGGAGCAAGAACTCAATGAAATGGGATTTTCAAAAACAAAAACTATCAAACTAGATCAAATATATTCATTTCTTCAACAAAAAACAAAAGAGGTAACCATCATTACCGGCTCAATGTATTTCGTCGGCGATGTATTAAGAATGCTTTATGAAACATCTTGAAGGTATTCCATATTTTTATCAAAATGGACCTCCTTCTTTGTACAACGCTGGAGGAACAAGCATGGTAATACCCAAGGAGGGTATTAATTGTCAAGCGCTTGCGCACATATATTACTGGAATACATTCGGTATTCCACTACCGCGGGCCTATTGGTCCAAAGAATTATATGAGGATCCGCTCCATTATTTTATGCGAATTCCTCATAGCGCTCCTTTATTTCAGGGGGATATTTTGCTTTTTGGACCAGTGCACTTGGCGAACTGGAAAAAATTGCACATAGGTATTTATGACGAAGAAAGTGGAACCATTCTTCACACCACAAATACGACTGGTTCATGTAGGTGGCCGCTCGGTGCATTTGCATCGCATGCAAGCTACGCAACAGTCTATGGTATTCGCAGACTTGATTGGGAAAAATTTGGACTCAGCAGCTTTTTTAGCAGCATTTATAGCGGTAGTGAAACATCATCATCTGTATTACAATAGTTCCATATGAAGCCGATCCCCGTCCCCATACACATTATCGTTGCCGTAGATCAGGAGTGGGGTATTGGTAAACGCAATAGTCTTGCTTGGTACCTGCCCGAGGACCTTGCACATTTCAGAAAAATCACGACAACCGTTCGAGACAAAAATAAGATCAACGCTGTTCTCATGGGGAGGAAAACTTGGGAATCGTTGCCGGAGAAATCGCAACCCCTCCCCCAGCGACTCAATATCGTCGTTACGCACAACAAAGACTACAAATTTCCAGAAGGAGTCATCCCCGTTGACGACATCGCATCTGTTCTGTCGCTTCTCCCCGACAACATCGAGTCGCTTTTTGTTATCGGCGGGGCGCAGATATATCACCTTGCCCTCTCTCAACTCCCCATAGAATCAATATTCATCACCAAAGTTTTTGCCACATTCGGCTGCGACACCTTTTTCCCACAAGTAGATGCACAATTTACAAAAAAAGACGAATCATCGATCCTGACTGCAAAAAATGGACCACAATACCAATTCGTGCGCTACTCAAAGACCTAATTAGTACAAATCACGATCTCATTCTATTGCTTTTATTCTTGAGCTTTGCTACCATAGCACTATGGATAACCCACCACATGGCGAATTAACTCAGAGAATTCGCATAACTCACCCGCAATCATATGATCATACAAAGCCTAGAGCTAGGCAAAATTTATTCCCAGGATATGGGTGTTCGAAAGAAGGAACGGACGGACAACTCGACGAATATCAAAATTCAGGGCTTTCAAGACAAGACAGAGCGCTTTTGTTTCTCGCTGACCCAGTAAGTCGAGCTATGGAAGATACAAAGAAGAGGCTCGTGCAGTTTGGGGATGATATTCGAACAAAAAGCGACTTATCCTATTTGATTAAGACAGAATCACAAGCAACGCAGCCAACACTTAATGCAATTAACAGATTAGTAAATTGGGCTACCCAAGCCAGATCAGGCATCTCTCAAGAGATAACCGCGCTTAACGGCATGGAGTCGTCTTTTCAACAATGTCTAGCAATGCTTGATAACGGAAAACTACAAGATAAATTACAAGCTGCATTTGATTCCGGTCCCATCGAAATATCATTATCAACTCTTAACCCAAACGCCAAACTCCGCGTTGCGGGAGAAATTATGCAAAACCTCATAAAAGCATTTGGTTTTACGATCAATACTGGTCAGGGTGATTTTGAGCTGCGGTATGTTGATGGAGTTGAACCCGTGATGATTGCCGGCCATTTAGAACCGGAAGCATATCAGCTGACCTTGCAAACTCCGTATGGTCACGATATCATCATTACACAACCTAACCCACAATCTAATCGTCGTAATTACGAAGATGGTTTTACTGTCCAAGTTAAACAGCATGGTATAAGATACTATCATGCAAATGGTAACCCCATACGTAATAGCGAAGATTTCAGGCGTCATTTGGGAGATTTAGGAATCGACCAAGAATTGGTTCCACGGAATTCAACGGGAGATTATATCAGAAGAGATGGTTACGGACAAACCGATATATCCTATTTGCCGCTTGTATACGGCATTGCGCATAGTATAGGATTATCAATAGCCAAATTAGCTGACGGAACCTGGTTGCGACCAAAGGATCAGCGGATCGACGCAAACGACGTTTTGAGTGAAATGGCAGTCAGATCTTCCCGTGAAAGACAACAAGTATAAATTTACTGCCAGGCTTCGCAGATCATTTTGAAGGGGCAAAAGTCGCACCATAGCCCGACTCTGGGTTGAAACTCCTCATCGTTTATTTTTCTCACCACATCTTTGATTTCCTTTTTTACTTCAATTAAATCTTCTTTGGTTCGCTTCATGGTTATGCGCTCCGGCCCTTGCAGATAGTAAAACGTGAGATCCACATCTTCGACCTTTTTGTGATACATCCGTTGATCGGTCGCGGCAAGGGCATAAATCGCAAGCTGGGTGCTTTTCTTCAACACTTTCTCGTTGGGAATTTTGCCGGTTTTGTAGTCAATAATCTCAATCACGTCGTTTTCTTTCTTATCAACACGGTCGATCTTACCCGAGACGTAGACGTGCTGGTCAATTTTCACCTTAAAAAGTTGCTCGAGCCCTATAACGTCGATGTGTTTGTTGTGAAAAGACTCATAAAAATTTTTCAGCATGGTTTGCGCTTCTTTTTTCATGCGCTGTTCGTGGGTGCGGTCATTGTAGCCTACCGGTATCCAATATTCCTCAGCGTAGTCAAGCAGCGTATCCACGTCCACCGATCGGTCGCGCATAAAGACTTTGTAGAACTCCTGCAGCGCCCGGTGAATTGTGCTGCCATACGAAGCGGCAGCATTGGCCGGAGTCGGAATCTTGAGTACATACCGATATTTGTACTGCAACGGGCACATCTGGTAACTTTGGAGTTGACTGTAGGAAATGGTCCTCACCTGTTGCGGCAGGGGGATCGGTTCTACATCTTCTGTTGGCTTGAAATCAAATAGAGAAAGTTGTTCCTTTTTTTCATGGGTTTGTATCTCCTTGCCTTCGACGAGGTCTTTACCCATAGTCTCAACCACAAAGGGAGAAATTTTTCGTTTGCGCACACCTTCGCCATAGAGTTGTGAAGCAGTGAGAAAAAGCATATCCTTGGCACGCGTTATAGCAACATAAAAAAGCCGACGTTCTTCCTGCACGTGAAAATCTCCCTCGGGTAAACTTTCTTTGATGAGTGCGTCAGGCAGAGGGATTTGCTCCTTGCGATTGTATGTGGGGAAGCGGCCGTTGACTAGGTCAGGAATTATGACAACGGGGAACTCCAATCCTTTGGCAGCGTGTACGGTGAGGATATTTACCGCGTCGGCAAGGGCCACATCGGCATCCTGCACAATCGGCGATTCGCCCAAATTCATGCTCATGTCGATATAGTCGCGTATGCCAAACACCGAGGCATCTTCCACGTTTCCTTCCAAACGTTTTAGCACATTGAAAAATTTGGTTATGTTGAGCGTGATCTTTTCCTCGCGTTTTGTTTTTGGGTTACTTATCGCTTCGAGTATGTCCGTTTCCTCGAGAAACGTGAAAAGCAACTCTCCAGCTGTGCGCTTTTTTATCTGTTCAAGGAATGTTTTGAGAATCTGCATGAGGTGAAGTAGGGCATCTTTACTACTTTGTTTAATAAGCGGTAGATATGGTTTATAGATCGCGTATTCCGACCGGTACCACTCTTCATGAGTAAAAGAAAGGCAGATTTCTATTGCTTGAAACAAAGAAACGTTGATTTTTTTGGAAAATCCAAGCAGAAGTACAAGGTCTTGTTGGGGCAGGTGAAAGTACTGCATACTGAGCAAGCGATAAAACGAAACCGTGTCTTCAAGATCAGCGAGCGTGTTGATGAATGCCACGAGGTCTTTGACTTCTGGTTGCTTGAAGAGCATGCCCGGCCCCAAAATTTGATAGGGGATACCGCGCCGTGCGAGTGCGCGTACGATAGCTTCGGTATGCGCGTGTGCCCGCACGAGGATGGCGACATCTTGATACGTGTACCGACTTTTTTTGAGTTCGATGATTTTTTTTGCAATCCAACCGGTTTCGTCTTCTTCTTGATGAAAGAGCTCAAAGTGCACGGGTTTTTTCTCTTTTGCTTTGGTGTGGCTTTTGAGCTCTTTTGAGATCCCTAGCTTGACTTCGAGCGTATCGGGGTTGTTGTGTTGGATCAGCTGATACGCGTGGTCAAGTATCGTTTGGTTTGACCGGTAGTTGTCGTTTAACGTCACCTGTTTGGCTTCGGGATAATCTTTCATAAATGTCATGATATTAGAAACAGAAGCCCCGCGAAATTTGTAGATCGCCTGCGAATCGTCGCCCACCACGGTCAGATTAGGCTTCGAACGAGCAGGAGCGAGGAGTTTAACTAACTCATATTGTGCAATGTTCGTGTCCTGGAATTCGTCGACCATGATGTGCGCAAATTGCTGCTGATATTTTGCAAGTACTGCAGGTCGCTTACGAAACAGTTGCAGGGCGTGATCGATCAGATCATCGAAATCAAACACGTTTTCTTTGCGCTTGAGCTCTTGGTAGGTGGCATAGGCGCGTGCTAGCTCTTCATATTTTTTTCGCTCTTCATCCTCCAGCTCGTTCACCTTCTCCTCATCAGTTCTATCTTTCTTATCACTCCCGCCTGTTATTTTTTTTTCATTCTTGGGATTCTTTACCTCTCCTTTATCCTTCATAGAGGTAACCCACTTTTTATAATCCGACGGGCTTATGTCTTCATCGCGCAGCCTGGAGAAGTGGCGAATGAGGCCTACGAGAAACTTGGTTGGGTTGCTCACCGGGCGATAGTAATCGAGGTTCAGGGCAAACAAATGTTTCTTGAGAAACATGATGGTTTGCGCTTGCGTCATAAGGGTGTAGTCTCCACTCAGGCCGATCTGGTGTATGTCGTTGCGCAATATTTCGTCGGCAAACGAGTGAAAGGTCGAAATCCACATCTGAAAAAACCCGTAGGGCAGAGCTACATCGACCCGTTCTTCCATTTCAAAAGCCGCTTTTTCAGTAAAGGTCAGACAGAGGATTTTTTCGGGTTTGACGTTTTTTTCAAGGATGAGGTATTTGATTTTTTCTACCAATGTGGTGGTTTTGCCTGTTCCGGCACCAGCTACGATGAGTAGCGGTCCGATTATGTGTTCTATGGCTTGTTTTTGATTTTGGTTTGCATCCATGCCTCATTATTGTATCAGACCTTTGTTCGGGTTATAATAACTTATGAGATTAATAATTATCAAAAACAAATGGGAGAAGGATTAGCAGAAACATCATACCGCTTTAAAGGTGGAAGAAATATTAAAATGCAACCAGAAGGCACTCCTTTATGTGATTTATATAGAGATTTTTCAGATCAAATAATACCAGTTGTTAATCAACACGGATTAGTTGTAATAGGAGGGGAAAGTAGGCTTGGAAAAACAGAAGGGTTTTTACAGAATACATCCGCTAGGCAAAATATCGATACGGGTGGTTTGTGGACAAGGATAAAAAGAATAGATCCGGATATAACTATTTTATCAGTATCTCTTCAAGAAGATTTAGATAGCCTTAAAAAAAGAAATTGGGATGCAAATCCAAATTTTATATTTTTTGACGAGGGCATGATGTTAACCCAAGAAGATAAAGATGAACTCAGAACGTTTATTTTTCAAATTATTAAAAAAGGAAATTCTAAAGTGGTACTTGTCGGTGGAGGTTGCGAATCTGCTTCCAGTCAAATTTCATTAATGGAAAGGGCTTTACGAAATGGTGGCACAACCTTACAACAAGAACAAAAATTGTTTTTTCCTGCAAGAATATTAACAATAAGTCAATCCTTAGAAGCTATGAAATATTTTTACCCTAATATGTTTAAAGAAGATGATGCGCGTGCTTGTCTTGCTAAATTTGACCAATTAGATATTCCACGATTGTATCCGATCGCTTCAAATTGTCCGCCAAATCCTTATTCTGTAAATAAAGAAACATATCAAACTTGGATAGGGCACATAGAGAGAGTAAAACAAAGTAAAAATTTGTTAAATAGACTTTTTGGTTCTAGATCTTAAATTTTGTATTTACACATATGCAAAAGCAGAAATTAATAAAAATACTTTCTGAGGATCCTACGCTTATTTGGTATACAAACGCCAAAGATTCCGTCAGTGATGAAAGTATTTTTGAACATGTTCTTAACTATGGCAACTGGGAACAAGTTCAAGAAGTCATCCGCACCCTTGGAAAAGAAGCAACGGTTGAACTTTATCACAAACTCACGAGCAAACCCAGATGTAATATTCGTCATCGTACAAAACATTATTTTGATTTATATTTTTCTTAAACTGTGCATCTCAATGTTTTAACGCAGAAGCAAAAAGACCTTTTACCACTTCTTCAAGCCTTTTCAGAAGAATTTGGGTTGGTTGGTGGCACGGCCATTGCTTTACAGTTGGGGCACAGAAAGTCTATTGATTTCGATTTATTCAAAAAAAGAAAGCTTGACATTTTATCAATTAGAAAAACAATAAACCAATTTTTTTCCATAGAAAAAGTTCGAATTGAAAATCAAGATGAATATACAATCCAAGTACACGATGTTCAGATGACTTTTTTAAATTTCCCCTTTGACATAAAATATGATGTAAAGCTTAAAGATGCTTGCGCCATGCCTGATTTATTGACACTGGCAACCATGAAAGCCTATGCGTTAGGAAGAAGAGCAAAGTGGAAAGATTATGTTGACCTCTACTTTATTTTTAAAGGCCATTCTTTCGTTTCTGTGGTCAATAAGGCTAAAGAAATATTCAAAGGAGAGTTTAATGAAAAACTCTTCAGGGAGCAGTTGGCTTATCATGAAGATATAGATTATTCTGAAAAAATTGAATATCTTCCCCATTTTTCTATAGACGATGGTATTATAAAACAGAAACTTATTGAGATTAGTCTAAATCGTTCTTGACTTTCTGGGCAATCTGTTTTATCATTTCATCAGTTCAACCTTGTAATTTCGTGTATTTTTATTACAATTGTTACTTATATCATTTTTAATTAATTCATTCAATTTATATCTATGGCAGACAAAAAGAAATTTGTCAGAAACAAACCCCACGTTAATATTGGTACCATTGGTCACGTAGATCACGGAAAAACGACTACAACTTCGGCTATCCACCACGTACTTGCCAAAAAAGGCATGGCAGAAGAAATGCCATACGACAAAATTGACAGCGCTCCAGAAGAAAAAGAACGCGGCGTAACAATCAATATTGCTCACACCGAATACGAAACAGAAAAAAGGCACTATGCACACATCGATGCTCCAGGCCACGCAGACTACATCAAAAATATGATCACTGGAGCAGCCCAGATGGACGGGGCCATACTCGTTGTTTCTGCACCAGATGGACCTATGCCTCAAACCAGAGAGCACATCCTTCTTGCAAAGCAGGTCAACGTACCGGCAATTGTTGTATATCTCAACAAGTGCGACATGGTTGAAGACAAAGAAATTCTTGAACTCGTCGAAATGGAAGTCCGCGAACTGCTTACCAAATACGAATATCCAGGAGACGAAGTACCTGTCATCAAAGGCTCTTCGCTCAAAGCCCTCGAAGACGATCCAGAAGCGGTCAAAGCTATTGAAGAACTCATGCAAAAAGTCGACGAATACATTCCCGACCCCGTGCGCGATATCGACAAGCCATTCCTTATGCCTGTCGAAGATGTCTTTACGATTCAAGGTCGCGGAACGGTTGTGACTGGTCGTGTCGAACGCGGTTCGCTTAAGCCAAACGAAGAAATTGAGATCGTCGGTATTCGTGATTCCCGAAAAACAGTGGTGACGGGTATCGAAATGTTCCGCAAGGAGCTTGATCATACAGAAGCCGGCGATAACACCGGTTTGCTTCTTCGAGGAATTGAAAAGGCAGATGTCGAACGCGGACAAGTTGTTGCAAAACCGGGCACGGTCAAGCCACACACAAAGTTTGAAGCAGAAATTTATGTGCTCAAAAAAGAAGAAGGTGGACGTCATACACCATTTTTCAAAGGATACAGACCACAGTTTTACATCCGCACCACAGATGTGACCGGAGAAGTAGAACTCCCCGAAGGTGTAGAGATGGTTATGCCTGGCGACAACATCAAGATTACCGGCAAACTCATTTATCCAATCGCCCTTGAAGAAGGACTCAAGTTTGCTATCCGCGAAGGTGGACACACTGTCGGCGCGGGAGTGATTACCAAGATTTTGGAATAATTTTTATTAGTATTTACGAAGAAAAGGCGAGGGGTTTGATCCCTTCGCTTTTTCTTACTTAATGTATATTTATGGAAGGAAAAAATGCTGGAAAATCATCAGCCTCTCAACAAGCTGGTTCGTTTGAATTGCCAATTGTTAACCCAGACGATAAGAAGATAGAATTTAAACCTATTCCAGGAGATGAACCAGCCTCTCAACAAGCTGGTTCGTTTGAATTGCCAATTGTTAACCCAGACGATAAGAAGATAGAATTTAAACCTATTCCAGGAGATGAACCAGCCTCTCAACAAGCTGGTTCGTTTGAATTGCCAATTGTTAACCCAGACGATAAGAAGATAGAATTTAAACCTATTCCAGGAGATGAACCAGCCTCTCAACAAAAATAGATATGAGGACGTGTTATAAAAAAACGCGAAAAGCGCTTAAATTATTCAAAATTATATATGCCAAAAGGAAGAATCAGAATCAGACTCAAAGCATACGACCATCGACTCATCGATGAGACGTGCCAAAAGCTCGTAAACACCGCCATAAAAACTGGCGCAGGTGTCAAAGGGCCCATCCCCCTTCCCCGCAAGAAGGAGGTATTTGTCGTGAATGATTCTCCTTTCACCGACAAAGATGCACGCACGCATTTTGGCCTCATAACCCACAAGCGTCTGCTTGATATCGAAAATCCAACAAATCAAACGATTGATTCGCTCATGCACCTTGAACTCCCCGCAGGAGTAGAAATAGAAGTGAAGATGTAATCGCTTGCCATAGAGAAATTCCTGTTATATAATTACAGTCTAAATGATTAGTTCATTTGATGTCTGGAAATGGGGAAGAAAAGGCATCCGACAGGGTGTTGATTATTTTTCTTCCGGATAATTTTCCAAAGTGTCAGATTGAAGAGGCTTGTGAAGCCCCAATCTGGGGCTTTTTTTATTGATACATAATGTTATTATTTTAGCTTATTGTTCGATATCGTTTTTTGCTCGCCGAGGCACCTCTCGTCCACCGAATCGGCGGACCCTCGATTGCTCGCAAAAAAGATATTCACACAATAAATAATTATTACCATGTTCGGATTCATACTCGGCACAAAATCGGTTCAAGATCAGCGCTTCAGCGAGACTGGAGATCTTACTCCTGTGACGCACATTACCACCTCACTATGTTATCTTGTCGACATAAAAACACAAGAACGCGACGGATACAATGCACTCGTTATTGGCTTTCGACAAGGCAAAAATATTGCAAAACCACAGCAAGGATTATTGAAAAAAGCGGGGATTACAACCCCGCTTCGTTTTTTTCGTGAGTTTCGACTCGACCACATCGCTCCTTTCATCGAATTCGTCGAGGAAGGCAAAAAAAGAGGAATCAAAATGAGCGAGACACAACTTTTCATCGGTGATGAAATCAAACCCAGCATGATGTTTGCACATGGAGACGTAGTCGACGTAAGCGGCACTTCAAAAGGAAAAGGATTCCAGGGAGTCGTGCGACGCCATGGATTTGCCGGCGGCCCACGCACTCATGGTCAGTCCGATCGTGAACGTGCGCCAGGGTCTATTGGAAGCGGAACCACACCCGGTCGTGTCAAAAAAGGTATGCGTATGGCAGGGAGGATGGGTGGCAATCGTATTACTGTTCAAGGTTTGACCGTGCAAGAAGTTGCAGACGACGAAATTGTAGTAACAGGCCTTGTAGCCGGTCACAAAGGAGCATTGTTAGAAGTCCGAAAGTCAAAAATTTAACACTTAAAGCAACCATACAAATTACCAACATCATTTTTTTATTCAAACATGGAAGAAGAAAAAAAACAAAACAAGACGGCAACAAGCAAACAAACCACAAAGGCCAAAAGAACCGTAACATCCAATAAACCTTTACGAGTATCACAACCAACGTCATCAACAAAGAATGAAAAAAAGGTTGCAAAGAAAAATAACCTTACCGTGTCTGTGTACAATCTTGATGGAAAAGAAACAAAAACCATAACATTGCCACAAACAATGTTTGCAGAACCAGAAAACAAACAACTCATCGCACAGTACGTGCGCGTATATTTACACAACCAGCGCCAAGGTACGGTTTCTGCCAAAACACGATCCGAAGTTATCGGCACAACAAAAAAAGTGTACCGTCAAAAAGGCACAGGTCGTGCCCGACATGGCGCGCGCAAGGCACCAATTTTTGTAGGCGGCGGTGTGACCTTTGGTCCACGACCACGAATATTTGAAAAAGACATAAACAAAAAACAAAAGAAAAAAGCCCTTATGGTTGCTCTCAGCATGCAAGCGCGCCAACAAGCAATAAAAGTGCTCGAAGACAAGGCAATAGCCATGAAACCAAAAACCAAAACCATGGCAGCTTGTTTACAGGCGATGAACGTATCAGATAAAGCGCTGCTCGTGCTGGCTAAAGTCGAGAACAACGGCATCGTACAGTCGACGCGCAACATCCCATTTGTTGACATCATCCAGGCATCGACCATCAACCCATATGAAGTACTCAATCACAAGCACCTTATCTTTACCGAGACAGGGCTGCAAGCATTACAAGATCATTTCACCAAAAAAGCATGAACATACACGATGTCATATACAAGCCGGTTTTGACAGAAAAAACAACACAACTTGCCCAACAAGGTGTGTATACGTTTGCAGTTTCTCAAAAAGCAACCAAACACCAAGTGGCAACAGTCATTCAAACATTATATAAAGACGTTGTTGTCGACAGCGTGCGCATCATCTTTCGCAAAGGAAAGAAAAAAAGAGTGGGAAGGCGCATGGCAACCAAGACAGAGCCAGACAAAAAGTTTGCATTAGTAAAATTATCAAAAGGAACGATAGATATATTCCCACAAGCATAAATTAGTTCGCTGATCTAAAAAAATATGAAATTATCAAAAAAACAAAAACCGACAAAGCAGCTATCATCCATCCTGAAAAAACATTCGGGGCGTGATCGAACAGGCAAAATTTCGGTTCGCCACCAGGGAAAACGACAAAAACGCATGTATCGAGAAGTAGATTTCCGCAGAAGTAAGCGAGATGTCGAAGGTACGGTGGTGCGTATTGAATACGACCCAAATCGTAATGCGAATTTGGCCCTTGTTCAATACGAAGACGGCGAAAAACGATACATCCTTCACCCACACGGGTTGAAGGTTGGTCAAACAATCGTTGCAAAGGAACAAACAGATATTACCGTTGGCAACGCCATGGAATTACAATACATCCCCGTTGGTATCGAAGTTCATAACGTTGAACTCTATCCTGGACAAGGAGGAACCATGACCCGCGGTGCTGGCACCTACGCTACGGTTATCGCAAGCGATGGTGCGTATGTGCACCTCAAGTTGTCCTCTGGCGAAATTCGTAAATTTCACCAGCACTGTTTTGCAACCATAGGGAGAGTTGGCAATATTGAACACAAAGATCGTGTTATTGGTAAAGCAGGTCGTAAACGCCTGATGGGTATTCGCCCTTCGGTGCGCGGTACTGCTCAACACCCCGATTCTCACCCGCACGGCGGAGGAGAGGGTCGATCTGGCGAAGGTATGCACCCCAAAACGCCATGGGGAAAGTCAGCTCGTGGTACACGCACACGATCAAAGAAAAAATGGAGTCAATCGTTAATTGTTAAGCGTAGAAAGTAATAGTGAACCAGTACGAAAGTACGGTTCACTATAATAGTAAACCGTTTAAGGTTTGCATTATATAAAGAATAAAATTTAAATATCATTAATATATATCACTGTATCTGTTTATTAAGTTAAAACTGGTTTATCTATAATATGGAATCAACAACCTATATAAAAAATGTGAAAATGTCTCCAAAAAAGATGCGTTTCATGCTTGACGCCATAAAGAAAATGAAACCGGCAGAAGCATTGGACTATCTGTATTACTCGACAAATAAGCAATCGGTGTTGTATTATTCAGCAATCAAATCGGCTATCAGCAACGCGACAGCGACTTTAAAAGTCGATCCAAATATGCTAAAATTCAAGTTTTTGACAATAGAAGAAGGCAGAAAATTGAAACGCTATCGAGCAGGATCGCGCGGAGGAGCAAAACCACGCACGCGGTCATATTCGCACATCAAGATTGTGCTTGTCCAAGAAAAGCAGACACCTGCTTCATCTGTTAAAAAAGAGACCAAAAAAGAAGCCAACAACTAAAAAGTCACCAGCATCATCAAAAAAGAGTATAAAACGCGTTACGTCATAACTATCAATTTATTATTAATTTGTAATTAAAATAAGAATGGGCCAAAAAGTTAATCCACACGGTTTACGACTCGGAATCATTTATGATTGGTCATCGCGATGGTTTTTTTCTGACAAAAGAAAGTTTAGAAATGCCATCATCCAGGACAAAGAGATTCGCGACGAGTTGATGAAAAAATATAGCTATTCGGGCATTACCGAAGTAAATATCGAACGAGCGATAAAAAAACTCACCGTAACAATCTACTCAGTCAAGCCGGGAATGATTATCGGTCGTGGAGGAAAAGGATTGGAAGATGTGAAAAAAATCATTGTTTCAAAATTGTATGCTAATGCAAAAAAAGGAAGCAAGCAAGATATCAAAATTGATATTAAAATCGAGCCCGTGAAGAAACCGTATTCTAACGCTCATTATGTGGCACAGACCATTGCAGAAAAGCTGGTGAGGAGTTTCCCCCACCGTTCGACGGTACATGGCGCTATGAACAGAGTTATGGAGGCTGGCAACAGGGGAGTAAAAGTGCAGCTGAGCGGCAGAATAGCAGGAGCCGAAATTTCACGAAGAGAAAAATATTTCCAAGGCACGATCCCAACATCAACCATCCGTGAGGATGTCGATTACGCTTCATATCCGGCTCTAACCAAATCAGGATATGTTGGTGTGAAGGTGTGGATTTGTAAAAATAATAGTTAAAAAGTTTTTTATTTATATTTGAATCATTTAATTTTATAGACGTTACGAACGTTATAATCCATTAATCAATCCATGTTAGCACCAAAAAGACAAAAATATCGAAAACAATTCAGGGGAACCTGGAAAAAAATCGCCACAAAAGGCGATAAACTCAACCATGGTTCCTATGGTCTCAAAACAGTAGAACCAGGCTGGATCAAAGATCGTCAAATTGAGTCGTGTCGCGTAGTCATGGCACGTGCAACACGCAAGATGGGTAAATTCTGGATTCGAATTTTTCCAGACAAACCCTATTCCAAGAAGCCACCAGAAGTCACTATGGGTGCCGGAAAAGGAGATGTCGCCTATTTTGTCGCATCTGTTTCTCCGGGACGCGTATTGTTTGAAATTGACGGACTCGACGATGTGACCTCCAAGCATGTGCTCAAAGTACTTGCTTCGAAGTTGCCAGTGAAAACGAGCGTAGTTACCAAATCGTAAACCAAGCATGAAAAAACAAACACAAACATTACTCGGCAAAGAAATGAAAGAGTTGCGAAAGGAAGTTGCAACTTTACGCGAAGAGTTGACTCGATTGCAGATTGAGAAGCACGTCAAACCAGAAAAAGACACAAACATAACGAGTAAGAAAAGAAAACAACTCGCCTATTTGTTGACAATTATACGACAAAAAGAATTATCAGATTCACAAAAACAATCATGACAAAACGACTAATCGGAACCGTTGTTTCGACAAAAATGAAAGACACAATTGTTGTTGCCGTTGAGCGGAAGTATCGCCATCCTTTGTTTCGCAAGGTGGTCAAAGTGACAAAGCGATTCAAGGCACACAACACTATGGAAGGTATAAAAGAAGGCGACGTTGTCGAATTTGCAGAAACACGACCCATTTCAAAGAACAAACAATTTATAGTTATCAAAAAAATAGAATCAAAAGAGGCGTAATCAGTACAGTACAAAGGAGAACGTCATTTCATTGTCAAAATCATTATAACCATCTATGTTACAGTTACGATCAATGCTGAATGTTGCCGACAACACCGGCGCAAAGAAAGTTCAGGTCATTGGCATACCAAAAAAGGGAAATAGAAAGTACGCTTACTTAGGCGAAATCATTACCGGCGTGGTTAAACAGGCGTTGCCGTATGGACAGGTCAAATCAAGCGAAATTGTAAAAGCGGTTATTGTTCGCACCAGAAAAGAAACCAGAAGAAAAGATGGTAGTTATATCCGTTTCGACGAAAACGCGTGCGTTATTCTCGAAGGCCCAAGTTCTCAAGAACCAAAAGGCACGCGCGTATTTGGACCAATCGGGAAAGAGATAAAAGACAGCGGATTCAATAAAATTGCGAGTTTAGCATCAGAGGTATATTAAAATCGTTACATCATTTATCATCATGAAAATAAAAATTGGAGACACCGTCCGCGTCATCGTAGGAAAAGATAACGGCCGTGAAGGTAAAGTGGTACGCATATATCGCAAAATGGGAAAAGTATTGGTCGAAAATATAAACATGTTCAAAAAACATATGCAAAAGAGCGAACAATACCCCCAAGGAGGTATTGTCGATGTACCACGACCATTGTCGATTTCCAATGTGATGCTGGTTTGTCCAAAATGCAAAAAACCAACACGTGTCGGATATGTACGCGAAGATGGTAAACGATCCCGTCTATGTAAAGTATGCAAAAAACAATTTTCATAAAACACCATGTCAACATTTCAAAAGCAATTTAATACATCGGTAAAGAAAGAACTCATGAAGGATCTTGGCATCAAGAATCCACTTGCTGTGCCTACGTTTACAAAAATTGTTGTGAATATAGGAGTAGGCGAGTCGGTACAAAACAAAAAGGCGGTAGATCGCGTACGAGAACAACTTGAACAAATGACCGGACAAAAAGCAATGGTCACCCTGGCTCGTAAATCTATTTCGTCTTTTAAGATCCGTAAGGGGTTTCCGATCGGAGCCAAAGTAACATTACGGGGAAAACGTATGTATGATTTTCTTGATAAACTCATCCATGTTGTGTTACCACGTTTACGTGATTTTAGAGGTATTTCTGAAAAATCGATTGATCAGCATGGCAATCTCAATCTTGGCTTTACTGAGCAGACTATTTTTCCAGAAATCGAATATGACAAAATCGACAAGTTACGCGGTCTTGAGATAACCATTGTTACTTCGACTCGGAGTCGCGAACATGGTGTAGCATTATTTAAAAAATTACAGATTCCCTTTATTTCATAAATTACATTTCGATCATGTCAAAAACATCTGATAAAGTAAAATTCGATAAAAAACAAAAGTTTGACGTACGACACGTAAATCGTTGTTCGATATGCGGTAGATCACGAGGCTATTATCGAAGGTTTGGACTTTGTAGGCTTTGTTTAAGAAAAGAAGCTCTCAAAGGCAACATTCCGGGATTAAAAAAAATTTCTTGGTAACACTATGACACGTTCAGCAAAAAAAGGACCATACATTGATGAAAAATTGCACCAAAAAGTGCTCAATCAAAAGGAAAGCGGCGATCGTAAGCCGATAAAAACATGGGCACGAGGTTCACAAATCCATCCCGATTATGTTGGTCATCGTATCGCGGTACACAACGGACGCAAACACATTGAAGTGTATATAAGCGAGGGAATGGTAGGAAAATATCTTGGCGAGTTTGCGCCGACTAGAACATTCAAAGGCCATGGTCGGGTTACTAAACGTACGGCAGAAAAGACGTGATATAATTTCAATTTATTTATAGTATGTCAGTTATAGATCTTATTATACGAATCAAAAACGGTTATCTTGCTCGGCGAGACTCAGTTGAAACGCCCTATTCTAATTTTCGCGGGAGCGTATTACAAAAACTGAAAGCCCTCGGGTATGTCGCAGATTACGAAGTCAGCGGCGAAAAAAATAAAAAGCATGCCACCATAACCCTAAAGTACGACAACGGCATGCCAGCATTCACCGATGTCAAGATTTTTTCCACACCAGGTAGACGTTGGTATATAAAACACGAGGATGTTAAAAGCGTATTGGGAGGGCTTGGACACGCAATTATTTCCACGTCAAAGGGCATAAAGACTGACAGAGAAGCACGCAAAGAGCTATTGGGTGGAGAATTATTATTTCATATTTGGTAAGTATGTCAAAAGTTGGACAAAAGCCAATTTCTATTATCGAAGGCACGGAAATAACGATCGATGTAGATCGCGTGCTTGTCAAAGGTCCAAAGGGCGAATTATCCTATGATATTCCCCGCGAACTTGATGTGCAAAAACAAGAAAACACTATTATCATTGCAAGAAAACGAGAAACAAAACGCCACAAATCGTTGCACGGTTTGTTCAGAAGTCTGATCGCCAATGCGCTGCACGGTGTCACCAAAGGATGGTCGAAACGACTCGAAATTGTAGGTACCGGTTACAATGTAAAAATGCAAGGAAAAGACCTGGCTTTTAAATTAGGATTTTCACACCCCGTTGTTTTTAAAGAGATTGAGGGTTTGCAATATACGACTGAAGGAAACAATATTTGCATGATAACCGGCGCAGACAAGCAATTAGTTGGAGAAATTGCTCAACAAATAAAGATGATTCGGAAACCAGATCCATACAAAGGAAAAGGAATTCGATACGAAGGCGAGTATATCAAACTCAAGCCAGGAAAGAAGGCAAAGGTATAAATTAGATAATTAGTTAATTAGATATTAGATGTTAGGAAAAAGTCAAAAAGCCTATAAAGTCAAAAGTCTATAAAGTTATAACTTGAAACTTATACCTAGTCCGTACGTTACACGCCCTCAAGTTATAAGATATACGTTACAAAACATTCTATGAAAGATATTATCAAAAGACGAAAAAAAAGAGCACGCAGAACACGTTCCAAAATCTGTGGCACTGCACAAAAACCACGATTGAGCGTATTTCGTTCAAACAGGTTTACGTACGTGCAAGCTATTGACGATGTGGCAAGAAAGACGATTTTCGCGTTTGGCAGCAAAACATCGAAAGAGCAAAAAGGTACGAAGACAGAGATTGCTATGCGCATAGGCGAAGAAGCAGGAGCATTACTCAAGAAAAAGAAAATTACATCAGTTATATTTGACCGAGGTCCATACCTATATAATGGCAGAGTCAAAGCTGTTGCCGAAGGTTTGAGAAAAGCAGGGATAAACGTTTAATTATTATTTTATTTTTCATCATGCAGCGGAGAAAAAAACAGGAACAAGACAAAGAATTTGAAGAAAAAGTGTTATACATTCGTCGTGTGTCTAAAAAGACCACGGGCGGAAATAGCATCTCATTTTCTGCACTCGTTGCTATCGGTGATGGCAAAGGAAAAGCGGGAATAGGGTTGGGCACAGGCAAAGAAGTACCCCAAGCCATACGAAAAGCAATCGCTCAAGCAAAAAAGAACACAGTTGTTATTCCTATTTTTAACGACACGTTGCCACACGACATTTACCTTAAATACAAATCCGCACGCTTATTATTGAAGCCTGCCCCTCCAGGAACAGGACTCAAACTAGGTGGTGTTGTGCGCATCATTCTTGATGTTGCTGGAGTAAATAATGCGTCGGGTAAGGTTATCGGTTCGCGTAATCAGATCACAAACGCATACGCGGTCATGACAGCAATTAGACAACTCAAGCCAAGAATCGTCAGCGAATCTAAAAAGACAGAGCCATCACTAAAGCAAGAAAAGAAAGAAGCAGAACCAGTTGTTGAAAAATCACCACCGGTAAAATCGGCAAACAAAGAAGAAAAAAAGCCCAAAAAGTCACCGGCCACAAAAAAAGTAAAAAAAGAAACGCCGGTGAAGAAAGCGAAAAAAACAGCATCAAAACCTAAGGCAAAATCAACAAAGAAAACAACGAAATAAATTATTATTACTCTTTAGACCATGCTATCAACATTACCCAAAATTGTTTCCAAACGAGCCAAACGACGCGGACGAGGCTTGGGTTCTGGCGCCGGTGCCAAATCGGGACGCGGAACAACACGCCATCAAACTGCGCGGGAAAAAGTACCTCTTCATTTTGAAGGAGGACAAAATCGTATGGTCAAAAAGTATCCACTCCTTCGTGGAAAAGAAAAAAATAAAAGTCTAAAACCAAAACCGCGCATCATTTCACTTTCCCAATTGAATACCTTTAAAAACAACGACGTTGTCAACCTTGACTATCTCGTAGAAACAGGTATCATGAAAAGCACACAAAAGCACAAGGGTGCCAAGGTTGTCGCCAATGGTACATTAGATAAAAAACTTACCGTTGCACTACCTGTGACCAAGGGCGCTCGTGCTGCTATTGAGCGTGCAGGGGGAACAGTACAATGAAAACAATAACACAAAAACTTCAATCAATGGTGCGTGACCCGATGTTGCGCAGAAAAACTATTATCACGCTTGGTATTATTCTTATTTTTCGCGTGTTTGCATTTCTTCCTATTCCTGCAATTGACTTAGTACAATTGCGCTCACTGTTTGCACAAAGTCAGTTTCTGTCGCTCCTTGATATCTTTTCAGGCGGCACATTAGTCAACTTTTCCGTCATGGCGCTTGGACTTGGTCCATACATCAACGCCTCAATCGTTTTGCAGCTTCTTACTATGATCATGCCCCAACTTGAGGCTTTGCAAAAAGAAGGGGAGTATGGCCGTTTCAAAATTAACCAGTACACTCGATTTCTCACCGTTGGCATCACGCTCATCCAGTCGGTCGGCGTCTATGTTCTACTCAAAAATCAAAATGTCATCGGCAATCTCAATCCGCTTGAGTTTATATCATTCATTTTTACCCTCATGGCGGGCACGTTTATCCTCATGTGGCTCGGGGAGCTTATTTCTGAGTTTGGGTTGGGTAATGGCATTTCAATCATCATTTTTGCTGGTATCGTCGGGAGAGTTCCGGTTCTTTTTGGCAGAACCGTGACAACGTTTACCCAAGATACATTTTTTAGCGTGGTCAGTTTTATTATCATCGCACTTTTTGTCATCGCCGCGGTTGTGTACATAAACGAGGCAGTACGCCGTATCCCAATTTATTATGCCAAACGCATCAAAGGCAATCGCATGTACCAGGCGGCAAACAATTACCTTCCCCTCAAGCTCAACCAGGCAGGCGTTATTCCCATCATTTTTGCCGTTTCGTTTGTTCTGTTTCCTCAGATTTTAGGAAATGTCCTTGGCGCTCTCAAAAATCCGAGTCTTACGCAGTTTGGTACGTCGCTTGCACGACTGTTTAATCCTTCTGGCGTATTTTATAACATCTTTTATTTCCTCCTTGTTGTTGCGTTCACGTTTTTTTATACTATTGTTGTCTTCAACCCGGAAAAAATTTCCGAAGACATACAGAAAAATGGGGGCTTTATTCCAGGCATTCGCCCTGGCAAAGCGACAAAAAAATATCTCGAGCAGATCATGTATAAAATCACCACATTTGGTGCAATCTTTTTGGGAGTGATCGCCATTTTGCCAGCGATTGTATCAAGCATTACCGGCGTACGTGAGTTGGTCATCGGTGGTACTGGCATCCTCATCGTGGTATCTGTTGTTTTGGAAACGTTTAAAGCTATAGAAGCACAACTCGTTATGAAGAATTACGATAAGTATTCGATGTGATAGATTACGAAAAAGCTTGAATCTTCATTCAAAGAAGAGAAATGTATTCGCTGTTCACTTTAGTATTTGATATAGTACAATATACATCTGTTATTCATTTTTCTATACTTAAGCCATGGCAAAAGGTAAAAAAGCACGAGCAAACGTTGGACTTATCTGCTCGGAGTGTAAAAAACAAAACTACGTAACAGAGCGAAATAAGCTCAATACACAAGAAGCGCTCGTTTTACAAAAATTCTGTTCCAATTGTCACAAAAAAACAAAACATACAGAAAAGAAAAAATTGCATTAACACCCATTGTATGAAAATCGTACTCATCGGTATTCAAGGTTCAGGCAAATCAACACAAGGCAATCTTCTTTCAAAACAATTACATATTCCTTACCTTTCGACTGGGCATATTTTTCGTCAGCTTGCCAAAGAAAGAACACAACTTGGTCGCTACATCAAAGTCATTATGAGTTCGGGAGCGCTTGTTCCGGACGAGAAGGTCATCGAAATTGTCAATGAATATCTTTCCCGCCCTGCATATAAAAACGGGTATATCCTTGACGGATTCCCCCGTACGCTCAAACAGGCGAAACAATTTGTCAACAATGTCGAGAAAGTCATCCATGTCCACATTCCCGACAAAGAAGTACTGTGGAGGTTGGCTTATCGCAATCAGGTGCGCGACGATGAGACCGTCAAAGCTATCAGAAAGCGGGTCGAATTGTTTCATACGCATACAACCAAAGTCATTGAGTACTATCGCGAAAAGGGCATACTCGTTGAAGTGGATGGCAAGTTACCCATTGAAGAAGTAAACCAGGCCATACTCAAATCGCTGGGTAAGCAAAAACAGCGCAACGGTATCAAAAATTGGCAGCAAAAAGACAATACTATCATTGCTGTCGTTGGTATGCCTGGTGCGGGCAAGACAGAAGCTGCCGATTATTTGAGTAAAAAATACGACGCACCCATTGTTTCCTTTTCGAACGTGGTTAATTCGTACATCGACAAGAAAGGTCTCCAGCATACTTTAGAAGTGCACAGCAAAGTGCGCACAGCACTTCGTAAAAAATACGGATTTGAAGCCATGGCGTACCTCAACAAAGAAGAACTCGAAAAAAGCCTCAAGACAAATAAACTCACCCTTATCGAAGGCATGCGCTCGTGGGAAGAATATGAATATTTAAAAAAGACTTTTCCCAAAACTCGCATTTTTATTATTGCAATTTATGCAGACAAAGATAAACGCTACGAGCGCACTCGAAAGCGTAAAAGTCGTTCCGGTTTGACTGGCGTTGAACGAGACATTGACGAACTTTTGACTACTCACATGGGTCCAACAATCGCATTTGCAGACTACTTTATCAAAAACAACTTCTCAATTGACGATTTTCATCAGAAATTGGATGAAGTTTATCAAGGCGTGTATTATAGTTAAAGCGCTTCATCATCCCGTATTTTTTTATACATAATATGTAGCATCATCGTTTATATTGTATCCATGAGTAAGATATATCTTAAATCTCCAGAAGAAATACAAGCTATGAAAGAAGGTGGTGCCATTTTGCGTGCAATGTTTGAGGAGCTTGTGCCAACGGTCAAGGCAGGTATGACCACCAACAAGATCAATGATTTTGCAGAGCATTTTTTTAAAAACAAGGGTGTAGCCGCATCATTCAAGACCGTTCCTGGTTATTCGTGGGCCACCTGCACCACGATAAACGAACAGGCTGTTCATACACCTCCATCTGAGCGTCAACTTACAGAAGGCGACATCCTCACAATAGATGCAGGAGTCCTTCACAAAGGTTTTCACACCGATTCTGCGGTTACAATAGCAATTGGTACGATCCCCAAGGAGACACAGCGTTTTCTTGATGTTGGCAAGCAAACTCTTGAGAAAGTACTGACGTTTTTTAAACCAGGCACCTACTTGGGTAAACCGGCGCAATTCATACAACACGAAATCGAAAAAGCAGGATATTTTATCCTCAAAGAACTCACTGGCCACGGTGTAGGTCAAGAGCTTCACGAAGACCCATATGTGTTCAATTTTTTACACAAACCCATCAATAAAACGGTAAAAATTAAACCTGGCATGACATTAGCTGTTGAAATCATTTATTCTACGGGAACAGAAGATATAGCCTACGAAGGCTCCGAAGAGTGGTCGATCATCACTGCAGACCGCAGTTTGTCCGCTTGCTTTGAGAAAACAATAGCCATAACTGAAAAACAGACCTTCATTTTAACGTAAATATATGATACAATATATCCTTTATGAAAGATAACGTAACAATTATTCAGGGAGAAGTTATTGAGAGCCTTCCGAACACGTTATTTAAAGTACAACTTGAAGGATCAGAGAAAATTATTATCTGCTATTTGTCGGGCAAAATGCGTAAGCATTATATAAAAATTTTGCCAGGAGACAAAGTAAAGGTTGAAATGACCCCTTACGATCTCGATAGGGGTCGTATTGTTTATAGAATGTAATCTAAATTATGCAAGTAAACGCATCTGTAAAGAAAAAATGCGATGGTTGTGAGTTTCGTGTCCGTAAAGGCAAATTGCGTGTTGTATGCAAAAAAAACCCACGACACAATCAGCGACAGGATTAAATTATTAAACACATATGCACAGATTATTTGGAGTTGTTTTACCAGACAATAAACGCATTGATTACGCCCTCACTTTGGTACACGGTATCGGGTGGAGTCGATCAAAAACAATTCTTGAACAAGCAAAAGTAAAAGCAGATAAGCGCGTTCAGGAAGTAAGCGACGACGAAATCAAGAGCATTATGAAAACAATTGAAGGAGTATATCGCGTCGAAGGAGATTTACGCGAAGAGAAAAATGAAAATATTAAAAAATTGAAAGAACAAGGCACGTATCGAGGCCTGCGACATACACGAGGTTTGCCTGTCAGAGGACAGCGAACTCGATCGAACGCACGCACCAAACGCGGTGGCAAGAAAACCGTATCGTCCCATTCAAAAGAGGCATGGGCAAAGATTGAGTCGCAGGAAGTAAAACCAAAAAAATGATTTTTATAACACCATATGGCAAACACTAAAGGAAGAACACAAAAAAAACAAACACGAGTTGTTGAAACTGGCAAGATCTATATCACCGCCACGTTCAACAACACATTCGTGACCATTACCGATTCCAAAGGTCAGCCTATCGTGACGGGTTCGTGCGGCATGCACGGATTTAAGGGCACGCGTAAGTCCACGCCCTATGCAGGCACGGTAACGATGGAAAATGCGCTCAACACAGCGCTTATGACCCATGGATTACGAAAAGCAGATGTTTTCGTCAAAGGAATAGGCCCAGGACGTGAGGCAGCCCTTCGCGTTATACGAAGTTCGAAATTAGAAATTGAAAAATTGGTCGACATCACGCCCATTCCACACAATGGAGTGAGGCCGCCAAAGATTCGACGGGTATAATTTATTTATTTTTTGTTATGCGATACACAGGACCTAAAAATAAAGCAGCACGCAGAGAAGGTATGGATTTGGGATTGAAAACAACTGGTTCCAAGTCTCATGCATCCCTACTCAAAAGGCTGAATATTTCTCCCGGCCAACACGGAGTAAGCAGAAGAAGAAAGAAATCAGAACATTCACGTCAGCTGAGAGAAAAACAGAAATTACGCTATATGTTTGGGTTGACCGAGAAGCAGCTCAAGCGCTATTTCCTTGAGTCTGCACGCAAAAAGGGCAACACGGCTGTACACATGACCGAACTCCTTGAAAGAAGACTCGACAATGTTGTATATCGACTTGGATTGGCACCCACGCGTGCAGCAGCACGACAACTCGTTGTTCACAAACACATCAAAGTGAATGACAAAGTGTTGAGCATTCCTTCCTATCAACTCAAAAATAAAGACAGCGTAACGTTTGCAAAAACAAAAACAAAAGCAATTCCTTACATTGAGGAATCACTCAAAGACGATCAGCGCATTATGCCCGAGTGGTTGTCGAAAAAGGCTGATGCAGGAACATTGGTTGCAACACCCGATACGTCGTTTGTTGACCAACAGGTCAATTTACGATTGGTAGTTGAATTTTATTCTCGTTAATATTTATATATATTTATAAGTTTTTTTGATAGTATGATTGAACCTATTTTTTCTCTCAAAGTTGAACAACAAGACCAAACACATGGTGTGTTTGTGTATGAACCTTTGAACGCAAGTTTTGGAAACAGCATTGGCAATGCATTGCGCAGAACATTACTTTCTTCTCTTCCTGGTGCTGCTATAACCTATGTAAAATTTACAAAAGCAAATCATTTGTTTGCAACGATTCCTGGCGTGAAAGAATCGGTTCTTGACATTGTTCTCAATTTGAAAAAAGTCCGTTTCGTTGGCGTAGGAGAAGAACCAGTAATGATGAAATTGAATGTCAAAGAAGGTGAAGTCACTGCTGCAGCTCTTGAAGGAGAGGCAGAAGTAGTTAACAAAGATCAATATATCGCCTATGTAACCGACAAAAAAGCATCTCTTGAGCTTGAAGTCGTCGTAGAAAACGGGTATGGGTATCAATCATCAAACGAATGCGATCCTATGACGGGGTATATTGCAGTCGATGCATCATTTTCTCCGGTCAAGCGGGTCAACTTCAAAGTCGAAGAAGCTCGTGTTGGAAGAAAAAGCAACTACGATCGACTCGTTATGGAGGTATGGACAGACGGTTCTATCGAACCTCTTGAAGCAGTAAAGGAAGCGTCGCTTATTCTTGCCAAGCATTTTGAAGGCTTCCACGCGGGTACGACATTCGAAAGCGAAACAGCGATAGAAAAACCAATCACCACGAACATCACTGCTGACAATAAAATCAACGAAACTATCATCGACGAACTCAATCTCCCTTCTCGCGTTATCAACGCACTACTGAGGGAGGGTATCGAAACCGTTGGTGGGCTTCTTGAACGAGGTAAAGAAGACTTGACCAATCTCAAAGGTGTTGGCAAAAAGTCAATTGAACTCATCGAAGAAGAACTCAAGAAAATGGATGTTGAGCTGAAATAATTATTTTTTTTGCACAAAAGCAACAGTTTTTTTCATGAAACACGTACGCAAAACAATTCGATTTAGCGATGGATACGATGCTGATCGTATGATGGTCAAAAAAATGATGAGGAATTTTCTGCTCAACGCACATTTGACCACGACTGAAGCACGTGCAAAAGCAGTAAAGTCGGTCATGGAAAAAATCCTTACCAAAACAAAAGAGGTCAACGAAGCGAACAAAAACTATATCGCTCGTTACATTCCAAACACAAAGATGATCGCAACACTGTTTGACCAGGTAGGACCTGCACTCAAAGATATTCCGGGAGGATATTTACGTATCGTTCGACTCAATGAGCGAGCAGGAGACAAAGCGATGATGGTGCGTCTTGAGTGGGCACACCCGGTTGTTATTGATTGGCAAACAAAAAAGTCCGTAAAAAAAGCTGCTTCAAAGGAATCAACAAAAACACCCCAAGCTCCTAAGCAAACAGAGAAAAAAATTGTAAAAGCAACTTCTGCAAAAAAATCGACAGAAGAAAAAGTAAAAAAACCTGTTACAAAAGCAAAAAAGAAAAAGGCATAATTTATATTTACTATGACACACGTTACCACATCCACCCGTCCCATTAGCGAAAAGGAAATCGATCGTTCGTGGCACCTTGTTGATGCCAAAGGACAAACATTGGGAAGAATCATCCCAGAAATTACACAGAAATTACAAGGAAAACATAAAACTTCATACGTGCCATATCTTGACATGGGTGACAATGTTGTGGTTATAAACGCGGCACATGTTGCCGTCACTGGAAAAAAAGAAGACAACAAAACATACAAATATTATTCTGGATATCCAGGAGGACTTAAGGAAGTTTCCTACAAACATATGAAACAGCACAAGCCAGAAGAGATCATTCGACACGCCGTATCTGGTATGTTGCCAAAAAATAAACACAAAGATAGCAGGCTCGCACGACTATTTATCTATCCCGATGAAAATAACAAACAATCAAAACATTTTTCATAACTATTAATTCCTTATAACGACATGGCAAAAAACGACAAAAAAATCTATTATGAAGCAGTTGGCAGGCGAAAAGCATCGACTGCGCGTGTTAGGTTATACATCCCAGGAAAAGATAAATCAGCAACCATAGCAACCAAAAAGTACAAGCAAGGTGACATTATCGTCAATGAAAAGCCATTTTCAGAATATTTTCCTGGCGAACGCAATCAGGCAAAAGCTGTTATTCCTCTTACCCTTACAAAATCTGTAGGTCGGTTTGTAATCAGTGTTCGTGTCGTCGGAGGTGGGAAGCACGGCCAGCTTGAAGCAATTATGCACGGTTTGTCTCGAGCCCTCTGTTTGGCAAATGAAGAAAGCAGAGCCGTTCTCAAACCCAAAGGTCTTCTCACCCGCGATCCTCGTGTCCGCGAACGCCGTAAAGTAGGCACAGGCGGAAAAGCACGTAGACAAAAACAATCTCCGAAGAGATAATAGAAGTATGCCCGATCTTTCTATCATCATCGTTTCGTACAACACTGCTTCAGTTACCAAAGAATGCTTAACGTCATTAGTACATAGTCTTTCGGACTCTTCCACTCTTTCCGCAGAAATTATCGTAGTGGACAACAATTCTCACGATGATTCATTGAAAATACTCAAAACATTTGGTCGTTCTCCATTTCCAAAACAGATCGATTTCAAGGTCATTGCAAACAACAGTAATGTCGGATATGCAAAGGGAAACAATATAGGTTTGCGTCATGCAAAAGGGAAGTATGTACTGTATCTCAATTCGGACGTTATCATCAAAAATGTAGATTGGCAAAACCTGATTACATATCTTAAAGAAAATAGTTCTGTTGCTGGACTTACCGTCCGTGTCTTACTCCCAACTGGCATCATCGATCCTGCCTCGCATCGGGGTTTTCCTAATCCCTGGAATGCATTTTGCTATTTTAGCAAGCTCGAGAGACTTACCGCGCAGATTCCCATTTTAAACCGCTTGTTTGGCGGTTATCACCAGACCTATAAAAACCTTTCATCACCGCATACGATTGATTCGCCAAGCGGCGCGTTTTTTCTTGTAAAAAAACATATTCTTGACAAACTCGGTGGGTTCGACGAAGCGTTTTTTATGTATGGTGAAGATCTGGACCTTTCCTACCGAATCAAAGGACTAGGCTACACGATTACGTACGATCCTCGTTATTCTGTCACACACTTTAAATATCAAAGCGGCCTTGGAAGTACATCTTCGCATGCCAAGGATCAAACTCGCACACATTTTTATGATGCGATGAAAATTTTTTATGCAAAACAGTATGCACCGCACTACCCATCGTGGTTTAACCGGTGTATGATGTGGGCGATTGACCAAAAGATGCGCACGTCAAAGTAACATTATTACCCATCACGATTATTATGAAAACCATTGGCATCGATGCACGACTCTATTTCCAAACAGGTGTTGGTGTATATTTGCGCAACTTGCTCCATTTTTTGCAAAGAGAACCTATCCCTAATATCCGATTTATCGTCTATGTCATGGAACAAGATGCACACAAAATTCATTTCACTTCTGCACAATGTACCAAGCGGACAGTCGATGCTCCATGGCATAGCCTGGCAGAGCAAACCCGTTTTCTTCGCGACACCTACGCTGATCATCTCGACCTCATGCACTTTACCTATTTCAGTTATCCCGTACTCTATCGACGGCCGTTTATAGCAACCGTCCACGACGTGACGCCGCTTTTTTTCAAAACTGGTCGTGCTTCTACAAAAAGCTCCCTTGTCTACGAAATCAAACATATGGCATTTCGTTTTGTTATTTCTCAGCAAGTGAAGCAAGCACGACACATCATTACTCCTACTCAGGCAGTGAAGCAGCAGCTTCTTGATTACTTCGGACATTCATTGGAGAACACTGTTACTGCAATCCACGAGGGAGTCAATTATGAACTTATGTCTGCGCGTGCGAATACGTCGATATCAAAACCATTTCCGCAAGGGTTTTTGCTCTATATCGGCAATTTTTACCCGCACAAAAACGTCGAAATTTTATTGCAAGCCTATCATAAGCTGCAAAATCATTCCTCAAACATTCCGCCACTTATTCTTGTTGGTCCGGACAATTTGTTTGCAACACGTCTCAAGAAGTATGTTTCGATAAAACAAATCAAACATATACATTTTTATCACAACTCAACAAGAGAAGATCTTGTGTATTTTTACCAGCATGCGCACTGCCTTGTGCACCCAACGCTTTCGGAAGGATTCGGACTCCCTATTGTTGAAGCCGCACATTTTGGTTTGCCGATCGTTGCCTCCGACATTCCCGTATTTCGAGAAATTGTCGGTGATTCGTTTTATCCGTTTGATCCACGCGACACATCGTCCATCGCTGCACAACTTTCCCGTGTTCTTGGAGAAAGAAACCTCAAAAAACCACTTTTGGTAGACGATATTGATTTTCAGTTGATGACGAGAGAAACATTAAAAATATACACATCTTGTGTATGATAGAAAGGGTCTTTTATTTTCATAAATAGTATGGAATCACAACGTGTCGCTATTGTCTACGATTGGATAGACAAGTGGGGTGGAGTAGAACGACTTTTACTCGTCCTTCACGAACTTTTTCCCCAAGCCGATTGGTACACGTCATACTACGACCAAAAGGGCGCTTCGTGGTTTCGCAATAGTATATCTTCCAACAGCGGTCGTCACGTCCTTCACACATCATTCATCCAAAGGCTTCCTTCAGCCATAAAGAAGAATCGCATTGCTTCGTTACTACTGTATCCGTATGCGTTTGAGGCGTTTGATTTCTCCGCATACGATACCGTCATCTCTGTTTCATCGTCCTTTGCAAAATGTGTAATAACCAAACCCTCCACCAGGCATATCTGCATTCTTCTTACACCCACTCGTTTTTTGTGGTCTCATGCAGACGCGTATATCTCGCCAGGCATCATGTCAACGTTCGCACGTCCTTTCTTGACCTCGCTTCGGAGGTGGGACATCATCGCCGCCCAGAGACCGGACAACCTGTTTGCCATCTCTCAAGCGGTTGTTGATCGATGCAATAAATATTACCATCGCAAGGCAGAACTGTTGTATCCGCCGTTTGACTACACCTATTGGCATGAGAAAGCTTCTCATCCATTACCTTCCTCATTCCTATCACACAACAACAATCGTGGCGATTATTTTTTGCTTGTTTCGCGACTTGAGAAATATAAAAAAATAGAGCTTGCGATTAAGACGTTCAATACATTACCAGACAAACACCTCATAGTTGTTGGAAAAGGTTCACAACAACGATATCTCCATTCGATAGCAAACGATAATATTTCCTTTTTCCACGATAGTTCCGACGACGATTTGGCATCGCTGTACCACCACGCACAAGCGCTCATCATGCCACAGGAAGAGGATTTTGGCTACGTTGCTCTTGAAGCACAAGCGTGCGGTTGTCCTGTCATCGCCTACTCAAAAGGAGGCGCTCTTGAGACTGTGCAAAATGGTACATTTTACCATCATCAGACTATTACATCGCTCAAAAAAGCAATCATTCTTAACTCCAAAACAGAGCATACTTCGTCATTTAATCCTGAAGCATTCAGTTTAGGTACGTTTAAGGAAACTATTATTCAGGCTGTAAAATAGTCGCGCGATGAGTATAATAATAGATACGATCTTTATCAATTACCCATATTAACTATTTTTACCTTTTCGATATGAAAGCAGTGATATTTGCAGGAGGCGTAGGTACTCGATTGTGGCCACTTTCGAGAAAAAAGAAGCCAAAGCAATTTGAAAAGGTCATAGGCGACAAATCTACTTTACAGCTTGCTGTTAAAAAACTTCAACCCGAGTTTACACCAGAGGATATTTATATCTCAACCGGTGTCCAATATGTGGACATGGTGAAAAAACAGCTTCCTCAGATCCCGACAGAAAATATTATCGCTGAGCCCATGAAAAGAGATGTAGGACCAGCAGTTGCCCTTGCCATAGGATACATCGGCAAACAAACGCCAGACGAACCCATTATGATTTTGTGGAGCGACCACTTGGTTTCTGAAGTTAATCTTTTTAAAAAGATTATCGTGCAATCTTCGCATTTTGTAGAGAAGAAAAAAGACTCGATCGTGTTTATCGGACAAACTGCTCGTTTCGCATCAGACAACCTCGGATGGATCGAATTCGGTGAAACGGTTGACATGTCAGAAGATGTCACCTTTAAATCATTCAAAGGCTTTCGTTATCGACCCGACGCAAAAACGGCAGAAACATTTTATACTTCTGGTCATCACTGTTGGAATCTGGGATATTTTATTTCAACCCCGCGTTTTATTTTATCATTATTTGAAAAACACACACCAGAACTGTACAAAACGTTGCAAAAAATTCTTTCCTTTTCTTCAAACCACGAATTCCAAAAAAATTTAGAAACTCATTACAACGAGATGCCCGAGATAAGTTTTGACAATGCCATTTTGGAAAAACTTGATCCATCGTGTTCTTACGTTGTAGTCGAAGATATCGGCTGGAGCGATGTGGGAGCTTGGGAGGCGCTCAAAGAGGCGCTTGAACAAAAAAGAGAAGACAACATAACCAAAGGAAAAGCTATGCTTCAGGATTCTGAGGACAATCTTGTCTACAACTACCAAGACGATAAAATGGTTGTTGGTGTTGGGTTAAGCGACACCCTCATCGTCAACACGGACGATATTCTATTGGTAGCCCGCAAATCCGACGTTAAAAAAATTAAAAAATTAGTTGAAAGTTTCCAGGGGACGGAAAACGAATATCTCACATAGCCCACCCTTTTGCATTATTCATTAAAGCTCATTATGGATTACTGGATTTCTGGTCGTGGTTATCGTACCCTTACAAAACGGATTATCGACATCTTTGCCTCGCTGGTACTTATTGTATTTTTTTTCATCCCCGGACTCTTTGTTGCTGCGCTCATTAAACTAACCTCAGAAGGCCCTGTGTTTGCTGATGTGCCTTCGCGGGTCGGGAAAAAAGGAGCAAAATTTAAGATGTATAAATTTCGTTCTATGATTCAAAATGCACATACCTTGCTGCGCACCGATCCTGATTTTGAAGATTTGTATCAACAATATAAAAAGGACAGCTACAAACTACACGACGACCCCCGCATAACGTCAATTGGAAGGTTCATTCGTAAACATTCTCTTGATGAATTGCCACAGCTTATCAATGTACTCAAAGGAGAAATGAGCCTGGTTGGGCCTCGCGCATATTATCCCGACGAACTTGAACACCAGCAAAATGAATATCCACAAACGCGTAAACAGGTAACCAAAGTATTATCGGTAAAACCAGGTATAACCGGTCTTTGGCAAGTTTCCGGTAGGTCTGAAATAAATTTTGACGCACGAATACTCATTGACGCAAATTATGTAGACACAATTTCACTTAAAAACGACCTGGTGATTATTTTTAGGACGCCACTTGTCATGTTAACGGGCAAGGGCGCGGTGTAAAATTGCGACTTGCAATTTACAGCTCGTATTTTATATTTTTTTGTTACAATTAAGTTTTATACATTCATTCATTTTCTACAAAATTATGTATAGCTTTGACACCAACAACAAACCCAACAAGAAAAAAACGACACTTCCTTCGTTTAAGGGTATTCCCAAAATTAAGCTCAACAAAAAAATAGTTATCCCCATATTCGTTGTTTTTATTGTAGTGGGCGTACTTGGGTATATTTTTGTCATGATGCCGGTAATGCGCATCAGAGCAGAAGCTAACGTATTAGCAAAAAAAGGTGCACAATTGCAAGAAGATTTCAAATCAAACGACATCGACCTCATGCGCAAAAGCATGAAAGACGTCTCGAAAGAATACAAAACATTTGAAAAGGACGCACAAGCGGTTTATTGGGCAAGCTTCATACCCTATGTGAGCGATTTTAAAAACGGCGTAGAAGCAGGGAGTTATATGATGGATGCAGGCCAAGTGACTCTGGACGCAATTTATCCCTATGCGGACCTCTTGGGATTGAAAAAAGGAGAGCAGAATTTTTATGAAAAAAGCGCGGAAGATCGGTTACAAACGGCAGTCCTAACGCTCGATAAAATGCTCGGTCATATCGATGAAGTGTCGAAAAATGTTGAAGAGGCGAAAAATCGTATCGATAAAATAGACCCTAACCGTTACCCCGAAACACTTGGGTCTTCTCATCCGCGAGCGCGCGTACAACAGGCAAAAGATCAATTCGAAGGTATGGCTTCACTTTTTGTCGATGCAAAACCATTTCTCAAAGAACTTCCCTCGATCTTGGGTGCAGAAGAGGAGAAAAATTATCTCATTTTGTTTCAAAACGAAGCAGAGCGAAGAGCAACTGGAGGTTTTTATACCTTTTGGGCAGTATTTAACATAAACAAAGGAAAAATTTCTATCAAGAATTCGAGTGACATCTATGATATCGACGACAATATTGCGGTACACCCTGCAGCACCGCCCGAAATTCTTGCATATCACAAAGATGTGAACAAATTCTATATTCGCGACAGCAACCTTTCACCCGATTTTGTAGAGTCAATTAAACTGTTCAATTCACTCTACGAAAAAGCAGGCAACAGAGTAGACTATGATGGTATCATTGCGGTTGACTCGAAAGTGCTTGTCGACATGCTGACCATTTTTGGCGATACACAAGTCAACGGCGTAAATTTTTCAGCAGAAAAAGACGAACGTTGCGACTGTCCACAGGTCATTTATACGTTATTTGATATCGTCGACCGCCCTGTTCCGTACATAAAAGTCGACAGGAAACGCATCATGGGAAACCTCATGCTTGAGTTATTTTACAAAGCAATAGGGTTTTCTCCATCAAAATATTGGGGACAATTGGCGCAGACCATGTTCCAGAATCTCGATGAAAAGCATATTCTTTTATACTTTACCGACGAGCAAACGCAAAAAGCAATTGAAGCGCTTCATTATGCGGGGCGCATCGAAAAGGCAGACAGCGATTATTTGCACGTCAACAACGTGAATTTTGCCGGCGCCAAGTCAAATTTATTTATCCAGGAAGAACTCAAGTCTGAAACAACGTTCGAAGGCGGAAAGGTAAAGCGCACGGTCACCATGACATTTAAGAATCCGTATCCACACTCAAACTGTAACCTCGAAGCCGGCGGACTCTGTCTCAACGCAACCTTGCGGAACTGGATCAGATTTTATGCACCCGAAGGTTCGACGCTCGACAAATTCGAAGGATCTCAAACAAAAACCAAGACCTACGACGACCTGGGAAAGACGGTATTTGAAGGATTTATGACGGTGAATCCCGAAGGTAAAGCAGTGGTGAAAGTGACGTACACGTTGCCTTCATCGATTAAGAAAGATTCATATTCGTTGTTTGTTCAAAAGCAGCCTGGGGTAGAACAACAAACCCTTGTTGTTGACATCAATAAAAAGAATGTTTTTGACGAACTCTTTAAGAAGGATGTTGTATTGAAGTGAGGTTTGTAGCTTAAAACATATAACTTGAAAGACAATACGCAAACCAATATCTTACATAGAAAAAGGTGTTGAAAGCGTGTTTGTTAGGAAAATAATGAATTATTATTGTGTTTGTATCAAAACGCTTTCATCAAGCGAATAATGGATGATATATATGAAAATAATAATGGGAAAGATACGATGAGCGTCCTTTTTTCATGTACGGTATTGGTTTGCAAAGAAAAAATGTATCGAGCGAACGAAAGAGCTTGTAACGTGTAACTCAAAGCTTGAAGCTAAATACCAAAGTAGATGATATATTAGTTTTTTCCATGCAGTCTGAAAAAATTGAAGCATTTGTACTTCGACACAAAAATTTACTCAAAAAAGACCAAATCGTCACGCTTTTTTCCCAAGAACATGGCAGAATTTCCGTTATTGCCAAAGGAATACGCTCACTTACCTCCAAGCGTATCGCTCACATACAAACTGGCAACCTCATCCGCGCACATATCAGCCAGCACCAATCTGGCACATATCTCCAGTCGACACACTTACTCTCAGGATTTGTCAAAATAAAAACAGAAACAAAACTCGAAGTACTCTACAAACTATTGTTTATCCTCAATGCGCTTTTACCAGATGGCCAGCGTGAAGATGCGGTGTATCATCTCACCAAACGGTTCTTCATCGCCCTCAGCAAAGAAAACGACGACCCACAAACCATTTTTTTTACGTATTTGTATGACATTATGAAGGCGCTTGGTTATGTTTCCGGCAGGCTCAACCGCGACGATTTGCTCAAAACTGTAGAAAAAAATATTGGTAAAACGCTCCCCAAACGTGTTATAATCTAGGCTATGTCGTAAGAAAGTATTTCGTGTCAACGGTTGACAAAAATCACTTACCACATCATTAGCCTGTTACCAATCAATTATTCTCATGTCAATGGATGAAATAGTGGCGCTTGCAAAGCGAAGGGGTTTTGTCTACCCATCCTCAGAAATTTACGGTGGCCTGGCCAATGTCTACGACTATGGACCTTTGGGCGTCGAATTGCTTCAAAATATCCGCAAACTCTGGTGGAAAACGTTTATTCACGATAGAAAAGACATTGTGGGTATCGAAAGCCAGATTTTCATGCACCCACGTGTGTGGGTTGCAAGCGGTCATGTGGGCGGCTTCTCAGACCCCATGGTCGAGGATCAAAAAAATAAAAAGCGATATCGTGCCGACCATATTATCGAAGACTGGTGCAAAGCACAAAAAAAAGACATTCCCGATCTTGACAACATGTCGCTTGATCAACTCAATACGTTTATCGACGAACACAACATTTGTTCTCCTGACGGCAACAAGCTCGGTCCAGCGCGTAATTTTAACCTCATGTTTAAAACCAAACTTGGAAGCGTGGAAGACAATGCAGAAGAGCTCTATCTGCGTGCCGAAACAGCTCAGGGTATGTATGTG
>JAGQLS010000008.1 GCA_020429045.1 Candidatus Woesebacteria bacterium
AGTGTTTTAATGATTTTTTGCTTTAATGATTTCATGATATGTTGATATGTTGATTTATTGTTTTCTTGATTTTTTTCCTAACATCTAAAACAACTAACTATCTAGCCTTATGACTTTTTAGCTAATTCATGTCCATAAAACTGATCAATTCGGAAACAGAATGGAACAATTTTTTTGACCGCGTCGGCAGCCCATCGTTCCATCATGCGTGGGAGTGGGGGACATTCCAGGAAAAACATGGCTATCCGATAGAGCGTCTGGGCGTCTACCACAAAAACGATCTCATAGGTATCTGTCTCGTGGTAAAAATTAGATCAAAAAGGGGAAACTTCCTCCTCATACCGCATGGGCCACTCTTTGAGACACTCAAGCTCGATCAATTGGGTTTTGTCATTGAGCCAAACAAATACGAATCAATAAAAAATATTTTTTTTGAACTCAACGAACACTTAAAATCAATTGCAAGAAATGAAGGATATTGGTTCATCCGTATGGCTTCCCCACTCCTTGACAACAAAATAAATAGGCAACTATTTCACGATTTGGGTTTTCGCAAAAGCTCAACCTATATCCATGCCGAAACTATGCACGTCATCGACCTGCGCAAATCAACCGATGAGTTGCTTTCAAAGATGCGCAAAAATACGCGCTACTATGTCCGCAAAGCGATAAAAGAGTCATTGGAGATCGAATGCCGCACAGACGACCGTGCAATGGATATATTTTGGGAGCTACTTGCGATTACTGTTAAACGAGAACGATTTGTATCCTACTCAAAAAAATATATAGATAACGAATATCGTGTCTTCCGTAAAAATAATAATGCGGTTTTCTTCCTCGGAAAAGCACCCCCAAAATTCGCCGAAATAGGCCCTTCAAATTATTTGGCTGGGTCATTAGTCATCTTTACAAAAACCGCAGGCTTCTATCATCACGGTGCATCAATCCATACCAAGATTCCTATCGCATACAAATTACAATGGGATTCAATTCTGTACGCAAAAAATCGTGGTTGTCATTTCTATAACCTGCATGGTGTGTACCGCCCAGGTCGTGCGCCACGCGCCTGGAAAGGATTAACGCTCTTCAAACAAGGGTTTGGTGGAAGTCAAATGGATTACGTCCCCACTCAGGACTACGCTGTTTCACCAAAATACATCATAAGCTTTGCCGCGGACCAATATATCAACCTAAAACGTGGCATGTAACTTCACAAAAATCAATTGTGATGATATAAACGAATGACGTGCAACCTTCAATGATTATAGCATCACAAAGCTATATTTTACCTCATACTCTTCTTTTCGTGCCCGCACAGAGGCGTAGAGTGGAGAAATAGGCAAGTAAATTTAGTATTTAGCGCTCCAGAACAATAAAAATGAATAAATAGAGTAATGCTATGCAAATCAAAAAAGTACCACTAGAGCTATCTAAGAGGGACAAGCCAATAAATAACCAAATTAATTACAAATAAATAGCAAAATAAAAGGAAAATCTCAAACATGATGCATAGGCGCAGTCCTCTCTCGAGAATATATTTAACGTCGTAAAAGATTCATTTTACGACGTTACTGATGCATAATTCCCTCACTGTATGTACCCCTAAAATGACCACGCACACTCAGATGAAGGAACTCTGCCTATTTCTCTTATTCTCCGGACATTAGTGATGTATAAATAAAATAATTTGATTTAATGTGTATTTTTTACCTCTCTTGGAGAGTATCGCTTGGGAGAAGGAGGTGCTTGATAGTATGTATTGGCTCTGCAATAAAGTGTATCGACATAATGAACCGATACAAAGCCTTCAAGAAGAATATAACCTAACTTATCCACATACGTTTATGTATAACTACCCTATAATTATTATAGGTTTATATATTATAGGATAGTTTATATTTCTCACGCTCGTACACTTTTCCCTCTCCTCTCTCCTCTATCTTTTTGTCTATGCTTACCATTGGATTGTCAGGAAAGCAATAACTATAACAAAACATAATACAAAAATGTATTCTCGGATGATATTTTTAAATAAACGCTCGTTATAGTGGTGATATAGCACTCCTCCGAGTGAGTAAAAAACAGCAGACACAACGAGCGCAGCAATATTGATTTTAATAGGTATGAAAGAGAGGGCTATGAAAAGCTCTGCCATGACTATTCCTGCCAATAATCCATATAAATATAACGAATGATCGTTGGTATCTGATGGTTTTACCGACCAAATAAGTTGGAAAGTCAAAAAGAATATAACAACGAAAAGGAGAAACCCATTCAACAAAAAACCAACTCGCAACGACGCGATGACGATAGTGAAGGCAAACACGATGATTGTCTGAAGGAGATAATTGATTGAAAAAGCTGCTCTATAGAGTTGCAGACTTCTTTCTACACCGATGTTGAATATGTTTGAAGTAAGGAGCACCGCGTAAAACAATAATGCAAAAAGAAATAAAAATGGGATACGAGTCAGCCAACGTACCGGAATGAGCGAAAACGCAAAATAGAGCGCAAGGGAAAGAAAAACAGGCATAACAAACAGCATGACCCATTCAATGCCGGAAATGCCCTCAAAAATACCTACGTAGGTTACAAAAAACGATGCGCAAACAATAATAATAAAAAATATAAACCAGGAAGAAGAGAAGCTAAAAAACGTTGACATGAGCATAAGTGTGGTCATGGCCAAAACCCCTGTCACGATACGAATACGCTTGGGGATAAAATTAATCATTCGAAACCATCGGAGACGTAATGGTTTTGTATATTGGAATAATGAATCTATAGCTGATGTGTAACGTTCTTTTACGTTCATAATTTTGCATTGGTAAATACTGACTGGATATCTTCCTCTTCTTCAAGTACCGCGACGAGGTCTATTATGCTTTCCTGTTGTTTTTCAGAAAGCGGGATAGATGATGATGGTCGATAAATCACGTTCGGTCCGTCAAGGATTTCCACGTCAGATTCTTCCATAATAGCACTCATATGCTCAAGTGATGTAAAAAAGGTGACGCACTCTGGTTCAACTTCGATATCAAATGCGGAAATAGCTTCTGCATATGCCAATATGTTCGACTCAGGCATAGCGGTAGTCACTATTTCTATACATTTTTGAAAAAGGTACCGGACAGAACCCGATTCGCCCAGTGATCCACCATGACGAGAAAGAAGTTGTCGCATAGAGGCGACCGTGCGGTTGACGTTGTCGGTTGCCGTCACAATCATGAACCCAACTCCAAACGGACCAAAAGCCTCATACTCCCCTTCTTGTATTTCTTCTCCACTCCCTCCGCTTGCTTTTTGTATCGAATGTTCAATCGTATTTTTGGGCATATTCCACTTTTTTGCTTGTTCGATAGCAAGCCGAAGAGAAAGATTGGCATTTGGGTCTTCTCCACCCTGCTTCACCGCAACAATAATTGCGCGGGAAAGTTTAGAAAATATTTTTGCCCGTTGTTTATCTTGAGCTTCTTTTTTTCGCTTAATATTGGACCATTTGGAATGACCGGACATGTGTATAGTATACTGCATATTGGGCTTTAAACTGTTTTCTTTTTTTTGCTGCATACATTTTCTACTTGACTTTTTGTTCTCTTATTTTATACTCAGAAAAATGGTCGACACATCTCTACTTGAAGAACAAGCCATCGAGGCAGCACTCAACTCGGATTGGCATAGGGCAGTTACTCTCAATAAACAACTTGTCACACAAGACAAAAAGGATTTGCAAGCTTATTTGAGGCTTGGTTACGCTTTGGTTCAACTCTCGGAATTTGACAAAGCAAAAAAAACATACAAAAAAGTCTTGCGTTTACAGCCCAAACACACATTGGCGACTGAACATCTCAAAAAAATTGCGGTCTTACAGACACAAAAAAAGGCTGCAGCACGCACAATCACCTATGATCCTGATACATTTCTTGAGATGCCGGGAAAAACCAAAACCGTACACCTTATGAATGTAGGCCCCAAAGAACATCTTGTTGGTAAGAATAATGGCGAAGAAGTCTTACTCAAAGAGAAAAAAAGAAGACTCGAAGTGCGCAGTAGTGACAACGAATATCTCGGCGCAATCCCCGACGACATTTCCAAACGCCTTCTCTATTTCATAAAAGAAGGTAGCGATTACAAAGCATTCATCAAAGATATTGATTTGACTGACGTCTATATCTTCATCAGAGAAATAAAAAAAGGGAATAAAGTTAAACATTACCCCTCATTTCCGTCGGACCCGCACGTTATGCTTACCGACATCCAAAAGGCTGAAAGTGAAGAAGAAAGCGACGATGATTCGGATGACGATTCAGACGATGACGACGAAGTTGATATAGAAGATGAACAATGGGGTAACATTGAAGAAAGAGATAGCGATATTGAACGAATCGTTCAATTTGACAATAGCGACGATGACGATTCGGATGAATAGTGCGTCACTTTATCTTTGAAAAAAACAATACTCCCTCGTATTTTCTGCATATTGAGCATATCAACAATCTCTTTTGTTGAGTCAAATCCCTTCATTGAGCAAAGAGCGAGAAAAAAGGAAATAAAAAATAAAATGCATAGAATAATGACCATATTGCCCTATTATACCAAAAACGCTTACTGCTGTTTGAGCAACTGCCAGTCTTTTTCTGTGTTATTAAGTACCACAATAATGTCATAGACATCGGTGCTTCCTTCCTTTGTGCTGCATCCAAAAAAGGAAGCTATGGCTTTTGTTGTGATTGAATGTTCTTGTGTATTTTCCACAACAACACAAGGTTGCTTACTGTCTTGATCGGCTTTTTCGGTTTGCGCTATGTCGTTTATGCGAATACCATTCCCTTCCAAGATGGTGCCTACCCCACGGGCTGTTATATAACTTTGTGAGTATTGAATTTGTACAGTCTTATTTTCTTTACGAAAACGTTCTTGATACATAAGTCCAAGTGCCCGTTTGCGAAACGAATCGCTATCAAAGGTAACATCATCGTGCACCGAATCTATTTCTTGCTTGTAGTTGAGCGATGTGAGGCTCCCATCCTTGATTTGTGTTAGCTTCAGAAACAAAAATAGTCGATCAAATATGTTGGCGTTTGAACTAAGCGTCAAAAAAAGTCTCGGATTGTGTTTAACAAATTCATCGTCGCGCAAACCACCATAGTAAATAGGCTCGTCTGAAGTATAAAAATAATACGTAACGAAAGAAGAAGTGGCCAAAGAAAACCCTTTTTTAAGTATTTCGGGCTTTTTTTCTAGTGCAACCAATTTCGTAAGCGACCCAACACGATACGCTCCATAACCACCAGGTACATTTATTTTAATATCTGCCGGCAAACGCATAACATATTGCCGATCATCGGTAAGTGAAAGTGAATACACCGTGGTTTCTTTGCCAACAATGACAAACTGTATTCTATCTGCTGAAGTAAAAAAAAGCGATTGAGACAATATTATCGCTAATTTATAGAGTAGGTATACGACAACAAGGGTAAAAACAAAAACAAAGAGCGTGTTTCTTGTCGTTGTAGGAAAATTTCTTCTTGCCATAATGTTCTGCTGGCGCTTCTATACGCCATCTAACGGGTCGTGTCATCCTTTTATTTGACTTTCGCATGCAACGCAATAGATGGATTCAGGAATGAGTGCGAGCCGTTTTTCGGGGATTGTTTTGTTGCACCTTTTGCAATAGCCGTATTGTCCTTTTGTCAAACGATCAAGCGCTATCTTGATGTTACTAAGACGTGTATTAAGGGTTTTGATTTCTGCTTCGATACGTTGATGCGTTTCTTGCTCGCGCACGTCTGTGTCTACCGCGGCGTTGTCGATCACGTGGTCTGGATTCGAAAACGGATCATTCTCAACCAGTTCGGCGATCTGATTTTTGATATGGGTTTGTTCTTTTTCAAGCTGTGCCTGAATTTTTTTGCTATTCATCATAGAAAACTTAAATGATTTATTTTTTTCGTTTGGAAAATTTTTGTACGAAAAAGGTCTTAATTGTAACCCTAAAATAATATATTAGATATATCGTAGTTGTCAAGGCTATTGGAAATCCGATGACGAAGGTGAAACTGTAACCAAAGATTGTCGTCCTGAAGGCTTTCATCCAATCAAACGCGCACATAGTCAACGCGACTCCCCAAACGAAAAGCAACAAGTTAAACCCCTCGAAAAGATGCTCTCGACGAATACTGAATATGATTTTTTGTGTCACATATGCCAATCCAAAATATGCCACACTTTCGTAAAGCGCGACCAAATGTCGTGCTCCATCGAGGTTCGGGTAACGCACTGAAAGGAAAAAATTGGTTTGTGCTCCTACCTCCCCCCCTCCGAAAAAACTTCCCAGGGTAATGATTCCTATGGCAAGGAGCAGCGGTGGGATAAGATAATCAATACTTTTTTTGAACGTAATTTTTTTCGCGTTGCAAAAAAACCAATACGTCAAGACGCCACCAGCGATAAGGCCGATGGGGTGAAGTCCTGGATAGCCATTGATAAGGATAAATCGCAAAATACTGAAGCCAAAATCGCTAAAATGAAGAAACACAAACAACAATCTGCCAAAAAAGAGTCCGCCTAAAAGCGCGATAAATATACCGTCGAAAACGGTTTCTTCGTCAAAGGAGGTAAGTTGTAAATTTTTCCAAAGCAGAAAGCTTCCCCAAAATAGTGCCAGCACCAGAAAGACCCCAAAAGTATAGATGGTAACAAAACCAATATGTGCAAGTACTGGAAGCATGTATGATCGATAATTAATAATATAAGCCTATCGTGTTAGTCTGAAAGAGCTGTTGTTTTGTATATTTTTTTGTTTGGCTTTCTGACTTTCAAACGATCTTGTATAATTTTACTGTGAAAATGTCATTTTAACAATATTTTTCTTACGATATATGGTGAAAAAACCTCTCAAAGTTGGCTTTGACCTTGATGGCGTACTCCTCTACAATCCTGCCAGAATAGTCAGACCTTTTATCGCACACGTAAAAAAGCAATTCTTTCCGCAAGAAAAAACTACCTTTCATATCCCGCAAGGTGAAATTGAAAAAAGGTTGTGGGAGTTTCTCCATCTTTCGAGCTTTTTCATATCTCCAGGATTTACAGACATCAAAGAGTTGGTACAACTCAAAAAAATAGATGGGTATATTATTACTGCTCGCTATTCTTTTTTGCAAGGCAATTTCGAAACATGGAAGCGAAAATTGGAAGCTAAACGGTGGTTCAAAGCATCGATTATGAATAGCAGTAATATGCAGCCCCATTTGTATAAAGAAAAAATGGTCAAGAGGTACAACCTTGATTATTTCATCGAAGACAACTGGGATATTGTAAAATACCTTAATAAAACGTGCAAACACACCAGCGTTTTTTGGATCTACAATGTGTTTGATCGTGGAATTGATTATAAATTTAAGTTTCCTTCCTTATCTGAAGCGGTAAAGGAGATAGGACGTAAGGTGAAATAGTCATCTTATCTGATTGTTATCTGACATGAACATCATTATTACTGGAGGCGTCGGATTTATCGGTACCAACGCCGCACTCGCTTTCTTAAAAAAAGGTAACAATGTCACGTTGATTGACAATTTTTCCCGTGATGGTGTTGATGTGAATGCCGGTGTCATTAAAAAACGGTATTCGCAAGTTGACATTGTGCAAACACCGGTACAAAAGATTGACGCCTATCTTCCGCAGCTCAAACGTGCCGATGTAGTGATTCACCTTGCTGGACAAACCGCGGTGACGACTTCGATAGCCAACCCACGACATGATTTTGAAAATAATATCACGGCTGGTTTTCATCTTTTGGAGGCTGTGCGGAAACACAATCCACAGGCTATAGTCCTCTACTCTTCGACCAACAAAGTCTATGGTGATTTGAGTCACCATAACATCGTGACAAACAAAAAAAAGCATCGAGTCGAAAATCGTTCGTGCCCCCAGGGTGTTGATGAAACCGAGTCTATCGATCTTATTTCACCGTACGGCTGTTCAAAAGGCGCACTGGATTGCTACATGCTCGACTACGCACGGATATTTAACCTTAACACTGTCGTGTTTCGACAATCGTGCATCTACGGCCCGTTCCAGATGGGCGTCGAAGACCAAGGATGGGTCGCACATTTTACCAAACAATTTCTGTACCAAAACCCTATCACTATTTTTGGAAATGGATTGCAAGTGCGAGACCTTTTGTATGTTGAGGATCTTGTTGAAGCCTACAAAAAAGCAATACAGCGCATAAAAACAGTAAAAGGGCAGGCAATAAACATCGGAGGTGGAACAAAAAACAGTTTCTCTCTTGTTGAAGTGATAACTATGATCGAAAAAGTATTGGGATATACAATTCCCATACACTATGAAAAGGAACGGAGCGGCGATCAACAATATTTTGTTTCAAAAAACGGAAAGGTAAAAAAATTGCTTTCATGGCAACCGAAAACTGCCTTTGCGATAGGACTTGAAAGTCTCATTGATTGGCAAAAAAAACACCTTCATGATCTTGTGTAGTGGTTCTGTGATCAATATGAACATATGCGTATGACAAAAAAACAAAAAAAAATACGGATACTTTTTTTCTCTCCCTATTTTTATCCGTATATCTCAGGTATTACGACTTATCCTTTCGAGCTTTTTACTCATTTGGGAAATGATTATGACGTCACTGTTTTGACTTTCAAACACGACAAACAGATATCGTCTGAAGAACAGATACACAATATACATGTTGTACGGATGCCTTATCTATGTAGAGTCACAAAGGGTTTTATTGCTCCCCAATCGCCTATGTATTTTTATAAATATGTAAGAAAAACTGATGTGGTAATTTTGAATATGCCCAACGTTGAAGGGTTACCTCTTGCATTGCTTGCGAATTGGTTTAAAAAGCCAAGCATCGCTCTATTTCATTGTCTGGTTTTTCTGCCAGTATCGTTTTTTAACATGCTTGTTTCTGGCGTTTTATTTGTTTCCATGTATTTACAGTACGCTCTTGTGGACACAATCGTCGGATATACGCAAGATTACGTGCAGCACACGTGGGTCGGCAAATGGTTTGGTAAAAAAGTGAACATAACATTCCCGCCCGTTCCTTCTCTTGTTCCGGATACGGCATTTCTCAAAAAACTCCGCGCTGAAAAAAAAGGTGGATATTGGGTCGGTTTTGCCGGCAGAATAGCCCGGGAAAAAGGAATAGAACACATCGTCGAAGCGGTGTCGAGAATGAAAAAAAGGAATGTATGCCTCGTGTTTGCTGGGCCATATGGCAAAGATGTCGCCGGCGAAGAGCCATATTATCACAAGATAAAAATGGTATTGGAAGAAAAAGAAGTGAACCATATTTTTTTAGGGAGCCTCAATAAAAAACGATTGACAGCATTTTATCAGACCATAGACGTACTGTTGCTAACTTCCGTGAATAGTACTGAAGCCTTTGGGATGGTCCAGGTCGAAGCGATGCTTGCCGGCAAACCGGTAATTGCATCGAATTTGCCCGGAGTGCGTGTCCCGGTCAAAAAAACAGGACTTGGTATGATCGTAGAGCCTGGTGATGTTAATGCGTTATCAGAAGCTATTGACCGCATGCGTTCTTCGCCGCCAAAAGCGACTGCAAAACCTGTGGATGTATTTTCTCTCAAGCGCGTTTTGGATTTTTGGCGTAGGCTGATTAAAGGAGCAGTTCGTGTATAATTTTTTACATAATCGATGAAACATGCCACGCACCCAATGAACATCAAACAACCACTCGTGCGCCATAAAGCACGCCAGTTTTTGGCCCACTATCCCCTTTTTATGTCTGTTATACGAACCCCGGAAGCATATCTATTTGCACACTATAAACACTATCTCAAAAATCCGATTTTAGATTACGGTTGCGGCGACGGCATGTTTGCAAAGATTGCATTACCCAACAGCACGATTGATATTGGATTGGATCTTGTCAAGAGCCGTATCGAAGAAGCTGAATATGTAGGTAATTACCAGTCGCTCGTGCACTACCAAGGCAGTACGATACCCTTTCCTGACGAATTTTTTGCTTCGGTTATCTCAAATTCGGTGCTCGAACACGTCGACGGTATTGTGCCGGCGGTGGATGAAATCCACCGCGTGATGAAAAAGGGTGGCTATTTTATAACGTCTGTGATGACTGACAAGTGGGAAGATTATTTGTGGGGAACAAAACTCTTTGGAGTATCGTACAAGCATTTTATGAGAAAAAAGCAGGTGCACTTCAATTTGTTTTCCCGAAAAAAATTGATTCGATTATTTACGAATTCTGGATTCGAGGTGATAAAATGTATTGGCTATCTGCCGGAAAAGAACGCCCAACTGCTTGATGTATTCCACTATTTTTCAATTCCTGCATTGTTTAATTATATGCTGTTTAAAAAGTGGGTGCTCTTTCCGGGTTTGTATACGCGACTAGGAATAGATATGTGGATCACCAAGCGCGTGATTGAAGGGATGAAAAGCACACAACCTTCGGCTTCGTTGTTCTTCGTCCTCCGTAAAAAATAACGCGCTGTCCTTAACGTTATTTTTTTTGCCGTAGGAACGTGAGAAATAAATTGTTCAAATGTTGTAGTGATGCGTAGCGACAAGTCGCTCAGATGTTACCAACCCGTACGGACAAGTCGCGACTTGTCCGAACAAATTTAAAGTAACCTATCCGTATGAAGTTCAATGGACTTATCAGCGCCATGTTCCTAAATTTTTTTGTAAATCAACACCCGCTGGTGATCGTAGACCGTGAAAGCTTCGTCCGCCCACGGACCTTGGTCGACAATTTCCCAACAAAAGGTAGTGAAAGGAACACACAAGCGCGGATACTGGGTAAATTCGGCAACCTTCGTAAACTGCAGTCGTTCATTAAATAAATCTTGATAAAACATCGTGGTCACCGGGTACCGCTCTGGAACAGTCATGATGCTGCCATACGCCCTATTTGAAGATAAGATATAATAATCTGCCGTTTCCATGCGCGTTGCTGCGTCTCTCCACTTTTCTTCGGTGTCTTGGCCAAAAATGGGAAATTCAACAAAGATAAAACGTTTGTTGTAGACCTCCCCCATCGGGAGCGGCAGTGCGTCGTCCCAATGTTCTACAAGCAGAGACGAACCGTCGGGAACATGTTGGTATAGCCATTGCGAGGCTCTGATTCTACTATTTTCCCGTGTATAAACCGACATGAACATGATTGGCCAATACAAAATAAGCGCAAATATGATCATACGTATCCCCCACGAACGCTTTTTATGAACATAAATGTGCATTCGGTGGAGTCCAACGGCAGCAAACAAAGCAATATACGGGTACAAAAAAATAAAATAGCGCATGGTTTTGGTAAATTGTACGGATTGATACAAAAAGAACACCCCCATCCACAACGCAAGGATCACAATGGGGAGTTTTTGCATATTCAATACCATGGTGTAAGAAAAGATGCTCAATTTAGCCTTTTTTTGAGCCTCGATGTATTTATCAACCTTTCTACTATATATTGTTGTAAAGCCGATAAGCATACAGAAAAATATGCCAAAACCTACGCCAAACATCGCGAGGTTATACAGACTAAAAAGAACCGGCGTTTTGTGAATCCATTGGACAGATGGCGGAAACCACACTTCAGGAGTTGAGAGAGCTCGCAGCTCGTTGATGCTTTTTAAAAAGTTAGGATTGAGATGAAAAGAAAAAAACGATGAAGAAGCAAAATAATATGGATCAGCCAGCCTCAGAAGGACATATGCCACAATACCAAACAGCAACACCCGTTTGATTATTGTAGTGATTCGTAACTTTTTGGCTTGGAAACGCGCAAGAAATAACAGAATTAAGAGAACCGGCAGAAGGAATATCGCGCTGAGCTTACTCGCAAGGGCAAGGCCGAACAATACTCCGCTGAGGGCGATGACGCCATAGGATTCTTTCTTTTTTTCATAATACATTGTGAGCATAAAATAGAAACTTCCGGTCATGAAGGTATTCAAAAATGTATCAACAGCAAAAAAATGAGACAACTGAATGGGAAGGACAGAAATCGCATAGAAAAAACCACCAAGAAGCGCAACGCGAGGTTTTTCAGAAAATAATATTTTCCCAATGCGGTAAACAAAAATGAGGGTGAACACGTCAAATATGGCAGACAACATTCTCCCCTGCACGGTAAACAGATTGTATGTATCGGTTTGCATGACGAGGGCAATAAATTTGTTTAAAATAATCGGAAAAATACCATACACATAGAATGTAAAGCCGATATTTTCTGGATTCATTGGCGAGGTGTTCGTATCGAAATAGGTAGAAATGTTCTTGGGTATCTGCATAGCGTTGCCAACCATGGTCAAAAATCGCTCATCGGGATGCAGGTGAAAATTTTGATCCCAATGTATATTGTAGGTGCGCAAAACGGTCGCTAAAACGATGATGCAAAGCAGTATCAATTTTTCAGTGCGTTTTCGAGTAAACATGATTTTTAGTATATATGTCTTTGAAGAACTTACGTTAGCGCCTCATGTTTCTCAACTTTCCAAGGAGATGTTTTTTGATTTTTTTGATAATTTTTCCTTTGTCTTTTCCTTCTTCTGCGACCACTTCTTGTTTGCCCTTTCGTGGAAAAATGTGCGCTTTGATGGAAAGCATATGGCCTTCTTTTTCTTCTTCAAACACGATATTGATATCTTTGATATGAGAAAATTTGCCAGCATTGCGCTCGATAAATTGTTTGAGTTCGACAAGCTCTTTTTTGTCAACGAGCGCGTCATGGCTGAACACAACGTTCGCCTTGCGTGGTTTGTTTGACTGAGCAAGAAGAGAAAGAATATCTTTCGTGGTCACGATCCCGACCGGGTGGCTCTCGTTATCGACAATGATCACGCTACCAATACTTTTGTCAAGGATTTCGCGAACAGTCTGCGACACCGTTTGCTGAGGATTCATGATGATCGAACTGCGCTTTGCATAATTTTTGACTTTCATCTTGGCGAGTTTATTTTTGTCTGTAGTGCTTTGTTTACGGTCAGTACGTGAAGATATATTGGTAAGATATGGAATAAGGTCATAATTGCTGAGAACGCCCCTAAGCTGCATATTGTCGTTTATGACGATGAGCTTTGAAATTCTATATTGTTTGTATAATTCAAGCGCCTCAAGAAGGGTTTGATTCAATTTGACCGAAACGAGTGGCTTGTTCCCTTTCATATCCAACACGTGGCGCAAGTTGAGGTTGGCAATTTTCTCATCATCCATCATAGCCCGCATGATTCTCCGCGCCGTTATGATCCCAACAAACTTCTGTTTACCATCAAGAACCGGCAGATAGTGAATTTTTGAGTCAATCATCATCTGGGCGACGCGGGCCAAACTGTCTTGCGGATATATTTTTGGCGGATGGAAGAGGACGTGTTTGACTTTGGTGCCAGGGTCGGTGCTTGTTTTGATAATGGTGTAATACGGGTTGATCACGCCGAGAATATTGTCCTTTTCGTCAAATACAAAAGCCGCATCGTGGGAACTGTTGAGTTGTCTGAGTGCGGAAGATAATGTTTCCTCGGGAGATGTTTTGATAACGTTTGTAGTTTTGATGAGATTAGAAATATTCATATATATACAGTATACCAAGCATCACTGCCCTACAGGTAGAAATAATGTATACTACTTTTCTAATGGAGCTACACAGTAACCCAGAATTATTTATACCGCAAACTATTCAGAGACATTTGAAGTCGAGTTGGCTACAAACACCTCAAGATGCAGTAGGGTTAATACAATCTGATCCTAACAATAAAAATTTGGAACTTTTCGGAGCAAATAGAAGTTTTGCGCTCCACGGAACCAGCAGATATGCACTTGAACAGGTATTAAAAGCAGGGTATTTCCCCAACTCAGAAAGTGGATTATATATTCTGCCACATATTAGGTTGATACAACAATATGCACATATTGACCAGGCCTACCACGAAAACCTTCTCCAATTAGCGCCAAGACTTAGCAATTGGCCACACGAACAGCCTCACCCTATCGATCTTCCTATTCATACGGTCTGCGGATACGCCGAAAGAACTCATTACTATCACAGCCTTATCCGTGATGTGTTTGGACCAAAAGTTTTCACTCTTTTGCAGCCAGAAGTAGTACGTTCTATGTCTTCACTCTTAATCGGCGTGGAAAATGAAAGAGAGATAATACCACAATTTGCTCAACAATATGATGGATGTTTAAGTTTAAAAAAAAATACTATCATTGATCTCCTTTCGGATGCTGTCGAAAGTCAACACAGTGATGCAGGTATTATTCTTGGCTTTTATCCGGAAGTGGCACAAGCTGCAGCGTATTGCAAAAAAGGTACCGTAAACCAAAATGCAATGGTCAATCTCATTCGTGGTGACGATATAGACCTCTTTATTTATCTCCATGGAAAACCTATTCCGTACTTTTTTATCAATAGTTTGTGGCCTGTATCTGAGGAAGATCGACTATGGATTGAGGAACAATTTGCTTCATAATGTTTAGCTTTTTTTTAAAACAGTGTGCCACTGGTGAAGTGCCATCCTCGAATGTGCAGTGTGGGCATAAGACCGACGAGTTCTCCCTCGAAACTTGCCAGGCGTGTCAGTTTACTTTCGATAGCAACGACATTGTTGAGCGCCTCGGGAATACTCTGATTAAAGCGAAGATTCTTTACCGGTTTGACGATCTTGCCATTTTCGATAAGGAATGTACCGTCGCGTGTCATGCCGGTGATGTTGAGCATCTTAGCGTTGAGCACACGCACATACCAGAGTCGGGTGACCAACAGTCCACGTTTAACTGAGGCAATCATCTCATTTCTTGTTTTATCCCCTGGTGCGATATACATGTGTAGTGGAATCGGCCCAAGCGTGTTGGGGGCGGGTAAAGCGTGGCCGGTATTTTGCGCGTCATAGCGCTTTGCATAATACGAATCATATGCGATGTTCTTGAGAATCCCCTTCTCGACAATCGTCATTTTTTTCTTTGGCTGGCCTTCATAATCAAACGGCATGGGGAAAATGTCAGGGTGAAATGGATCATCGATAAGTGTGATATTTTTCCCAAAGACTTGCTTACCCATTTTGCCGGACAATGGACTGGCTTGTTCGTGGTAGATGCGTGCATTTGGTCCGTACCATTGGAAAAACGCCATCATTTCGGATGCTGCTTGCGGTTCAAAAATAACATCGTACTCCCCAGGGTCGATGTTTTGGGGATGTGCACTTTCTAAGGTTTTTTGCACGGCGATGTTTCCTACTTCGGCAGGATTGATTTCTGATGTATTTTTTGCCACATCGGAAGCAAAACCGCTTGAGTCTTTGCCAAGAACAATCGTAGAGAGATTGCATGAGCTCCCTTTATGATAAGCCCACACGCCAAGCGAATTTGCAATTGCGAGTTGATAAGTATCGTTTGAATACGCGCCAGATGCAGTAAGATTTTTTGCTTGTGCAGCACTTATGATCTCGTTTACTCCTGCAGCAAGTTCTTCTTCTGTTGCACTATATGTTGACTGATCGACTGTGGGGATTATGTGCGGTGAAGGAAGCGATTGAAAATACGGATCAGGTTGTTGCAATTTTGCAAGCTCAATAGCTCGTGCAACAGTTTGCTTGAGTGAAGCCTCGTCGAAACTGTTTGTTGAAGCAACGCCGATCTTGTTTTTTTCCACCACAACGCGTATTGAAACGCCGAGATTCTTCCACGCGACATTTTGGTGGATTTGATTGTTGGCAAAACGAGTGAGCGAATTATTTGACACAGAAAGAATAATCTCGGTTTGTTGAGCGTGTGAGGATGAAAATATTTGTTCTGCTATACTTTTCAATTTTGATTTATTCATAATCGCGACGATATATTTTATAATTTGTTCTAACTTTGCTATTTGACATTTATGGTTCGTTTGTATCTTGTGATTTGTTCCTTATAATTTTTTTTCTTACCATTTCACAACGCCTACTTTTACATTGCGGAATCGTGCCGGACTCGCGCCATGACCCGTGTACATAATCTGGCTTGGTTGTCCTTTGCCACAGTTGGGTGTACCCCACACGGTCCATTCCCCGCGACCACAGATTGCATCGCAGCTATTCCAAAACTCCGGCGTGATTCCTTGATAGGTAGGATTTTTGAGCATCCTTCCCAACTTACCGTCTTTTATTTCCCAAGCGATTTCTGTCCCGAATTGGAAATTGTAGCGCTTGTCGTCGATGCTCCACGAGCGGTTAGTAGACATGAAAATACCATATTTTGTGTCGGCGATGAGTTCTTCAAGCGACCCACCATGAGCGGAAGAAATTTTCAATCCATTTCTCCATGATGCGCCAGGTGCTTTCGAACCATTCGAATTATGTAATGTTTGCGCTTGCCGAGAAATGTCTCGTTTGTCTCCCGGTTCAAGATTGATATTTGTCATCCGAATCATGGGCAACCTAGACCACGAAGAAGCACGGACTGTGCCGTTACTTTTTTTATTGTATTTTGGGTTGATTTTGTGCAACGTGGTTACGGTCTCTCGCGAGGTTATGTAGTCTTCAAACATGCCGTTTTTGACTAAAAATGTACGTTGTGCAGGCACCCCTTCATCATCATAGCCAAACGTGCCTAAGCCACCGGGAATAGTCGCATCCGCAGTCAAATTGACGATCGGCGAACCATATTGAAAATCAAATAATTTTTCGGGTGTAAGAAAACTCGTGCCCGCGTACGACGCTTCGTAACCAAGCACGCGGTCCAGCTCAACTGCATGGCCACAGCTTTCGTGAATCTGGAGGCCTAGCTGATTGCCGTCGAGGATGATGTCGAATGTACCGCTCGGACACAAATCTGCAGTCAAAAGATCGACGGCTTCTTGTCCTATGCGCGGTGCATGTTCAGCAAGCTTTAGTTCTCGGACAAGCTCAAAACCGCGGGTCTGATTCTGTCCACGAAACGAATTAGGGTACGATCGGTTTTGAAATTCTCCTCCAGAAACTGCCGAGGCTTCGATACCTGCGCCTGTCCAGGTAATTTCCTGTTCGATTTCCGAACCAATGGTGGAAACAAAATATTTTTTTTCTCGATTGGCTTGATACGATGTTTGGGAAATCGCTATTGTATCGCTCACGCGTTGAGCCTTGTCTGCCTCAAGTAAAAGTGTGATTTTCTCCTCCATCGGTACCGCAAACGGATCTTCTGTCACTGGCGTTTTGTAGGTGGCTTTGACTGGTTTCTGATCGTCGAGCGCAACGTCTTCTTGTTTGTAGCGCGTCGATGCCCTGGTAATTTCCATGGCTTTTTTGATTGTTGCCTCTACGCCTTCTTTCGAAGAGTCGTTTGAAGCGGCAAAGCCCCAAACACCGTTTTTAAGTATGCGTACGTTGTACCCGCGCGATGTAGAAGATTCGAGCGCTTCCACTACGCCATCTTTGGTGGCGATTTGTTCGGATTGTTGATCGACGATGCGCACATCTGCGTATTGTATCGATGAAGGAAGTAAGCTGAGGATTTCTTGTGCCTGTTTAATCATGAAGGAATTATAACAGCCACCACGCTATTGTTCATAGGAAGTTTGAAATTCTTGCCACATCCTGAGAACTCCTTTTCCAATAGTTCCTATGCCAAAGGGCACTTGTATATCCTGTTCTTTCAATGAATAATATAATTGTGCTCCAAGCAAATCAGCAAGTTTCGTTGTTCCCGAAAAATATTGACCAGCAACTTGCATTCTTCCTGGGTATTTATAATTACTATCGTAGGGAAGATTATTAGAAGTTGCTGTCGTATCTTGTGTTCGGAGAAGGGGGTAAGCTCTGTTCTTTACATACAATATGTGCATATTATGGCGAAACGGAGGTATTAGATAAATAAATGGAGGGGTGTGTGCAGCATAGGATTCAACACCATACGTAGCCAATGATAGTCCCGGAACAGCATCCACTCGGATACCAATATACCCGAACTGCTGAGCCATCTCCATTTGATTAGATAATAGATTTTGAAGGGCGATATTTTCTGCATCTTTAAAATCTATCAAAGGGAACGCTCCGGTTCCTGACATAATTCCGCCATGCTCATAAATAGCGTTATATTTTTGCAAAGCCCCTAACATTTCTCTTTTTATTGCATGTTCTTGATCAGATCCAATACCCAAATCACCTACCCCTCTGAGTATATTCATATACGTAGCTGGTGATTGGCCTCGAATTACTATTTTCCCCCCAATTATATTTAATCCTTCTGTTGTCATAAATGGAATTATAACACGATTTGAATTCGATTCTGTGCCTATACAAAACTATTTTGTTATGACGAGGATTTTCTCCCGTGACCAACCTGTGTATTTATCGGTACGTGTTCTTTGCACAAAGGGCAGTCCGTTGCTTCCCACGCTTCTGCCGGATACTCAGCAAGAGGTACAAATAAAGGCACGCCGAGACCTGCGGCATTCACTTCTTTTGGGTTTCTATTCACCATAACGCACACACCAACCACTTTTCCTTTTGCCACACGTACGCTATTGATGACCTTTTGCACTGAACCGCCGGTGGTGGTCAAATCCTCCACCACAAGAACCTTCTTATTTCTGACAAACACATCATACCCACGCGTGAAAATCTGATTTTTTTCAGCATCTTTTTCGGTATAGACACCATATACTTTTTTTCCTTTGAATTGAGAAAGATGATACGCAGTCCATTGGGAAAGAATAATACCGCCCAGCGCTGGTCCTACAACAGTATCAATTTCTTGATCCTCAAAATGTCTTGCCATTTCCTGCCCTACAAATGAAGCATACTCGGTGTGAGGATAAAGCGCATCTTTGTTGATATAGACTGAACCATGTTTGCCCGAAGTGTAAATAAAATGATCGTCTGTCATGAGCGCTCCAACTTCTTTGAGGATGGTGATTAAGTCTTTTTGACCACTCGACATAATAAAAATGAATAATTAATAATTTACGTTGTGAATTTTGTAATGTGAGAATAGATTTTTTTTGCCTCTTCTCTACTCTTTTGAGCAAAATCTTCTCCCGAACCTGCGTATATAATAGAGCGAGAAACCGTGATAATCAGCCCTTTCTTTGACGATGTCAAGCCAGCAGAAAGGGTCTTTTCAAGATCGCCTCCTTGTAAACCTATGCCAGGCACGAGGATGGGTATATCTCCTACAATATCCCGTACTTCTTTTAATTCCTCTGGATAGGTAGCTCCTACAACGAGCATACAATTTTCATGGTCATTCCATTCTGAACAAATTTGTTTTGCGACATGTTGATACAAAAATGTTTTCCCTGCGCGATCCACAGGTATATTTTGAAATTCACCGCTGCCTGGGTTAGAAGTTTTACAGAGAAAAATACACCCCTTGTCTGTCCGGTTGAGAAATGGTGCATTGGCCTCCTTGCCAAGATATGGATGAAGCGTAACGGCATCGACTCCCAAATAATCAAATGCGTACTGCGCATACGCTTCATTTGAGCTCCCAATATCGCCACGTTTGGCATCGAGAATGAGCAATAGGTCGGGGTATTCGACATTTATGTAATCACAGATCATGCGTAGCTGTCGAATGCCATCCCGGCCCAAGGCTTCAAAAAAAGCCGAATTTGGTTTATACGCGCATACATACTCGTGTGTGGCATCGATAATTTCTTTTGCAAAAGTAAAAACCGTATCGTCGACTTCCAATAGATGTTTTGGTAGTTTGGAAAGAACCGGATCGATACCTACACAAAGGAGCGAGTTATGAACGCCCCATGCTTTCTTAATTATCGAGTTGAATTTGTCCATATTGTGAAATGGGAATAATAGTAATCTCTTTGATCTTACCGTGATGTTTCATATCTCCTGTAACAAAGGGTAATTTAAGCTGATGAGATAATTGTACAAAAGAAGCATCATAAAAGGTAAGATGATATTTTTGTGCCAATCTATATATCTGAACTGACGAGATTTCGTCGATGGCGTGAAACACAAACGGGATGGTATAAAAAAACGCCAATGCTTGCTTTGCATTCGGTAACGTTTGTTTCTTTGCTTTGAGAATAACATTCCCTATTTCATGTTTGACTAATTCTAAAACATGTAATTGTTCACCTTGAATCAAAAGCAAATCTGCGTTTGATTTATATCGTTCATCTACGCTTGTTATCAACTTTACAATTACCAAAGAATCAATAACGTACTGCATAATTATAGTCTGTTTTGTCGATCGTTAATAACAAACTGCGTGAGGTTGGTTTTTGCACTGGGGAGCTTTCGTATTTTTTTCATTGTCTGAAGCAACATTTTTCTTTGCTTTCCTTGTACTTTCTTTACGGGTTGTAATACAATTTCGTGTTTCCCCCTCACCGCGATGGTAATGGGCATTGAAGTCTCAACCCAATCGAGTTGTTCACGAATTTTATCGGGAATGGTTAATTGTCCACGATTACGAATAATTGCTGTGTATGTCATATTTTCAGAATATCAGAAAAATGCAATTCTTTATGTGAGTAACGATGTATGATCTTCTTTCCCATCGTGAAATAGTTGAATGAGCCGCATCGTCTCCTCGCCTATTTTTTTTACCGAATAATCCGAAAAGAAAGCTGCATGAGGAGTAATGACTACATTGTCAAAGGCCAAAAGTGGATTGTCTTTGCGGAAATGTTGTTCATTCTCAACCACGTCTAATCCAACAAAGTGGAATTTTTTGATGTGTTTGACGAGCGCTTGTTCGTCGATTATTTCTCCGCGAGCGGTGTTTATTAGAATCGAACCTTTTTTCATAAGGCTCAACATGTTGTCGTTTATGAGATGATGGGTTTCGTCTGATAACGGCACGTGCAACGAAACGACGTCTGACGACATGAGCAGCTCTTCAAGTTGGACATATTCGTAGCCATAGTCAAATGAGGCTTTCGTTTCGGCGATGCTATCGGGGCTTACGTCGTAGGCCAGGATGTTCATCCCTACGCCTGCTGAGAGTTTGATCATTTCTCTTCCGATTCGACCCGTGCCCACAATGCCGATAACCTTGTCTTTCAACGATAACGAAAGATGGTGTTCGTAGGCAAAGATACCTTGTTTGGTCTCGGCGCTGTCTTGGATAATATTTTTTGCGCCCGCAAAGACCAAGGCCATAGCGTGTTCTGCGATGTTGAAGGCTCCATAATCAGGAATTCGATACACTGTGATTCCTTGTTTCTTGCAATAATCAAGATCTATGTGATTGAATCCTGCGGTACGGGTTATAATCAGTTTAACATGCGGGAAAGCCTTGAGTGTCTGTTTGTTGACTGGCGAGGTGTGTTTGAGGGTGAGCACAGTTGCATAAGAAAGTTCGATGTCATCTGGTATCTGGCTAATTGAGTATGAAAAAATATCGCCTTTGTTTAGAAAAGACGCGGTTTTTTTATCTACATCAAGATGAACGATATTCATATATTCTATGAAATGTTAAAAAGTTGGTGTAATTTCGCCACTACATTGATCAACATCATACCAATTAAATGTTGCGGTGTGTCCGTCTGTTTCAGTTCCTACAATCTCGTATACATGTACCAGATAGCTATTTTTCTCAGATAGTTTCGAAGCATCAATGTGATAGGTTTTCGCTCCATTATCCATGATTCTTTTTACATACTGTAACACTTCTGGTCGTTGAGCAATAAGCGCGGTTGCTTCATCTTGTGATATATTTTTGCACGAAATCAAACCTGACAAACCAACGTAAATGATGAATGCGATAATCACAGCTCCGAGGGCAAAAAAATACTTTTTTATTTTTGTATCCATGCTTTAAGTTTACTATACGCCCACGTATTTATAACTGATTTTTTGGTGACCCAGCCTCTGCGTGCCACCTGGACAGCATATTTCATGAAGGAAAGGTGTTTCAAGTCATGCGTGTCGGTATTGGTCGAAAAAAGACATCCTAAATCATTTGCCTGCTTGACGAGAATATCCGGAAGGTCGAGCCTAGCAGGACTTCCGTTTATTTCCAAGGCAATACGGTATTTTTTTGCAAAGGTGAAAATTTCTTTCCAATCGGCATCTATGGATTCGCGCTTCTGGATGATACGTGCTGTTGGATGACCAAAAATCTTTACCTTTGGATGCTGCATTGCGGTAAGGATACGCTTTGTCATGTCGTGCGTGCTCATGGAAAAGGAACTGTGAATAGAAATAATGATATAGTCGAGATATGGTGAGGCTTCTTTTGGGAGTGCAAGATTTCCATCAGGGAGAATATCGACTTCAAGACCGATAAAATACTTCATACCCATTGATGATAATTTTTGATCAATGTATGCTTTCCGCTCTTTTAAAATGGTTATAATCTGATTTGGATCTAATTTCATTTTTGGGTTGTGGTCGGAAAATCCAATATACTTATAGTTTTTACTCTTTGCAGCTGAAATGAGCTCTTGGTACGAACATGTGCCATAATCGTGCGAAGATTCGAGCTGATAGGTCGAATGCGTGTGCAAATCGCCTTGTATGTCGTCTAACGTGATGAGGTTTGGTATGTTCTTTTTTGTCGCAATTTCGATTTCGTCTTTCCCTTGCCTCAGCTCTGGTGGAATATATTGAAGCCCTAAAAAACTATAAAGCGCTATCTCGGTTGCAAATGTTTGATGTCTGTCCTCGCGACCCTTTTGCTTCTTTTCATTCAATGATGACTGTGTAGAACGTTTAACGCCATATTCATTGAGCGACCATTCTTTTTTGAGCGCGTATTCTCTTAGTTTGATGTTGTGCGCTTTGTTCCCGGTGAAATACTGCAACATAGAGCCCCACGTATCTTTGTTTTGCACGCGTAAGTCGACACGCACGTTGTTGGTTATGAGTATCGACGCTTTCCTATCTCCTGCGCCTTCGACCGATCGAACCGCCGGGTATGCGACAAAATGGTCGATAATGGTTTGCGCATCTTTGTCGCGGGCCATGACCGCGATATCGATATCACCTACTGTTGCTTCCCCGCGTCGCAAAGACCCCATGCCAACTACTTCGTGCACAACTGACAATGTTTTGAGGTATGTAGCAATTTCTGAATAGAGCTTGTCGGCTTTCCCCAAAAGCATGCGCTCAGTTTGCCGGTCGCGCTGTTTATGTGTTTCAAGTGCAGAAATGATGTCGCGCTCAGACTTTTCTCCGAACCCTTCCAACGGTGCGATGTTCCCTTCTTTTGCGATGCGGAGCAAATCTTCAACAACGGATGAAGGATCTACGAGCAAAAATGTGTGTACTAATTGGAATGCTTTTTTTGGTCCGATACCTGGCGCTTGCATAAGCACAAAAACGCTTGCCGGCACGCCTTTGAGTACGTCATCAAAGTGGCGTGAACCGCCGGTGCGAAAAAATTCTTCAAGATTTGAGCCAATCCCCGACCCAATACCGTTGACACGATAGAGCCCGCCTTCCTGCCAGATGTCATAGAGTTCGCGGGATAAATGTTCGACTGCGTCTGCAGCTTTTTCGTAGGCTATGGTGCGAAACCGATTAGCGCCTTTGAGCATATGGGCAGTCGCGATATTGCGCAGAAGTTGCGCGACAGATTTGTTGGTAGGATGCTTCTCAGGCATACTCTATGATAGCACGATTTGACCGGTTATGCGGTTGGATTAAAGCTCTTGATCCTGAAATTTCCCAGCATATTCGGCCGTACCCTCGCAACGCTGGAGGATAAGCTGGCACAAACGCTGACCAGGGATGAGGTCGAGAATGTTTGGTCCGGTGTTGTAGATCTCGAGCACTTGCTGCCCTGTTTGTCCGGGTTGGATAAACGGCGCTGTTATGTGCACCATGAGTCCGAGTCGGGCAAAACGCGAACGAGAGTTGAGCCAGCCGGCGATATTGCCAGGGAGCTTGATACGCTCTTTGGTTATACCGAGAATGAGCTCGTTGGGCTTGATACGGTAGGTTTCTTTGACGGTTATTTTACGGGTAATGTCGCGATAGTCGCTGAGGTCGGTGACAGAAACGATGTCGTCGATGCGCTCGAAGACCCGAATTTCGTTATCGAGCGTAAGGTCGATAGATGCCGGTCCGACCATGTCTGGCGTGAAGGGATCAACAACAAGGTTGCCTTTTTCGATTTCGGTTAAGATATGTTGTTTAGTGAGTATCATAAAGTATATTGTATACCATCTTTTTTAAATTTGTGTTTTCTAAAATTTATAATATAATTTCCTTCAATGATTAAGTTTCAAAAAAACTTCATTTTTGGTATCGCCGAATCAGATCTCCAAACAGTAGGCTCTCAAGAGCCTTATATGCAAGAAAACGCACATTTGACTATGTGGGATGAATATTCAAAAAAAAACAAAAAAGATTTACCAGATCGAGGTGGATTAAAATACAATTATTTCAAACAAGATGCCGATCTCATTTCAAATTTAGGTGTTAACTCCTATCGAACTTCAATCTCGATGTCTAGAACTATTGACAGACATGGAAAAATTAATAAAAAAGCTTTAAAATGGTACAGGAATTATCTCACAAAACTTAAAAAAAGAGGTGTAGATATACATTTATGTTTATATCATTGGGAAGCACCTAAAAAATTTACTAATAAAGGAATTCTGCATCCAGATTTTATAAACGTTTTTCTTAAGCATGTCGATATATCACTAGATTATCTTTCAGATCTCGTCGACTATTACATCCCAATGAATGAGTTATGGTGTATTTGTTATCTTTCTTACTACGTAGGCATTCATGCTCCAGGAATAAATAATTTAAAATCATTCTTTCGTGCGTATTTCCAATCAATGCATTTGCAGAATGAGACAATTAAAAAAATTCGATCTTTTCAGCCCAGCGCAAAAATCGGAGTAGTCAACATTCATTTCCCAACTTATATCCGTGTTATTAATGCAAAATTTATGAAGGCGAGAGCAATTGCTGATGACTTAACAAACTTCATATATAGTGATCCGCTTTTTTTTGGCGATATTCCTCAAAAAATAATATATAAATTTAAAACTAATTTTCCAAAAAACTACAAAACCATTCTCTCAGAATCTAAATTAGCAGATGCAATAAATTATTATGGAATTAATTATTATAATGGGCAATTTGTAAAGCCCTCAAATAAAGCTATTGGTTTTGAGCTCGATGAAGATTATATTTCTATCAAAAATAGTCTTGGTTGGCCTGTCTTTATACCACCTCGACTACCATCGGGATTGACGGATATCATTCAAACGTATTATCAAAGATATAATCGAAATGGGCTTAAAAAATTATTTATAAGCGAAAATGGAACTCCAGCATATTCTCATTGCACAGATGGTCAAATTCCACAAGATAATGAACGCATTTTATATATTCATGAGCATCTAAAGCAAATTGAAAAAGCTATTGCTAAAGGCTGTACAGTTAATGGTTATTTTTTATGGACCCTCCTTGACAATTATGAATGGCAATCTGGTTATAGTCCCGAAAGTGCTTTTGGTTTAGTACAAGTGGATCCAAAAACGGGTTCAAGAATACCCAAAAAAAGTTATTACTGGTATCAACAATTAATTCATTCATACAAACAATAATATATGGAAATGTCCTATCACGAAGACCTAATAAAAAGAGCATCGCAACCTTATATTGTTAAATGTCCTCGACATTATACTCCGAATGCAGCTTTGATTGAAGAAATCAACAAAGGCGAGTTTGTTTCTGAAGAAACTGCTTTTCATAATTACTTTTCAACAATGCAAAGAGTCGACCCTGATTATTTCTTTCAACTTGAAAGAATGGTTAATAATAGACAAAAACTTGGCTTTACTAATAATAGTCAGCTACAAATAGTCGTTCCTGCGTACAGAGAAGGACCTAGCATGAGCTGTTTTTTACGTCAAATTAAGGATCAGTGTAATAACTATGGACAACTGCCCTGTGATTTTACTTTTGTTTTTGATCATGCAGTGCCTTATCGTAATAGATATGAAAATACGGCTAGAAAAGAAATGGAGCTTGCTATCAAACTATTTCTTGAAAGCTTCCCAGAAATAAGTCCACATATTAATTTTGTTTCTTACAAAAGAAGAAAGTCTACTAATGAGCCAGTTTTGCCTGTTGGGTTAGCTCGAAAAGTAGGTGAAGATGTACTTATGCTTGAGAGATTAAGAAAAAAGGAAGAATCTTCGGTAGAGTTGCCACCATTGTATTTAGGATTAATGGATATAGATACTAGTAACCTTTCTTTCGGATTATTTGAGGAAATGCATAATTTATTACCTTCATTATCCACGGAAAACCCAAGAATCGTCAGAGTGCAAGGATCATATGATCGTAATTGGCTACGTATGTATCCTCAACTCCATGCTCTAGAAATGATGTGGGAAGGTGTTTTTTCTGCAATTGGAAATAAAACAAGGCATAACCCATTCAATATTGGAAGATTGAGCGCGGTACCAGCAAGAGAACTTGCCATAACCGGTGGTGGATTTCCAGGAAAACTCAACTTCACTGATGAAGATATCCGACACGGCATCCAGATAGCATGGCAACTGAAGAATATACAAACCGTTGAACCAAAAGGTAAATACGCAACAAGTCCAAGAAGAGAAATCCATACCGTAAATGGAGTAAAACAGTTATTATCAGAAAGCAGTGACTTAACTGTTGATTTGCTTCAATGTGCCGCTCTTATTAAAATGTATGCTCATTGGTCGCAAAATATGTATAGAGATCAAGCAACGCCTCATGAAGATGCATTGTTAACATATGATGCGTTTATGCAACACACATCAGCTCCGCTTATAGAGGGTTTTACAAATGCTTTTTTCAGATTTACGGCTTTTTCAATAATTGCAATTGACGAATTATCTGATTTAGCTCCTGAAATAACTGAGCTTAAAAATAAATTCTTATCCGGCGAAATAGCATATTTTGAAGTCGAACTAGGAACTATAGATTTTTTACGTCAGTTAAGTAAGAATCCCGAAAGGACTGCTTCTCTCTTAAGCAAACTTCAAAATATTGTGAAAAAATCAACGGATATTATTTCTCAGATACTTCAGAAAAATGGAATTGATTTTGACTTGCTGGATTTAAGCGAAATTCCTTTAGGCATAAATGAAGGGAATGTTAACGCCTTTTTGCATCTCGATCCAAACCAAATACTACAACCTGTTTATAAAATTCATGGTGATCTAACAGCCTATTATGATAATTTTGTTAAGATGCTATAGTATTAGTCATCCATTAAGCCTTCAAGGTCTTCTTCTGTTGGAAACGCACATTGGTCCATAAACAATACCGGTTCACTTGAAGGAATTGTGTCGGTAGTAAAAATAGCAGCCTGAGATGGAGCCTCGCCAAAATTACTCACCAAATCCCAAAAAAGCTTGCGATCTTGATCCGAGATACCATAAAGAAAAATGAATTGGTCAAGCACTTCATCCATTAATTCTTTAAATAATGCGATATCTTGGGGAGAGTAATTTCTACTCATAAATTTCATAGACTTTTGATGCAACGAAAGTATTACTTTGTCTTGTTCCTTTTTCAAATTTTCCTCATAGATTTTGAACCCATAAAACAATGTATCAAGGTTAGCGTCTTGTGCTTTTGCCGCTGTTTGCTCATTGAGTAATTCAATTCTAGCACTATATATACCTTCAATAACTTCATAGTTTGCCTCCATTATCGCTATTCCAAGTTTGCGCAAGGCCATTGCTCCCATGACCCTGTGTTCTAGAGCAAATCGTTGGATACTGGGAAGAACAAAAAATATTGATTTTTTTGATAAGGACTCAAGATGAATAAATTCCCAAAGTAGTCTTTCGACATCGGTTGCTAGAGTGTTTGCCGCTGCCGGATCATTTATGTTCCGCAAGATTTTGCCAACTTCTTTATCTTTATGTTTTTGGCTTTTCGCATGTTGAGATCTAAAAAAAGGTCGTGTCTGAGAATATGCCGACAACAATGTCCTTGTTATTGCTGACCAAACAGGGGCAACCATGGGTACCATATCTCCCCAATAGGCAATGTCTACGGCGGTCTTAACAATATTATGCTGTTGAGGGGTAAGGTTCAATAATGGGTTGTCATCTTGTTCCATTGCTTGTAATTTTTTAGCAAAATCGTTTTCAAATTCCGGCAACAACCCGTGTGGCCGCAGAGACGTTATGAAACCGGCTTTTTCTTTCTGGTAGCGTAATAGTACGATCATTTGTCGTGAGGACAATCTGTGAAGCATAAGTTGATCAGCCTCAAACAATGAAGCTAATTTTTCATCGTCTTCAATTGTTACCGGGTCAACGTTTTCCGAGTTGAACGTCTTATCTATGTTGCCCGGTTCGTCATGTCGCATTGCTAAAACTGCATAAATGCTCGTAATCTCGTCGGCATCGTCAAAGGATATGTGAAGTATTTGAGCAATATGTTCTGTCATTGCTTTGACCATGACAGCAGAAGCTATAGCATGGCCTTTTTTCTCATTACGTTGAGGCTCCCAGGGCATTTGATTCATATATGCGCCATTCACCTGGTCCCAATCATGAAAATGCGGGAATAGCATAAGCGCATACAATGTTTTTATACCAAAAGAAGAATTAAAAAAATCTGGATGGGCTTTTTCTAACTCTGTTACACCATATCGAATCGACTTTTCGACGTGCCTGCCATGGCGAAAACCATGATCGGCAAAATCAGGAAGTTCTTGCCCCATTTCGTAGACAGCTGCTGTACCTCTATAACTTTCTGTTCCATCTCGTAGGTCGCCACGACGAAATCTATTGATTTGAGAGTCAAGAAATATGAGTAGCTTATTTATATCGTAGTTTTCGTGTGTGGGAGGCAACAAAGGATCGTTGGCGTCTGCCCAATCTATCTTTTGCAAAGGCGAATTTCCATTTACATTTGCTTCCATAATTTAGGTATAATGAGAAATTGTAGCAAGTAACAATACATATTTATTGTGTAAATCACTTTTTTTTCTTAAAATTCATCATTTATTGTTCTTTTTTCTATAAAAAAGGTGTATTATTGGTAAATAATTAAAATTTTATCAAATTCTGTGAAAAAAACATTCATCCTCGGTATTTGTGGTGGAACCGGATCCGGGAAAACAACCCTAGCAACGACCATCCACAAACGCTTTGCCAAATCTTCTATCCTCATACCCCACGACCACTACTACAGAGATCAGTCGCATCTCACTATGGAGGAGCGTGTCAAGACAAACTACGATCATCCCGATTCTCTTGAAACGAGCCGAATGATTGATGACATAACAAAACTCACGCAAGGGAAAACAGTCACCATACCAACATATGATTTCACTAAACATAATCGTGCCAAAAAAACCAAAACCCTCTCCCCTGCCCCTCTCATCATCATCGAAGGTATTCTCATTTTCCACGAAGAAGCATTGCGCAATCTCATGTCGCTCAAGGTGTTTGTCGATGTCGAAGAATACATTCGTCTCTGCAGAAGGATCAGACGCGATGTCGAAGAGCGTGGTCGCACGCTTGAGATGACTACCAATCAATATCTTACCCTCTCGGGTCCTATGCACCACCAGTTTGTCGAACCGAGCAAGAAACACGCCGACATTATCGTCCCCCAAGGTGGCTACAACAAGGTTGCTATCGAAAGTATCGTCGCCCTTATCAAAGAGCGTCTATAACTTTTCCGCTTCCGGGTTTTGTAAGAACAGCCTCTCCGTCGTAGATCTTTTTGCCTCTCATGTTCACGGAGTGTATTTTTCCAAACACATTCCAGCCGGCAAATGGCGTCCAACCGCATTTTGTTTTTAATGCGTCGTTTGATAAGGTATACCGTTCATTTTCATCGATCTCAACCCAAGTATTTTGCTGCTCCGGTAGGTGCAAGATACGGCGCGGATTATCGTACAACAATCTGGTTATATCTTCGCGTTCGATTTTGTTTTCGTGCACCGCAGTGACAAGAAGCGGCAACGTTGTCTCCAAACCCGGCACACCAAATGGCGGGTTTTCAGAATCCTTCTCTTGTTTTGTGTGAGGCGCATGGTCCGACTCGACAACGTCGATGTCCTGGATGTGAGACCACAGAAAATCAACGTCTTTTTGTGACTTGAGATTTGGCTTCATAAGAGCATAAGGTCCAAGGCTGTCGACCACGTCGTTTGTCAAAAAAAGATGATGAGGGCAGGCACCACAAGTCACAGGCAATCCTTTTTCTTTTGCACGCAAAATAGCTGAAAGTTCATGTTCGCTTGAAACGTGACAAAAATGAGAAGGTTGCCGTGTTTTGCCGATGATGTCGATCACGTTCTCGATCACGTCTTCTTCGCTGTGAAGGAGAATGGGTTTCTTGCTGTCCCACGCACGATAAATACGCTCAACCGTAGCAAGATCGATTTTGTAATGCCCCGTGGTGATATTAAGATACAATTTCAATCCAAAAACGCTGTCTTGAACTTGTTTAAATGTGTCGAGATTGTCTCCCAAGGAACCATAGTAAAATCCAATGTCGATAACAGTTTTTTTCTTTGCCAATGCTATTTTTTCATCGAGTCGCGCTTTTGTCGTGATTGGCTGCGCGTTATTGGGCATATCAAAAACTTGAGTAAAACCGCCAGCAAGTGCCGCTTGTGTGCCGGTCGTGAAATCTTCTTTGTGCGTTTGTCCTGGATCGCGCAAGTGCACGTGTATATCGATGAGTCCGGGAAGTTTCATAAGAAATTAAGTAATAATTGATAATGATGAGTGCTTTGACTCATTATGCCAGATACACCCTATTGATTGTATAGATTTGAGCATATATTTCCCCTGTTATTTTAGACTTGACATCCTTCAATCATTAGATTACCATAAAATTGGAAAAAAATACAATTTTTCTTTGTTTTTTGTTAAAATTTACTTTTTTTTTACTGTATGAATAAAAAAATACGCCACTTTTTGGCTATCGATGACCTCTCCGCGGACGAAATTATGCACGTCCTTGAACTCTCAAAAAAAATGAAAGATGAACTCAAGAAATCTGGAACAAATGATCACCTTCTCCAAGACAAAACAATGCTCATGATTTTCGAAAAACCTTCGCTTCGCACGCGTATCTCGTTTGAAATTGGCATGACACAACTTGGTGGTCATGCGATTTATCTTGGTCCTTCGGATATTGGTTTGGGGAAACGTGAACCAGCAAGTGATGTTGGAAAGGTAGGTTCAAGCATGGCAGACATCATCATGGCGCGTACATTTAAACATGAAACGATTGTAGAACTAGCTGGAGCTTCGACTGTGCCGGTGATAAACGCTCTTTCGGATAAAGAACACCCCTGCCAGATCCTTGCCGATCTTATGACTGTCTGGGAATACAAAAAAACGCTCAAAGGCCTAAAAATCGCCTTTGTCGGCGACGGGAATAACAATGTGACCCATTCGCTCGCTGTTGCATCGGGTCTTCTTGGTATCGATTTTTCAGTTGCAGCTCCAAAACAATACTGGATGGCAAAAGAAATCGTCAAAAAAATACAATCTTTGAGTGCAAAAACCGGCATGAAACTCGTGGAGACAGATAAACCCGAAGAGGCAGTACAAAAAGCCGATGTCGTGGTAACAGACACCTGGGTGAGCATGGGAGCAGAAAAAGAAAAAGCCGAACGTATCCAAACCCTTCGACCCTACCAAGTGACAACAGCGCTTATGTCGCATGCAAAACACGATGCTATTTTCATGCACTGTCTACCGGCTTACCGCGGCAACGAGATGACCGCAGAAGTGATCGATGGACCACAGTCTGTAGCTTTCCCGGAAGCGGAAAACAGATTGCACGCACAAAAAGGATTGATTCAATTTCTCATGCAAGAATAAGCGCCGATGAATTCTCAAAATAAAGCTGAACATACAAGCGCACCATTATTAATTTATTTTAACAATCTATGAAAAATGATTTTTACAACAAATCATACATTTCGATTGATCAAATTACTTCGAAAGAACAGGTTATGTCGCTCTTTGCTGTAGCTAACACTATGGAAAAGCATGTGCTTTCCGGTAAAGTCTATGAACCCCTCAAAGGTATGTGTGTTGCGGTTTTGTTTTATCAGCCAAGCACGAGAACCTTCACCTCTTTTTCTGCCGCAGCAAAAAGACTTGGCGCGTACGTTATTGGTCTTAACGAAATGAATAGTTTCAGCTCCGCCGCAAAAGGAGAAAGTTTGGAAGACACCATCAAAGCAATCCATCAGACAACTGGTGCCAATGCCATTGTTATCCGTCACCCAGACGATAATTCAAGCGAAGTCGCAGCAGGAGCAAGCTACGTCCCTGTCGTAAACGGTGGATCGGGAAAAAAAGAACATCCCACCCAGGCACTGCTTGATCTATACACAATCTATAGAAAATTTGGTCGATTTAACAATCTGCATATAGCTATGGTTGGCGACCTTAAGTTTGGCAGAACCATAAAATCTCTTTCCAAACTTCTTACGGTTGTCGGGGAAAAAATTACGATCACTTTTATCTCTCCAAAAGAACTGCGCGCGCCCAAAGAGTTAATAAAGGAACTTAAAGAAAAAGGTGTAACTATTTCTCAGAAATCTCAGTTTGGCCACGTGCTCGAAGAGGTAGATGTTGTGTATATGACGCGTGTGCAAAAAGAATGGTTTGAAAAAGAAGGAAAAATGGAAGAATACGAAAGGCTTAAACTCAAATTCATTCTCGAACAAAAACACGTTGACAAGATGAAAAAGGAATCCATTGTCATGCATCCGCTCCCACGCGTCGGAGAAATTCTCCTTGAGGTCGACAACGACCCACGCGCTTGGTATTTCAAGCAAATGCGATCGGGTTTGTATGTGCGCATGGCACTGCTTAAATCAATTTTACTCAAGTAGATGGGTCTTGCTGCCAAACATAGGAATAGTAAATGACTGTTTTGTCATAAGGCGAAGTGGGATCTTTTGAGTAGTCAATAATTTCTTGTTCGGGTTGGATGTGTGGCACATAAGGATATATTTTTCTAAGCAATATTTCTCCTATTACATGAGCGACAGATATATTTTTTGCCAAAACACTCAGACACAATGACTGATGTGATCCTATCATGAGGATATAAAGTTGTATTGACGCACCGGCTTCTCTTATCATGTGTTGATGCGGATATAGAACCATCTTCCGAATTTCATCGCTCGCCAATTGCAACTGAGATATGTTTGGATCTGATAAAAAATGCCCAAAGCCGTCTTCGCGTCCCATAATGCATATTATATATCGTTGTGAAGATGTATAATATATTTTGTGCTGAAAACAAACTCAGCCGCGGTGGTGGAACGGTAGACACGCAGGTCTCAAAAACCTGTGAGTATTGCACTCATGAGAGTTCGAATCTCTCCCGCGGCACCAACTTAGCACTGTTACAAAAGAATAACAAGATATTTTAAAATCTGCTCTTAAAATGAGTATTGATTTCCATTTGCCCGGTTTGAACCGCTCTTTCTCTTCTGAAAATGGGCATATTACATTCAAGTAGTAATCCTCCAGGCGCAACTATTTCTTCTATTGTCGAACTGGCTGTTCCTTCAATATTATATAGTGATTGCTGTAAAGCACTTATCGGAGTCAAGTATTGTTGGGGTGTTTCTTGGTCTAAAAACCGATTTCCAAACCTTTTTAGAGTTTTAATTTCGTCTACATTTAAAACAATCACCAAGCCATATCTTCCTTTAAGATATTCTATATCTATTGCTGAGCTGAAATAACTTATTCGTTGAGCATGTTGTCTAAAATTATTTATTTGCTCTAAAAAGAATTGCCCCGTCCCATTATCGTTTCTTGCAGAATTAGCCCTCCCAATAATTTCTTGCCATCTCCTATCAAGCCCCGATGGTTTGCTTTCTGAATATACATGAATAGCTGGTGTAAAGGATTCTGTTCTGACTTCTCCCATACCTTGCGGTATTACATTCACTTGCTCAGATTCGTGAAGTAATTGACTTAACAAAACATGTATGGTTAACGGTAATTGACCTGCTTCTACTCCATACTCCGGAGGAGAAATAATTTGAATGCATATATTCTGATTAAGAAGTCGCGGTGCACCTGATAATAACTCATTCAGTAACTGTTCTACATTGAAGTCCAATAAAAGAAACGGGTCATTTACCACTTTTTCCCATGCTCGTTTTTCATTGATATCATCTTGATCAACAAATATCTCATCAAGAAATTGCCGTGTTTTTTGAGTCCTTTCATTAGGCGCGAGTTGTTCGCTCAATATCTCATATAATCGAAATGGGACAACTGCTTTTAAAAAATGCGCTTTGACAGATTGTAGTAAAAATAATAGAGATTGCGGCGAGAAAACAAATTCGTGATTATCTACAGGAATAATACCTATTGAAGTTAGCCCTGGCTCAGAAGCTATTTGCGCTTGTCGTTGTTGGTTAGGTTCAAATAATGCGTGATTGTAAGGTGAATTAACTGCAAATATATTTCTTATATCTGGATCAATGTCTCCACCGACGGGCAGTCGTTGAGAAACGGTAGTATCTTGGTGAGCAAAACTCGCTGGAGTAGTGTCAGGCTGTAGTACACCTGCAGCATGTGCAACTGCGCTTAAATACTGTCGTAATAATCGTTGTGAAACAGTTCTCCGAGGATGACCAAGATCAATGATTGTATCATATTGCTCTTGCTCGACTGTTGGACCGATATATTTTTCCACAGTTACTATTGTAATATATGTCTTATAGTTTTCAACCATTCTTGTAAACCGTGTCCATGCGTGTTACAGTTTACCAATGCATTTTTTTCTTCTTGCCGGCATTGTTATTTTTATCGCTATCGTTCTCATCTTGTTCAGCTTTACTTCTTCTACCGCCTCTCCTATCCCCTACTTCCCGACAAACACCAGAGATATGAAGAAAATAATTGACCTCATGGATCTCAAAAACGATGAAGTGATGATCGATTTTGGCGCCGGCGATGGTGGCATCATCTTTCGGGCGGCACAACGAGCATATCAACACAATCAAAACACGAAGTTTGTCGCGGTTGAAATAAACACGATGCTCTGTTTCATTATGAACCTAAGAAGGATATTTCACCTTAATCGTAAAAATATTTATATCGTTAAACACGATATGTTTGTACTCGACTATCCTGCGCTTATTGCTTCCCTACATCTGGAGAAAAAACCAAAACTTTTGTTTTATCTTTACATTTCGCCATGGTTTATGCCGCAAATCGGCGAAATGATCAAATGTTTAGGCTACCAATCGCGTGCAATCACGTACTTTTACCCGATCGCAGGGGTGAAAGAAAGTAGAAAATACACGTTCACCAACGCAGTTTACTCTTACAATCATCTGGGAAATGAAACGCAATGAGGATACATGTTGAAACCACACATGTAAGAAGCGACAACGATGGCATGTACAGATTTTAGGCTTTCACGATAGGCGTAGCCGAAAAATGGTTATTGATGAAAACTACGTGTAGAAATAAAATATAGGTTATAAAGAGAAAGTGAACAAAAAAATTTGACTACACAAAGGCTTTGATGTATTGCTCAATGTTCGCGTCTGTGATGTCTTGCGGTCTAAGCGAAGTGCCGGCAAAAATCTGCTTTTCAAGCTTGCGCAGATATGAAGCCATGGTCTTAAAAAATGAAGAGCGTGCTTTTTCGTTTGTTTTATTTATGCGAAATCGCTTATTGCCATCTTCCAAACGTTTTGTGAGCGATGTAACGCCGATGGGCATGACGCGCATATCGGCATATGCGCATATTTTTTTTCCGATGTCTGCACTCTCATAATTTTGTTTTGCTTTAGAAAAACCTATCGCATCAATAAGTTCAAACACTCGTTGACTTGCGATAACACTGCGTAACGATGGATTATGTTTAAAAAAGAGCCCGCTTTCCAGAATTTCTGTGCTTATCATCATCGTCGCTGTGTGTTCGTCATCCCCATAACGTGCTACAAAGTCATCTCTAACGTTTTGCCAAAAATCCAATCCTTCGGGTTCTACAAACTGAGGGAAAAGGTCAAGTTTAAACTTTATAATATTTCCCATATCGTGCAACAAACATGCCAAAACAATATTTTCTTGGCCTACAGGCATAGCTAAAGCCCGTGTAATCATCTGCGCCACGCCCGCTACCCTCATCATGTGCATCTGAAGCGATGGCATTATCTGATATTTCTGATACATTGATTGCATGTGCATACTATTTTTGAATGCTCAATATGTAATATTATACGATAGCATATCATTGTTGGGAAAATCTGCTACAATAATAGTATGAAAATTGTATATATTGACTCACCATTCAAAAAAAATCCGGTCAACAAATCTGTCATGAAGTATTTGGAAGACGCAAAACACAAGGTCTTTGATGGTACCTTACCCAAAGAGATTGATGAAGAGATACTTCACTCTGTCAATGCGAAACTGACACGAGAAATAAAAAAATGCGACTGTGTGGTGGTCGAAGCAACGGAGTCTTCCTTTGATATGGGCCGATTCATCATGTTGGCGCTTTTGCAGCATAAACCGGTCCTTATTTTGCAGGAAAAATCAAAAGCACAATCATATCTTCTTAGTTCTCATCGTCTGGTTACTGAAAAAAAGTATAAAATGAGTCAATTGGAAAAAGACTTGCAAACAATTCTCGAATCGTTTATTAAGATCGTCAAAAAACAACGCCTCACCTATCGCTTTAATCTCATGCTGAGCAAAGACCTCAATATATTCCTCATGGATCAATCTCAAGTGCAAGGAATCAGCAAGGCAGACTATATCCGCAATCTCATTGTGAGCGACATGGAAGAATCGGCCTGATGTAAAATACATCGACGGCATCGCGGTTTATGTTACTACACATCATATACTTATATTTTGAACCTTTTCTCTCGACAAATGAAGGAGTGATCATATACAATATTATGTAATTACATACATATTATATGACTAAACATCTTTCTATTTCTTATCCATCGTACGTTATCACTGATATTCTTGCCCATGGCGGCAAAGAACTTTCACGCGATATCCATCAGATTGAATATTTTGATTTCCGTGACAGTGATGCTCAATATTTTTCTCTTCCTAAACATGCACCTCACATGCTGGAAACAATATTAAAAGGTTCAGCAAAATGTGCACGAAAAAATAAAAATTTGGACGAACTGGGGTATGTACTCCAACTTGAGGACGTAAACGACCAATGTGTTATCTCGCTTGTCGACACGAAAAACACTCAAAACATGATTGAACAAACATTCAATAAAAAAGATTGGGCTACGGTCGAGGAAGTGCTTCTCCTTGCTGGTATGGAAGCAGTCGGTCGACGTGAATATCAAACATTGACTTACAGTTACGCACCATGTACAGCGACATACACGCTCACGATTGTCGACGATGATGATGCCCTTCTTACAGTGAAAGCCCCAAATGAAGAAAAAATGATAGGGGCGTTAACTATCATTGGTTATTCAATGGCAGATGTGGAAGAAATAGATTAAAAATTTCTATAACGAACCGCTATCATTAGTTTGTTTGTCTATACTGAAAAACCGTAATCTATTGCCGACAAACATAAGATCAATTTCGCCCGTTGGACCGTTGCGGTGCTTGGCGATATTGAGTTTGATAATACGCTTACTTGCATCGAGTAAATCTTCTGTTTCTTCTTCAGAATAAATAAACATCACGACATCTGCGTCTTGTTCTATAGCGCCAGATTCGCGCAAATCGGCAAGTTGTGGTTTTTTTACTCCCCGCTGTTCAACAGCCCGCGAAAGTTGAGAAAGTGATAACACAGGTACTTGCAGCTCACGAGCCAAATTCTTCAAATTTTGCGAAATGTATGAGACTTCTTGCACGCGCGATTCAAACCGTTTTCCCCCATTAACAAGTTGCAGATAATCAACAATGATCAAATCGAGTCCGTGCTCTGCCCGGAGTTTGCGCGCTTTGGTGCGAATTTCAAGGATTGAATTGCCCGGCGTGTCGTCTATAAATATGTTTGCTTCGGTGAGTTCTCCCATGGCAGCGACTACGCGTTTGGTGTCGTCATCGGACAGCCTACCGGTTTTGAGACGCCAGGCATCGATATCGGCCTGCTCAACCAGCAAACGATCAACGAGTTCCTCCTTGCTCATTTCTAGCGAAAAAAATCCAATGTTCTTCTTTTCGTTGAGTCCTGCGTGCAGAGCAATGTTGAGTCCAAGAGTTGTCTTACCCACACCCGGGCGCGCAGCAAGAATAACGAGATTAGATTTTTGCAGTCCAGATAGTTTATTGTCCAGTCCGGCAAAACCGGTTGGGATACCTCGTGTGTCGCGACCGCTTTTGACAAATTCTTCCAAACGCTCGAAACTTTCCCCCAATATTTCTTTGAGTGAAATGAAGTCGCGGTGTTGGTGCTCTTGGGCTACCGCAAAAATTTCTGATTCTATGGTGTCGATGAGTTCCTGCACTTCGCCTTCTTGTTGAAATGCTTTCTCAACAGAACGCGAGCCGATTTCTATGAGTTTGCGTTTGGTAAATTGGCTCCTTACGATGCGCGCGTAATGTTCGATATTGGCAGACGTTGGCACCGCATTTATAAGGTCAGAAAGATACTCTTTTCCTCCTGCTTGGGAAAGTTTCCCATTTTTCTCCAGTTGATTTTTCAAAGTAATCACATCTATGGGTTCCTGTTTCTCAAAAAGCATCATCATGCCCTCAAAGATAGCACGGTGCTCGGGAGCGTAAAGATGAGGGGGTCTGAGCATCTCGGCAACGAGAGACATAGCAGAACTATCGATGAGTATGCCGCCAAGAATAGACTTTTCGGCCTGCAGGTCGTGAGGTGGAGTTTTATACAAATCAGGGTCCATAGGAATCAAAGCTTGAAGACGACCAGACGGGTTGCTTCAGGATTAATATCGATTTTGCGGATTGACAATGTATCTACATATTCTACTTCTTCGCCAAGTTCTTCAATGAATGCAGAAACCGGTGAAAGTTGTGAAAATGTTTCTTGATTGAGTTTCTCATGATTGTAGTGCATGGGAATGACGATTGCCGGATCAATTTCTTTGACTACTTTGGCAGCATCTTTGGCATCAATGGTATAAAAACCACCGGTCGGGATCATGAGTGCGTCTACATCACCGATTTCTTCGACCAGTTGATCTTCAAGGATGTGCCCGAGATCGCCGCAGTGCAAAACCGCAAGATCTTCGACTTCGAATTTAAACATGGTATTGGTTCCCCGTTTTGCGCCTTTTTCTTTGTCGTGAAAGGTAGAAAAGCCAAAGATGCGCACGCTGTTTTTTTCATATTCACCTGGCCAATCAAGAATGAATGTGTTTTCACCAAGGTCAGCACGATAGTTGTGATCTGCGTGCTCGTGTGAGATCGTCACGATGTCCGCCTGTTTTTTTGGAAAGGGTAATCCGACCATTTTGGGGTCAAAGGGATCGGTAAGAATAGTTGCAGGTTTTGTTTTGATGAAAAAGGATGCATGTCCAAGGTATGTTATATCCATAGACCTCCATTATAGCGAAGAAGTGCTCGTAAAAAAAGTGGATTGAAATAATATCAAAAAATACCTGCGACAAATATATGTATCGCAGGTATTTCATAAAACTTGGTCAGGTCTACTATTTTCCGCTTGCTCTGACAGGTATTTTCTTCATTTGAGCAGATTCGGCAATCTTTGCCGTAACACTCAAAACGCCATCTTTTACTTCCGCTTGGATGGTTTTTGGGTCTACCGGTCGCGGAAGTGTTGTTGTATATTCAAACGAAACAACCCGTTCTTGTTTGTACACTACCTTTTTCTCCTTCTTTTCTTCTTCAGATTCTTCTTGATGGGCTTGTATACGGAGAACACCATCTTCAAATTCGATATCAACATTTTCTGATTGGACACCCGGCACTGAAGCTTTCACTTCAATAGTGCCCGTATCTTGGTGTTCGACGATATCTAACCCTTCGGTCATGGTCATTGATGGCCATTCTTCATCTAAGTCAAACATTGGCCTAAACATATAGCGTGCAAGTGGTGATGTTAGTCTTACTTTTGTCATGGTATTCACCTCCTTTCTTTATTTAATGTAATAAATCATAACTCATCGCTCCCCTTCTTTATGCGGTTTGTGATTGATATTAGCAGTTTAACTAATCATCTGCTAATTGTCAAGCCAAAATTTGAGACTGAGAAAAAATTAAATCTATGGAGAAATCTTTTTATACAAAATGTTCATCCTGTGAACAAACTCGCACTGCTTTTTGCAAAAATTAACAGCGAGATCATTGAAAGCTGATGCTTCTAAAAGTAAAAAATCGATTCCTTTTTTCTTAAAAAACAATTCTGCTTAGTCCATCAACATCTTTCCTATTCCTCGTTTTCTAAACTTCTGAGAAACAAATAGCTCAAGAATGTTTCCATGTTTAACGATGTTCGTATCTAAATAATTTGTTTTGGAATCTTCAAAAGTAATAAACCCAACAATTTCCTCTTTTTCTTTCGCAATTAAAATGTATGGGTCGTCTTTCTTGATGGCTTGAGCGATATATGTTTTAAATTTATCTCGTAATGCACCCGGCATTGCACGTAGTAGACGGGGTCAAGATCGTGATGATATACATATTGAACCTCCCAAAGGGGCATGATTTGAGAAATATCACTAAGTCGAGGTTTTTGTATAACAATATTATTCATAGATTATAAATACTCTTGACACACCGATTGAATAAATTTATGTTGCTGATCTTTGGGAAGAGATAGAATCAATCCGCGAATCATGGCGCCAAGAGTGTTGTCGTAGGCTGCGTCTACAACTGTTTGTGTTGCTTCGCTTTGCACATCTTTAGCCACCTTTGTCGCTTCACCCATGACATAGCTGGAAGCTGAATCTGCCGATTGTTGGGCCGTCTCGTATATACCGCTGTCTGATAATCCTTGAAGCACTTCTTTCTGCAATTCTGCGGCATAAGTAGCAACATACGCCGAAGTCGTTGCTTCGTTTTGACGAGTAAAAAAACTGCTCCCCCGCTCTGAAAGGATGTTGACACCAAAAGTGGTAATAGCCACGATTACAATAATTTTAAGATACAAAGAAAAAGGAACATGGAGTGTTTCTTCCCTATCATCGTTTTGGAAATTGTCACTATCACGGCTTGCCATATCTATATGATAGCATAAATAGAAAATTGACTAGATGAAGGCTTTTTGATCTTTTGAACGGACCACTTTTTTTGAAGAATATCGACCGTTTTGATATGTTTTTTCTGAGCCCGAGGGGGGAATCGAACCCCCGACTTCATTCTTACCAAGAATGCGTTCTGCCACTGAACCACTCGGGCAAAAAAACAATTGGCCGATGAGCCAATGAGGCAAGATGTATTATACCTTAGTCGACAAGATGTTTGGATACTTCGTATCCTACTATCGCAGCGCTAACAATCACGTTGAGCGACTTGTTGATACCCCACATGGGAATTTCTACGATCTGATCGCAGAGATCAAGCGTTTCTGGGAGTACTCCATAGGTTTCGTTGCCAACCAGAATGGCTACTGGAAAAGAATAATCAATGCTTGTATATTCTACAGAACGTTCGTCTTGCTCTACTGCAATAATAGCTGGTTTTTGCTTTAACGCCTTTAATTCTTTTATAGCAATAGAGGCGGATTTTTTATACTCCCACGGTACGATTTTGTAGGTGCCTATTGAGGCTTTTTGTATTTTATGGTTTGGGGGGGTTTCCATTTCGCCGCAAAGATAGATTTTTTCTACCGCAAGTGCATCGGCAAGACGAAACAATCCTCCCACGTTGTATGTGTCGTATACATGTTCCAAAATAAAATAGATCGGGTTGCGTTTCACATTTTGAGAAAGATCTTGTCCAATGTGAGGATTTATATTGCGCAATTGACTAGAATTCATTTTTTTCATGCCCCTATTGTATCAATAACATGGATGAATGGATATTGTGGATTGACTATGTATATAATATGTAAACAATTTAGCCTATAATTGACTTCTAAACTATCTTATAGTATAATTCTCAAGCTTATGAAAAGAATCATTTTTTTATTACTTGCCAGTTTTCTATTTACGTCTAACGTCCTGGCTGATAACAATCAGTATGGCCAATATGGCGGAAACGTTCCTTCTTATACCATTTTTATTGATAAAATGGTAAGTAACGGAATGCAAACAAAAGGAGGTATTGTAACATATGTTGATAATGTGTCCCCTGCTGATTATCGATTTTCTCCAGGTCAAGAAGTCTTCTTTCTGGTGAAAGTAAAAAATACTTCCAACGTTATTCTACATAATGTATATATTAAAGATGTTATACCTGATTATTTGTATCCAGTCAAAGGGCCGGGTTCATATAATAGTAATAATCACACTATATCGTGGACATATGATAGTTTACAGCCAAACGAAGAACGTTCAGAATACCTTTCTTTTAAGTTATTTGCTCAAAATGAGCTTCCTACCGATCGTGGAGTAATTTGTCTGCGAAACCATTCAGAAGTTTCTGCAGATAATGCTCATGATGCGGACGACGCACAATTCTGTGTAGAAAAACAGGTTGTTGAGTATTTGGAAACTGTTCCTAAAGCAGGTCCAGGGCTTGGGTTAGCCCTTACCACCCTAAACATCGCCGGGTTAGGCTTGGGAATCTATATTAAATCAAAAGGTTAAATATACTACTAGAGGGTAGAGCGAGGCTTCCTTTAACAATGAATTAATAGACATAGCAAAAAGAGAAATGCAATATTCGTATCATCTTAGGTCTCATATCCTTTACTACTCTGTTATACCCAATCTTCAACTTCTGATAAACAAAAAAAACGTGCTTGCAAAGAGGCACAAAATGTAAAAATGGTTTTAGTTTCATTTTTTGGCTTTATTTAGGGGTTATGTTTTTTTGCAAGTAAGTAAATTGAGTGAGCAATGATACAAATATAACCAATAAACTGAAGATATTGAGGCCAAAATATTATAATTATATTTGAATTTGATGCAACTTCGTCTACTGAGCGTTCTTCACTACGAACAATCCAACCATTTGCCCAATTATTGATTTTGACATGATTTAATAACTTCTTGCCACCAACGAATGGAAAGATTTTATTAAATATATTTGGATTTGAAAAAGAGTAGGCTACCCAACCTTCATTATATGATTGAAACAATACTAAATTGTCAGCATTAAAATCGTTAATAAGGTAGCTAAAATAGCTATTTCCAATATCTATGTAGTTAGCTGATAAATATGAATTTGTTTTGTTTTTTGAGTAAATGATTTTGATTTTTTTAACGAAATTAAATGGTATCGGATAAATATTCACTTCCCCAAATTGGTTAATAGTTGTGCTGTCGTCTAATGAAATATTGTCCAAATTCATAACATATCCTATCCCATCATTACTTTTTGGGGGTAATATAAATTTATTTATATTTTCTCCTGAAGAGAGCAAGGTAAAAATATCATTTTTTTTTGAAGTGTTGTTATAAATGCTAAATTGGAGAGGTTTTCCTTTAATATTTCGCGATTTAAATTCTATCAAATAACCTGAATTATGAATTAGATTATCCAGTGGAAGCATAATACAATTATTTGAATGCGTTGATTCTAATTCAATATAATAGTCGTTAATATTATTTTTAAAAAAAACTCCTTTATTTATTCTGTTGCAATTTTCACTTTCTATTTTTTTTATATCTTCTATTGAATAATGATAAGAAAGTTTGCCAAAAGTTTTCGGAACCGAAACAGTTAGTTTTATTTTGCTGTCTGGTTTAGTGCTAAAATTGGTGGTAGTTGAATGAATTAGGCTGTCATCAAAAAAAACGTCTATTGGATAGCTTTCTTGTTTATAATCACTATCATAATTCACTAGTGGTTCTTTCCCTGGCAATATCAAGCTGACTTCTTTAGCTACTGAAGGTAAAACGGAAGAAAAAATTATCCTTTCATTTTCTTCCTTTATTTCAAATTCACGATTCTCTTGCTTCTCTCCTGAAAATAACGTTCTGAATGGGTAATAAACGTCTATTTGTGCATCTGTGCTTGAATAATACGTTTTGTAATCGCTATATGCTTCATCATGATAAGCTAAATCATAAAAAGGTTGTATATTCATTAAATCACCATTAATACCAATAATATTTGCTGATTGTGATTTAACTTGATATATTTCGATCTGTCCAAACTGCTTCTCCTTAATAATATTTGACTGATGACTGAGAATTTCATTTATTGTAGTTATATATAATGACTTTGAAGATCCATAAGCCCTAATGTTATTATCTACAATAATCCATGATATATGGTACTTATTAATAATTTCATCAAATTTCTTGTAATCTTTGGAATAAATCGCGTCTGATAACTCCCAATAATACGCTTCATTTGATCTATTCCAGACATCAAATGCCCTATCTAAAATTGAAGCTTCAATACCGTACCACAAAAAACCAGAACCATTATATCCCCATGCGTATTGATTCCATCCGTCGGCTTGAAACTGCGGCAGATTCATGATTCTTCCTCTATTTTTATTATGAGTTTTAAAATAGTCAAAGAGTTCTAAATACTCTTTAGGTATCTCCTGTTTCATTGACTTTGATATCAAGTTCCCCTGCCATATTGGTAAACTATAAATAAATAATAATACTATTGGAAATAGTAGCAGGAAGATTCTTATAGAGCGTCTATCAATTATTAGTGGTAATTTATTCAACAAACCTTGAATCAAAAAATTTAAAGAAATAGCTATCATAATAATTTCAAATATTAGTAGAGAATTAGCAAATTTTGTGAAAGGGGTTCTAAAAACTTGATTGAACAAAGCTGATGATCTTAAAAAACGATCCAAAAAGTCGAAAGGTACCGTTTTAATGCAAAGCAAACTAAAAAAAAGGACATAAAGAATAACATACGCCAAATTTCTTTTTTTCTTAATTGAGTAATAAACACCAACAATTGAGATGGTAAATAAGGTATAGCCAATGAGTTGAAATGCAGTAGATTGTGTATGCTTTGACCAATTCGCTAACAAAAGTGATACATTTCCATCTAAAGAAAAATCAAAATAATTGAATAAATAACCTTTTAATAAAGTAGTATTTTCTATCGTGCCGTACATCAAATTTTGTATATAAGTGTCTTGTGAATATAAGTAATTGAGGTATGATTCTATTTGCGAATTAATATTGTTATATATGTAATAAACAAAATTTAGCAACCAATATAAATTCGCCGTCAAAATAATGAATATTGATTTTAATAGTATTTTTAAAGTATTTAGGTTTCTCTTTCGAGTTATTTGAATAAGGGATATAACACAAATTACTAAAAGATAAACAAAAAAAAGAGTTGGAATATAAAATTGCCAACTAGCAAAAAAATTTACGATCAATAAAAAAAGTGAATTTTTTTTTGAAGGTTTATCTAAAAATTTCTCTAAGGCATAAAGAAGCCAAGGATAAAAACCATAGTGAGCTAAAAAAGCTTCGTAAGGGAGAAAATAAATCTGCACGGTTGCCAAATGAACCAAATAAAGCAACGCACAAAAAAAAGCAATATATTGTTGAAAAAAATATTTACTCTTTAATGTGCCAGATACTAATTGATATATTCCTATAGCGCCTAAAAGTAACGTTAATGCAATATATAATTTTCTGATAAGATATGAAGGTGAAAATAAGTCAATTATGTATAATAAAATTTCCCTACTAAGCTCTGTGGCATGTCCGTGTCCAGCGGGAAGACCTAAACCTTGGTATTCTTGCCAAGATGCAAAAGCAGCTCGCTTAATATTTGCAGTATAATTAAATTCGGGGTGTAAATTATCCCAACCCGTGATCCAATAATTTCCATGGAGATTTAGAAAATAAATCAATAAAATGATAATAGCTAATGTAAATATGAACAAATAATCATTTCTTTTTTTCTTAGAAGCCAATTTCATCAATATGTCTGATTTAATTGTTAAAAAATTTGATAATGTAGATAGATACATTTTAGCTGTCATATTATCTTTCTTTTTATCTAATTTTCTCCTTTGGTTTAATACTAATTATATACATAGTACCGATCATTACATTCTGTTTTTTTATATCGTTTTTTCTTTATTCTTTGCTTTCAAATTTTTTTGGGGCAAAATATTTATACCTTGCAAATGTTTCTTTCCCATAATCCTTTTTTCTATTTGCCTGATGTTCTCAAGTAGCTATCTGGTTGAACCAATAATGTCTGGGTCATTAGCCACAATTGGTATTCCTAATAAAGATCTTCATGATGGTATTATTAGTTATATTCATGACTTCGGTAAGCCCCCAGGAGAAAAAAAGGATTTAACGAATAATTATATACCTAACTCGAAAAATGGTCTATATTTAGGCTATCCGAACGAATTCCATTCTGTATCTGCACTACTCACATCTTTTAATGTTCATATATTTTACTCAGGTTGGGTAGCCATAATAATCGGAATTACAATTTCAAGCTTATCCATTTTTCTTCTTTCAAAATTATTTTTTGATGATTTGACAATTGCTGCAATTAGTGGTGGTTTATTTGCAATTTCCTCAATCAGAATTCCACTAGGTGTGGTGACTTCTATTTCTATGTTTTACTCATACACCTTGCTATTGCCCAGTTTTTTACTAATAATATATTTACTTAACGATCCACTCCGTACATACACAAATTACATTCTTGCTTCAATTGTCTTTTGTGTAGTACTTGCATCATACTCAGGAACCGTTGTTATCCTCCTATTGCTATTAACAACATTAATATTTTTTGAAATATTGTTATATCAAAAAAAAGGCTATAAAACCTATCTAATTTTTGTAGCCGTAGTTATTCCATTCTTAATAATTACTTTGCTTCCTCAAAAAACTATTTATTGGCAAAATATCTTTCCAACCAGCATCGACTATGATCCATATGAATTATCTCAAAAAATGCTTCCTATTGATCAACCAATTTATATGCTGTTTTATTCCCTTTCATTTTTATTGATACTAATCCAAATGATCAAAAAAGTTATAAGTAAAGATAAAATTAATTTTGCAGGACCATTTTTTTTATTTATCAATTTAGCTCTTATGTCTTTGTTTTTTTACGATGTTTTATTTAATTATTATCACCAGATTAATAATACTAAAGATTTGATTTCTATCGATCCGGATGGATTTTTTGGTGGACTAAATCATCAGAAAGTTTCCCGCCTGGCACTTTTCCAACCATTTATATTTGTTTTCTATGTTGGTCTTATTGGAGTAATTTTTAAGAATAAAATTTTCAAAATTATTATATTGATAAGTCTTTTTCTATGTTTTTCTCTAGTGAGAATCAACCCTTATGCTTATCCTTGGATTGAACCGGAAATATACCAATCATATTACAATGAAAAAGATAAAACAAAAATTCTGTCATTATTATCACATCAAAGACTGTTTAAAAATAAGATAATATGGAATATAGATAATATCAACGTCTTGAATTTTTTTAAAAAACAAAATTTGCAAAAAAGCAAAATTTTACTTGTAGATCAGCGTAAATGGACTGAAGAAACTATTGCAAACTGGGGAAGCGTTTATATAAGACACAAAATCAATTTGGTCGAAGAAGGATCGAAAATAAATGATTATGACTATATTTGGTTTATTAAGTCAGAGAATAATAATCAAGATATTATTAATCTCAATAATTTTAGTATTACTTACCAATCTGATCAAAATTATGTTTTATTACCTCGATTCTAGATCGCTGTACAGGCCATAATACTTGCACGAATCCTTTCAACAAAAAGTTCATGAGCTACTGTTCCATAAAAATGGTAATACCATGAAAGTTCATCAAGAAATTCGAGCATATCAACATACTCAAACTCATTGGTTTCGTCGTTCCACAACTGTACTTGAACGGTTCCATCTTGCACATTGGGATCATTTTCAATTGCGAGTCTTACTCCATTTATAGCTTCACTTCGACCTTTTTTTTGGGAAGAAGGATATACAGGATCATTATCAGCATCCGGGGTAGGAGGACAATCTCCAGGTACTATTCTAATAACCGCTTGTTCTACTTCTTCTAACATTGCCTCTCCGTATCCAAATCGGAGTATATTAGGGTTTTTAGGATTACCGCCACCAGTCCAGCCAGAAGCATATACGCCATAGGCATCGGAACGATTGTTTAAGGCTCCAATATTAATATCTTGCCACTGTGGAGCTTGACTAAAGTCATATATTTCATCTGGTGAAAAAAGAGCGTTTCCATTAGCATCACGATGAAATCCGTCTTGATATACTACTCCAGGTTTAAGAGGAAAGGCTTCGAAAACAAATGTGGTTCCATCCCAGGCCCAGGCGCCATCTGGTCCCATGTATGTATCCCTTCGCCAATTCTGAGCAGCGCCACCTACTATAGCAGCTATATCATCTGGACTGACTGGGTATTCTGAGGGACTTTTTGCAGCTAATATAGAAATTTCATTTTTAGATTGAGGATCAACATACTCAAACTCATTGGTTTCGTCGTTCCACAACTGTACTTGAACGGTTCCATCTTGCACATTGGGATCATTTTCAATTGCGAGTCTTACTCCATTTATAGCTTCACTTCGACCTTTTTTTTGGGAAGAAGGATATACAGGATCATTATCAGCATCCGGGGTAGGAGGACAATCTCCAGGTACTATTCTAATAACCGCTTGTTCTACTTCTTCTAACATTGCCTCTCCGTATCCAAATCGGAGTATATTAGGGTTTTTAGGATTACCGCCACCAGTCCAGCCAGAAGCATATACGCCATAGGCATCGGAACGATTGTTTAAGGCTCCAATATTAATATCTTGCCACTGTGGAGCTTGACTAAAGTCATATATTTCATCTGGTGAAAAAAGAGCGTTTCCATTAGCATCACGATGAAATCCGTCTTGATATACTACTCCAGGTTTAAGAGGAAAGGCTTCGAAAACAAATGTGGTTCCATCCCAGGCCCAGGCGCCATCTGGTCCCATGTATGTATCCCTTCGCCAATTCTGAGCAGCGCCACCTACTATAGCAGCTATATCATCTGGACTGACTGGGTATTCTGAGGGAATACTATTTTTTGAATCTATATTTAAGAGATTAAAGCCACGATCAGTTGTTAAAGCTTGTTCACTATTGGTAGAAGATTTACAGCCTATCGCATTTATCGAACCTGCCAAAAGCCCAACCGAGGTAAAAATTCTAATAACAGTTTCTGTTCTACTCATAATAATTTAATAAATTAATCGTTGAAGATAATTATACTATAAGATAAATAATAGTCAATACGCTGATCACTGAATTTAATATGTATTTAATAAACTGAAAATTATTTTCAAATTTCAAGATTTCACAGTTTTTAATTTGAGCTACGCTCGATTTATACATACTTCCTATTAAATCATAACTCCTTTTTTTTGAAATTAATTTTGTCATTAATACTGCTTTTTTCATTTTATCTTTTTGGATAAAGGATCGTAATGAAGTTAAGGCGTTCTTTTTAGTATTCTTAAATATTAAATCTTCAAAACGTAAATTTGATTTCTTGAGCGCTAAAGCCAAATCTCTATATTCCAACATGTATGATATGTTTGACGATATTAAAAAAGGTTTATTATATGAAAAAACTAAAGACAAAACCCCAGATGAAGTCATGAAATATCTATACGGTAGTATAACGAGATCTGATGCGCAAAAATATGTTGAAAGTTCATTCTCCTTAATAAGACCGGTAATATTCATATTCTTCGAAGATCGTATTTTTTTCTCAATATTACTATAATACTTTTGATAATATTTCTGATGTCTAAGCGTTGGACTTTTGCCGCCAGCTAAAACAAAATGTACGTTTTTACCCCCTATTTTGACCGTTTTGTGAAAAAAGTCAACAAATAAATCTGCTCCTTTAAACCAATTGATAAAACCAAAAAACATTATAACTATTTCTTCGGACTTCATTTTTAATTTTTTTCTTGCTCTTTTTTTTGATACTTTGACAACGTTTTCGTCTATTCCATGTGGTATTACTTCCACTTTCTTTATATCTATAACCTTCGTCAATCTTTTTTTTAAAATTTCTTCAAGAACTATTACTTTGTCTGATAATAATCCTATAAATAAATAAAAAAATTTTAATAATAAATTAAATATAAATCCTTTTATCAATCCACTAACATCATCTCTTAGGCCAATATGCCCCTTCAATCTAAACACATCGGTTACAACATGATGCAACGTTAAAATTATTCTGTATCTTTTAAGCTTTACACCTAATAGAAAAGGTACTATTAGTGAAGAAACCATAACGCCCCCATATACTGAAAAGTCGTGCTGAATAATAATGTCCTTACAATTCGTAAAATACTTGAGAAATGAAACGACATCATTCCAAAGGGCTAAAGTATTTTTTTTATAACACTTGATCACCAACACATTCCTTTCTTGATAGATTTCGGGCACATCTTCATATTCAGCTAAAACAACAACTTTTCCATTAATATTGAGCGCAAGATTTTTTGTGTAAGAAGCCAATCCTGATGTTTCGATAGAATATAGCTCTTTTTTACGTGGATACGGAGAAATCAATATTAATGTTTCTTCTCTATTGTATTTTTCTAATAATTGACTCCAATTTTTTGGAAAGTGCATATATTACATACATTTTTAATAATCCTATAATAATATATGCTGAGGGAAAAATCAATTACTTTTCACTCTTAAGCGAGGTAGAAATCTTTTTGAGGACAAAAGCAACAAGGGGTACAACAATGGCTGAGGCCGCCTGCGTTTTTTTAATCTTTACAAAAGCATCAATTGCCTCTTTGCCTTTTTCACGTATTTCTTGGACTGTTTGATAGCCCTTGAAAACGAGTACCGCAACGGCAATGAATATGCCAATCGACAAGATAAGATAAATCAATGCCAAAATATAGACAATGTTTTGAATAAGTTCCATTTCACGCAAATAAATCGTAAATCACTAAGCTAAAAAACGTGCACGATATATACACAAACAAGAATGCTTCTTTATTACATTTCTTCGCTTTCTCTTTTTTTCATGAAATAATCGCTTAGTTGTGAGAGCCTTTTTTGTGTTGCTTCTTTTTCCTTTGACAAACGGCCGAGTACTTCTTTCACTAGAGCCATGTAGTCATCTTTATCCATGTCTTCCATGGTTTCTCTGATCTCTTTCATCTTTGCGCCGAATTCTTTTTGTGCTTTCTCAAGGAGCACTTTGCCCTCTTCAGAAGCCATACCATAGACTTCTTCTGCGATCTGCTCGATGTCTTTGTCTTTGGTGAAATCGCGCACTTCTTCTAGTTTTCCTTTTACCCACTCTCTGTTCTCTTCCCCTGATCCTGGAGAAAGAAATAATGCCGTAATACTACCGATGACTGCGCCAAGTGCCAGCCCGAGTCCGAATTTGGATTTTTTTCCCATGTTTGCGTTTTTAAATTGTAATACGTTATTGTAGCATGAATATTTCTCAAGAATCAATAGAGGAAAATCCCCTTCACATATAGCATTCGAATGCTATAATTTCACTATGAAACGGAAAGGGCTCAAACTCTATTTCACTGGTTCTATTGCAGCAAGGGATAAGTACCTTGACCAGTATAAAAAAATCGTTGCCTATGCCAAAGATGGCGGGAAAAATGAAGTAATCGCGGACCACATGTTTAAGGTCTCAGAAAAAGAGATAAATATGTCTACGCGAAAAGAACGATTAGCCTTCCACGCCAAACTTGAACGTTGGATACATTCGTGTGATGGTATAATTGCCGAAACCTCGTTCCCAAGCATCAGTGTAGGGTATGAAATTTCTCTTGCTCTTAAGGTCGGCAAACCAGTGCTGATCCTCTATAGCGAGGGAGGACCACCCTCACTTCTTGCTCATCACAAAGATGAAAAATTGTTGTGTGAAAAATACTCATCAGATACGCTTAAACGTCTTGTTTCTGAGTTTCTCGAATATATTCAAAGTAGTTCCGATCTTCGGTTTACTTTCTTTATCACCCCAAAAATCTCTTCGTATCTCAATACGGTGGCGAAAAAAGATAAACTTCCAAAGTCGGTCTACCTCCGAAAGCTCATTGAGAATGATATGAAGGAACGAATGGAATAAATAGCTCGTTTGAAAAAAACTTCAGGAAACTTGTGCAAGCCATTGTCGAAAATATTTCCTAAAAAGAAAGAGGGCGTAAACAAGGATGAAAGAGTAGACGATAAACATATACTGCTTCATGTGAGCATACAGTATACCGGCGGTAAGCGGTGCAAGAGCAGATGAAGCTGCCCAAACCGACTGATCTATACCATTTATCTCACCTTGTTCTTCTCTTTTTACTGCAGACGTGATGAGCGTTTTAAAAGTGGGCATATAGATAGAAAACCCTAAATTGTTAAGGTATATAACCGGCAAAAACCACCAAATATTCGGCACGATGACCATAAGCACTTGTGTCACCATGACCAATACAACGCCGAAAATATGGCTTTTTAGTTCTCCCAGCTTTTTTGCAAAATACGGAGCCAAAAATGCTTGGTTTACCATGATGAAAAATCCAATAAGAAGAAAAAGGTACGTAACTTGCTGTTCGTTGAGCCCAAATTCATCGATAGTAAAAAAGATAAAAATTGAAGTAAACCCAGAAAAAACAAAAAGGAAAAACGCCCGTAAAAGAAAAAGGGATTGAATGCGTTTACCAAATTTCCTGATTTTCTTAAAAAATTTGAATTCGTCCGTAATGCTAAAATGGATGCTTCGTTTTCTATGTTCTGGACCAAGCGATTCGGGCACGTACAAATACATAAGCAAGAGCCCCAAACCAGAAATGACGATAGTCAAAAGGGCTGTCCCCAAAAAACCAATGGAAAAGGAATTGCTAATACTCCCAAGTACCGGCCCGATGACCAGAGCGATTCCCAAGACACCACCCGTGATGCCGTACACCTTGGTTCGCTCTTGCGGTTTAGAAACGTCGGCTAAATATGCTTCTGAAACAGCCGCGTTCCCCCCAGTCACCCCGTCAATGCCACGAGAAAGAAAAATCATGATAAGCGGGAGCGCGATACCCAAGATGCTATAATTTCTCAAAAAATAGGCCATGATAAATACCACCCAACTGAGCACTGTGCCTGCTTGGCTAATGAGCAGGATGGGCCTTCTTCCATACACATCGCTCAAGTTTCCAAGAAGTGGCGCCGCGAAAAATTGAAAAAAAGGATATGCAGACAAAATAATGCCGTAGGTTATTGGTCCACCACCATAGGTCTGGATGATAAATGGCAATACAGGAATGAGTACGGTGAAGTTTAAGGTGTTAACAAAGGTAAGAAAGACGATAGGAATATATATTTTTTTCATATCTTGAAATTGTTGAATATGCGTCGTCTGCTATCAAACTCTTCACGTTGTTTTTGATATTCTTTCAAACTATCGTTGCATAGATAGACCACAAAAATATTTTTTGAATTCGAGCTATTGTAGTCTTCTACACAATCAGTTAAATATTGGGCGAGGTATCTTGAGTATCTACATTAAATTCTTTTTGCATCTTCTCCATCATCTGTTCCATTTCCATTTTAAATTCTTTTTCCGTCATGCCGGTTGGTTTGATTTCTCCGGTCATTCCATCATAATCGTATTGCATCATGCCTTTGGAGTCAGTCTTGCTATCAAAATCATCTTGCATCTGTTGGGTTTTGTCGATTTCTTGCTGAATGAATGAGGGCAAGCTGTTTTTAGAATTATCGATATTCCTTGCTTTAGAGGCAACACCGGCCACGATAGCAATCACTATAATCAATATGCCTATGAGCCACCCTATGCTAGAAATGATCCACATCCACGCGATTGATTTCTTCTCAGGCTTCTTCAAAGCTTTAACTTGTTTATACATCACAAAAAAATAAACGTTCATGTACCAAGCGAAAGCTGTAGAAATAATCGGCGTCAGTAATCCTAAAAACCCAGAATGTATACCAGTTAATCTCCCTAATCCAAACATCGTGAATAAATACAAAGTAGTCATGATGAGTGACCGTACAAATATCCCCCCAAAATTTTGCACTATCATTGCTACGCTTGATTTTATTGCTCCCAGAGGACTTTTATCTTGGCCCAACACAACTTCAAAAGTGGCAAAACTCAAAAAGAAAGCAATCAAAAGGCCGGGGAAGAAAAAAAAGAAATACCCGCCAATAGCCAAAAATCCCGTCAATAGACTAAGGATGATAAGCGGTCCAATAAATGGTTTACTTTTTTTAAGCAAGCGGAAAATATCAAACGGTTCTGAATCGTCAAGCATCAAAATAACGACTGATTTTATATATGCTCCGATGATGATAAAAAAAATTGAAGAAATAATCAGAAGAACGCCTAAAACTATAAAACCGACTGATTTGTCAATTAATGATGCAAGAATCGATGGTATGACAACAATGAGGGAAAGAGTAATGAAACTTAAAAATACAGCAACGAATGTAAGTAAAAACCCGAGCGCTTTTTCTTGAAATAATTCCCACGATTCTTTAAACAAAACTTCCATTGAAGGTAATTTTTTTTCTGAAGTCGTAGCGGGTTTGTTGGATGTTTGTGATTTTTCCATTTGAAAAATATTATATCATAAACCATTAATGTTTTGTTCAATGGCATCAAGGTCTTGCTGAGGCTCATTGAGGTCCTTTTCAAGATCAATATTGACGATGTCTGCTTCTTCTTGTGTTGCTGGGCTTATGGAAGGAGCTTCAGAAATAGTTTTTTCTTCCTGTGTTGCTGTTGAAGCCGTTCCCTTTGATCGGAAAAAGAAGAAAAGCCCTACTCCCAATAGAATTCCTAGGACGACCAGGACAATGATAATTATGAGTGGGCCTTTTGAGGCGTGCTCTTCTACTCCCATAATTTCTGGTTCGGCTGCTGCAGGTTCTGGAATTGTTGGTTGAGCTGGTGAAGGGGTAGCTGCTGGACTTTCTGCTTGTTGCATGGTTGGTGGTGCCATCGAAGATGTGGCGGGCGATACGACTGGTGCGCTGGGTTGTACAGATGCTTGTTCTGGTGTCGTGGATGTGGATGGAGTTGTGGACGCTAAAGGCGCCACGGTTGATGTTGAAGAAGTTGAGCTTTCTTCTTTCTGAACTACAGACGGTTTGATAGTTGGCTCGGCAGGAGGAACCACAGGAGTTACGGTTGGTGTTGCTGGCTTTGTAGGTGGGGTAGGAGTTGTGGGCGTGATTATTGATGGCGTTGAAGGTGAAGAAGCTGCTTCAGAATTGCTAACGGTGAACCCTGCAGGCGTATCGGAACTTTTTTCCGCAGTTTGAGATTGCGCTTCCTTTTTTGTTTCCTCTTTTTTGGTATCTGTTGAGGGAGTAGGTGTTGCTGTCTTTTTTTCATCTTCTTTCTTTTTTGTATCGGTGTCTGATTTTTTAGTAGCCATAGGTAAACGAAAAATATTTATAATTGTGTGCTGTTGTTATGGTGTCACTGTCTCGGTATCGGCTCCTCGGGCTGGTATTTTGTTTTCGGTCACAAGGGTACCAACCATACGCGCCAGTGTGTGCAGTTCATCGTGTGCGGTCTTGAAATATTCTTTAACTGCTTTGAAATCGTCTTTCATTTCCTGATGGGTTGCTCGAGCGGCTTCTTTGAATCCTGTTTCGTCTTCTGGCAGATCAATTACGTATTCTTTGGTCGCCTGTTCCTCTGCCGCGGCTTGCGCTGTTGCGAGGGCCTGTTGTGCAACGTCCAATTGAGCGCTTGCCTCGGTCGTATCGATTCCCCTATCTTCAAGGTCTGCGATGCGTCCTTCAAGGCGTGATAGTATGTCTTCAAGTTTGGTACCAATATTCCCAGCAGCTTCTACGAAACGCTCGTTAGCTGAAGCCAAATGGGAGTCTATGCGCTCGAGTGCGGCTTGTTTTTCTTCGTCGGTTAGCTCTTTCACACGAAAGCGGAATGTTTCTCTTCTTGCTTCTACGCTTGCTATGTGTTCTTGTTTACGCTCTTCCATTTGTAGGCGCATCTCTTCTTTTTTGTTTTCATAGTTTGTACGAAGTTCTTCTTGTTTTTGATCTCGAATTTCTTTAGTCATGCGGTCGGTGGAGGCTGTAGAAGTTTCGGCGTCTGTTGTTTGTGTGTCTGAATTTTCGGTTTGTGCCAGTACGGTTGTATGGAATGTATAGATAAAAAAGCTGAGGATAAGGAGGTAGATTAAAATCTGACGAATTGTTTTTTGCATATATTGCTTACAGTCTAGCGGATAAGAACGACTGGTGTCAAGTTGAGTGAGATTTGTAAAAACATGTATATAGAATCATTTTCGTCCTTATCCTGTAGAAAAATGCTCGAAGCGAGCAAGAATGAAACAAAATGAGCTTTGTGTTGTGTGAACAAATTACCTATAGTTGTTGAAAAATACACAACGATGATGTATAATTTCGCAAAATATGGAAAATAGAATTAGACGTCTCTCAAAACTAGCCTGTTTAGCTTTTTTAACCTTTGGGCACGCATACGATTTAGCACCATTGCCAGTAAATGGAACCATGCCTTGTGACCAAAATGGTCAACCAATGCAACCGCAAGATGTCAGAAATGGCGAAGTTTGTACCGGATATGCCGCGAACGACCCAAACAATCCTGGAGCAATAAGATTAAACTGCGCTCAACTCAATAAATATATGGCTGATCCGGGTGAGTGGGTTACTATCGTAACTGCCGACGGTAGAGTAAAAAAAGTTCCAGCTTCTTATTTTACTATTGATGAAGAAGAGGTAGGTAGTTCTACCGATATGCTTCCTATTTTTCAAGAGGCTTGCAATGAAGGTCTTTCTCCTGGCTCTGGTGTCGAAACTGCCGCAAATGCTCCTGTTGCCGCTCCTGTTCAAGTCGTACCTCTTTCCCCGCCTGCCGATGGGCAAGCTGGTTCTCAATTATCCCAACCGGCTGGTCAACCTTCGGGTATGGCTTCTCAAGAAGCTCCTACTACTCAACAAAGTGATAATGAAGTTACCAATACAACAGAACCTACTGAAGGCAAACGATTTCCGTGGGGGTGGGTTTTAGGTGGTGGTGGTGGTTTATTAGGATTATTGGATATACTCCGAAGAAAAGCTCAAAACGACATACTGGCGAGTCGAAATGATGCCGGCTCTAGTGGTTCAAATTTGTTGCCACAAACACAACCTAGGGCTACAACTGGAAACACGCCTAGGGGACAGAGGTTTCACCCTCAACAAGGAGCCGTAGGATCTCGTTCTAGAACCCCCGGCATGGGATCAACGAATGGTAGAAGAATAGGAACAACATTACAGCAAAGAATGAGATTGAGCGCTGCCCGTAGAAGACAAGAAGCGCTAGGAAACAATAACAATCAAAACTATTTTGTCAACATTGCTATTGGTCAAGACGGTAAGCCGTTTTTTCAAGTCGTTGATTCTGATAGATTAGGCAAAATACCAGAACCTGAGAGATCCATTGTATCTCTTTTTATACCTAGTGATGCTTACACTCAATTAACTACAGGTCTAAAAAGCCAGTGTGTCGAGGGAGACGATTATTCTTATTTCAATATAGATGCTCAACAGTTTCTTCGGGTTTTGAATGACCGAGATAGAGTTGGTGAAAATATCAACCCAGACACTGTAGTAGTCATACCTGTCACTGCACAACGATTAACTCAAATTTTACAGCATCAAGATCAAAACCTTACAGTTCCAATTTATGATATCAATACACAAGCAGGAAATGAGTTTTTGCAATTTGAAAGAGGAAACATTCAAAATATGTCCGGTCTAACCCGCACGTAATACTTCTTAAAATCTAAATACTATGGAAGGAATACACTTTGTGCTACTTGGAACAGGTTTTGTTGGTGCTGCTTATGGATGTATAAGTTTATTTAAACTAAAGAAACAAATAGCTCAAGAACAAAGGCAACAAGCATATGAAAATGCCAGAATCACCACATCCGGCCCAACTCGGCGAGATAATCATTATCATGAAAACCCGCTCCTCAATCGTGATAGAGCGTTGACAAATGTTGCTGAAATGGTTCGCCGCAGCAATGGTAAAACTCAAATATTCTACGCGCTCACTGGTTTTGAGCAAACAATGAATCTCCCGCCAGATGCCAATGTTGACTACTTCATGCCGCAAGATGTTTACGCGCACCTTATTTGGGGCGCTGAAAAGATTATTCGATCGGACAACAATCGATACTTTGCCGCTGTGCCCGCAGCATGGTTCTGTGCAATTTTTTATAAATTTTTTCAGGATTACTTGCAAACAGGCAAGATTCTTTTCTGCCGCA
>JAGQLS010000009.1:0-53207 GCA_020429045.1 Candidatus Woesebacteria bacterium
AAATCGGCAATAACGATGTTTGAACCTGATCCATCGACGATCAAGACAAAGTTGGTTTTACTCGCAAGGTCTGAAGGACTGGTAAAGGTGATGGTGTTTGACGCGTGGTTTACGGTATCGGATTGGATTTCGGAAACGTCTGATATCTCATTGACTTGTTTTGTCGACATAAGGTAGGAGATGTACGTTTGGACGTCTATCCCCTGTTGCGCAGTATAGCTCTGGGTGTACCAACCAGCTGTTGAGATGTGGTCTTGTTTTGGCGTCTGATTGAGATTAATAGTACCTGTGCTGGTCACGACACCTGCTGCACCCACGGTAAGTACGTCTGATCCGTCGTCGTCGTTACTTCCTGGTCCGTCAAAGTCGATGACGTCTGTAGCTTCTGGGATATAGTTGGTGAGATTTCCCTTGCGGTTGAACGCCGTGTTTGAAAGTTTGTACCAATCGGCGTCTTCGACCGTTATGTTGAGGATCGTATCGTTTTCTGTGTCTGGATTGAGGCAGGTGAAGATATTAAATCCAGAAACGCACGCGCTTGCGCCTCGACACTCTCCTGAGGTATACCCGTTCCAATTTTTAACAGAACGCACGTATGCTGCCCACGAGCCTGCTCGCCATGGCGTCCAGCTAAAATTTTCGGTGCCTGCGGTCGTACGATTCGTTTGTAATACATCATTGTCGGAGCACGTGCCATCATAATAAAAAGTGATGCCTGCTTTGCTGACTGGCAAGTCGTAATCTGCACTGTATGCACCCACGTCGCCAACTTGTATATCCTCCTGGCCTGCGATATTGTAAGCGTTTGGTTTTTTACCGAGTTTCCCTCGGCAGGTATTTGAAACGTTGCATGGTCTCCCATTTGGAGGGGGATTCTCTGTTGTTAAACCGATGAGTCCTTCTGCTCCATTACACTGGTATCCTTGAGTGTTTTTGACGGTTACTTCCCACGTCATACCATTTTGATTGACGATATCTGGGTTTGCACCTTGCGAGACAAGTGATGTGAGGATGGAGTCGTAGGAGAAGTAGGTTTCGGTGCCCACGGTATAGAGCATAGATGTGGCCCCTGGCACTGTATAATATTCAAGCGTTGTCTCTGCAGGTGAATACCAGCTGTAGTCAAGGACCGTGGTACCGATACATGCACTTTTTCCGTCTCCTGTAAAACATAGGTCAACTTCACTTAAGCCATAATCGCCGTCGTAATTGATGCGGGATTTGAGATTTTCAAGCACTGTGTCGACGTGGTGCACTATTTTATAGGTATCGTTGGTTATGGGTCCTGGGGGATTGGTAGGACTGCGGTCGGTCAACGGATAATCCCGGACAAAGCCGGGTGGATTGGGGTCGGCATCGGTTTGTTGTCGAAAATTACTACCTGAGCCGATAATGAGTCCTTTACAGCTAAGCGTGTCAGCATCGGGCGTAGGTGTGCTCGTTGGCGGGATGGGTGTGTTTGTTGCGGTTGGCGGAACAGCTGTTGGGGTGTTTGTCCCAACGGTTGGAGTGTTGGTTTGGGTCGGTGGGATAGGACTGTTTGTGAGAGTCGGCGTATTGGTTACAACTACGGTTGAACATTGAGCAAATCCAACAGATGTACTCCAATTGCCACAGGTGTTTCTGGCATGCATCCAACCTCCGTAGATGTTGTTTGCAGTGACGGGAAATGAGTAGGACGTTGTTGTCACAGGCCCGCTATTTTCGGGTTCTTTGATGTAATAGATCCAATTTGGCGCTCCATTTTCGTATACTACCAATCGGAGTGGATAATCACTTACATTGCCGGTTGCGGGAGCAGACCAACTGAGTGTTGCGGTACCTGCACCGTTGGGACAATTGAGTATGGGGTTTGTAGGAGGTGCTTGCACCGGACATGTGGGGGTCGGCGTGTTTGTTGCACCCGGTGGAGGGGTGTTTGTGGGTGGTGGCACTGGAGTATTTGTTGCTCCAGGTGGAGGGGTGTTGCTGGGGGTTGGCGTGTTAACCGGCGTGTTTGTGGGTATAACCCAAGTACATGCAGGAGCATTTAGAGGGCACTGCGTGTTGGTGCACTCGCTGCCATATCCCTGATCTATACAGACTTGAGAATTATTCGTCGGCGGACAGCTATACGTAGCCAAAACCGGCAGATCGCAACCAGTCTGTTGCCACTCACAAAAACCCGCATTGATTTGATAGCATCGGTCATTATCGGGATCACATCCTTGTGTCAACAACTCTGAACATCTCCATTCACCTACGGGAGTTCCGCATTGTACTGGTCCTCCTGTACAAATCGCGTTTACTTTAGATGCAAAAAAAAATAGAAGAAAAAAATTGACAATTAGTATTCCTACAAAACCCTTCATGATCGTTTACAATTTCTCAACGTTGAAATAACTTTTATTATTTAGCTTTGCGTTTTGATATTCAACGATTATTTTATCTTTTTGTTTAGGTAGGGCAGCTTCTAATGCTCGAAAAAATTCAACTTGAAGATAATTGTTAAATGTTGATTTATGAATTGAAAATTCAGAAAAATATAATATTATTTCGATAGTCTGATCGTCTTTTTTCCTTAAATCAATTCCGGAAAGTATATTACCATCACTGTCCTTTGCAGTTGACCCTGCAGGCGAATCTGTAAAAACAATATCTATATTTTCAGGTTTCATATCAACGTTAATATTATTTTTTGGATCAAAAACAAGGATTGAACTTCCCCATAAATTTAAAGATTCAAAATATCTCTTCAAATCTTTTCCATGAAAAGCAACTTTAATCATAGGATTCTTATTTACGATTTTTATTTCTTTCTTTTGGATGGTTAAATTCTCTGTAATTGATTGCGGAATAGCAATCCTGGAATCTCTATTAAGAGAGCTAAAAATAAGTTTAACAACAAGTATGGTCGTAATAACGATGATTAAAAGAAGCCCTATAAAAACGAATTTGTTCTTATCCATATATAGTGATATTCTAATATTAAAATGTCACTATAACTAATGCAAAAGAGAAGAGGTTTTAATCTGAAGGATCAACAATCATCAAAGAAATACCAACTGTCTCGCTCGGATTTTTTGATTGATTAGCTCTATCGCTGTTATCATGACCCGGCGTTACCTGACCAAAATTTACATATCTTTGTTGAGGGGGAGTTCTTTTTTTTTCGTACAATAGCAACTCTTCTGCCACATAACCATGTCTTAGTAATATTAATTGTAGAGTTTTATCGGTTATTGAAGGTGTGCTGCTATTATTTATTGACGCTGGCCATCTAATATGGATCGTTAACTGACCATTGTTGTCAACGGTGAAGTTTATACCCCCATTAAAATTATAGAGGCCATAATTATCGCTGTATAGATATCTTTGTCTGTCTGTATCAAATTTCGTATCAGGAATATCTGTTTGTAAATCTAAAATAATTGGTTGATCAATCTTGAACGTTAAAGTACTTAGAGCAAGTGGATAATCTGTTTCAGAATCAAGCTTTGATTCGCCATTAATAACTACTGGGATTGTTACTTCACCCGATTCAGCTATCATGTTGGCAATTTCTAACGTGCTTTTATCTTGGTAGCTTAGAAGAGGATTGAGATAATCTAAATTGGTTCGTTGGAATTGACTAAACTGTGGTAAGCTAGCAAGAAACTCGACAATATACCCCATGTAATTGTGATTTTTGGTTAAATTAAGATTGTACGGATTTTCTAAGGTTTGCATTTCCTCCGCTCTAAAATTGTATGATTGAGTGATTGAGGTTAGTAATGGATCGCCATTAGGGCCATATATTGAACCTTCCAGGCGGCTTATACTTCCTTCCTTATCTTGCAGGAAAAAGAGATGGGCCGGAACATCTTCACTATCATTTATTTTTGGGTTACTGACTTGAAACTCATAAACCTTATACGTTCCGCCTTCGTATGTGTCCAATAGTCTTGTAACATTTTCTGTCTCAACAGGGAAAGGAACCCATTGACCTGTAGAGCCGTCTGCAGAAGGGACAAACACCTTTGCATTCGTACCATCTTCGTTGGAGCGGAATGGCGGGAAAGCGGAAGTCTCCCAGGAGGCATTCATTGATTGCACATATTCACCAGTTGCTTCATTAAAGCCTACAAGCGGATCTCCGTCGCCACTAATAGTTGCAAATCCCTGAGGGAGGCTAAAAGCCAAAGTAAATTCATTCTCTTCGGATGAATATGCCACTTCTAATTCTTGGCCTGCCACTGTGACTAACATCGTTCCATCAGGACCGGTATGAGTTTCGTGACGTTCGCCTGTTTGAGTGTCATAAACAAACGTTCTATCTGCGCTTTTAGCGATAATTAATGGATGATTCTCGTCTCCGATCATAATGTTTGCCTGATGAGAGAAATCTGTGAAAACCTCACCATCTGGTGCCTGTTGTGACAATAATTCTGCTCCGACAATCGTACCGGTTTCTGCATCTACAATATTTCGAATGTAAATAAGCTTAGTCTGATCTTCGTTGAGCCCAACATTGTCACTACTCCCATTAATCGCAAGTATTGGTAAACCAGTCTCGCCACTAATATTTGCTGTGTTGACAAACCCTAATACTTCGTTGTCTGTTTTGTCTTCGACGGCAGCTTGTGGCCAATGGTCTGGGCCAACTTGTGCAATCACCCCATTTGGTATACGCAAAAGACCCAATGTTAAACCTTCTTTAACTACCCCGTTTTCATTAAATACTAACGACTCCCCATTTTCTAAAAATTGTGGGTTTAAATCTGCGGGGTATCGAACTGTTCCGTTTTGATCTGTGAATGTTGGAATATAAAGGGCGCCATCGTCACCTCGAATTGACGCAACAAACTGATTGTTGTCTGTTAGTGTTTGTTCTACTTGGAAATTCGTGTCTCCAAGATTGAGTTCTGGGTTTGTCTGAATGTATCCTTGTACATATTTGAGCAATGCTTGATGTTGAGCTAAAATTGTTCCTGCGAAGACTTCTTGAATTTCTGAGCTCCTTCCAGCTTTTTCAATAAACGGAGCAAGAGCTTGATCGTCTAATATATCTTCAACCGACCCATAAAAAAGAGAATCATATACTTGAGCAGGGTTTTCTGCTATATTACCTGCTTCTGGCTGTCTTGAGCCAGGAAGCGGCGTAACTATAATTTCTGGTGTTGGTGATGGTTCTGGCGAAGGAGGAGCTGGAGAGCCCTCGTCTGTCGGCGGCGGGAACAAATCGTTTGAAGCTGTAGGGGCGATGTTTGGAGTCGGTTTATCTGCTGGCATTGCGGTTGGATCGTGATCAAGTGTTATCTTTTGTCCTTCTGGTTCTATTTGGGGGTTTGCCGAACAGCCTGGCAATACTGTTTCGATTGCACCTACACCAATGATCACTAAGCCAACCGTTGCTGTTCTTCCAAAAGGCGTTCTGTTTTTTTCGCCCCGAGGAACTAAATGTCGCTGAGCTGTAGACGTGGTTTGAGGCGGTCTTATGACTCGTAGTCTCTTCGGTTTTATAGGTTTTGTAGCGTTTGAGCTTGCTTCGTGCCCTATATATGGATTATCCCGTGGTTTTCTTGCTATTAATGCATAGGTCTTGCCAAGATCTCGTCGTGCAGCATCTTCATCGGGGGTTCGACGACCTGAAAATGGCCTAATTCCCGCACTAGCAGGTGAAATTGGTCCGTTAAAACCGGGCCGTTTTGAGAGTTGAACTGAGCCGGGAACTGGCTGAAATACATCTTTTCCCATATTCTAAATGTACTATAACTTTTACTATAAGTCAAGTAAATTTATCTAATTTACATACTCATTATGTACTATAGTTTTTTATGTCAATCTCGTGTCTTTTTTAGAGTAGCACCTATAAGACTTGAATGCAAATAAAAATTAAAAACATATACCTGCATAGTGCACATCATGATTGTTTTTTGTCTTTTTCCGGCAACTTCAATGTCTGCGCCGCTTCTATCTTCTGCCCCATCGCCGCAAGCTGATTTCCCACATTCCCCGACTGATTGTACGCATTTTGAATGTGTTTGTTGAGCACGCTAAACATATCGCTTGTTGTGTCAAAATCCTTTTTCATCGCCCGAAGCGCAGCAAGCACATCTTTTGCTTGTTCTTGTATACGCTGTCCTTCAAACGATATGAGTACGACCTTCAGATAGGCATAGAAACTCATCGGCGAAACCGGCACTACACGTTTTTCTGAAGCAAAATCGAAAAGGTCCTGGTTGTTTATCACTTCGTAGTAAATCGCCTCCGACGGGATGTACATGAGGGCGTAATCTACGGTCCCCTCCCCTGTCCGGATATATTTCTGCGCGATACTTTCGATGTGTTTTTTGATCTGCCGCTCAAATTCTTTCTTGAATTTCGTCCGTTCTGTTTCCTGATCGGCTTGTTGCAAATTGCGAAACACGCTAAGGGGAAATTTCGCGTCGATAGGGATGATGCCCTGAGAGGTAATGATCGTCGCATCGACTTTCTCTCCCGTTTGAAATGCGTATTGCGTCGCATAGGCGTCTTGGGGAAGGATCTGTTTTAAGAGTTCTTCAAGTACTTGCTCGCCGATATTGCCACGAAGCTTTGGCGACTGCAAAAATTCCTGTAGCTCTTTCATCGACCTGCCGATCTCAGAAAATTCGCCAATTGCCTTTTGCACGCCCATCATGCTTTTTGCCGCGTTGTCAAGGCGTTTGTTGAACTGATCGAGATTGTCGGTCAACTTTTTGTCGATATTTTCTGTCGAGCTGTCTACGCGACGGCTGACATCTTGCAGCCACGTTACGAGCTCTTTTGAGACCGCGGCCTTCTCCTCTACGCGCTTGAGCCACGCGCGGATAACCACCAAAAGAATAATGACTATGCCAAGCGAGCTGAAGATGATGACGATTTCCAACGAAGACATGAGATATTATAGAGTGTACAAAAATGAATGTCTATGCCCCCATACAATCTATAATAATATCCATAGATCCGGTGATCCTGGAAATAAATTTTAACTTACGTATAGTATCACGATTATGAGAAATTCGAGAAACTCATTTGAGAAATTTCAGCAGGCAATTTCTTCTTAATTGCTGTTAAGTAGAGTCGAGCGATAGAGAAAGCAACGTGCAAACGAACGAATGAAAGGAGAGTTTAGGTGACGATGTTTTTCTCTTCTAAACACTGAATAACGTCAGCCAAAATTTGGTTTATCATATCAATTTCTTGTAAAGTAGTAAATTTACCATGTAAATAACTAAAGTCCCAATTTAGAAATAAATGAATTCTTTCTATTAATTCAGAATCTGTAATAACACCACAGATTATTGCATCAGAAAGCACTGCACCCATATTAGTAATAAAGTTACCTCTACATTTGTAATTCCCACCATCATAACGACCATCTTCAGTAAGGGAAACTAACAATCTAACATCAGTATCGGGTAAATCGTCGCTGTAGTCGTCTCTCAATCCATATAAAATAGTTAGAAAAAATTGGCAATCTGGTTTTTCTTTCATTAAGTCTTTAATTATATCTATTTGATTCATATTTAGGATTGTTTTATATTAGGGTCTGGCCCAGTTAACGTAACTTTCTGAGCAACTTTTTAAGATCAATAGAAAGTGTATTTCTATGATTAAATCTCCTTACTTAAAATCTTTCCTTCGTATTCTATTGAGTTTGGTAAACTCATTACCTTTTTCGTACTCTTTTGGGTCTGTATATGATCCGTCAATCTACCTCACACTTTCTGGGATAATCTTTGGTTTGAGCCAGGTCTCTGGGTCGTCAACTGCGACTTCCTGATCCTGCTGCTCTGGTTGTTTTTCCTGCTCAACCTGAGAAATACCAGTCAAAGGCTGCATCGATGTGTGTTTTGGAAGATTGATCTTCGTGTGGCTTTGAGACTGAGCAGGTTGTGGCATAGCTATCGAGCCACTTGAAGGCTGTCGAGCCTGTTGAGGTTGTTGCGTTTGTTGGGGCTGCGTCACTGGCTGTGGTTGAGGTCGAGGTTGAAACGGTTGCGATTGTTGTGGTGTGAATGGAGTAGGCTGTACGTCGTCGAATGAATCGTCATCTCCGAAGTCATCAAACCCTCCTCCGTTTGCACCGCCAAATCCTGCGCCGACCCCAAAGCCTCCAGTTGGATTAAATCCGCCCATGCCCCCACCCATGTTACCAAATGGCTGTGGCGATCTCATGGGGCTAGGGTTCATGCCAAACCCACCTGCGGGGTTAAATCCACTATTTGCACGCCCACGAGCTCCTGCAGCGTTAGACATCGACTTTTTTACTGCGCCGGCACGCATAAGTTCGGAAATAACCTGAAACGTATCTGCGTTCACGGAATAGGAAGTAAAGTTGTTGGTCGCAACGGCAATACCATTGTAAAGATTGGTTGCCATGTCTTTATCAAGCGCTATACCAAGCACCTGAATGAGCTTGCTCACGAGTTCAGATGTCGAAGAAGCAGTTTTTTGTACAATATTGACACTGCCATACGATGCGTTGATGATGTGCCTATCAATATTTATGATGTTTCGACCGTGAAAAGAATTTTGATTTTTCTGATACAACGGACCGAGACTGTTCAAATTGGGGGCATCTATGGTGATGATGAAATCAATAGAACCACCGGTATAGGAATATTGCACTTGATTGGTATTTAGCTTTGGATGACCTTCTCGGGGTGCAATGACAAGATTAAACATGCCATTTTCGATGTTGTAATCAATTCTATCTATTGCTCCTTCTTCGTAAGGAAATGAGACAACGAGGTTGTCCCCGCCGGTTGAAAGCGATGTATTGATTTTGTCTGTACCGACAAAATCCGATTGCGGCGCACTTGCCGCGCTTATGCTGACATTTTTTCCATATTTATTAAGCGCCATATAAAGAGCTGTTCCTGCTGCAATGGCGTCTTGAGAAGGCTTTGCAGGGAGCACAATAACACCAGAAGAATGCTTGGTGATAAGCGCCTTGGCTTGTTGTAATTCTTTAGTTATGTCTTGTGGTGGTTGATTTGTTTGCGGAAACATTCTTGTAAAAATTTATTATAGGGTAAATTTTAACATATCTCCTTCTTTGATGTCAAGTGCAGGCTCAAAGAGCATACCGCACTCTTGATCTTTCTTTACGGTCTGCACACTTTTTGCTCGAATGCGAAGAGATGAGAGTTTGCTTTCGCCAACAAGAACATCGTTGCGATAAATTTCGACCTTGTCTCCCAAGTCAACTTTTCCCTTTGTTATCTTACAACCAAACACGGTTTGGTTCTCGATGATAAAAGAGGCTATCACTTTTGCCATAGCCTTGAGATTTTTTGCCTGTTGTTCGCGTTCGCGAATAAGCTCCGAAACTTCTTCAAGCTCTTCGACAAGTTCGTAAATAATTTCATAAGATTTGATGATTACTTTTTCCTGTTTGGCGAGTTCTTTTGCCTGGTTGTCTACGGGAACAGAAAAACCTATAACTATCGATTTTGTTGTTTTGCCAAGAAAAATATCTGACTGATTGATACCGCCAACCGCGCTCAAAATGATGGTAATGTGTTCGTTTTTTGAAAGTGTGCTGGTTATGGCATCAAGTGACCCTTGAGAATCTGCTTTGATAATAAGGGAAAGGACTTTTGACTCTTGCTGTGCGCTGTGCATGATGTCTTCGACAGAAACCGGACCGCGGTGTTTGGTCTGTTTTTGCTCTTTTTTTTCCTCTGCAACGTGCTGAGAAGTGAGTTTTGTGCCCACTTCAGGGAGTTGAGAAAAACCAAGAAGCTCAAACGGTGTTGCAGGGCGTGCTTCGGCAAGAGGCTTGCCCAGATCATCTAGCATCGAACGCACGCGCACCTTTTGCTGGCCTGCGTATACATCATCTCCTGTTTTGAGGATGCCGTTTTTGATGATCGCGCTTGCGACAATGCCCCGTTTATCTTTTTTTGTCTCAATGATGAATGCTTCGATATCTGCCTGCTCTTCGTACGTCAGCTGTTGATCGGCAGCGATGATAAGAATTGACTCGAGGAGATCATTCACTCCCGTGCCTTTTTTCGCAGAAATAGGTATGGCGATGATGTCGCCGCCGTGGTCTTCGGTCACTACTTCGTGTTTTAAAAGATCCTTTTTCACTTTTGCCGGCTGTGCATCGGGAAGATCCATTTTATTCAAAGCAACAATGAAGGGAATGTTTGCAGCTTTGATGTGGGAAATAGATTCAATGGTCTGTGGTTTTAAGGAATCTTTAGCATCAATGATAAGAATGGCTATGTCGGCAACGTGCGCTCCGCGAGCGCGCAACTGCGAAAAAGCTTCGTGGCCTGGTGTGTCGATAAACGTGATTAGGCTGTTTTTATACCCTTTGATTTTGGTGTCAATAGCATACGCACCGATGCGCTGGGTTATGCCGCCATGCTCTTTTGTCGTAATGCTGCTCTTGCGAATATGGTCAAGGAGCGTGGTCTTGCCGTGGTCTACGTGTCCGAGAATGGTTACAATGGGTGGTCTAATCATGGTGAAAATATAATAAATCAGTACAATGCTTAAGCGTTTATATAATCAAGATAGTAATAAGCGACACGCAATGCATATGATGCCTTACTTCGTTGATCACTTCGTGCCGCTTGTTGTATTCGTGCTGTCGTCTGGTTGTTCTGATGCAGATTCTTCCTGAGGGACTCCCTCTTCTGATGATTGTTCTTCTTGAGGAATTTCCTTGTCCTCAGGTGCAGAATCACCGGTTTTTTCTTCTTCTTGTTTAGAAGGCTGCTCTTGCGTAGGTTGTTCTGGAACTTCCTGTTTCGATGGTTCTTTGGAAGCTTTTTCCTTTTCACCTTCTGACGTTTCCTTGGATGATGTTTTTTCTGCTTTTTCTTTACCGTCTTCTGAAGGGATTTGAATGATGTCTATGGCAAATCCGGTCAAGCGCCCGGCAAGATTCACATTCACTCCTCCGCGACCGATGGCTAGTGGCGCTTGTGCTTCTTGTACCGTCACTTCTGCTTTGTTTTCGTCAAGATCGACTTTCACTTTTTCAATTTCTGCGGGTGAAAGTGCGCTAGTTATGAAAATTTTTGGATCTTCGTTCCATTGGATAATATCGATTTTTTCTACACCGTTTAACTCGTTTGTGACGGTCTGGACTCGGATCCCCTTTTGCCCTACACACGCACCGACAGGATCAACGCCTGGTTGGGTACTGTGGACTGCGATTTTGGCCCGTTCGCCTGGCTCACGTACGACCACTTTTATTTCTACTGTTTTTGAAGCAACTTCCGGCACTTCCCGCTCGAAAAGCTTCGCAACAAGCTGAGGATGGGCGCGCGACACCACGATACGCGAATACCCGCGATCCTCGGAGATCTCCTTGAGGTAAAACACATATCTATCGTTAACATTGTACGACTCGTATTTCATCTGCTCTTCGCGCGGTAAAACAGCTTGGGCTTTGCCAATGTCGACAAATACAGTCTTGAAATCTTTGCGGATAACACGACCTTTGATGAGATTGCCGATTTCGTCTTGGTAGTGTGAAATAACCGTTTTCTTCTCGACTTCACGGATCTTTTGGACAATGACCTGGCGAGCTGTTTGCGCGGCAATTCTACCAAAACCTGGAGGAGTGATGTCGGCATCGTCTTTGAACAGATGCGTTTCTCCTGTTTTTTTGTCGATGCGCACTTCTACGCTTTCATCTTCTGCCATTTCCGGATGTTCTTTATGAAAAGCAGCCAAAATAGCAGCTTGCATGGACTCGATAACGTCATCGACGCTTATGCCACGTTCTGAGGCAACTTGGTTAAGCGCTAATGTAAATTCATTTTTTACGATTATCATACGGGTAATTTTAGCATATGTACGTCAAAAAGTCGAAGGCTAACAGAGTGAAACGAGCGCGATGGTTCGGTTATAGACTTTATGACTTTCAAACTTTATACTATCGTATATGTATATCTGCTCCGAATGCGGTGAAGGTTCGACAAAATGGCTTGGCAAGTGTCCAAGTTGTGGTAATTGGAACACGTTCGTGAAGCATGAAATGGGTGGAAAGGGCTCAAAAAGAAAAAAAACACGTGTGTCCTTTGCAACTGAGCGCTTGAGCAAAGCAAAAGAGCTCGACACTATGCGTATGCCAACCGGCATGCCGGAGTTTGACCGCGTGCTTGGCGGCGGACTGGTGAAGGGCGAGGTCGTATTGTTGTCTGGACCGCCGGGGATCGGGAAATCTACGCTTCTTTTGCAGGGAATCCATAAGCATACCACGCTCTACATCTCCGGAGAAGAATCAAGCGCCCAGGTTAAACACCGTGCACAGCGTCTTGGAGTCGACCTTGCGTCGATCGTGTTTTCTGAGACTACTCAGCTTGAAAGCATCGTGCAAGGCATAGCAGAACTACAAAACAAACCGGATGTTGTTGTGGTTGATTCTATTCAAACAATCTATTCGCTTGATGTTGAATCGACGCCAGGGAGTTTGGCGCAAATACGGGAAGTCTGCAACCAGTTGACTCAGCTTGCCAAAAAACACCATATCCCGATCATTATTGTCGGCCACGTGACCAAAGACGGCGATGTTGCCGGCCCAAAGACACTCGAGCATATCGTTGACGCAGTACTAACATTTGAGGGAGAGCGGGTCTCGCACCTGAGAGTTTTGCGTGCCAAAAAAAATAGATTCGGCTCAACGGACGAAATTGGTGTGTTTGAAATGAAAAAAGACGGATTGCAGCCGGTCGCCGACCCGCTTGCGTTTATTGGCGAAACCGGAGATATAAAAACAGCTGGACGCGCGGTTGTTGGCATCATGGAAGGACAACGACCGTTTTTCTTTGAAGTGCAGGCGCTTGCAGTACAGAGCAACCTGGCAGTACCCCGCCGCGTAGTTAAAGGGGTGCACTACAACAAAGTACTTCTTCTTTTGGCGGTACTGCAAAAACATGTGCGCCTGAAATTTGGGATGTATGATGTGTATGTAAATGTCGTAGGCGGTGTGGATGTCAAATCGCCTGCTGCAGACTTGGGGATCGCGGCTGCGCTTATTTCTTCTGTTAAAGATATACCGCTTGCCCGCTCGACCGTGTTTACCGGCGAGATTGGACTGTTGGGAGAAGTACGGAAAGGTTTTCGTCAGGGAAAAATTGAGCAGGAAGCAAAACGATTGAAATTCAAAACAATGTTGAGCGCGCAAAATGTGTCTTCAGTAAAGGATTTGATGAAGAAACTACAATAGGCACGTTATTCTCTTACAAATTCTTTATTAATAATTGTTTCCCGACCATTGGCTCCAACTACTTTGATGTCAACGGGATTTTTTCCTTTTTCAAGCGGGATATCAAAAGTAAATTGTCCTTCTTCGTCGACGTAGACTTCGTTACCAAAAATGGTAACTATTGCCTCAGGCTCGGTTTTTCCAACAAGCGTAATGCGTTCAACGTTTAAAAAATGATCTTTTGTCGGACTCACGAGTGCAACATCGGGCGGAGAAAGGTATCGTTTGATTTGATATCCAAAGTAGACAGCAAAAAACAACGCGACAACAACACTTATGCCGATGAGAATTTTTTTAGTTTCAGGAAGCAAATTGAGCGAAGGTACACGCTTTTTAAAATCAATGTGCTTTTCGTTTTTGTCGTATTCGCGGCGAAAGTAAGCAAGTGCCTTCATGGGGTCAACGTCAAGGTACTGCGCATAGGTTCGAAGTATGCCGGCGATGTAGACGCGGGAAGAAAACAAAGACCAATTATTTTCCTCTGCGGCTTTGAGATATTTTGTCTGGATACGGGTATCTTCTGAAGCCTGTTTGAGGGTGAGGTTTTTTTTCTCTCGGGCTGTGTGTAGAATTTCTCCAACGGTAAGCATAACTCTTAAAACGTGTCGCTTATAGCTTATAACTTGTAACGTTAAACTCGATGCTTGTAGCTTGCTTCAGTTTGCCCGTTCGCCGTATTCACCTGTCTCGGGGTTCACGGTGATCATGTCTCCTGTTTTGACAAAAAGGGGGACTTGTACTTTTGCGCCAGTTTCAAGCACGGCGACTTTTCGTGCACCACTTACCGTATCACCTTTCACCGCTTCTTCTGTTTCCTGAATCTTCAAGCGCACGACCGATGGCGGACGGATATTGAGGGCTTTTTCCTCGTATAAATAGACATACATCACTTCGCCTTCTTTAAAAAAATGTACCATATCGCCGATCACGCTAAGTGGAACTTCATACTGTTGAAATGTCTGATTGTCCATGAAGTATGCGTTTTCATTGTCTTTGTACAGATACTGCATTTCGTTGCTACTTACTTCGACGGTTTCCACGGATTCTTGAGATTTGAAGGTGTAGTCAATGTTTTTGCCAGTTTTAATGTTGCGAATCTTGGTCCGCATGAGCGCAGATCCTTTCCCGGGTGAATAGAACTCGGTTTTCTGCACTTGCCAGATGTCACCTTGATATCGTATGAATTCGCCTTTTTTGAGATTCCCTGCTGATGCCATAGTTTGACTATTATATCATGCTCTTTTGTACTTTGCATCTAGGGAACGTCATACAACAGAAATGACCTGAAGATCTTCGATTGACGGAAGATCGAGCATAACCATAGCTAACCGTTCTACACCGATCGCGATACCCGAGCACGCGGGCATACCTTTTTTGAGCGCGTCGATAAACCCATCGTCTGATGGGTGCGTAATAAGACCATGCTTTTTGCGCAGTTGTTGTTCTTCTTTCAAACGCTGTTCCTGCAACTTCCAATCCGTAAGCTCCGAATAGCAATTGCCGATTTCAACTCCTGCGATGTAAAACTCAAATCGCTGCGCGGTCACGCCATCGTCATTGGGTTTTGAAAGCGTAGCAAACTGCACCGGATAATCATAAAGCAGTGTCGCGTGCCCGTTCATGCCCAGGTGCGGTTCGACTTCTTGCGCATACATCTGCGACCACAAATCTTCATAGGAAAACGCATCGGTTACATAACGTTTTGCTTTTGCGGTTTCACAAAAAAGATTTGTATTAAAAAGCTGCTCTGGCGTGATGCCGGCATACCGCTCAAACGCCTGGGCGACAGTCATTTTCTCCCACCGGGAAAAATCTACTTTCGTGCCAGCGTAGGTAATGTGCGAAGATGAATAGAGTTTTTTGGCGATACGCTGCAACATGCTCAGGACCTCATCGGCGATAAACATGTAGTCTTTGCCTATGCCGTAAAGTTCCAACATGGTAAATTCGGGCATGTGTTTGGGAGAATTGGGTTCTGCATTGCGAAACGAAGGGCCTAGGTAATAACAATCTCCTACTCCTTCTGCGATGAGGCGTTTGATAAAGAGCTCTGGCGAAGGGGTAAGGTAAAGGTGCTCGCTTTTTTTAAGATAGGTAAATGTTGTTTCAAAAATCTCTAAGTAGCTCTCGGGAATGAGTGCCGGCGAAAGCACTGGCAGCATGAGGCGCTGATACCCATTGGAGTCAAGATATGCTTCGATCGTGCGGATGACGCTGAGGTACTGTTTGTGGTTTTCAAAATGATCCCCGTGGGCTTTTATTTTCATGTGGTATGTCGTCGCTAAATGTTAAATACTCTGCCCAATCACTATACATTGTTGGAATCCCGCCCTCATTTTTTTGTCATTTTCCTCAAAAATCGGAGGGGAATGACAATGCTGTTAGTTTGGGGTCGATAGTTTCGGGTTGGATACTTCCTTAAGAGTGATCCACTTTTTTTATTTCATTACAATTACATTATTGTAACTCCTTACCAAGTGCTTCGATGAGTTTTTTTGCCGTTCGTGATGGGTTTTGAGGCACTTCAACCTGCAAAATGACATACAAATCGCCTTTTCGCGAAGAATTAGGGTACGGAACACCTTTACCTTGCACCCGAAGCATCTTCCCAGGTTGTGTCCCTGGTTTGACGCGCAATTTTATCGTTTCTCCAAAAATATTGATCTTGACTACACCACCCAACGTCGCTAGTGGGAACGAAATATGTTTTTCAACATACAAATCTTGACCGCGGCGCTTGAACTGTTTGTGCGGTTGAATAGAAACAACAACGTCAAAATCGCCAAAACGTATGCGCGTGCCATCGTCGACTCCTGCCGGGATTTTGATTTTCTTTTCCTTACCTTCGATAACGGTTGTACGTTCGATGCCCTTGAATGCCTCTTCAAACGTAAGAGATATTTGATATACGCTCCTGCGTGGACGATTCGTCCGCCCTCCCTGGCCACCACGGAATCCGAAAAATTGTTCGAAAATGTCAAATGGGTCAAAATCACCAAAATCAAAATTCACGTTTTGCCCACCCATGTTGGTGTAGTAGTATGTACCACCAAACGGACCTTGACCACCATAGCTACCTGTAGCCCGCGCACCGCCCTGCTCGTATGCCGCATGCCCCATCTGATCGTACATCTGGCGCTTTTTCTCATCGGACAAAACCTGATAGGCCTTGTTGATTTCCTTAAACTTTTCTTCTGCTCCCTTTTCCTTATTTTTGTCCGGATGATATTTTAAAGCCAATTTACGATACGCCGACTTGATTTCGGCTTGCGATGCGTTTTTTTTCACACCTAAAATATCGTAATATGTTTGCATAAGAATAAATTAGCGGGAAATAAAATAGGGCGTGTACGAAACAGAAATGCTTTCTGGAAATCGCTTGATGATTTTGTGATACACAAGCTTTTGGATAGGCCAAAGCGTAAGTTTTGCTATCCGGTCAAAATTCTTCTCAAAATACGCTTTGAGTTCGGGGATATATTCTTCGTGCATGATTTCTATTGTTTCGGCGTGGTTGAATTTTACCACATTGCGCTCAAGAAGAAACAAAAATCCCAAAAGATACATCGCAAAAACGCGCTTGGAAAATCGGCCTACCTCAACATATGAAAGAAAATTGCGGAATCTCTCGGTAGAAAACGATTGCAAAGCATCGGCGTCTGAGAAAATACTGCTTTCCAAAAAATGTTTGCGGGGAAAAAGCCCAAGATAGGTTTCGTTTCGCGTGATAATCTTGGCGATGAGGTCAATTGTTTCTGCGTCAACACCGAGTTTTTTTAATTCTTTTTTTGCAATACGTGCGCTGATGATGCCGTCGCAAAATGGTGAAATATATGCATGCTGACGGATGACGCGGCGCGATGTATCATGCCATAAACAAGCAAGTTCGAGCGCCTCAGAATTGACTGCTTTTTCTACGCCCAGTAGCTTCGTGAGGCGCAGTGCTTCGCGACGAACCGCCATCACGTGATAGTGGTCGTGCAGCGGATCGTAGACATGCGACATGATATCTATTGCTTCCTTCTTCGCCTTATCAAAGACTGTTTTTTTCATAATACTTGTTATTCTACTACTTTTCCTTCTTCTACGTCTTCCGTGTCTTCGGGTTTGTCTTCTTTTTCATCTTTTTTCTCTGTTACATCTTCGGGTTTTGCCTCTTGTTGTTGCGCTTGGTTGACTGCTTGACCTATCTGTTGCAGAGTATTGGACAATTCTTCTATCTTTTTGTCCACCTCGTCTGCATCAAAGTCATCTTTCTCGATCGTTTCTTTGAGTTCTTTTATTTTTTCTTCGACTTCGGTTTTGATTTTGGGGTCAACTTTGCTCGCGGCACCCGTTTTATCGTCAGACAAATCTTTAAGCGCTTTTTCTGAAGTATAAATGAGGTGTTCTGCCTTGTTTTTGACTTCTACGCGTTTTTTGACCTTTTCGTCTTCTTCCGCGTGTTCTTCGGCTTCTTTTTTCATCTTCTCTATTTCTGCATCAGATAAGCCTGTGCCACCGGTTATGGTGATGCTTTGGGACTTACCGCTCGCCTTGTCTTTGGCAGTCACAGTAAGGAGTCCGTTGGCGTCAATATCAAACGCAACTTCGATTTGCGGCACACCGCGCGGTGCAGGTGGAATACCTTCGAGATTGAATGTGCCAAGTGATTTGTTATCGCTAGCCATAGGGCGCTCCCCTTGCAAAACGTGAATCTGCACCTGAGTTTGGTTGTCCTGAGCCGTTGAAAATACTTCGGATTTGGACGTAGGTACAGTCGTGTTTCGCTCGATAAGCGGTGTCATTACTCTTCCCAGTGTTTCGACACCAAGCGTCAAAGGAGTAACGTCCAAAAGTACGACGTCTTTGGCTTCGCCGGAAAGAATACCAGCCTGAATTGCAGCACCGATTGCGACCACTTCGTCGGGGTTTACTGATTTGTTAGGGTCTTTGCCGAAGAACTTCTTTACTTCTTCGACAATCTTTGGCATACGAGTCATGCCGCCGACTAAAATAACTTCGTTGACACCACTTGCTTTGATGCCTGCATCTTTGAGCGCGTCTTTGACCGGTCCAAATGATTTTTGGATGAGTTCGTCCACGAGCGTTTCGAGTTTGGCACGCGTTATTTTCATGACCAGGTGAAGTGGCTGGTTGTCCTGCACCGTAACGTAGGGTAAATTGACTTCTGCTTCCTGTGATGAGGAAAGTTCAATTTTTGCTTTTTCTGCTGCTTCTTTGAGGCGCTGCAAGGCTTGTGTGTCTTTGCGCAAATCGACGTTGTGTTCTTTTTTGAACTCGTCGGCAATATAGTTGATGATACGTTGATCGAAATCGTCGCCCCCAAGATGTGTGTCGCCGTTTGTCGCTTTGACTTCAAACACGCCATCTCCAAGCTCAAGAATCGTGATGTCGAACGTACCGCCCCCAAGGTCATACACCGCAATGGTGTGCGCGTGCGACTTGTCAAGCCCATAGGCAAGTGCCGCAGCTGTTGGCTCGTTGAGAATACGCACTACTTCGAGACCTGCGATTTGTCCGGCCTGTTTTGTTGCCTGACGCTGTGCATCGTCAAAGTATGCTGGCACCGTGATGACGGCTTTTTCTACTTTTTCTCCCAAATATGCTTCGGCGTCTTCTTTGATTTTGGTCAAAATCATGGCGGAAATTTCTTCTGGCGTGTAGGTTTTGCCTTCAACTTCGACTACAACACGACCTTCTTTTCCGTCTATTATTTTGTAGGGAAGGAAGCTTTCTTCTTTTTTGACGACTTTGTCTTTTGACCTTCTTCCCATGAGGCGCTTTATCGAGTAAATAGTTTTTTCGGGGTTGAGGACGAGTTGTCGTTTGGCAACACGGCCAACAATACGTTTGATCGGGTCAACAACAGAAGGGATGACGTTTTCTCCTTCTTTGGAGTGAATAATTTTGGGTTTGCCACCTTCCATGACAGCGACTGCGGAATTGGTTGTCCCAAGGTCTATACCTATGATTTTTGACATATGTTTGTATGAAATAAATTAATAATAAAAAATCTATAAAGTCTAAAAGTTACAAGCTATAAATTTTAAGTTTTTCCCTTTTCGTTTTTAGTTATTAGTTGTTAATTGTTAGTTATTTTCTTGCTCACGACAACTTTTCCATGTCTGATCACAGTTCCGTTGAGCTGATACGCTTTTTGCACAACCTGTGTCACGATATTATCATCCGTGCCTTGTGTGATCTCGACGACTTCTGCATATTCCGGATTGAACTCATTTCCCTGCAGCACAATTTCCGAAACTCCCAGCTCTGCAAGCGTATTTCTGAGTGCTTGCGCAATCATTTGTGTACCTTGGCTGTTTTCATATTGTTCTGCCTGATCTACGGTGTCTAAAATCGTTAAAAACCGTGCAATCAAATCTTGTTTTGTCTGATGCTGTATCCTTTCAATTTGGCTATGCGTGCGGTGCTCGAGATTTTTGTAATCGGCAAGTGCGCGCAAATAGCGATTTTCCATTTCTTTGTACGTTTCTTCGGGTACAGCCTTGGCTGCTTCTTGTTCGTGCGCATCGTTGTGTTGGTGTTTTTTCATGACAAGTAATAAAAATAACTAATACATTCAATAACTGCAAATCCACGCGTTTTATGTAATTGTCATAAAGTCTTCGATTCATGCTCCATGGCTTCTGATGACTTCTCCGATGAGATGGGAAAAAAACCTCAGTTGGGGCACAATATGTTCGTAATGAATATATTTTGGCCCCACTACGCCGATTATTCCCCGAAGGTTCGGCGATTCAAATTCTGCAAACACACTGGCGCACGTATCAAAAATCGGATCTTTGAAATCGTCCTGTCCAAGGATGTATAACAAATCTTCATCTGAAATATAAAATTGTTTGAGAATTTCTTCCCAAAAATTGACTTTGTCGAGTCTGCTAAACAGTTCGCACGAGACGTCAAGATCTCGCATAAACTGGCTTTTGACCAAGTTGGCGACTCCTGCATAGTAAAGCTCGCCGTTACTGGTAGTTACAAGAGACAGTAATCCTGTTTTCTCAGCAAGAACGCGTGCTGAATTGGCAAGCACTTTGGCTTCTTTTTCGCGCTCGTCCCAAATGCTGTGTTTGTAAGCCACCTCGTCTACGGTCGAAAGCTCCTGTTCTTTCATCAGATTGTTAATGTAAAAACGGAATCCTTTGGCAGAAGGAATACGCCCCGAGGAAAAGTGAGCTTTCTTGAGGTATCCTTTTTTGGAAAGTGCGACCATTTCGTTGCGAATCGTTGCGGGGGAAACACCGAGGCGATATTTCTTTTCTATGATTTCCGAGCCCACAGCCTCACCGGTTTCGGTGTGCTCTTTGATGATTGCACGAAGTATATCGATTTGTCTTTGGCTAAGTTCATCCATACTTAGCAATAATATATCAACTCTGCTAATTCATGTCAAGAAGTAAATTGTGAAAGGTTCACTATTAAGCAAAGACAGGAAAACACATTTATACAACTTTCCTTTTGAAAGCTTGCAATACTTGCTTTCGTGTAAAACCAAACGCTTCAATCTCTCGAATCATCATGTGACGAAAGGTCTTACTTGAATATTCCACAGCATGAGGAATCGTTATGTGAGGTAATTGATTTTGATATGGCTTCCTTGTTGGGTGTTGTGCTAAATCGTGCCCTCCTTTTCCTCTATTTTTTAAAATTGTGAAACCTAAATTCCGAAGACATTTTTTAATTTGTCTTGCTCCAAAGGTTGGAATTGCCATTATTAAGAGAGTGAAAGTAATAAAACTCAAGAGGAACATTCTTCTTTTGTATTTGTTTTTTCTTTTTCTGAAACTGTTCAAGCTTTGGCAAATAATACAAATTACTATTTAACGCATCTTTCCTAGAAACATTAAAGTAAGTCAAAACCATATCTGTGATGTTAGAAAACAAATCAAACATATCGTCTGCTTCCGTCATACACCCAGCATATTCCTGTAATGAGGCAACATATAAGCCTTTATCTTTTACTATACAAACGGTAATAGTTGCAGGAAGTTGATACTTCTCAATAATATTCATACCGATAGTCTATTACAACAGACCATATGTTGTCAACTTTCTTGATATAAAAATTGTGGGAATTTTGCATCATACGTTATAATAAACACATGATGCAACTTCCCTCCTTCGTTACACAGTTTATGGACACCTTTGCAAAACACGGATACAAAATCTACGCCGTGGGTGGAACCGTGCGTGGCCTGCTTATGAAACACGAAGTAAACGACTGGGACTTCACCACCAGCGCACGCCCCGAGCAGATCCAAAAACTATTTGAGCACCACTTTTACAACAATCAGTTTGGAACCGTCGGCGTACCCATAGATGTTAACGGTAACGAATTGGTTTTTGAAGTCACAACCTTTCGCAAAGAAGGCAAATATAGCAACGCCCGTCACCCCGATGAGGTGCAATGGGCAGAAACAATTGAAGAAGACTTGAGTAGGCGGGATTTTACCATCAACGCCCTAGCGTTTGACGGGAAGGAACTCATTGATCCGTTTGGCGGACAAGATGATATTGAAAAACGCGTAGTGCGTGCGGTAGGAAAACCTGATGAACGTTTTGGCGAAGATGCACTTCGACTATTGCGGGCGGTTCGACAAGCAACACAACTAGGGTTTATGATTGAAGAAAAAACACACGCATCCATCGTTGCCAATGCCCAGAATATATCCCGCATTTCGGGCGAGCGCATCCGAGAAGAACTATTTAAAATACTCGCTTCACCGCACGCAGCTGATGGTATTTTGTTGTTGAAAAATACCGGCCTCCTCCACCACATATTGCCAGAAGTAGACAATGCGTTTGGTGTCGAACAGAAAAGCCCGCATCGACATCATGTGTTTGATGTTGGTACTCACCTGGTCGAATCGCTCCGCCATTGCCCCTCAAGCGAGGTGATTACGCGGTTTTCAACGCTCATTCACGACATTGGAAAAGTGCAGACACACCGCAAAGATCCAAAAACACACATCATCACTTTTTACAATCACGAGGTGGTCGGTGAAAAACAGGCTGAGAAAATTGCCGATCGTCTGCGACTGTCAAAAGACCAAAAACAAAAACTCGTGACTCTTGTCCGGCACCACCAATTCTCGGTCTCTGAGAAACAAAGCGACAAGGCAATAAGAAGATTTGTCAAAAATGTCGGAAAAGAATGGATCCAAGACATGCTTGATCTGCGCACCGGCGATAGACTCGGTTCCGGAGCCAAAGAAACTTCGTGGCGTACGGAGCTCTTTAAAAAACGTCTGGTGGAAGTGCAGAAAAAACCCTTCACTGTTCACGATCTTACTATCACCGGGCACGATGTCATGGAGGAACTTAGCATGAAGCCTGGGCCGCAAATAGGTACGATTCTTGAACAATTGTTTGAGGAGGTTGTCGAAGGAAGGGTAAAAAATGAAAAAAAGGCATTGTTGGAGCAGATGAAAATGATTTCTTCATAATGTGATACAATGACATAAAATGCCATCTCCGTTATTTAAAGGTGTGTATCGTGTTGACTCTACACGATTATCTCGTTGGAATTATTCCTCTCCGGGATATTATTATGTAACAATTTGTACAAAAAATAGAAGGTCTTTGTTTGGTGTTGTTAAAAACAATAAAATGAAATTGTCTGCATTGGGTCAAATTTGTAATGATTGTTGGATTGATCTACCTAATCATTATCGAAATTGTGCGTTGGATGAATGTATTGTTATGCCGAATCATGTTCATGGTATTATTTTGATTCGTTATGATGTTGCCCCAAAAAATTTGAAACCATGTTCGCCAAATGTAGAGACAGGTTTGAAACCTGTCTCTACGACGAACATAAAACGATATTCATTGTCTGAAATCATCAGGGGGTTCAAAACGTTTTCAGCGAAAAAAATGAACATTTTAAATGGTACACCGGGAACAAAACGCTGGCAATCACGTTTTTATGATAGGATTATTCGAAACGAAAAAGAATTATACAATGTCAGGAAATATATTCGAAACAATCCAATAAAATGGAAAGAAGATTCGTATTTTCTATAATTCTCCGTTCTTTTACTCCCCAATCATTGTCTCCTCACCATGACCCGGGTAAACAACAGTGTCTTTGGGAAGCGATAACAAATGTTGAACAGATTGTTCAAGTTTTTTTGGATCGGAATATACATAATTATTTCTCCCGATAGCCCCTCGGAACAATGTGTCTCCGGTAAATAGTATCTTCTCTTTTTTAAAATAAAAACAACAGCTTCCTGGGGTGTGACCTGGCGTTTCGATAACCTCAAGACTAAACACGCCGATCGAAAGCGCCCCTTTTTGTAGATTTGTGCGGTGTCGGATGGGAATAACAATTGGTTTGTATCCTAAAAAATGCTCGGCAGTCGAGGTCAAACGATCAAGAAGAAATTGATCTTGCGTGTGTATGTGCAGTGGAATATTGGGGTAGGAAAGCTGCAGTTCGCCAACCGCCATCACATGATCAAAATGACCGTGCGTCGCAAGGATACCAACAAGCTCTGCATTTTTCTGTCGAATTTTTTCGATGAGAAAATCTGCTGCATCGCCCGGATCGATAAGCAAGGCCTGCCCTTCGTGTTCAAGCAGGTAACAGTTAGCTTGCAACTGCCCAAGCGGAAAAGTAACAATATTCATTGTAGAGTAAGTATACCGTTTTGCGCTTGAAAGACACTACGCAAACCAAAGGAGTGTAGTTTTAAGTGTGAGCGAAGATATCTATTTTCGAGCTAGACCGGTCCCTCGAAGAGGGAGAAAGGCGGCGAGGAAATATGGTATCGAGCGAGCAGGAGAACTTAGAACGTAAAAAGCTTAAGAATACGTGATTCCCCCCCGCCGAATCGGCGGGCGAATCGGAGGGGAATGAAAGTGTTCTATTGCTTTAATGTTTTCATGATTTAATGATCTATTGACTTTCGACTTTTTAATTTTTCAAACCACACTGCAAGAGGCGTTGCCACAAACGGTGAAGAATACGTACCCGTAATTGTACCGATAAGAAGCGCAACCGCGAAAAAACGAATCGTTGAACCACCAAGAAGTGTAAGCGCAAGTAGCATAAAAATAATTGTGAAGGAATTGTTTAGCGACCGCACCATCGTGTTGGTCAGTGCCGTGTTGGCATAGGTTGCCATATCATTATGAATCCCCCGCTTCTGGTAAGCGCGAATCTCGTCAAACACTACAATCGTATCGTGCACCGAAAATGACATCGTGGTAAGGAGCGCTGTAACAAAAAGCGTATCAAGTTCGGCACCAAAGAAGTGAGAAATAAGAGAATACATGCCGATCACGACGATCGTATCGTGCAAAAGGGCAGAAATTGCTGCAACCGCGAATGTGAATTTTTTAAACGAATAAGCGATGTAGAGCAAGATGCCGACAATCGCGATGCCCGATGCTATCGCTGTCTTCTCGAGTGTTTCGGCACCGATGACCGGACCTACGGTTTCGGCATTGATCACGGTTATTTCTCCAACCTTATCTTGCAATCCGGAAAGGAATGTTTGCTCTTCCTCTGTGCTGAGCGCCCGAGTTTTGATGAGTAGTCCGCTATTTTTTTCAAGCGCATTCACTGACGAAAGTTCGATGTTTTGTGCTTTTGCAACAGCGACAACAGTTTCGTGAGATAAGAGTTTTTCAGATTGTACGCTCAGTTCGGTTCCGCCGGTGAAGTCTATGGAGATAGTAAACCCCCAGACCATGATGGAAATAAGACCCACGGCAATAACAATAGAGGATATCGCAACATACCACTTCTGATATTTCAAAAAGTCAATCATATATTGTTAGTTTTCAATTTTGTAAAAATACATCATCAGGCGCTTGGTGATGACTACTCCAGTAAATAAACTTGTGATGACGCCTATGGCAAGGGTAAGGGCAAAGCCACGCACGAGTCCAAATTGCGGCAAAAATTCCCAGTTTAAGGGATTGAACAAAATGAATGCGACCAAAAGCGTGGTGATGTTTGCGTCTTTTATCGCGTCCATGGCGCGTCCGAATCCTTTTGAAAAAGCTTTTGCAAATGTCGCTCCTTTGCGCTGTTCTTCTTTGATGCGTTCGAAAATGAGAATATTTGAGTCAACTGCCATACCAATGGACAATAAAAACCCCGCCACTCCGGGCAGAGTAAGCACAATCGGGATTGACCGGAAAATGGCAAAATTGATGAGCGCATAGATGCAAAGAGCCATACTCGCAATGATGCCATTTTTTTTGTAGAACAACATCATAAAGAGCATAACGATTCCGATGCCGATAATGCCTGCCATAACACTTTTTTGAATCTCAAGAGCTCCAAGCGTCGGACCAACGTTGCGCTGTTCTACGAGCTGGATCGGTACAGGTAATGCGCCGGAGTTTATAGCAATTGCCAGTTCTTTTGCTTGTTCGGTATTGAAATTGCCGGTTATCACGGCGTTGCCGTCGACTATCGCTTGTTGCACCGTCGGGATCATAAGCGGTATGCTATCGAGGTAAATACCCACCGGCTTTCCCACGTTGCGACTGGTTATATCGGCAAATAGTTTTTTTCCCTCTTCGCTGAAGGTGAGGGCGACTTCTGGCTCGCCATTTTGATTGTTGAAGGTGACGGTTGATTTTTTGACATCTTTGCCAGTCAAACCAGTCTCTTGAATAGTATTGAGGACAAACGCCGACTCGCTTGCGATGGTAGGGTCTATGCTGTCGGGCTGCTCGCGGAAACTAAGCTGTGCAGTCTGCCCAATGAGGCCGATCGCCTGAGATGTATTTTGAATACCCGGCAGATCGACGCTGATGCGATAATCGTTGCCAGATTTGATGGTGCGTACTTGCGGTTCGGTCACGCCAAAAAGGTTGACTCTGCGCTCGATTACGTTGCGTGCTGCTTCTACTGCATCTTGTACATCTTGCGTAGGAATGTTTGACGTATCGGTTTGAAAAACAAAATGGCTTCCGCCTTGCAAATCAAGTCCCAATTTCGTATCAAACGTTTTGGTAATGCGGTTGCCAAAAAGATTTGTATCGATAACCATTGGTGCGATGGTGAAGTCAATCGTTTTCCCCAAGGCGCTAAAATGTATAGGAATAGCCCGAGGAATATCAATCCATACGATGATGAGGGCGATGAAGGTAACAAGTGCTGTTTTGACAGTTCTCATACAATAGTTCTCTAATCAAAAATGATGTTTACAACTGGTGTAGGATATACTGCGATTTGACCCTTTGTCAAGCTAACAAATCTTCTTCTTGACCTACCAACATAATTTTTGGTTGACGGAGAAATTTCCAGATAAACGGATCGTTATTTTTTTTCCTAAACGCGAGCTCATCTTCGGTCATGACGGTGTAATTGATGTCTCGATCGTAAAGTTTCCTTGCTTTATTCATAAGAAGTTCCACTTCGGGGATGACGATGACGCCGATAAAAAGCGCATATATCTCATCTTCTCTGAGCGGGAGTTTCTTGGGGAACTTCATCGAAATTGCCACATATTTGACTTTACCGATTCTGCTTATGTTCTTCATGAGCAACTCAGAAAGCGGCGATTCTTTGGAAAACATGCGGAGAAATTCGTCAAAATAGAAAAAATGGAAATTGAGGCCATAAAATACTTTGTTGAGGCGCTTCTCGCGTTGGAGCACTTTCGCTTCTTGCAAAATATCGAGTTCTCGTTTGACTGCGTTTACCTCTTCGCCGATCTTACGCTCAATTTGGCGCACATAATATTTTTCTGTAATGTCGTGAAAAAAAAGCGCCAAAATTTTCCTTCGGACTTTCGAGGTGATGATGTGGTCTAACATAGGTATTGTGTTCGTTCTAATGGTGTATGCGTTAGTTTTTTGATTGTTCTGTCGTTGGTTTTGCTGTTGGATTAATCTTTTTAACCGTCACTTCATTGCCTGTTGGCAAAAGTTCAATCCAAATCTGACCAGGAACAAAGGTAACTTCCCTATCGGTTTCTGAGTCGTAAAAACGCATCATGTCTTCTTCGTCAAGCTTTTCCCAGTTCACGTCAATCGCTTTGCCGTTTTGGTACAACGTACCTTCGCCCTTGCCAATAATGTCGTAGAGAAGGTGTTGTCCATGGTCATACCCATCATTGGCAACGCTCTCATCGGCAAATACCACGACAATATTTTTGGTGGTAAGCTGTTCTCCGGTTGTAAAGTCCATGTGTGGTTTACCTCCGTTGGTACGGGCGTATGAATTGGTAATTGGGTCATACGTCCATGTGACGGTAAAATCTGATCCTAAGGCGTTGTCCCAAAAACCAAAGTTGATAATTGTAGCACCACCGCGATCTGCCCCTTCGGCTTCGTCTTGGAAAAGCCATGGCTCAAAATCGGCGTCCCATGCTTCGCCGTCTTCGTTTACGTTGGTGAAGCCGCGCGATTTGGCAGCATAATCCCATAATTTGAGGGTGTTGGTATACATCGTGTGCTCGGTAGCGCGGTCGGGTAAGCGATCGTAATCGCGCCAATAATTGGGAAATGGCACAGCGAATTGATCAAGGTCGTTATTGCCGGACCAGCCTAAGGCTTTGATTTCACCCAAAGCGTCGGCAGGGCCAGATGTGTTTGCTCCGCCAACATGGCCATACAATGGTTCATGACCGAATCCTTGCAAAAATTTGAGGAAATACATACGCGCAGAACGTACCGGGCCAACAATTTCGGGGTTGTCGCAGTAAAAAATTGCTAAGAAACGGGTTATGCCCCCTTCTGCTACTGCCTCGTGTACTATATCTGCTTGGGAAAGCCCAGACTGTGGACGCGCCTCGACGTGGTTTTCTACCATCACACCAAGCGGTCTGCGAGATTCCCACAGTTTACGTTGGCTTTTGGAATACAATTTGCCGTTTAATGGACACGCTTCGGTAAGGGGTTCTTGTTTGTCGTTGGTATTTTTTGGTTCATTCATGGAGGGAATAATAGAGTCGCGAGAGAAGACGGTATATGAAATGGCTGTTGAAACAAGATAAAGTACAATGCCTATGATAATAAGTTTTTTGTTCATTGTCTAACAGAAAATTGTTAACATAATTTCATCATTTTATCCGGTTGTCGAAACAGTGTCAACATGATTACGAAACGTGTAGCTTTAAACTTGTCTCTTGTAACTTTTCCCTAACATCTAATATCTAACTTGTGACTTTTCGACTTTATACTATACTATCTTCATGCCGCGCAAAACAAAAAAACAAAAACAACACAAAACCTACAAAACCATACCGGTTTTTACAAAAAGCAGTGAGAAAAAAATAAAACCAGCAGTAAAAAAAGAAACCAAAACAGACGATCGCACCTACTATTACAGACAAGACCTCAGCAGATCACTCATCATAACCGTGCTGTTGATGGCTCTCCTCATCGGTCTTGTGATCTTGGAATACTCCTCAATCATTTCTCTTGAGACCGTCATTCATTTTTAAAAGCAGATGATGGAGAAAGCCTCAAAGAAGTTTGAAGGAAGCTACGTGATTGTATATAGGATGCTTACCATTGGGTACACTTTCCAACAAGTCGAGTGAATCAATTGGAAAGTCGATATCGATTTCGTATCGTTCCATATATTTTTTAAGGTGTAAATATTGTTGCTTCGAAGGGATTTTGTAACGCGCGACACTTATGTGTGGAATATAATCAAGCTGTTTTGACTTGCTGCTGCCGTGCACAAAAGCGCGCATCAATTGTGCGTGGATCGACTCCAACATTTTGTTCCGCTGCAGCGCAAGATACAGAGTAATTTTATGACTCACAAAAAGATCGAGACCGTACGAAAAAATATGGGTGTGTTCGGATTCAAACAATGCCTTCTCGGCGCGGTTGACGATTGATGATACTTTGTGCTTGGTCACTTCCCCCACATAAAAAACGGTAATGTGATAATTTTTCTGAGGAACCCATTGAAAATATTGATATGATTTCTTGCATTCTTCGAGTTGATCGTTGAGAGAGCCAACGACTTCTTCAGGGATGCGATAAGCAAAAAATAATTTCATGACAACAATTCAATTATACGCGATGTTGAATATTTCGGTAATAACGAACTTACCGCCACTACCCTGCCGCCAATTGATTGTGCCTGTTTTCGTTTCTCGGCAAGGAGTGGGTCGCCTTCGGTTACGGCAATGACTGCCGGACTCAATACTTCTACTAATGATTCGTATTCTTGATTGCTAGAAAATAGGGGAAGATTGACAACCGCTTTTACCAGGCGCAAGGAGCAAAGAATTTCTGCTCGTTCCTGCTGAGTATGGATCGGCTCGCGATATTTGTATTTTGTAATAAAAGCGTCTGGTTCAAGTGCAACAATGAGAAAATCTCCTTGAATTGCAGCATTCTGGAGAAATGTAAGGTGTCCGTAGTGGAGAAGGTCGAAACATCCGCCTACTAATACTGTTTTTGCGTCATGAGGAATCGATTGCGTAAGGGTTTGGATATTGTCGTATTCCCACACGCATGTTTTCATACTACAATTATATATAACAAATGAAAAACAGAGAACAGAAAACGTGTAGCTTGTAGCTTGAAACATGTAACTTAAAACGTGAGCGAAGATACCGTATTTTCGAAGACCTGCCCTTTGATTTTGCTTAAGGAACGATCCTAGAATTTGTTTCAGGGAGCGAAAAGGAACAGTATTGTTCATTGTTTTATTGACATATTGTTTTAATGTTTTATTGATTTAATGATTTCTTGACTTTTCCCTAACATCTAATATCTAACAACTCATTATCTAGCCTTATGAAACTCACCATCGAATACGTCGAAGAACAATCCGTCATCGCAATCATCGCCAAACAGTATTCCTCCTTTGCCCAACGCATAAAAGAGCAACTCAAAGATTACAATGTAGAACTTTTCCAAGACGAAACCCCCGAGTCAATCGATGAATTCGACGTCCTCTTCTTAATTAACCGCGACGACATAGACATCGCCGAACTCATCAGTCAAAAAAATAAAAAAACCACGATCGTATTATTTCGTCAAGGCGATTATGCACAATACCTCTGCAACGAAATTTACAAGAAAAAGGCAAAACATATTAAAGTTATAAATCTACAAACCCAAAAACAGTACTACAAAAAAGATGTTGATACCATTTTATGGTTTTCTTTTTCTCAAACGCCCGATGCGTTTCTTTACATTTATAATCCGCCAATTGCGCCAAAGAAAAAAATTCGGAGAAAGCTACCGCTTGGTACCCGTTTGAAAAAAACGCTGTTGAAACCCAGAACGCTTATCTTGACTGGGTTGTGGCTTTTTATCATGAGTCAGGTACTATTTCTCTTCCCGCTTGGCGTGGCAACTTACCATAACTACCAACTTGCTCGCACGCTTGTGGCCGGCGATATCCAGACTGCGAAGAAGCACGTATCGCAAGCGCGCGCCAATCTGACAACAAGTAGAAAATTCTATACAGCTTCCCAACCGCTGTTTCGATTCATAAACATTGGGCTTGCAATCGACAATATGTTTCAGCTGAATGAATCGGCTATCGTTTTAGGAGATGCGGCGATACAGGTGAAACATAATACTACAGATATACTCGAACACATACAACAATCAAATAAGTCTACAGAAGAACTTGCAACGCTCAATAAAGAATATGATGAAACGTTTTCGCTTCTTGAAACGATCAAAGCGCAAGCAGATATCGTCACGACCAAGATACCCGAAATTCATCCATCGCTTGTTGCAGCAAAAGAGCGCATTGCTCACCTTTCCGAGACGCTTGCCGCTGTTGACACAGTTGAACCGATTATGTCTTCGTTCATAAAATCCGATGGAGAAAAAACATATCTTGTCTTGTTTGCCAATAATATGGAGCTGAGACCCGGAGGAGGTTTCATCGGGTCCTTTGCTATCGTCCACACCAAACCATTCACGCTTGATGATATCCATGTGTACGATGTGTACGACGCCGATGGTCAACTCACCGAACGCATTGAACCCCCAAAACCGATCTCTGAATATTTGCATCAGCCTTTTTGGTTTTTGCGTGATTCTGCCTTTTCCCCAGATTTTCCCACGAATGCACAACAAGCGCACATATTCACCTCGCTTGAGCTGCCGAAAGAACAATTTGACGGCACGATCCTCATAACTACATCGGCAGTGCAAAATCTCCTTGCCTCGATGGGCGACGTGTACATCCCCGACTACAAAGAAAACATAAATAAAGATAATTTTTATATCAAAACCCAGTTGTATGCTGAAGACGATTTCTTCCCGGGTTCGCAGTCAAAAAAACGTTTCCTGACTAGCGTGATGAACCAGATCCTCCTTGCCATACCTCAAGCTTCCGGGCCTGAGCTTGTGCAGGCAATACAAACGTCACTTGATGAGAAACAAATGGTGATCGCAGTTGACGACAAGGACATACAAGCGCGTATTGATAAAAAATACTGGGCTGGTCGCATGCTCACTCCCCAGTGTTCCCTTCCTGATGCGGTAAATTGTGTCTTAGATTACGTGTTTTTGGTTGACGCCAATCTCGGGGTGAATAAAGCAAATTATTTTATTCAGCGCCCAACAAAAATGAATATCACAATAAGTGAAGAAGGCAATATAACAAACACGGTCTCGTTCACCTACGCCAACACTTCCTATGATGACGTATTTCCCGGGGGAACATATAAAAATTATTTACAAATGTTCCTGCCACCCAACGCGCAAATCGATAATGTACTCATGGATGGCAAACCCGTGCAAAACACGGAAGAAACGAATATTGATTACCGAACAATCGGATTTTTCTTGACCGTCAACCCGCAATCGGTCAAAACGATAGAAATAACGTATACGCTGCCAACGACTATAGTGAAAGGCAAGGGAGTCTACCAGCTCATTTTCCAAAAACAAATCGGCTACCCAAATGAAGAGCTGCACATGCGTGTTTCACTCCCGAGTAATGTAACTGTGGAGAGAAATAACTTTACTCCCCTTGCCAATAGTCGAAATATTGACTATAATACCACCATTTCTTCGGACAAAATTTTTGTCCTGGAATTTAATAAACAGTAAAAGTATGACAACAAATCAAAAGGAAAAAATTATTCTTGCCGTCCAAAAACGCAATGTCGTAGGAAAGGCAAACCGCATGCTGCGCAAACAGGGAATGATTCCGGCTGTTGTATATGGTCAAGGTACAGAACCTCTTTCCATCAGCATCGGTATGAAAGATTTCATTTCTACCTATAAAAAAGCCGGAGAAACATCGGTTATTTATATCTCAATTGAAAAACAAGAAATTCCCACGCTTATTACTGATTATCAAATCGATCCGATACGCAACTCCATTTTGCACGTCGATTTCATAAAAGTAAACTTGCACAAGAAGATAGAAGCTTCTGTGCCTGTTGAATTTGTCGGCGAATCTGAGGCAGTCAAAACCTTAAATGGCGTACTACTTACACAGACCGACGAGATAACGGTGGAAGCATTACCAACCGACATCCCTCATGCATTTACCATTGATCTTTCGAAACTGACTCAAATTGGTGATATCGTGACCGTCGCTGATCTACCAAAATCCTCTTCATATACCATCCAGGATGAAGAAGACAAAATCATCGTTTCTGTTGTCGAACACAAAGAAGAAGAGCTTGAGCCAGATACCACCTCCGAAACACCCGAGGTCACTGCCGAAGGCCAAGAGGGCGAAGAAGCCCAAGAAGGCGCCGAAGGCGAAACTCCACAAGCAGCTGAACAGCCAAGTGACGAGGGGAAGGACAATAATAAGAAAAAAGAGTAAATTACTCCCCTTGCCACTACCGGCTCTACGCAAGACGTGTAGCTCAAAACATATAACCTGAAGCGTGTAACTTAAAGCTTGTATCTTATAATTTGAAGGCGTGTGGCGTAGGGATAAGTCGCCTGACTGCCGCAGGCAAGCGAATTGTCCGTACACGAATTATCTTTATTTACATTTACTTGAAGTGTGAGCGAAGATACCGTATTTTCGAAGACCTGCCCTTTGATTTTGCTTAAGGAACGATCCTAGACTTTGTTTCAGGGAGTGAAAAGGAAAAGTATTGTTCATTGTTTTATTGACATATTGTTTTAATGTTTTATTGCTTTAATGATTTCTTGATTTCTTGATATATTGTTTTCATGATTTAATGATTTTATGATTTTTCCCTAACAACTCATTATCTAGCCTTATGACTTTTTCACTTATTATTTAGTATAGTAAACATATGAAAAATCTTTTCATCTCAGAAACACCAAGCAAAATCGGCAAAACCGTTGAGCTATACGGATGGATCGACACCGTTCGCAACCACAAAAAAATCATATTTATCGACCTGCGCGATCGAAGCGGCATCGTCCAGGTTGTTGGTGATGAATCATATGCTGCCCTTTCCCCCGAAGATGTGGTAAAAATTACTGGAACCGTCAAAAAACGACCAGAAAAACTGGTAAACAAACAACTACCAACCGGCGAAATAGAAATCGAAGCAGCGTCATTTGAAATATTATCCCATGCAAAAACACTTCCGTTGCCAATCGACACCGATGGACACGAAATCGACGAAGAAGTACGGCTCAAATATCGTTACCTTGACTTGCGCCGACCACGCATGAAGCAAAATCTCATCATGAGGTCAAAAATAACCACATACATTCGCAATTTTCTCACCCAGCGTGAGTTTATAGAAGTCGAAACTCCTATTTTGACCAAAACCACACCCGAAGGTGCACGCGATTTTCTCGTACCTTCTCGTTTGCAGCAGGGGAAATTTTATGCACTCCCCCAGTCGCCACAACAGTACAAACAACTCCTTATGGTCGCCGGCGTAGAGCGCTATTTTCAGATCGCTCGTTGTTTCCGCGACGAAGACCCTAGAGCGGATCGTGCCTATGGCGAGTTTACGCAACTTGACCTTGAGATGTCGTTTGTAACGCGCGATGACATCATGCAGCTTACCGAAGCACTCTTCACCACGATGGTTGAAGAGCTTTTTCCTGAGAAACACATCATGCAAAAACCATGGCCACGCCTCACTCACAAGCAAGTCATGGAAAAATACGACACTGACAAACCCGACTTGAGGAAAAATAAAGATGATAAAGATGAACTCGCGTTCTCGTGGACCATAGACTTTCCCCTTTTCACCAAACAGACATCAGAAGATTATTACCACGGTTCTGGGAGCGCTACATTTGCGCCTTCTCATCATATGTTTACCGCGCCCCACCCCGATGATGTAGAAATGCTTGATTCCGATCCACTCAAAGTACGCGGACAACAATACGACCTCGTGCTCAATGGCTACGAGGTGGGCGGCGGAAGCATCAGAATTCATGACGGGGCGATTCAACAGAAAATTTTTGATCTTATTGGATTTTCTGAAGAACAAAAACATCAATTTGATCATATGCTGACTGCGTTCACCTATGGCGTACCACCACACGGAGGTATCGCGCCTGGCATCGACCGGCTCTTGTTTGCCATTCTTGGCGAACCGTCGCTTCGAGAAGTGGTCGCCTTTCCGGCAACATCGGGCGGCAAAATCGCCGTCATGGATGCGCCATCTGAAGCAACCAAAGAACAACTCGACGAGCTCGGCATCAAAACATTGACATGACAAAAAAATCTAAAAAACACAACACGCTTCCCAGCTTCAAAACCGTATCGCTCTTTTTACTCATCGCTGCTTTGCTTTTGTTTTACCCGGGAGACAATCCATACTTTCAGATCGTAGCTTTCAACAGAGAAACGTTTTCTAAAGATTTGAGCATCCCCCGTCACGAGACGAATGATGTTCCTTACACTCAAGGGTACGCACCTTTTGTCACCGCAGATGGTGTCTATGTTGTAGAACTTTCGACGTTCACCCCAGTGCTTGCCAAAAACGAGCACAAAAAACTCTTTCCCGCATCAACAAACAAAATCATAACCGCACTCGTGACCCTCGACCTTTATAAACCGATCGACATCGTCAAGGTCAAACGAACTATTCAAGAAGGACAGCTCATGGATCTTGTAATTGGCGAGCGCATAACCGTCGAAAACCTGCTCTATGGTATGCTCGTACATTCGGGGAACGATGCAGCTTATGCCATAGCCTACGACTATGGCTATGACGCCTTCATCGACGCGATGAATAAAAAAGCGTGGGAGTTGGGTATGAAAGATAGTCAATTCCGTAACCCCGCAGGTCTTGACGAAGCAAACCAACTGACTACCCCCTTTGACCTTGCCGTTGCAGCACGCGCCCTTTTGCAAAACGATTATTTACGCAAAATTGTTGGTACCAAAGAAATCGTCATTTCCGATGTCGACTACACGCGTTTTCACACCCTCAAAAATGTCAACCAGCTTTTGGGCGAGATACAAGGGTTGGGCGGGCTCAAAACAGGGTATACCGAACTTGCAGGCGAAAACCTCGTGAGTTATTTTCGCTATAACAATAAAGAATATATCATCGTTGTCATGAAAAGCGAAGATCGGTTTGAAGACACGAGAGTTATTCTCGACTGGATAAAAAGCAACGTGAAATATATATCGGTACAGTAATTTAAACTCTTTATTAATTAATAATTTTATGAAAAAAATCGCAATTGTAACAGGAGCTTCAAGAGGTATTGGTCGAGCAATAGCAATCCTTTTGTCCCAACATCAGTTCAACGTTATTGGCGTGTATGCTGAAAGTATTGAAAAGGCAAAAAAGATAGAAAAAGAACATAAAGGAATAATTATGTATCAAGCCGATATCGGAAAGGCTGATTCAATACCAAAGGTTATCCAATTTGTTATTGACAAATTTCATCAAATTGATGTTGTTGTTAATAACGCGGGTATTAATTTATGGGGCAAAGTTGAAGCGTATCCTTTAGAAAATTGGAATCGTATGCTTAACGTCAACGTGACAGCAAAATATCTTTTTGCCAAATGCGCCATACCTTTCCTGAAAAAATCAAATAACCCCAACATTATTAATATTTCTTCAAGAGCTGGGATGAATGAATATGTTTTTTCTGACTTTACAACTTATTGTTCAAACAATGCAGCTATTACTAATTTCAGTCTCGCTCTTGCTAAAGAACTCAAGCCTGACGGTATTCGAGTTAACGTAGTGATTCCAACCGTTACGAATACGGATAGATTCAGAAGGACTTTTACTAAAACCGAGCAAGAAGAAGTTATCAATGCTGGGAAATTGGGCACCCCAGAAGAAGTCGCTCAAACTGTACTTGGAATCATTCAAGACAAGAAAAAAACTGGGGAAATAATTATTGATAAAAGAGTCTTTATTGAGACTTTGGCTTAGCGACAAAATTTTCACTCACTGCAGGTACGTAGGCCACAAATTTATCTTCCCCTAAAAATACATACACCGGCTGAATGTACTCTTGGTAATCATCGGGTTCGTAATATCCCAAAAATATTTTTTGAATGCGAATTTCCTTATTGGGATTGAAATTTGAGACAACGAGTCCTTTCCCTTTGGAAAGATCTTCCCAGGCTTGATCTGGCGTACGAAGTGGATACACACCCACCTTTTCTGGAGAATAATCATAATAGGCAACCTGCGCGCGGATCGGGATGAGCGTAGAACGGTTGATCGCGTAAAGCACATAATGCGGACTATTGAAATAGCTTGAGGTGACAAATGGATATGCTCCAAGATCGGGGCGGAAAAAATCTACCTCAACCATGTTTGCCCCTTCGTTGGTATCCACGGGCTCGATTTGATTTTGTTCAACATTGTAAAAAAAATACGAAACACTACGCGTACCCTGGGCAAGGTCACTTGGATAGCGCAAAACTCTGAGCAAGTCTTGTGCTTCTCGCTCGATGTAATCCTGACGAGGTAAAAAGGAAGTATCGAATAACCCTTCGGCAACGTCGATCTTCCGGTTAAACGCAAAATTATAGGTGGTGATATCTATCGCCAGTTTCCGCACGCCGTCGTCAAACGTGGCGATTTCCCCATCAAGAACGTGAGGAAATTGCTCGGTGTCGATGTCAAATTGGGAAGCCATATTGTAAATGGTTGACAAAAAGCCGAACGTAGGAGTTTCTTTGGGAACAAAATAGACCGTCGCTGCGCTGGTTGCAGTTTCAAAGTTTGTCGTGCCGTCGAGCGTGTCAAGAATATACGTATACTCATCTGAAGGTTTTCCGTCGGGAATCTGAGGTGCAGTAATTGACCCGAACGTCGGATCTGTTTTTATCTGTTCTTTTGTGTTAACAGGAACCTGTTTCCCAGAATTGGCGTACAGCACCAACAACCGGAATGAAAAATAAAAAATGAGGACAACAAGAAGAAAGATAACAACCAATGGAGCAAATTTTTGAATCGTTTCTTTGAGTTGGGTCAGGGTCATATGTTAATGATAGCAAATTCTTCAATTGAAATAATAATATGTCGTAAACTACATATAAAAATGTTTTTTTATGCATGCGCCCGTTGATACGGTGTTTTAATGTACGTATCAAAACTGTATTGACAAATACTTATCAGAGGAGTAAAGTTTGAACCATTCTTTTCTTTTTTTAATAGTTTATAAATTATATATAGTATTTTTTATGAGAAACTTGCTTACTCTGTCTCTTGGGGCCCTTGGGGTGGTCTACGGAGATATCGGCACTTCACCCCTTTACGCTATTAACGAAATTTTCTTCGGTAAAGCCGCAGACGCGATCACCAAAGCAGACGTACTAGGCGTCATCAGTATCGTGTTTTGGGCTTTGACGCTTACTGTTTCGCTCAAATACATAACGATTGTATTGCGCGCAGACAGTGAGGGTGAAGGTGGTGTTTTTGCTTTATTGAGCCTTATTCATAAAACAAAAATCAAGAATAAATTTACGCATGTGTTAGAAATCTTGCTTATTATCGCAGCAGGGCTTTTGCTCGGCGACGGGATCATCACTCCTGCTATAAGCGTGATCTCTTCTGTCGAGGGGCTCAAAGTTGCAACCACCTCTCTTGCTCCATACATTATCCCGATTACGATTGTTATTTTAACTGGACTTTTTTTCATCCAACAATTCGGGACCCACAAAATTGGTTCATTATTTGGGCCGGTCATCATGGTATGGTTTATTTCTATCGGCCTTATTGGACTTCGTTATGTTATTGCGTACCCTGCTATTTTTCAGGCCATAAATCCGATATACGCTGTGCAATTCGTTGCTTCTCATAGCATCAACACGCTCTTTATCGTCCTCGGCTCTGTCATGTTGGTTATGACCGGAGGAGAAGCTATGTACGCCGATATGGGTCATTTTGGGAAAAAACCCATCCGCTTGAGCTGGTTCTCACTAACCTACCCCATGTTGCTTCTTAATTATTTTGGACAAGGTGCGTATATTTTGAGCGGCCATCCTGTGCTTGCAGATAATATTTTTTACAGCATGGTGCCAAAACCCTTTTTGTACCCCATGGTATTTTTGGCAACGTGTGCCACAATTATTGCTTCCCAAGCGCTTATCTCCGGTGCATTTTCGCTCATTGCTTCAGCAACAACGCTGGGACTACTACCCTACACCAAAGTAATCCATACTCATGAAAAGCATCACGGACAGATTTACATCCCTATTGTGAACTGGATGCTTTATGTTGGGTGTGTTATTTTGGTACTCATTTTCCAATCAAGTAGCAATCTCGCCTCGGCCTACGGACTGGCAGTTGCAGGCGTGATGCTCATCACAACCTTGAGCATGATCGCAATTTCGCGCTATCTGTGGAAATGGAGCTGGGTCAAATCGCTTGTGCTTTTCATACCGTTTGCCCTTATTGATTTGACGTTCCTCAGTGCAAACTCGCTCAAATTCCTAGAAGGAGGATATATACCACTTGGCATCGGCGTTTTCGTTTTGGTGACGATCCAAGCTTGGCAATGGGGGAGAAATTATGTACGCAACGAATATGATGGCTACAAGCGAGGTACGATCGCCAAGCTTATCGACATGAAAAAGAACAAAACGTTGCCAGAAATTGAAAAAGCATATATTTTCCTCAGCCCAAATCCAATCGTAAAAAAAGGAGATAAAATGCCAACGATTATGCAGGTTTTCATCGATCGGTACGGAGCACTTCCACGGCACATTATTTTCTTGACGGTTAAAATATGCAAGCACCCCTACGTCGACGATGCCAAACGCTATGAAATCACAAACTTTGGAAAAGTGGGATTGCAATACGACACGTTTGCTTCTGTAGTGGTCAATTTCGGATTTATGGAAGACCCAAACGTGGAAAAGGTTCTTGAGAAACTCGCCAAGCACAAAGCAATTCAAATCGATCCTGACAAACACAAGTGGCTTATCGAAGCTATGCACGAACGTATCTACCACAACGACGTGCAAGGATTTTATCCAAAGTTGAAGGCGCTCATATTTGAAACGCTGACAGATTTCGCAGATACCGCCGACTACTATTTCAAACTCGGCGACAATCAACCCCTTGCTATTGAGGCAATACCAGTACGATTAAAGTAGCCTGTAAAAAACAAAAGGACTCGTAAGATACATACTTTCAGCGAGTCCTTTTTTTGTATTATACTTAATAATATGGACAAAGAACATTTTTCAACCGATGAAGCAAAACAAATCGGTGAACAACTAGGGATTGATTGGAGCAGATTTGATGTTGAGCAGTTTCAAATGGGGATGAATGTCGAGCTTGAACATGGTCTCCATAATCCATCAACAAATGTAACCAATGACGATGCTCTGACAACAGGAAAGATAGCACTTGCTCATCTCAATGAATTTCCGGATTATTACACTAGATTGAAAAAGATGGAGCAAGAAGCCGAAGTCGAATTGGCTTCTTAAAGAATACTTACACTATGACGGTTGCATTTAAAGAAATGTAATAGCTGTTCCTTGTTTATCACCCCGTCCGGTCCTACCTATTCGGTGAATATATACTTCATAGGATTCAGGAGGGTCATAGTTTATAACATGACTTACGTTATCAATATCAAGCCCGCGTGAAGCAACATCTGTTGCAAGAAGTATGCTTATATCATTTCTTTTAAATCTATTTAACGTTCTCTGTCTTTGTGATTGTCTTTTGTTTCCATGAATAACATCAGCGTGAAAACCTCTCTTTACCAGTTCTTCTGTTAATCGCTGAACGCCAAATTTGGTTCGTCCAAAAATAAGTACTTTTTCAAATTCTTTTTTAATGAGCAAATCATGAAGACGATCAATTTTTCTGCTTTTATCAACAATTTTTATAACGTCTTGGGTAATATTTTCAAGAGAATCCTGTTTTTTTACGGAAATCATGATTGGATTTCGTACGAAATGGGAAAGAACATCTTTTACTTTACCGTTTATGGTTGCTGAGAAAAAGAGAGATTGTCGTTCATGGGCAAGATACGAAATGATAAATTTGATATCTGTAATAAATCCAAAATCTACCATCTGGTCAACTTCGTCCAAAACAATACTATTAAATGTAGAAAGTTGCAAACTTCGCTGTTGAATCAAATCTTTCAATCTACCTGGGGTACCAATAACGATATTAGGGTTTCTTCGTAATTCGCTTTTTTGTTGATAACTATTCACTCCTCCTATGCACGTTGCGGTTTGTATATTCATGCCACGAGCAAAAGAAAAACATTCATTGCGTATTTGAACGGCCAGTTCACGCGTTGGCGTTATGATAAGTATTTTTTTATGTCGATTCTTGGTAATTTCATTAAGAAGTGGGATGACAAAGGCTGCGGTTTTGCCGGTACCTGTGTTTGCGATACCTATCACGTCTTTCCCCTCAAGAATAAGCGGAATGGCTTGATCCTGGATAGGAGTAGGTTGTGTATACCCTTTTGATGCAATATTGCGCTTGAGAGCTTCGCTTATCTTAAAATCAGCGAATGAATGAACGACCTCATACGGTTTGCTTCTTGGTTGAGTGGTATTGTTCTGTTGAATAAAACTTGTTGGATCAAATGATTTAACTCTTTTGGCTCCTTTCACTCCTCGAGAAAAATTTCTCTTTGGACGGTGATTAAAGCGATTAGAGCGATATTGGGACATATGAATAAGAATAAATTAAAAATATAATGGGAGCTTTAATAATGAAGATGGTGAAGGACTAAAAAACTTATTCTTACCCAAAAACAGTATCTAAACTCTGGTTTAAGATTAAAGTATACCATGTTTTTTGAAACAAATGAAAGGAAATGTTTCTTGATTGATCATACTTCCATTGCTCTTGAAGGTTAGCCTTCTTTAAGTTTTACAAATAAAAAACGCACATAATTCTTCAGTAGGTTCTTTCCTGAAAAACTGCATTGGTTTCCTTGTTTATAGATAATGCAAAACAATCATAGCAACCATTAATCCATTCGCGGCGATAACATACTTCTGTTTTTTTAGAAGCAACAATGTCTTTTTTACAAAAGGGGCAAGTATACATATGTTGTAGTTTTTGTGCTTTCTTTTTTATAATGCTAATAATATCTTAAATGAAGGAATTGATGGTTCTCTTGAGTTCAAGATTGTGTTGAATAAGTTACAGTATACTCTCTTCTCATAAAAAAAGAGAGGTAATTGGATTTTATAGATAACACTTACCACTTGTATATTTTTTGAAATGATTTTTCAAATTGGTGGTAGAACCAATATAATACCTGCTTGTCTCGCTGTAGATTAAAATGTACGTATAATACATAAAGTTTACTAGCCGTTGCTTTAGTAAAGGCTAGTCCAGATTGGTGAAGGATGGTCGAACTTTGGACTGTGATGGAGTTGTTGGATATCGACAGACATATTATGAGCAGAATTATATTCATGTTTGGTAATATTTAGTTAAGAGAAATAGAAAAATATTTATAAACAAGGAATTCGCAATTTATTTATGAAACAAGAAGAACTGAACAAAAAAGCTGTCGAAATCCTCAAGTCGAATATCTACCTGACTTTGGCAACAACCGATGGTAAATTACCTTGGGCGGCGCCACTTTTCTACTGTATGGATGAGGATTTCAACTTCTACTTCATTTCCCAAATGGATTCTGTTCACACAGTCCACGCTCTAAAACAACCCAAGGTAGCCTTTGCAGTTTTTGATTCTCACCAACCTGAAGGAGAAGGCAACGGGGTGCAGGGTTCTGGCACAGTTTCTCTGCTTGAAGGCGACGAAGTTGTTGAAGGTTTGAAGTATTATTCGACTACTTTTATTGATCTCAAACCTGAATCGTTAGTTGAGCCTGCCCCTTACAGACTATTCAAACTTTCAACCGACAGCTTTTTTGTTCTTGATCCCGAAGCAGAAACAGATAAGAGAGTTGAAGTGTTTATCAAGAAGAAATAAATTGCGAATACTATTAGAAAATATTTTTCTACTCTGCGCTCCCGATGGTCGCTTGCCCCGTTGCACTCTCGCTCCTTCGTCGCTCGGGTCTCTTAACACAGTATATACGGTTCGCTCGTTGCACTTCTCTCTCCCATATTCCGCTACAACTACTAAGATGATAAAATATGGATGTAGCGGAACATCGCATATACTGAAACGTTATGTTAAGTACAAAAGCGTATACTCCAGAACAGGTAGCCGAGATGTTACAACTATCTAAGAATACTATATATGACCTCATCAGCCGAGGTGAAATCATAGCCAAAAAAATTGGAAAAGTTTACAGAATACCTCGAAAATCAATATCGTTTATCTTTACTGGTTTAGATAGTGATTTGAATCAGGCCGAGCAGATTGATCAGAAAAATCTCAAAAAAATAACAAATGCCTTGAAGGAATCAAGAAAGGAGATGTATACATGAACATTCGTGTCTTTATAGACACGGATGTTATTATTTCTGCTTCACTTTCAACATCTGGCGCTGCATATCAACTTCTTAATAACGTGCATATTCAAAAGTTTGTATCAAACTTTTCAATTGATGACGCGCAAAGCACTTCAAAAAATTGAACATTCGATTTCTGAATGTGCAGATCCAACTTGAAATGTGTACAAAGATAGATCTCAATGAAAATCTTTCAACTATCGAAATAGAGTACGCAAAATATGTAAACGACCCTACAGATGCACATATTGTAGCAGGTGCTGTAAACTCAAAATCACGATTTTTAACCACTTATAATTTGAAAGACTTCAAAATTGAATTAATCAAGCGAGAATTTGATATTATTGTGTTGTCTCCGGGAACATTGCTACAATATCTAAGGAGTAAAAAATAAAGCCTTGGGGGGAGAATTTCCAGTTGTACTCTTCATAAGCTGAGTCCTCTGTCTGTAATTATTCACCTTGAACTCGTAAACATAGAGTTTGACGAATTTGGTAGGTTCTTTCTATCTGCCCCGAACAAAAAATACCTCACCGTGACAAGTCGATTTCTTCAGTCCAGGGGAGGTTCCCTGGCATGCGGAACTAATCTATAAACTATTCTTTCAACATTGTCATTAAAGTAGTTCTTCCCTTATTTGTTTTTAAATATTCTTCTCTTCGTTTGGCATCTTTCATATTTCGATATGCTTCATAGTGAATAAGTTCTAGTGGTAAATATGGCTTTGTAGATTTTGAAAATCCATTATTATGCTGTTTGATTCTCTGTTTAAGATTGGTTGAATATCCAATATAAATATAGTCTTTAAACTTATTATGGAGAATATATACGTAATAGAATTTCAAATATCATGAGTAGCCAGATACCAGACGGTACCTGACTGCGGCACACATGCTTTTTTTGCTCCTGGCGGAGCAAAGGCTTGTTCTTGGCGGAGCAAGGCATCGCATGGTGCCTTGTCCACACGCTGGGATAATTTTCGAACTATGGATTGGGATGAAGTGGTGGAATACCCACAGGGGTTTTATGAGAAGTGTAATGGGATTATTGAACTAAACCGACGAAATACTTTATAAAACAAAGCAATACTATTATTGCTAAGCTTCAAAAATCCTTTTTCCTACTATTGCTAGTTTTCTCATGTGATCTTTCAATAATGTAGGATCTCTAGATCTTCTACTCGCAATTCTCACGTGTACTGGGGAGGATGTAAACTTATACACTTCAGTTATTTCAAATTCATTTTGATAGCCCAAAGTTCTTACTAAACGTTTTGCATCGTCTATTGATATTTCTCGTGTATCAAGAAACGTCGAAAATCCATCTGGCTGTTCTGTTGACCGAGCTATTCTAAGCCGCCCTCCTGTATATCCGAAGATAGTTCGTGGCTCATCGGGTGAAATAACATCATGAATTTCTAATCTTGAACTAACCTCATCTTCAACGTCGACCTTCAGGGGATTATCGACATCTGTTTCCAAAGCTTTATCTGTAAGCACAGCCTTCTGATCTTTTAGTAAAAGTATTCTTTCAGCTATTCCTTTTTCAAGTTGTCCTGCAAAAATGTCTCTTTCTTCCGAATTTTGAAATGTTCTTTCCCATTTTGGATGTCTGCCTGCGCCAGTACTAACGCCTTTTGAAATAAAACCCTGCTCCTCAAGTAAGTGCTTCACTTTTCCTGTGCTATCTCCCTCTTCTGTTATAAGAATTTCTGCTCCCTCTGCTAACAATTCTCTACGAGCTATCATACCTAATATTGAGCCTAATTTATAACCTCTCACCGCTGGAGATATATGAAGCATAGTAATCTCACCATATTTCTTACCTTCTTTTTCAAATACCCCTCCGACAGCATATCCTACTCTTTGACCAGCAATAACCAACCCTATTCTTTTTGTTGACGTTCCATATTTAATATCATTAGTTACACCAAGTACTGGATAATCTCCATGAAAATCCCTGTCGTTTATAGAAGATACTTCATAAGCTGATAATGACTCAAGCCTCATGCCAACATCATTCAGTTTGTCAGTTATTTCATAAGTATTTTGAGATATCAGAGTTGGTTTTTGCTCACGGGTTACAAAATTTGGCTTAATGGTATCAGTAAAACTATTCACATCAGGCTTTAAAGAATCTTCTGTTTCTGGATGTGGTATTTGAGGTTCGCTATCCATAGCTTATTAATTTTGTAAAATATATACAATCCTAGTTTACCACCTTCCTCATCCTATTGCCTTTTGGTTCAGAAAGTACCCCCATCTCTGAGTCAATGAAGATATCTAATTATCGCTTTATTAAAGCCTAAGTCCAGGGGGAGAGATTCGAACTCCCGTAGGGATAAACCCGGCAGATTTACAGTCTGCTGCGATTGGCCGCTCCGCCACCCCTGGTTAGAATTATTATTATACCATCAAATCACTTTAAGAGAAATAATACGGTATACTATGCTCCATGTTTCGCCACAAACCTTCCTGGCTCAATATTGTTTTATTTTTTATTGCGGGAATACTGCTTCTTAATATTGTTAGTCTGTCCCGCGCAGTTTCTTCATCACAAAGCAAAACAGCATCTTCGACCAGCGTCGAGCCGAAAAGCGTGGATGAACCAGCTGTTCCACTATTCATCATGATTCCCTCAATAAATCTTAAGGCAAAGATTGAACCGGTAGGACTCGTCCAGGATGCGAAAATGGCAAACCCGCTGAATAAACAAAATGCAGCATGGTTTAATCATGGCAGCAAACCAGGAGAAAAAGGAACTGCCGTAATTTCGGGACATTATGATACCACGACCGGTGCACCTTCGGTATTTTATCATCTTTCAGAACTTAATCCTGGTGATGAAATTGATCTTTTCGACAACGAAGGGCACAAGTATGCGTATCTTGTCGATCGGAAACAAGTGTACGCAAACGATGCATTCCCTATTGATGAAGTTTTTGGACAAACCGGTGATGATGATAAAGCTCGCCTTAATCTGATAACCTGTGAGGGGACGTATGACCGCGCAGCGCAAAACTACACCCACCGCACGGTGGTGTATGCCCGACTGATTGAATAAATACCCATTGTCCCCAAAAAAAGAAAGTTTCGTGTAAACTAAAATCGTGAATTACTTTCAATTGATACACATTGGTCCCTTTACTCCCGAACTGCAGATTGCAATCGTCGTCGTACTTTTTATTGTAACGGTGATCTTCCGCGTCAAAACATACCGTCGCCTCAAAGTTCCTCAGAGCGATGCGATAATTCATTATCAATATTTTTTCGCGCCTATATATATGAAGAGATTTTATTTCGAGGACTGCTGCTTCCCGGTCTTTTGCATTATTACTCTCCTGTTGCTTCTGTAATCATTACTTCTTTTATTTTTGGCGTTTGGCGCTTAAAAAACGTTATTCACTTGGATAATAAAAGAGTGCTTTATCAAGTTGCATACGCTGGAATGGTTGTCACTCCAGTGTTAGGACTCATCGCTCTTTACGCTCAAACAATTTGGATAGGAGTAATACTGCACTACATAAACAATTTGTGGTCAATTGTTCAATGGTGGGTATATGATCGCGTGGGAGTATTGAGTAAAAAAAATTGGATCAACTTTCTCCGTATAAACTACGCTGAAAATATATAGACATCCGCTTTTTAACTCTTCAATCGTTTCTGACATCGTCATGGCAAAACTCTCACTTGATTATACAAAAACCCCTCGCCTGTTATGAAGACGAGGGGTTATACTTTTTTACGTTTTGCTGAAAGTTTCCAGATTTTTTACATCATGCCTGGCATGCCGCCACCCATACCGCCAGCTGGTGCTTCATCCTTTTTCTCAGGAAGGTCGGTAATGAGCGCCTCGGTCGTGAGGATCGATGCTGCGACAGAACCCGCGTTTTGAATCGCGCTGCGCACAACCTTTGCAGGATCAACAATACCGCGCTTGAACATCGAGCCAAATTCTCGAGATACCGCGTCGAATCCATAGTCTGGATCTTTCTTCATTTCTATCTCGTGCATGACGCGTCCGGAATCCATGCCACTGTTTTGCGCAAGCATTTTGATAGGTTCTTCAAGAGCTTTATAGACAATTTCAACGCCTACTTTCTCTTCGTCAAGCTCTACAGATTCGCGTAGTTTGTGCAACACTTCGCGCGCCTGCAAATAGGTGGTGCCGCCTCCTGCGACAATTCCCTCTTCAAGTGCTGCTTTTGTTGCAGCGACTGCATCGTTTACACGTTCTTTCTTTTCCTTGAGTTCGACTTCGGTTGCAGCGCCTACCTTTATAACAACAACGCCGCCAGAAAGTTTAGCAAGACGTTCTTGCAGTTTTTCGCGATCAAAATCAGAAGTGGTTTCGTCGATTTCACGACGGATTTGTGCCATACGAGCAGTAAGTGCTGCTTTATCGCCTTTACCGCCGATGATGCGGGTCTTTTCTTTGTTTGACCAAACCGAGTCTGCACGACCCAAGTCTTCAATGTCGACATTCTCAAGTTTCTTACCAAGGTCTTCGGAAATAACCGTACCGCCGGTCAAAATTGCGATGTCTTCAAGCATTGCTTTTCTCCTGTCTCCAAATCCAGGAGCTTTGACAACAAGTGCATTGAATGTACCGCGTAGTTTGTTAACAACAAGTGTTGCAAGTGCTTCGCCGTCGACGTCGTCTGCGATGATGACAACATTCTTGGAAATCTTAACGACTTTTTCCAGTAATGGCAACAGGTCAGAAATCGCGGAAATTTTCTTGTCAGTAATCAAGATGTATGGATCTTGGATTTCTGCTTCCATACGGTCGGGGTTGGTCACCAGATATGCAGAAGCATAGCCGCGGTCAAATTCCATACCCTCTTTGTGTTCGCTTTCCATTTGCAAACCCTTGCCTTCTTCGACGGTCACAACACCATCTTTTCCTACAGTTTTGATGGCTTCGGCAATCATCTTGCCGATTTCCTCGTTTGCTGCGGAGATCGTGGCAACCTGAGAAATTTGTGCAATGTCGTCGGCTGGGATTTGTTTAGCCATTTTTTTTACCTCTTCTGAAACTGCGGTTATTGCCAAATCGAATCCTCTCTTGAGGATCATAGGATTTGAACCAGCAGTGATGTTGCGCAATCCGAGGTTGACCATCGCTCGCGTGAGAAGTGTAGAGGTTGTTGTACCATCTCCTGCGATGTCGTTTGTTTTTGATGCAGCTTCTTTGACAAGTTGTGCGCCCATATTCTCAAACGGATCCTCAAGTTCTATTTCTTTTGCAACGGTTACGCCGTCGTGAATAACTTTTGGTGAACCCCATTTTTGATCGATTGCTACGTTACGACCACGAGGTCCGAGTGTGGTGGTAACTGCCTCTGCAAGTGCGTTCACGCCTTTTGCAAGTTTTGTTCGTGCATCGTCGCTGAAAACCATTTGTTTTGCCATATGTTAAATATAACTTTTAATATAAGTTGACAAAGAAATATGATAATGTTATTTCTTTGTCACCTCGAGCGAAGTCCACCGAATTGGGGGACACAATCGAGGGGTATTTTATTTCACTACTGCCATAATATCTTTTTGTTCGATAAGTAGCCATTCTTCGTTGCCAACTTTGACTTCGTTACCGCCCCATTTTTTATAGAGGACTTTTTGACCGACTTTGACGATCATGGGTATTGTTTTACCCTCGTCGTTTACGCCACCTGGTCCAACTGCCATTATTTCTCCCATTTGTGGTTTCTCTTTTGCAGAATCGGGGAGTACGATTCCGGAAGCAGTCTTTTGTTCTCGTTCGAGTGGTTTGACGAGAACGAATCCAAACAATGGTTGGATTTTCTTTGGATCTATCATAGATTTATGAAAAAATAACTTGTAAAATAATGTTACGACATGACTATGATAATCAACATCAAAAATTTTGTCAAGTGAAAAGTTAGTCTGCTAATTGTATGGATGGTCAAAATAATTTATCACAGCTTATTAGGCTAAAACAAAAATTGCAGTCTGCACAACTTCCTGCTAATCTCGTGCAACGTGCGCAAGAACAAATCGATCGTGCCGAGCTTGCACTAAAATATGGCGGCAATCTTTCACATATGGACGTAGTAGAAAAATATATCGATTGGATTGTTTCGTTGCCCTGGTATGCAGAAACGAGTGACCAGCTCGATATGGTTCAAGCAAAAAAAATTCTTGATAAAAACCATTATGGGCTCGAAAAGGTGAAAACAAAACTGCTTGAATATTTGTCTGTGTACAAAATGCAAAAAGAAAAAAATCAAGATGCTAATTTGCGAATACGACCACTCTTTTTTGTCGGGCTTGCCGGAACGGGTAAAACAACCTTTGCCATATCTGTTGCCGAAGCTCTGGGAAGACGATTTGTACGTATACCATTTGGGGGGTTGTCCTCAGCTGGTAATTTACGGGGTCATGCGAAAACAAACCCCGAGGCACAACCAGGAGTGATTATGAAAGCCCTCAAAGACGCACAGGTGCGTAATCCGGTGATTTTACTTGACGAACTCGATCGTATTGTACCCGAGTCGCGCGCTGAGATCATGGGAGTACTTTTGGAACTACTTGATCCTGCACAAAATATTCAGTTTACTGATTATTTTATCGATTTCCCTTTTGACCTTTCTCATGTGCTGTTTTTGGCAACAGCAAACAATACGCAAACCATCTCTCCACCGGTGCTTGACCGTATGGAGCTCATCCAGATGCCTTCCTACAGCGATGAGGAAAAAATAGAAATTGGTAAACGATTCATTTTGCCAAAATATATGCAATACGCCGGTGTGGACCCAAAGCAGCTGACGGTCGATGATGCGTTATGGTCTGTGATGGTGCGCCCGCTCGGTTTTGAACCAGGCATACGGAGCTTGGAGCGACTTATCGAGACAATGGTCAGAAAGGTGGCCTATAAACTGGTGACCGGCCAAGGCACGAGCTTCTTCATAAACGAAAGCAATTTGCGGGAGTTTAAATAATCATATGTTACGAAGCAACGATCAAAGCGGTTATGGAGGCAATTTGGGTGAATGTACATCGAGTAAATCCCGTTTGTTGCAGTAATGAGGTAAGCTCAGAAGGAGAGTAATGCATGACTCCAGGTTCGATGATCGCTCGATTGATATATATAAGCGCACGAGAAACTATAGAAGTCTTTACCGCCTCAATCATAACCAGTTCTCCACCCTGTTTTAACACCTTTCTAAACCCTTTGAGTACTTTTTTCTGATTGGGATAATGATGAAACGACTGAAGGCAAATGACATAATCAAATATTTTTTTGTCAATGGGAAGATCTTCAGCGTCCGCCTCGATAAAAGTAATGTTTGGCGTGTCTGTACTTTTTTCTTTTGCTTTCTGCAACATCTTTGGAGAAATATCCACGCCAGTAATGCTGACACGAGGATATTTTTTTGCCAAGCTAATCTCTAATGTCCCGCTGCCGCAGCCTACGCTTAGGACTTTTTTACCATTCAGGTCACCTACATGTTCTGCAGCAATTTTATAATATTTTCCAAAATAACGAGCGACCAGAAAAGAATCATACAATGTAGCCCAGCTGTTAAACTGTTTCAGTGAGCGTTGTTTTAGTTTTTTCATATATTTACTCCACTCGTCGGCGATCAATTTTTTCCTATTTTCCGATCATCCATAATGTCCTTCATAGTTTTTATCAGTTCGTTGTCAGGATCATATCTGAGGCCCTGTTCCAAATTTTGGTAAGCTTGGTCAAATTTGCCTTGGTAGTAGTGCGAAAAAAACAAACCAAGATTTGTTTGTGCACGCTGTTCATCAGTTAAATCCAGGGTCATCATATAGGAAAAAATGCGTTCAGCATCAGGTGCATATTTTATATTGGAATTGACATATAAAGTGGCCAACCCGGAATTACTTTCATAGTGGGTGTTGTCAATCGCCAATGCTTGCTTGTAGTAATGTTCTGATTTCTGCCAACTATTTTGCAAATCAAGATTATGGCCAAAACGATATAATTCTCCCAAAAGGAATGTATACTGCAATTGATTTGCGTTTGTCATATTATTCTTATTAGCGTTAAAATATTCTTCTGTTTGGCTTGCAAAAGAAGTGAACTCGGCTTTAAGAGCAGGCAAATCTTTTTCCTCAACTTGTGGAGGATAGCTATTCAGAAGGGGGCTCCACTTTGCAATTTTTGTTTCAAGCTGCAATAACTGCGCCGTTTGAGTATCATTCTGCTGAGATTTATTGATGATCGGTTGAGTTAAGAATGCTTTTCTGAAAATTATTCCGGCAAACAACAAAATTACCAGTAAAGCCACAGTTAACAGAAATCGTGTTGAAATGAGAAAGTCTTTTTTATTTTTCTTTGTAGATTTTGGCTTAGATTTTGTCACGGATTAATTATATCAAAACTCGCACGCTCGATTATTAAGGTTTAAATGATGAAGTGTTGTATGTAAGTTTAGATTACGATGAAAGTCTAAATATTCTGTGCGGAAGGGGAGGGATTCGAACCCTCGATGACGTTGCCGCCATGCAGGTTTTCAAGACCTGTGCATTCGTCCACTCTGCCACCCTTCCTCAACTATTTATTTATCTTTATTGTTTTTCACTTTTGGCGTACCTTGAGGTCCGAGGGGGAATCGAACCCCCGTATAAGAGTTTTGCAGACTCTTGCCTTACCACTTGGCTACCGGACCTGTCTGCCCTATCTGCCGACAGTTAGACGACAGGCAGGCTATTTTGCTAGATACTACTAGGGCACACTGTAGCGTTCCCACTTCGCCAATGTGCCAAAATATACTTCTCTATTGTACCATCAACCAAACCTTTTATCACTCCAGGAAAGAACATAGTATAATGGTGCCTATGGATTCACCAATCACCAAAAACACTACCGACAACCAAGACGAATTGTTCGTAGTCGTCGATGAGCAGAATAATATCGTAGGCTACAAAACGCGGAGCGAGTGCCACAATGATCCTTCGCTCCTTCATCGTTCGGTTCATGTTGCAGTTGTAAATAGTGAAGGGAAGATTCTCCTTCAAAAGCGCAGCATGACCAAAGATTTGAGTCCTGGGTGGTATTGCATCTCGGTTGGTGGACACGTTGAAAAAGGAGAAGACGATCTGACCACGGCCGTGCGGGAACTTGAGGAAGAATTGGGAATAAAAGATGTACAACCTAGATTCGTCACGTCGTTTCTCTCGTTTAACGAACCTGACTCGGAACGCGTAGCACTTTTCACCGTAACCCACGATGGACCTTTTTATTGTAACAAGGAAGAAATCGAAGAGGTGCGACTTTTCGACAAACAGGAAATTGAAAAAGTGAAAGAAACAATAACTAAGAGGGCGCGCAGGTCACTCGTTATTCTCCATTTTCTAAAGTCCGCATGAAAAAAGTTTCGGTTATTTCTCCTGCCAATATCGGCCTCATCAAATATTGGGGATTTCATGATGAAACGTTGTATATTCCAAACAACGATAATATTGCCGTGACGATGAGTAATTGTTTGACTACTACAACGGTTAAAGTCTCAGAAGAATACGGTGAAGATTCAATAGCCTTTGCATCGCAAGATGGAGAATGTATGCTGACAGATAAATCTACCATGAAATCAAAAAAAGCATACGAGCTGGTCGAATATGTGCGCAAAAGAGCTGGCTCCTCGCTGAAGGCAAAAATAGTGTCGCACAATACCTTCCCCTCAGATGCCGGTATCGCCGCTTCGGCTTCATCGTTTTCTGCACTTACGTTGGGCTTGCTGCATGCATACGAACTCAACGATGTGCTGGGTGATGCGCAGGAAATTTCACGCATAGCACGGAGGAGCGGTTCAGCTTCTGCTGCCCGATCGATAATGGGCGGGTTTGTCAAACTCAAGGCGGGGGGCGATGACCAACATTCCTTTGCCGTACAAATTGCCGATGAGCATCATTGGGATATCGTCGATGTTGTTGCAGTTGTAGACGACGGGAAAAAAATCCTTTCAACGTCAGAAGGCCACATGCGAGCAAAAACAAATCCGTACTTCCACACGCGGCTTGAGGAGATGCAACCGCGCATACAACGTGTAAGACAAGCAATCGTTGAAAAAAACATACAGCTTCTTGGGGAAGCGATCGAACAAGAGGCGTTGTCGATGCACGCGATAACTATGACTTCCCAACCACCTGCGCTCTACTTCCAACCAGGCACCATCGCGCTCATAAAAAATATCATGCGCTGGAGAGA
>JAGQLS010000009.1:53222-56508 GCA_020429045.1 Candidatus Woesebacteria bacterium
CACGATAGACGCAGGGCCAAACGTGCATATTATCGCCGAAGCCTCGGAATTGAAGAAACTTGAGGATGCACTTTCCAAAGACTCGTTTGTCAAATATCATATCGTCAACCACCCGTGCGAGGGCGCAAAGGTGATCCACGACCATTTATTTTAAGCGTATGAAAAAAATAGTCATTGCCGGCACTTCGGGAGTGGGAAAATCTTATCTTGAGGCATTGCTCGTTGCAAACCATGGATTTTTCCAACCCCTGAAATACACAACGCGCACGCTTCGTCCTACCGAACAGGCGGGGAAACAAATCATATCAATCACTGGTGCAGAATTTGAACATATGAAAAAGGGAACAATGTTTGGATTCACGCTTCATTTTGACAATGCGCAGTATGGTTGGCTCAAAAGCGACTTAGAAAAAAATATAAACATCGTGCTGGCAATCACCTTACGCGATCTTGAACATTTTTGTAAAACACATCCTTCTTTCTGGCCGATTGTCATGTATTTCCCCCCACAAAGTAACGAATTTATTATGCAACGTCTCAAAAAAAGAGAGTACTATGAAGAAAAAAATAGCAAAGAACGCACCGTTCTCAAAGACAAACTGAAAAAACGTATACAACTTTCGCGTGAAGATAATAAACATATACAGGCCTATTCGCGTATCGCTCAAACGCACGGAGGGAGAGCCTTCAGCATCACAGACGATACGATCGTGCACAACGAAATCCTTCCTTTCATCATTGACCTTCCATAAAATACTATAGAAAGGTTGTTATTTCACTTCTTGACAAACGATCATTGCATTTTCTATGATGAATATATTATTCATTTTTTTCACAAAAATATGGCAAAGAAAAAACAAGATCCATATGAAAGTATTATTATCCAAGCTGGCGTTGTTGTCGTCATGATCTCGGCGATCGTTCTCTTCGCAGTAGCATACGCATCGTACACTGGAAAATGATATAATCCAGCATGGCGCAAACCAAGCACGAATATTCTGCTGGCGGTATTGTGTATAAAAACCAAAATGGTCAACGCATGTGGCTTCTCATTCAACACATCGAAGGCCACTGGGGCTTCCCAAAAGGTCATGTTGGCGATACGATAAAAGGCGAGAACCCAAAACAAGCAGCTCTTCGCGAGGTGAAAGAGGAAACAAACATCCAAGCCAAAATAGTAGACTGTCCCCCGTTTGTATCTACCTATTTTTTTAGACATGGAGGAAATCTTTTTCGCAAGCAAGTGACTTATTTTCTCATGTCATATGAACAAGGGGAAATTGATGTTGACACAAACGAAATTCTCCAAGGACGCTTCGTTCCTACAGAAGAGGTAGCAAATGTTTTAACATACAAAAACGATAAGAAAATTTTTGAGAATGTAAAAGAAATGCTGAAATCATACCAACTCCACTCTTAATCATACGCTCTTTTATCTTTATATGTCTGATTATTCTTGTGTATTGCTTTGCCTACGGATTCAGAAATGTTTTCCAAATCCCTGCAGTCAATTCTGTTTGTGTTTTGTTTCTCCTGGTGAACAAAATGCCACCTGAGTTGCTTGGGTCATAGCTGCATGCAGCAGAACCCAAAGCGTTTGCTGTAGAATCTGTGACGCGCGCGTGCACCACAAGTTGCCCATTTTCGTCTCGTGCAAGCGCAGGTTGTTCCATAGAAGCTACCTCGAGCGCGACGCACCCTTTGTGGTTGTAATCGCTAAACGTCGAGCTCCAATCGTCTGGTGAGGTTATCATAAGGAGCTGCCCATTGACACCGCGCGCGATGTCGACTTGGGTTAAGCGCTGGCCGCCAAGCTCGCTTGCTTCGTTTGAGCCGGCAAGTTTGCCTTTGTATGACCAATTCCACGTGCTTGGGTCACCATCTGGCTTGGTGCCAAAAACATATACCCCGTCTCGTGTAATGTCTGAACGATTACGCACGTTGAATGCAACCATAGTCAGATAGAGTGTGCCGTTTTCGTAGTACAGTGATGGTTCGTTCCAAAAGAATGATTTTTTGTCAAAAGCACCAATGTCGCTTGGCACCAATGTTTGATTTACATTCCACTGTGTAGCTGTCATGCCACCGCCCAACACTTGTGCAGGTGCATTTGATAATCCTTCAACCGTGGAACTTTTTGATACGCGTATGTGAAATGAGTTGGAAGGTCGTGCTGCAAATCCACCGTCTGATGGGACAAAATAATTGAGTGTCACAGCAAACCATGTGGTTGCACCGTTCATATCAACCGGCAAGAGGTTGACAACTTCATAGTCAAGATACCCTGATTGCGTTGTTTTCGCTGGATTTGATAGGGCGGTTGTTTCCCATAGTTTTTTGACAAATGTCCATGATTGTCCGTCATCATCGGATTTTGCAAGGTGAATTTCTGAACTTGGACTGCGCGTTGTACCCTCAATTTTAAAGTGTGGCCACGAATAGGCCATCCAAAGCATGTCGGTGTGCGGGTCACGACGGATACTTGGATCAGCATATCCAGAGAATGGACTTGCCGTGCCATTAGGGAATGCGTATTTCGGATCGCCGTTTACTGCGATTTCCTGACAGCTACCGTCGGCGCAATCTACGGTTGGGACATTTTCAGGCACATTGACGCCGTTCACTCCCTCGTTTTCAGATTGTTGGTTTTTACCGAACCGGTCAAAAATATTCTGTAAAAAATTGTTGCGTTGTTCGACGCGCCTACTGACTGCGGATCTAATAACGAATCGCAAGAAAAGAAGAAAAAGAAAAACAAGAACTATGATTAAAAAAGTTTTATAGAGTGGTTTCATATGGGTATATAGTACATCAAAAACAAATGATTAACAAGTTTTTTGATCAAATCGAAACAAAGAGCTGTCATCGAATCTAGAAAATAATTTCGTTATAATGAAGTGAATCTTTTTTGGAGCGGTGGAAGGGGCTCGAACCCTCGACCTACACATTGGCAATGTGTTGTTCTACCAACTGAACTACCACCGCATAACTCGTATATTTATGAGTTAGAGACTATCCTGTCATCCAACATCTTGTAAAAGAGTAACGCACAGTATAGCAAAAAACAAATGTCAGAACAAGATAAAAGGCAAAAAAACTATTCGTCGATAGTTCGCTGCAATAAATACATCGTGAAGGTGTCATTTAGTTCCCACTGGTCAATCATGGTCGAAGGAGTAAACGAATGCACTTCATACGCAGGATTACTCATAAAATCCACATCTTTTGTGATAACGAATAAATAATTGTTGTTGTAATAATCGTCGTAATTAATCACGATGCCGTC